>CAIJPN010000082.1 GCA_903822545.1 uncultured Anaerolineae bacterium | reverse complement strand
TTTGCCAGGGTGTTCCAGCCGCTGAAGGTGTACCCGGCGCGGGTGAAGGTGTTGGTGGCGAGGGCCGCGCTGGTGTTGTAGTTACCGCTCTGTGGCGACATCGCGCCGCTGCCGTTGTTGGCGTCGAAGGTCACGGTGTAGCTGTTGATTATCCACTGGGCGTAGAGGGTGGTGTCGGCGGTGATTGTAAAGGTATCGCCGGGGGCGTAGGATGTTCCCAACCCGTCAGCCTGGGTGTTCCAGCCGTTGAAGGCCAGGCCGGTTTTGGCGAGCGCCCCGCTGTTGCCGATGACGGTGACAATAGAGTTGAGGCCATAGGGGCTGGATGGGTCGGTTGGGGCTGCGCCGCCGGTGTTACCGTTGCCGTCATAAACCAGGGCGCGGCAGTCGCCTTTCCCGCCGTCGCTGATTGTCCATCCGTCAGTGGAGATCATATTCGTGCGGGCTGATTCACCTGCGCAGTAGGTACTGCTGCCTCCGCTGAAAGTCACGCCGGGATTGAGAGTCTGCGCCCCCCAGCCGTTCAGCAGGGCGTCGTAATTGGCGGTGGAAAGTTTGGCCGCATGGAACATTGAGCCAGCCTTGGTAAGCGCGCCAACGTTCCAGCCGCCGATATTTTGGTTGAAGGCAATAGCGCCCATGAACATGGCTTCCATAGTTGTTACCTTGCTGGTATCCCAACCGCTGATATCCTGGTTGAAGGCGGTCGCGCCCACGAACATGCCAGCCATATTCGTTACGCTGGCGGTGTTCCAACTACCGATATTCTGGTTGAAGGCGGCCGCTTCCTGGAGCATAGCTTCCATATTCGTCACCTTGCCGGTGTCCCAACTGCCGATGGGCTGGTTGAAGGCGGCGGCAAATGAGAACAGGTAACTCATATCGGTCACGTTGGTGGTGTTCCAACTGCTAATATTCTGGTTGAAGTCGCGGGCATAGTAGAACATGTGACTCATATTCGTTATGTTGGCGGTGTTCCAACTGCTAATATCCTGGTTGAAGAAATGGTTATGCCTGAACATATAACTCAGGTCCAACACCCCGGAGAGATTGGGAGCGTCGGTTGCCTGGCCTACCAGGGAGAAACAGCCATCGAAGGCGTGACTCATCGAAGTCCATTTGCCCGTGCCCCATTGTTGGATGGTAATCAGTTTCGCATTATCCCCGCCGTTGTTGAAGTAGATGCGTGGGAAACCGGTTCCCAGCCCGGTATTATCCTTGATGCGCACGGTGTAGGTTCCGGCGGCGGCGTAGTTGCAGGTGTAGTTCCCGGTTGCGCCGGTGACTTCATTCACGCCGTCGTTGTTGCAATCTACGTTGTAGTTGTAGGTCTCGCCGGGGAAGGTGGGGATGGTGAACTGCGTGCTGGTGGAAGTCCCGACGATGTACGTTTTCACGGTGATGACGAAATCGTTTTCCGGTGGGCAGTTTGCCCCGCCGTCGGTGATTGACCAGCCATAGGTGGAGATCATATTGGCGCGGGCGGCAGCCCCGGCGCAGAAGGTACTGCTCCCGCCGCTGAAAGTCACGCCGGGATTGAGAGTCTGCGCCCCCCAGCCGTTCAGCAATGCATCGTAATTGGCGGTGGAAAGTTTGGCGTTGGCAAACATATTTTTAGCGTTCGTCAACGCGCCCACGTTCCAGCCGCCGAGGTTCTGGTCGAAATATTCGGCGTATTGGAACATGCTCGTCATGTCGGTCACATGGCTGGTATCCCAATTGCTGATATCCTGGTTGAAGGGGCTGCTGGCGAACATGTAACCCATCAGGGTCACGCTGGAGGTATTCCAACTGCCGATGGGCTGGTTGAAGGACCAGGCGCCGGTGAACATACCTCTCATGTCGGTCACATGACTGGTGTCCCAATTGCTGATATCCTGGTTGAATGCCCTGGCATTATTGAACATTAAACTCATATCGGTCACGCCGGAGAGATCGGGCGCGTCGCTGGCATTTCCGGTCAGGTTGATGCATCCAGTGAAGGCGCTTGCCATTGAAGTCCATTTGCCCGTGCCCCACTGCTCTATGGTCAGTAGTTTGTTCTTATCTCCGCCGCTGTTGAAGTAAATGCGCGGGAAGCCGGTTCGCAGCCCGGTATTATCCTTGATGCGCACGGTGTAGGTTCCGGCGGTGGTGTAGGTGCAGGTGTAGTTCCCGGTCTGCGCCGTGGCTTCGTTCACGCCGTCGTTGTCGCAGTCCACGTTATAGTTGTAGGTCTCGCCGGGGAAAGTGAGGATGGTGAACTGCGTGCTGGTGGAAGTTCCGGGATTGTCGGTCTTGACGGTGATGACGAAGTCATTTTCCGGCGGGCAGTTGTAGCCGCCATCGGTGATGATCCAGCCCTGCGCCGTCAGGCTGTCGCGGGCGGGTTTCCCGGCGCAGTACTGGCTGTTGCCGCCGCTGAAGTAGACACCGGTTTGCACGGTCTGCGCCCCCCAGCCGGTGAGCAGGGCGTCGTAGTTGGCGGTGGAGAGCGGCGCGCCTTTAAACATATCCATCGCGCCGGTGGAGTCTCCACCCACCAGGGCGCTGATGTTCCACTTCCCCAGGTTCTGGTCGAAGGCGCTCGCGTCCAAGAACATGCCATACATGTTCGTCACGTTGGCGGTGTTCCAGCCGCCAATTGGCTGGTTGAAGGCGCTGGCAGCGTTGAACATGGCCGCCATGTTCGTCACGTTGGCGGTGTTCCAGCCGCCAATTGGCTGGTTGAAGGCGCTGGCGTATTGGAACATCTGGGACATACTGGTCACATGGCTGGTATCCCAGTTGCCGATATCCTGGTTGAATGCGCTGGCGCCACGGAACATCCGGGACATATAGGTTACGTTGGTGGTGTTCCAATCGCTGATATCCTGGTTGAAGGCGCTAGCAATCTCGAACATGCTGATCATATTGGTTACGTTGGCGGTGTTCCAACCGCCAATGTCCTGGTTGAAGGCGATGGCACCATCGAACATATAACTCATGTCTGTCACGTTAGTGGTGTTCCATCCACCAATATTCTGGTTGAAGGCGCTGGCGTATTGGAACATCCTGGACATATTGATCACATGGCTGGTATCCCAGTTGCCGATATCCTGGTTGAATGCCCTGGCACCATCGAACATATAACCCATGTCTGTCACGGCGGAGAGGTCGGGGCGGTCGCTGGCATGCCCCACCAGGTAGCGGCAGCCGTTAAACGCACTTCTCATCGAAGTCCATTTGCCTGTGCCCCACTGCTCGATGGTCAGCAGTTTCTCTCCTTCCAAGGAACTGCTGAAGTAGATGCGCGGGAAGCCAGTGCCAAGCCCGGTGTTGTCTTTGATGCGCACGGTGTAGGTTCCAGCGCCGGTATTCAAGCCAGTTGCGCCGTAATTGCAGGTGTAGGTGCCGGTTGCGCCGGTGACTTCGTTCACCCCGTCATTGTTGCAGTCCACGTTGTAGTCGTAGCCGGGTCCGGTGGTGAGAATCCTGAACTGGGTGCTGCTTGTTACGCCGCGGTTGTCGGTCTTGACGGTAATGACGAAATCATTTTCCGGCGGGCAGTTGTAACCGCCGTCGGTGATGACCCAGCCGTAAGTGGAGATGATATGGGCGCGGGCGGCGGCTCCGGCGCAGTAAATGCTGTTCCCGCCATCGAAGGGCACGCCAGATTTGAGGGTTTGCGCGCTCCATCCTTCCAGCAGCGCATCGTAATTGGCGGTGGAGAGTTTCGCGGCGGTGAACATGCGCGTTGTGTTCGTCAGGGCGGCAACGTTCCACCCGCCAAGGTTCTGATCGAAGGCGGTCGCGCCGTTGAACGTATCAATCATAGTAACCACCTTGCCGGTATCCCAGCCGCCGATATTCTGGTTGAAGGCGCTGGCGTTGGCGAACATGCTGTTCATATCGGTTACGTTGGTGGTATTCCAATTGCCGATGGGCTGATTGAAGGCGGCTGCGCCATAGAACATGGAATTCATGTAGGTCACGCTGACGGTGTTCCAGTTGGTAATGTCCCCGTTGAAGGCACTGGCGTTGGAGAACATGCCGCTCATACTGGTTACGTGGCTGGTATCCCAACTGCCGATGTTCCCGTTGAAGGCGCTGGCGTTGGAGAACATGGCGCTCATATTGGTTACGTTGGTGGTGTTCCAACTGTTGAGGCTCTGGTTGAAGGCGCTGGCGCCGTTAAACATACTGCTCATATCCGTCACGTTGGCGGTGTTCCAACTGCCGATGTCCTGGTTGAAGGCGCTGGCGCCGTAGAACATCTGGGACATATTCGTTACGCTGGCGGTGTTCCAACTGCCGATGTCCTGGTTGAAGGCGCTGGCGCCGTAGAACATCTGGGACATATTCGTTACGCTGGCGGTGTTCCAACTGCCAATAGGCTGGTTGAAGGCGCTGGCTTGGTAAAACATGCCGTTCATATATGTCACGTTGGCGGTGTTCCAGCCGCCGATATCCTGGTTGAAGGCGCTGGCTCGGTAGAACATGCCGTTCATATATGTCACGTTGGCAGTGTTCCAGCCGCCGATATCCTGGTTGAAGGCGCTGGCGCCGTAGAACATGAGGCTCATATTGGTCACGTTGGCGGTGTTCCAGCCGCCGATATCCTGGTTGAAGGCGCTGGCGGCGGTGAACATGAAACTCATGTTTGTCACGCCGGAGAGGTCGGGGGCGTCATTTGCCTGCCCTGCCAGGTTGGAACAGCCGTGGAAGGCGCCATTCATCGAAGTCCATTTGCCTGTGCCCCACTGCTCGATGGTGAGTAATTTCAGCCTATCCCCGCTATAGTTGAAGTAGATGCGTGGGAAGCCGGTTCCCAGCCCCGTATTATCCTTGATACGCACAGTGTAGGTCCCGGCGGCAGCGTAGTTGCAGGTGTAGTTCCCGATTGCGCTGGTGGCTTCGTTGACGCCGTCATTGTCGCAGTCCACATTGTAGTTATAGCCTGTGCCGGTGGTGGGGATGGTGAACTGTGTGGAACCGGAAGTTCCGGGGTTGTTCGTCTTGACGGTGATAACGAAATCATCGGATGGTTGTGTATTGAAAACCTGCAAATTGGCACTATCAGCCTGTACGATTTGTGTCGTGCCAAAAGCGGCAGTTAGCACCACCAGGAAAGTGACAATAGGAAGGATTCTGATTTTCGCGATCATAATTTTTTCCTTTTGTGGGATTCTGGATTTTTGGCAGGGGGATTCAAGCGGTTCAAGATCTGTGCCAGGAATTCGAGCGTTTCACTATCCACCCGCAAGATGCGGCTTTTTTCAGCGGGTTTCAGATCAAAGCCAGATAGCGCCTGTTCCGGTTTCGCAAACAATAGGCTGCGAAAATCTTCGTCAAGAAGGGCTTTGCCAATTGCTAATTCAACGGATTCTTGGGTCATAGGGACTCATTGGTCAGCTTAAAATAAAAAATATGGCAGCTTGATGTATTCAAACCACCATATTCTATAATGACCTTTGATACCTAGCTGTGCCGTTTGTTACACTTCGCTGGTTTTGACCAATCCCGCCCTATCTAAGATATAGATTTTCTGCCCATCCATGCGAATCAGACCCTGCGCCTGCATGTTCGCCAGCGCGCGGTTCACCCGTCCACGGCTGGATGCGAGCATCCCGGCCAGCTCACCCTGTGAAATTGGCAGGTTCAGTTCGTTCGTCTGCGGGGCAGAATAGTGCAGGAAAACCTTTGCCAGCCGCCCTTGCACGCTCAGGGTGGTTACGCCATGCAAATACCCCCCTAACAACCGCATTTTATTGGATATATCCACATAGATATTGACTGCAAACTGCGGGATGCGGCGCATCCCATCGAACACATCTTCCCGCGCCAGCGCCAGCACCACCGTATCGCGCACTGCCGCCGCGCCCACCAGCCTGGCCTGGTTATCCATCAACAACGGCGTGCCAAAACAGTCCGTGGGCGTTACCAGATTCATCAGGAATTCTTCGCCCCGCTGGTTGGCAAAAAACATCCGCACCAGGCCGGATTCGACGAGGTACATATTCAAGCCGGGTGAGCCGGGCTGGTAAATATACGCGCCTTTCGCAAAAGCGCGTTTGGTGATCTTGGGGGCAATCGCAGCCAGTTCATCGTCGCTAAGACTGGCAAGGAGAGGATAAGCGCGGAGGTGTTCGGCAGGAATTAACATGGGAAACCTCTTTCTCGACTCAATTGTACATGAATCTCTTTTGCCAATACCACCAGCTGTTTTATTTGAAAGGAAATTCCTATTTTTTTACTATCCGGATTCCAGCTTTTATGACGAACTCTTACCCCATCCCAGCCTTCCCCCACTACGAGAGCGGATAACTGAGCAACTTCCTCACCGTCCAGCGACGACTTGCCAATCCCCCATCCATGGCAGCGGGGTTGGTAAGTCGTCGGCTGAAAATGCATGCCAGCCCGCGACTCCGGGCTGGTTTGGGGCGGCCCAACGTGGTTTTGGACAAAAAGCGCGCCGAAATCGGCGCGTTTTTGTTATCCCTAGCGGATTGTGGCTGTACCTAAATTTTACTTTTATGTTAAACTGAAAGTGCTTTCATGTTTCTTTTGCAGGATTAGCCATGAATAACCATAAAAACCCCACCATTTATGATGTAGCCAAACGCTCAGGCGTTAGCATTTCAACCATTTCCCGCGTTCTAAATTCCCCAGACAAGGTTAACGCTGAAACCCGTAATAAAGTGCTTGATGCCATCGATTCACTTGGGTTTATTCCAAAAGCTGAAGCCCGTGCCCGTGCCCTACGCCAAACCGGGCGGATTGGCGTGATCACGCCTTTTTTCACTGCCCCATCCTTCGTCCAGCGCCTGCGGGGCATTGCAGCTGCCCTTGCCAAGGAAAACTTTGAACTTGTGATTTACACTGTCGAAACCGCTGCTCATCTCGAAAACTATTTTGCCTCGATCCCGCTGACTGGCAACCTGGATGGGCTGATTGTTATGTCGCTACCAATCAGTGATGCCAATGTGAAACGGTTGAATATTCCCACCGTGTTGATTGAGTATCCCAATGAGACTCTGAGTTGCGTTGAAATCGATGATGTAGCTGGTGGGCGTATCGCTGCCGATTACCTTATCAAAAAAGGCCATCGTCGCATCGCTTTTCTGGGCGATACCGACCTGCCGGAATATGCTATTCATCCAGTCGGGCAGCGTTTGAGCGGGTTTCGACAGGCACTTGCTGAAGCGGGGATTGAACTTCCAGAGAGTTTTGTCCGCCTTGCGCCTTACACCCAGGCACAAACCCGCCAGGTAGCTGCCGAGTTGCTGAACCTGCCCCAGCCGCCGACCGCCATCTTTGCAGCCACTGACTTCCAGGCGCTGGGCGTGCTCAAGGCTGCGCGTCAGCTCAACATCCGCGTGCCGGAGCAGCTTGCCGTGGTAGGTTTTGATGATCTCGATATGGCCGAGTACGCCGACTTAACTACCATCCGCCAGCACTTGGATGAATCTGGCCGCCTGGCGGTTGAAATCTTGCTTGGCCGTATCGCCGACCCATCGCGACCTGTCCAGCACATTCACCTGCCGCTCACATTGGTTGAGCGTGAAACTGCTTAACCCAAAAACCGCAGCCAGGATCAGGTTAATGCTTCCTGTTCGTTTTTCGTATCCATACCCACGAAAAGTTTAAAATCTTGTTGGTTTGTTTTCGTTGACTGACCAGTGGGTAATTTACGAAGTGGAAGGCTACAACCTGTGCTTGGGGGGATGACGGAGGCCGGGCTGAACGTAAGCATGAAGAATTTGCAAAGCAAGTTGTTGAAAGCAAAATGAGTGTAGTTGGGTAGCGCAAGAGGGTATCTTGCGCTACTTTTTATGAAATTGCCTCTTGACTCTCCTTTTGCACGGTGCTATACTTTTGAATATGAAAGTGCTTTCAGAGAAACTCTTTCAGACGCCATCAAATCTGGTTCACAATAAAAAAGGAGAAAGAAATAATGAATAAGAAATCCCTGTTTTGGTCTTTGGTAAGCCTGTTGGTTTTGGCATCCATGATCTTGTCGGCATGTGGCGCTCCGGCTGCCACTGGAGCTCCCGCATCAACCGGCGAGCTTCCCAAAGGTGATGGCAAAGTAGTGATTTATGGCGGTTATGGCGAGGCCCAGGCCGCGGCCTTCCAGAAGGCTCTTACTGAATTTGGTCAGGCTAATGGCATTGAGATCACATTTACATCTCTGGCCAGCTTTGACACTGACATCAAGGTGAAGATTGAAGCCGGTCAGGAACCAGACATCGCCATGTGGCCTCAGCCCGGTGGTTTGAAGAACCTGGCTGACAATCTCGTTCCGCTGGAAGAAGTTATCGATATGAGCAAGCCGCTTTCCACCCTGGTTCCTGGCTGGGAAAAGCTCGCGGTGGTGGATGGCAAGGTTTACGGTCTGCCTGTTTCTGCCAACATGAAGACCCTGGTATTCTACAATCCATCGGCTTTCAAGGCTAATGGTTATGCTGTGCCCGCCAATGCTGCCGAATTGGCTGCCCTCGAAGAAAAAATCAAAGCCGATGGCACTGGTTACCCGTGGTGCGCTGGCATCGAATCGGGCGGCGCGACAGGTTGGCCTTTCACCGATTGGCTTGAGCAGTATGTTCTCGATTATCATGGCGCGGATGTTTACGCCAAGTGGATTGCTGGCGAAGTAGACTTTGCTTCTCCCGAAGTTACCAAGGCTGCTGATGAAGTTGCCAAGCACCTGCTCGCCGAAGGCCAGGTCAATGGCGGCGGTATTTCGATGGCAACGAACTCCTTCCAGGATACCGCTCCGCTGTTTGCGGATGGCAAGACCAATGGCCAGTGTTTCATGCTGCGCCAGGGTTCTTTCATCACCGCCTTTATGCCCGAAAATATCCAGGCTGAGATCAAGGCTGGCGATTACACCCATCTTGATGTCTTCCCCCTGCCTGCTCCAGAAGGCGCCCAGGCTGGTGTGCTCGGTGGTGGCGATATTGCGGCAGTCTTCAAAGGCCATGTTGACCAGGATGTTGCCAAGGTTGCTGCTTATATCTTCAGCCCCGATGTTTTGAAGTACCAGGTTGCCACCGGTGATATTTCTCCGCACAAAACCTTCGATGTCTCGCTCTACCCGAACGAGATGCAGAAGAAAATCGGTCAGGCAATGGCCAATGCAGCAGTGTTCGGGTTCGATGGTTCCGACCAGATGCCCGCTGAAGTAAACGCTGAATTCTGGGCCGCCGGCACCGACTTTGTCGCCGGGCGTGCTACCTGGGAAGAAGCCGCCAAGCGCATCGACAGCAAGTATCCGTAAAACGTGTTTCGGTAAAATTGTGGCACCGGCTTGAACAAACCCGGTGCCACAATTCTTTAGAATGGTTCAACCAAGTGATTTACGGAGAATGAAAAATGGGCGATATATTATTCGGTTTGCTTGCCATCGTGGTCGGGGTGGCTGCCAGTTATGGGTTGTACTGGCTACTTAATCTCATCATTTCGCTGCTCCCGGAACGTATTCGCAAAAAAAGTGACTGGCTGGCCTTCCTGACGCCTGCCGCGGTGCTGGTCATCCTGGTACTCATCGCTCCTTTATTTCAGACCATCGCCTGGTCTTTCATGGACGATGGCGTAAAAAAATGGGTTGGGTTTAAGAATTACATGGACCTGTTTACGGATGAGCGTTTCCTGGGGATCCTGCTCAATAACTTCCTGTGGGTGCTTGTTGTTCCCGCTGTGACGGTAGCCTTTGGAACTGCCTCGGCGGCCCTTTCCAACCAGGTGGGTCCAAGGCTCGAAAGCATTTTCAAATCCCTGATTTTTATGCCAATGGCTGTTAGCTTTGTGGCCGCATCCACCATTTGGTCTTATTTTTATGCTTATGTTCCACCCGGAAGACCAGAAGTTGGTTTGCTGAATGCTTTTGTAAAGTTACTTGGCGGAGATGCCCAGCCCTGGATCACCATTGACCAGGGTCGCTTGAATTCCTTTTTGCTTATGGCGGTCATTGTCTGGTTGCAAGTGGGCTACGCCATGGTTGTCATTTCTTCTGCTATCAAATCTGTGCCCGAAGAGACCATCGAAGCCGCCCAGCTAGATGGCGCCAATCCGTGGCAGATTTTTATCGGTATCATCCTTCCGCAGGTTTGGGGAACGGTGATGTCGGTCTTTGTCACAATCTTGATCCTGGTCATGAAGATTTTCGATATTGTGCTGGCCATGACTCGGGGCAATTTCAGCACCAGCGTTCTGGCTTTTGAATGGTACAAACAATTCTTTGAAAACTCGAATATTGGGCCTGCATCTGCGGTTGTAACCATTCTGGTTTTGCTGATCGCGCCGCTCATGTGGCTGCAAATTCAAACCGCTCGTCACCAGGAGACACTGAGATGAACAAATTTCTACACATAATCAGGAATTTAAGGTTGGGCAGCACCATCGGGATGTTGATCCTGGTCATCATTTGGTCAACGCCCACCATGGGATTGCTCATCACCTCCCTAAGGCCGAGTTCGCTGGCTGAAACATCTCCCTGGTGGGAAGCCCTGTTTAACCCGCTCAGCACAATTTGGACCATCGATGCGTACCAAAATTCTTTAAGCAGCGGGATGCTGGACTCCCTGATTAACACCATCGCGGTCACCGTCCCGGCCACCATCCTGCCGTTGATGATTGCCGCCAATGCTGCCTACGCCTTCACCTTTTTGAACTTCAAGGGCAAAGAAATTTTCTTTGCCATCCTGGTAGCCCTGATGGTGATTCCTTTGCAGTCATCCTTGATTCCGGTTCTCAGGGGAATGGTCTGGATCCAAAAAAACCTCCATATTCCGCTGACGGGAACATACGCCAGCGCCTGGGTCGTCCACAGCGCCTTTGCAATGCCCCTGGCCATCTACATCCTGCGTAACTACATGATGACTCTGCCGCGGGAGTTGATCGAAGCTGCCAAGGTGGATGGTGCCAGCAACTACCAGATTTTCTGGCAACTGGTACTACCGATGTCTGTCCCGGCGCTGGCCTCCTTTGCCATTTTCCAATTCCTATGGGTTTGGAACGACTACCTGATCGCCTTTATCTTTGTGGGCGAACAAAAAGCAGTGATGACCTACCGCCTGCTCAGGCTGCTCGGGCAATATGGCCAAGGCTGGCGCGATGTGGCAGCTGGTTCGTTTATCTCCCTGATTGTTCCGTTGATTGTGTTCTTCAGTTTGCAGCGCTATTTTGTGCGCGGATTGCTGGCAGGTTCAGTCAAAGGTTAACTTTTTCAACCATGAAGATGCCGAGTCCACGGATTTTTAAAGGTTTTTCCCAGTGTTCTCGATGTCTTCATGGTGAAATGATAGAGATGTCTCATGACCGCCCCACTTTGGTACAAAAACGCTGTTTTTTATGAGATTTCGGTCCGCGCCTTCAAGGATAGTGATGGCGATGGGGTTGGCGATCTGCGCGGACTGACTGAAAAACTCGACTACCTGCAAACCCTCGGCGTGGATTGCATCTGGATCATGCCTATCTACCCCTCACCGCGCAGGGATGATGGTTACGATATCGCCGACTACTACGGGGTGGATCCCGTCTATGGCTCACTGGATGATCTCAAAACTCTGATTGATGCGACCCACCAGCGCGGCATCCGCATCATCATGGATCTGGTGCTGAATCACACATCCGACGCCCACCCCTGGTTCCAGGCTGCTCGCGCGGACAGGAACTCGCCCTACCGCGATTATTACGTCTGGAACGACGATGACCAAAAATATGCGGGCGTGCGCATCATCTTTAGCGATGTGGAGAAATCCAACTGGAGCTGGGATGAAAAAGCCGGTCAATATTTCTGGCATCGTTTTTATTCCACTCAGCCCGACTTGAACTTTGACAACCCCCGCGTGCAGGAAGAAATGCTCAACGTGGTACGCTTCTGGCTGGAGATGGGTATCGACGGTTTCCGGGTAGATGCGCCCACCTATCTCTTTGAGCGCGAAGGCACCAATTGCGAAAGCCTGCCGGAAACCCACGCCTATCTCAAGCGTATCCGCCGCATGATCGACTCCGAATTCCCTGGCGCGATCATGCTGGCCGAGAGCAACCAGTGGCCGCGTGAACTGATTCAGTATTTCGATCAGGGCGATGAGTTCCACATGGCCTTCAACTTCCCTCTCATGCCGCGCATTTTCCTTGCCCTGGCGCAGGGCCAGGCCAGCTCCATCAAAAAAATCCTGAACGACACGCCTGCCATCCCGGCCAACTGTCAGTGGACGACTTTCCTGCGTAATCACGATGAACTGACCCTCGAAATGGTGACAGACGAAGAGCGCCAGCTCATGTGGCAGGAATATGCCCCCGAGCCGCAGATGATTCTCAACCTGGGCATCCGCCGCAGGCTGGCGCCGATTCTCAATAACGACCGCCGCAAGATTGAATTGGTCAACTCCCTGCTGTTCAGCCTGCCCGGCTCGCCCATCCTGTATTACGGCGATGAAATCGGCATGGGCGACAACCTGAACCTGCCCGACCGTTACGGCGTGCGCACGCCTATGCAGTGGGATGACTCACCGTACGGCGGATTCACCACCGGCGCGCCGTTTACCGAACCGGTGCAGGGCGAATACGGGTCTCAAAAAGGTAACGTCGCAGACCAGCTGAAATCCCCCAATTCCCAGTTGTGGGCGATCCGAAAAATGATTTCCCTGCGCAAGCAATATGCGGCTTTTGGGGGCAGCCTGGAATGGGTTGAAACCGGCAACCCGGCAGTCCTGTCTTATATGCGTGAAAAGGATGGCGAGTCCATCCTTGTGCTCAACAACTTGAGCGCTGTTGCTCAATCTGCGCATATATCAACAGCCTATCAAAAGACCGGGCGCGACCTGTTCTCAAACCAGTCAGCAGCCATCTCGGAGCAACTAAATCTTGATCCATATTCATATCACTGGATTAAGTTACTCCCAAGTGCCACATCATAAAATTTGCGCAAGTTTTAACCCAAATACACAGAGAACCCCAAAATCTTGGCGACTTTGCGTTAGGAAAACCTGCTTAAAAGTGATTCGAAAACCAAAAACAGCAACAGGAAATAAGATGCGTCCGGCCTTCCACTTCACCCCTCCCGCCAACTGGTTGAATGACCCCAACGGATTAGTGTTTCTGGATGGCGAGTATCATCTCTTTTACCAGCACCACCCCCACAGCACAGATTGGGGCCCAATGCACTGGGGCCACGCTATCAGCCGCGACCTGCTGCACTGGGAGCACCTGCCCATCGCCATCTTCCCCGACGAAGCGGGCATGATTTTCTCTGGCAGCGCCGTGGTAGATTGGCAGAATACCGCCGGGTTTGGCGCAAAGGCCCTCATCGCTATTTACACTTGCCACCACGAGCCGGGACACCACGAAACCCAATCCCTGGCATACAGTTTCAATCAAGGCCGCACCTGGGCCAAATATTCCGGCAACCCGGTCATCCCCAACCACGGCCTGCGTGATTTCCGCGACCCCAAAGTCTTCTGGCATGTGGATCACTGGGTGATGTGCCTTTCAACGGGCAGCAGCATCCTATTCTACGCATCGCCCAATCTCAAGGATTGGGCCCGGATGGGCAGTTTCGGCGCTGGATATGGCTCTCACGATGGAGTCTGGGAAACCCCCGACCTTTTCCAGCTACCCGTCACTGGCTCCCGCCACACGCGCTGGGTTCTGACTGTGGGTGTGGGCGACGGCGGCCCGGCAGGTGGATCGGCCACCCAGTACTTCATCGGCCATTTTGACGGCGCCACCTTCATCTCCGAAAACCCGCCCGAAACCGTGCTGTGGATGGATTATGGCCCCGATTTCTACGCCCCACAATCTTGGAACGATGAGCCTCGTCAGCGCCGCATCCTGACGGCATGGATGAGCAACTGGCAATATGCCCGTACCACTCCCTTGGATGGCTGGCGCGGCGCCTTCACCCTGCCGCGTGAAGCTGGCCTGCTCCAGACCCCAAACGGCATCCGCCTGATGCAAAAACCGCTCGAAGCGCTGGAAACGCTCCGAAAAAGCCTGTTCTATGCCGAAAATCTGCTCCTCCGCCCCGGCGAAAACCCGCTTTCGGGCATCTCTGGCGACTGTCTTGAAATCGCCACGGAAATCGTCCTGCCCGCCCCGGTCTTTGGGTTTCGCCTTCGGGTTGGCGCGGACGAGGAAACGGTTATCACTTGCAGCGCGGCGGCCCAAACCATCCGCTTGGATCGCTCCCGCTCCGGGCAGGTAAATTTCCACCAAGCGTTTGCAGCCATTCACACTGCCCCGCTGCCCCTGGGCGAAACACTCACCTTGAGTATCTTCATTGATCGTTCTTCCATCGAGATTTTTGCCCAAAACGGACGGCTTGTCATCACCGAAAGCATCTTCCCATCCGAAACCAGCCTCGGCCTGGAAATTTTTACCGAAGGCGACGCTACCCAAGTAAAAAGCCTGAAAATATACAAAATTTCGTAATTGGCAATTGGTAATCACTTTTTGCCAATTTGCAGGAGATCCTATGACCCCACTTTATGGCGGTATTGAAGGCGGTGGCACCAAGTTTGTGTGCGCCATCGGCACTGGCCCAGACGACATCCGCGCCGAAATCCGCTTCCCCACCACAACCCCCGAAGATACCCTGGGCAAAGCCATCTCCTTTTTTAAGGAAACTGGCGGACTCTCCTCCCTGGGCGTGGCCTGCTTTGGCCCGCTCGATCCCAGTCCGGCCTCCCCGAAATTCGGGCACATCCTGCCCACCCCCAAACCGGGCTGGACGGATGCCGATGTGGTTGGCACGCTCAAAGCGGCGCTCAACATCCCGGTTGGGTTTGATACAGACGTGAACGGCGCCGCCTTGGCCGA
>CAIJPN010000081.1 GCA_903822545.1 uncultured Anaerolineae bacterium | reverse complement strand
GCCATGCAGGTTGCGATAGATTGCCCGGGCCACCTGGCGGCGGTGCGCAGGGCCTCGCATAATGACCAGCACGTCCAGGTCACTGTCAGGTGTCAACTGTCCGCGCGCTGCCGAGCCGAACAGCACCACGCGCTGCGGGCGCGCCGTCTCGACAATGCGCCGGGTCATATCGGCCAATGTGTGCTGTAAATGGGCGGGGGAAAGGGTTGTCAGTGCCATCGAATACTCTGAAGTCATTATACCAATTCAAGTCACTTGCTGTTGACCCGGTTATTGTTCCCAATCGTGATATTCCCGGTGAGATCGCCATCGATCATGATCCCGTCCTTGCCAACCGCTTTTGCGCCCGCGCCCTGGGCAATCGCGCCATCGCCGATATTTTGGGCTTTGAAATCGCCCCCGGCCTTTTCGAGCAGGTTTGAAAGCTCCGCCGCAAAGGACGCATCTTCCTGCATGGATTTTTTCAACTGCGCCCGGAATTGCCCCTGCACATCGGTATCCTGCGGGGCTTTGAGCAGTTCTTCCAGGGCTTCCCTGGCGGTGGCTTTCGTATCAAACTTCTTCTTGATGGCGTTCCACAGGTCTGCGCCAGCAGTTTCGCCAATCTTTTCTGCGCCTTTGGCCGCGATGAGCGGCAGCAGCGGCTGGAGCGCCGTCCATGCGCTTGTTACCAGGACTGGAATTTCAATCATGTCTTTCTCCTTTTGGGGTAATTTTTTCCAGGTGACAGTCACCTTTGGCTAAATTTTTAACGCGACCCTGCTTCGCAGGGAAACTTTGACTTCTCACCGATTATCTTGACTCGCGCAATCAGAGTACAGTGGTTCAGAGCCCCAGAGTCCAGAGCGACAGAGACCAGAGTCTAATGAGAGAAGAATGGGGAGCAAACTACCACACGGAAACCGTAGTGGTCGCCGCGGAGGTCGGGGTAGCTCCTGTCGCGGTAGGCACAGCGGACGCCGACAGCGACATAGAGGAAAGAACCGCCGCGCAGCCCGCGAGAGACATCCTTCCGGCTAATATCTTCGCGCCCATCGGCAGGGTTGTATGGATATTTTGAGACATCATACCCGAAAGAGCGCGTCCACTCCCAAACATTGCCGCTCATATCCAGCAGGCCATACGGCGATGCACCTTCCAGGAAGATACCCACCGGCGTAGTGCCGTCAAGACCGAGTTCACTCGAATTACATTTGGACGAGTCAAATGGATCGCCCCAGGGATAGGCGCGTTGTGAGCCTGAGCCAGTCGAAGGCCCCCTGGCGGCTTTTTCCCACTCGGCTTCGCTCGGCAGACTGATGTTCTTGCCGGTGACTTTGCCCAGCCATGCGCAATAGGCCATCGCATCAAACCATGAAACATTGACTACCGGGTGACTTTCCTTGCCTTTGGGCGGACGGCCTTCCTCCCAGCCGGACGGCGCCTGGTAGCTGGCCGCTTTGACAAAAATGGCATACTGCGCATTCGTCACCGGCACACGCGCAATCTGGTATTCCGGCAGGGACAGTTTGTGAACTGGTTTGCCATAATACGGGCCTTCGCCGCCCATCCAGAACTCGCCCGCCGGGATGGTGATCCACTCCGGTTCTCCGTAAGGCATTGTCCAAAATTGCTGGCCTCCAATTTTTGCCAGTGCACTGGCTGCTGCAATACGTTGTTCCCGAATCTGCTCAGGGGAAAGCCCGCGCTTCAAACGTATTTGTATAGCACCTAACCATCCTGATGGCACCGGTGTTTCCAGTTCAGTGCGCAACTGAGACTGGATTTTCGATTGCAAATCGCCATCCATCCGATTGTTTCCCACATCACGGATACATTCGGATGCCAACACAAGGTTATGGTATGGCACAGGTTCTTTTTTATTATCCACAATTGCCCGAATCAGTTTGCTGGTTCTTTCTTTGCTCTGGGAGCTCAAAAAACCTGCTACCAACAAAATAACTTCCTTCCACCAGGCTTCGCCGCTATGCACCAGGATAAATTCCACGTAATCATCCCGTGCCGCTACCGCCAGCGCCGCCAGGTATTCCTGGAAGGTCAGGTGCGAGAAGGCGTAGACGCCCTCGCCGCGCGCCGCCAGCAGGCCGGTGCGCTCCTCCACCACCGTCAGGAACCTGTCCACCGCCCGGCGGGCAGCCGATTCATCAGGCGTCATGCCACGAAAGGCTTGCATCAGCAGCCCGCGCAGTTCTGCGGCTTCCAGTTCCTTTTTCTCGCGCTCGTGCATCGTCAGCGCGATGGATTGCAGCAGCAGGCGGCGGTCACCAGCATCGAAGGGCCGGTCATCCAGGATGGAAATCTCACCCACCCCGCGCGCTTCGTCCCATTTGCCCAACAGCACATCCACCGCTTCAGCGTACAGTTCCGCCCGGCGGTCAGGCAGCTTGACCCGGTCGCGGTGTACCAGCGCGATCACCGTCAGCATCAACGGGTTGATCGCCAACTCGCGCACGCGCTCATTGGCTTCGATGGCGCTCAAAAGCTGGCTGGTCTGG
>CAIJPN010000080.1 GCA_903822545.1 uncultured Anaerolineae bacterium | reverse complement strand
GGGCCGCCGCTGATGCCATGATTGGCCTGCGGCGATTGCAGTTGCAGCAGGCGGTGTTCGGACAGGTAGCCGTCGATTGTCCCGTTGGCATGGATGCCTTGCAATCCCGCAGCGTTGGCGTAGCCAAAGGAACGGAATCCACTACCAGGGCGGGATGTTTCGGCAGGAGCCAATCGCAGGGCTTGAACCCCTTCGGGAACACTCTCCAAACGCAGGAAAGCCACATCCCCCTTTTTTACAATTCGCCAGTATTTTGGCTCAACCAACGCACTGATTTTCTCAGTTCGATCCGTGAACTGCACCTGGACGGTATCGCCGTCGATAGCACCAGCCGCGACAACAACGTGGGCACAGGTGACAGCCAGATTGGGGGCGACAAGGAAGCCGGTTCCAACGGTTTTGCCATTTGGGTTAAGAATGCGCAGGGTGGATGTTTCGAGTTGGCCTGTCATAGTTCCCTTTGAGAGCTTCGTTCTTCCGGTGCGGAGGCGTTTTTAGCAAAAAATTCGAGGAACATGTGGCTGGCGGTCAGGATGATTTCAGGATGCGTTTGGGCGAAGGTCCGCAGGCGTGGCCAATGCGGGCCCAACCCGGCGCGGATGACCCAATCGGGAGCCTGGTTGTGCTCGATGTCCACCCCGGCATCGCCTACATGCAGGTGCCAGCCTGTGGACGTTTTGATCGCCACCCCGCTTTGTCCGCGTGTATGCCCGGGCAGTGGAAGCAGCCAGGTTTCAGGCTCAAAAGGCAAACGGATGGCATCGAAATCGTACCATTTCTCGCCAGTGTGATCATACAGTGCCCATTCCTTTACCCTGGCAATGTGACGAGGCACGTAAGCCAATTCATTAAACAAGTGCGGCCCATGCACAAAAGCCTGATACTCGCGCCGGTGAACATGCACGGTGGCCCATGGGAAGTCAGGCAGGCCGCCGCAGTGGTCAAAGTGCATGTGCGTCAGGATGATGTGGCGGACATCTTCGGGCTGGTATCCCAACTGCCGGATGCGGTTGACGGCTGCTTCCTGCGGATCGAAAGGCATCTCCATGATGACCCGAAAAAAGCGCGTGAACCAGGTCGGATCGGAGTAGTCATCCAGCCCCAAACCGGTATCGACCAGGGCCAGGCCCTGATTGGTTTCAACTAGCAGGCAGAGCAGGCCGGTTTTCCAGTCGTTGAAACGGGCATTGCAGGTGAAGCAATTCAACAGATGAATGGTCATGCTGGTGAGACTCATGATGATGAAATCGTATGCTGGCGATGAATCTGTGATGTTCCAAAATTCCTGGGCGGGTTCCCCCGCGACGATGATGTTGTGGCTGATCCAGTCTTGCTGATGGGGAAAGTGATTCCCCCATACAAAATACTATACATCCAAATGTGTCAGGTTCATATGGCCATTTCCCAACCAATTTTCCTGATTTTGCTATGCAGCGGCGGGAAGCTTTGGTAAGATTTGCCCACAACTGAATAAGCGTTAGCCAATCGGTCGCCAAAAATCGTTAGCAAGACATTACCTGAGAAGCGGCCACTGCCACAGAACCTTTGGGATGCAAAGGTCCCCTGTGCCGGTGGCCGCTTT
>CAIJPN010000079.1 GCA_903822545.1 uncultured Anaerolineae bacterium | reverse complement strand
TGATGGGAAGCCAGCCAGGATGCGGCGGGCGCGGGCATCCCAGGAGTAGTTTTGGGCATCGGCGCGGGATTGGGCTGCCAGCGCAGCGCGTTTTTCGGGCGCAGCAAGCAGCGCATTCAGCGCAGCGATCCACTCGCTGGGCTGGTCGGGCGGGCAAAAAACGGCGTTGTGCTCATTCAACACTTCACGGAAGACCGGCAGATCGCTGGCGATGATGGCGCGGCCCGTAGCCATATACTCGAACATCTTCATCGGGCTGGAAACCTGCGCCGAATGCCCTGCGCCGCTCGAAATACCGATATTTTTGCCATACGGCATCAGCAGCACATCGGCGGCAGCCTGGTAGAGCGGCAGGTCGGCATTGTGGATGAATCCGGTGAATTGGAGATTGGATACTGCGCTGGTGCGGGTTCGCCAGTCTGCGACATCTTCCTCCCGGCCACCAGCCCAAACGAACTGGACGCCCTGCAGCTGTCTCGCCATTTCGATGAAGGTTTCCACCCCGCGGCCGGCGTACAGGTGCCCGGTACAAACCACGGTTGGAGCTGCGCCCAGGCCGGTTAAACGGCGGGCCTCCTGCGGGGCGGGCAGGGCCGCGAAGCGTTCCAACTCCACCCCGTTGGGGGCCAGGATGACATCTTCTTCGCGCAGGCAGTTGCCATAACGGGCATCCAGCGCATGTTTGAGCGCCAGCGTGATGACGCTGATGCGTTTGCGGCCCTTCCAGTCGCGGAAGTAGCGATACCAGAGCGGCCCGATGCGTCCGCTGGGAAGATCGTGCATCTCCAGCATCACTGGCAGCCCGCTGACGAGCCCCAGCACTGCCGATTGCAGCGGCCAGACGTAGAGCATATCTGGCTTCAGGCTTTTGGCGCGGCGAACGGCAGTCAGGAAAAACAAGCGGCGCGAGGGGGTGGGAATGTATTCCAGCGCGAAACGGGTTGTCAGTCCGTAGAAAGTGGAAAGTTTTTCCCAATCTGCCGGGTGGCCGTTGGCAGGCGCGATCAGGGTTACATCATGCCCCAACTGGGCCAGGGCGTGAACGGCTTTCATGGCCTGGATGCTGTTTGCGGCGCTGGATGGGATTTGGGAAGCAGAAATGGCGATGATTTTCATATTTGTTTGGGTGGTAAGTAGAAAAAGTGGTAAGTGGTAAGAACGAACAGGATGGTCTACGATCTATCATCCATAGCCTGGATTTCAGAGAGCGCTTTCCAGACGATCAGGCCAATGGATGTAATGAAGAAGGCCGCCATCAGCCCGGCCTGGGCGTACATGCCGAAGCGCGGGACCAGCCAGAAGCTCAGGGCCACTTTGGCCAGCCCGGCGATGGTCATAACCACGAGGGGATAGGTAGGGTGACCCAGTGACAGGATCAGTGGGCGGTTCCAGAAAAAGATGTTGGCGGTGCCGTAGCCGAGCAGCAGAATGAGCGCAACCGGGACAGCGGGCGCGTACTCGGGTTTGTAAACCAGGCTGACGAGTGGTACGCCCACCAGCAGTAATCCGCCGCCGACCGTCAGGGTGACGGCTGTGGCAATTGTGGTCAGTCGGCGCAGGAGTGATTTTAGTCGACCCCAGGCTTTTTCGGCGATGGCTTTTGAGATTTCAGGGAAAGATGTCTTGATAAACGGGTCGATGGGCATCAGCACAAGGTTGATGAGCGCCAGTGCCAGTTTGTAGTAGCCGCCCTGGGCCGGTGATAGGAAATAGTTGACCCATAGCACTTCGCTGTCACGCGTCACCAGGTTGACGGTGCCCGAGAAGTTGCTGGAAAGGGCAAAAGTCCAGAATTCGCGGCGAGGCGGGAGCAGGCTGAAGGGCGCGCGCCACCAATCGGGGCCGAGCAGTTTGGTGGTGTGGTAAAAGGCTAGCAGGGCGAATCCAATTCCCGTGATGGATTTCCCGACCAGGTAGGCGAGGAGAATTATCCACAGGCCTGCGTGGGAAAAATAGGCATAAAGAATAATAGCCACGGTGGCAATACTTTGCGCCAGGTTGAGCACGGCCTGCGAACGGAAGTGCCCGGTCACCTGCAAAACGGCGGAAGATGTCTCGTAGATGAACCCGGCGGGGATGATTAGCGCATAAAATACGAAAAATGGGGCGTAGGTGATGTCTTTGGCGAAGTAGGTTGCCGCGAAGGAAGAAAGTAGAAAAACGATGATGTAGGAAAGGATGGATGTGAGCAATTCGACCAGCGCGGCGGCTTTGAAAATGGCGGCGGCACGCGGTTTTTCATCTTTGGCGAGTGCCTGGCCCATGTATTTAATGACCAGTTCGCCCATGCGGAAGGAGAGCAGTTTGTCGGCGGCGGCGGCGAAGGATGTGATGGCCCCGAAAATACCAAACTCCACCAGGCCGAGGGTGCGGGCGGCGAAAATACTCTGCAATACGCTTACCCCGGCGCTGATGGCGTTGCTGGAGAACAAATAGCTGCTGTTTTTGACCACCCGGCGCAGGAGGTCGTCGGAATGCCAGATGGATGTGAGTTTTTTTAACATAGTGGCAAGGGGTAAGTGATAAGCGCCAGGCGATAAGAATTCCTTACCACTTATCACCTTCCACTTACCGCTTTAAGCCGTCAGCACTTCTTTCGCCCACTCGCGTTCAGCCAGGTACCACTCGATCAGCTTTTGTGTACCGGCACGCATATCATATTCGGGCTGCCAGCCGAGCATTTCGCGGGCTTTAGAGACATCGGCCCAGTTGGTGAACATATCCGCCGGGTTGGGAGGGCCGTGCTGGACGATGGCTTTTTTGCCGGTCAACTCCTCGATCAGCGTCACCAGGCCGTTGATGGTGATGACCTCGTGCCCGCCCAGGTTGATGATCTCGTACCCGACCGGTTTCAGCGCAGCGATGATGCCGCGGACGATATCATCAATGAATGTGAACCCGCGCGATTGGGTGCCGTCGCCATTGATGAGCACCGGGCGGCCTTCGATAATCCATTGCACGAAGCGGAAGAGCGCCAGGTCGGGGCGTCCGGCCGGGCCATAAACGGTGAAAAAGCGCAGGATGGTGGTATCGATGCCGTACAGGTGGTGATAACTGTGCGCCAGCACTTCCGCGCCTTTTTTGCTGGCCGCATACGGCTGGAGCGGTTCGCTGCTCGAGGCAGTTTCCGGCGTCGGGTAGGGCGGGTTGGACCCGTAGATGGAAGATGTGGATGCCAGGATAAATTTACCGTTACCGGTACAGTGCGCCAGCTCCAGCATGTTCAGCGTTCCCACCGTATTCGACTCGAGAAAAACCCACGGATTTTCCACGCTGAATCGCACCCCGGCCCGGGCAGCGAGATTAATCACCCCGTCGAATTTCGAATTTCGAATATTCGAGTGTTCGAGAATCGATTTTTCAGAAATGTCCGCCTTCAAAAACGTAAATCCAGGCAGGTTTTCCAGCTTTTTCAACCGGTATTCCTTCATGCGCGGGTCGTAAGCATCGTTCATGTTGTCGATGCCGGTCACGGTATGACCCATCCTGATCAGCATTTCAGATGTTCTCGCGCCGATAAAGCCTGCAGCGCCGGTGACGAGGTAGTTAGACATAAGACTCCCGTGATCAGTAGGTCAGTAATCAGTCATCAGTACAAACGGATGACTGATTACTGATAACTTTCTAAAGACGCACAACCTTCTCGCTGGCCTTGCCCATCTTCCCCATTGCGTTGCGGCTATCGAAGATGAACTGGGCCTTGTCGAGAATGGCCTTGTAATCGTAGTTTTTATGGTTGGTGATGATCACCACCGCATCCGCCCCGGCCACTTTTTCCATTAAATCGGCATCGGGGATGCTGGACATTTTCCAGCCTTCGTGCTCATGGTGGATGTGGGGAATATACGGGTCATGGTACTCGACCTTCGCGCCCTTTTTCATCATCAGCGCAATGACATCAAAGGCCGGGGATTCACGCACATCATCGATGTCGGGCTTATAGGCCACACCCAGCACCAGCACTTTATTCCCCTTCAGGGTTTTGCCCCGGTCGTTGAGCGCTTCCAGCACCCGGCTGACCACGTAGCGCGGCATATTGGTGTTGATCTCAGAGGCCAGCTCGATGAATTTGGCGTTGTAATTCATCTCCTTCATCTTCCACGAGAGATACAGCGGATCGATGGGAATGCAGTGTCCGCCCAGGCCGGGGCCGGGGGTGAACTTCATAAAACCGAAAGGCTTGGTCGCAGCGGCATCGATGACTTCCCACACATCCACGCCCAGGCGCTCGCACATCAGCGCCAGTTCATTGACCATACCAATGTTGATCATGCGGAAGGTGTTCTCGAGCAGTTTTGCCATCTCGGCCGCTTCCACTGACGAAACCGGGACTACTGTCTCGATGGCTCCAGCATACCAGGCTGTGGCAACTTCCGCGCAGGCGGCAGTCATCCCCCCCATGACTTTAGGCGTATTATAGGTTGTCCAATCCTCCCGGCCCGGGTCAACGCGCTCCGGCGAAAAGCAGATGAACAGGTCTTCGCCCACCACCAGGCCAGATTCGCCGTTGCGGGTCAGCATGGGGGTCATCAATTCGCGGGTCGTGCCAGGATAAGTGGTTGATTCAAGCACGATGACCATGCCCTTATGAACATATTTCGACAGTTGCTCGGTGGCCGAAACGATGAATGACATATCCGGATCGCCGGTTTTGCGCAGCGGGGTTGGCACGCAGATCGAAACGGCATCCATCTCAGCCAGGGCGGCAAAATCGGCGGTCATGTCCAACTTCCCGGCTTTTTGCAGGCGCGCCACGGTCTCAGTTGGCACATCCTGAATATAGGAGATGCCTTTTTTGAAGGTATCCACCTTGCGCTGGTCAGGGTCGATGCCGAGAACGTTGAATCCTTTCTCAGCGAATACAACTGCCAGCGGCATCCCGACATATCCCATGCCGAGAATGCCGATTTTGGCGGTTTTGTCTTGCAGTTTTTGGATGAGGGTATCTTTGGTGGTCATTTTTCTCCATAATCTGGTCTCCAAAATCTCCCGATTTTGGAGTTGTCCACGTCAAAAGGCGCTGGACTCCGAAAATTAAAATAGTTTCAACTGTGTGGGCTTTTCATCCGTTTTTGGGGTGGGATCATAAGCCGGTTTTTGTTCAGCCACCTGGGCCGGGGCAACCACGGGGGCCGATTTGGCGATTTCTTTGCGGGCTACATCCAATAGTTGCGGGAGTTTGGCAAAATCTGCCAGGATGGCAGGCTTGATGTTGGGCTGGTGCAGCGCTGCTGCCGGGTGAAACATGGCAATCACAAAGCGGCTGCCGATTTTGCGCATTTGCCCATGCACAATGCTGATTTTTGCACCGGGCATGAACTTGCCCATTGAAAAACGCCCAAGCGTGATGATAATTTTGGGGTTGATTGTGGCGATCTGCCGTTCCAGGAAAGCATCACAAGCTGAAAGCTCTTCGGGCAGCGGGTCGCGGTTGTTGGGCGGGCGGCATTTGACCACGTTGCCGATCCAGACATCCTCGCGCTTTAGCCCGGCCTGGGCCAGCAGCTCGGTCAAGAATTGCCCGGCCTGCCCAACAAAGGGTAATCCCTGCTCGTTTTCGTTATAGCCGGGGCCTTCGCCGATCAGCATAATTTCCGCGTTTTCTGGCCCCACACCCGGCACAGATTTGTTGCGGGTCTTGTGCAGGGTGCAGCGCGTACAAACGGATACTTCACTGGTAATTTGGAAGAGAGTGTCTGTAGCGGACATGGGGCTCCTTTTATTATCCGGTTAACCGGTTTTTCAGTTGACAGCCTGTGTAAATGGGCAACCGAATAACGGATTAACAGGTCAACGTCATTAAAAGCGCGTCTTCGCCGTTGTTTTTGTAATATTTGATGCGGCGGCCAACGACCTGGTAGCCGAATTTTTCATACATATGGATGGCGGCCAGGTTTCCGGCGCGAACTTCGAGATGGTAGATGCGCGCGCCTTCGGCATAGGCGGCATCCATGCCGGTCTTGAGCAGGGTTTGGCCAATCCCGCGTTGCCGGAAACCAGGGTGGGTGGCAATGGTGGCGATATGGGCTTCATCCAACACACGCCAGAGCACCAGTGCGCCCACCACGCGCCCATCCAACTCGGCGACCCAGTTGCGGGCATTCGGGTTGGCCAGCTCAGCAGCGAAGGCCGCATCGGGCCAGGGCTGGCTGAAACTGAGCTGGTCAAGCTCAGAAACAGCAGGCAGGTCAGCGGGGGTCATGGGGCGGATGTTCATGGGTTCGTGGTTCAGGTCGTGGCGCGAAATAATATTTTGCGCTGTTGGCTGTTCTGGGTGTAACGCGAGATTTATCTCACGTTACAGTTGGGGGATGGGTTCAGCAATGTGCAGGTAAATCGGTGCGAGGCTGTCGATGTCATCGTAATCCCCGGCCAGGTGGTCGGCATAAGCCAGTTCGGCCAGGATGGCCGGGCGGCGAACGGATAAGGCGGGTGATACCAGCTGGATGTGCGGATTCGTTGCCAGGATGGCGCGTTCGGAAGCGGATAAATCGCCGCAGAGTACTGAATCCTGCTCGATGGCAGCGGACAACGCTTGAGCAGTGAGAATGACCGGGCTGCCCGTGGCCTGCCAGCCGTTATCCTGAGCCTGGTACCAGCCGACAGCCAGTCGTCCACGTCCGGCGGGCAGGAGGCCTGCCAGGGGGCGGTCTGATTTCGGCTGGCAGGCGGCGACCACGTTGAGCGTGTTGATCCCGATGATGGGCAGGTTCCGGCTGAAGGCGAGGCCCTTCATAAAAGCCAGGCCCACCCGCAGGCTGGTGAAAGAACCGGGGCCGATGGCAACTGCCAGCACGGTGAGATTTTCCACGCTGAGACCGGTTTGATCCAGCATTTTGACCACCGCTGGGGCAATTTCGGCGCTGTGACGGGCTTTGCTGACCCACAGGTGCTCGGCCAGAACCTGGGCGCCGTCATAAAGCGCCAGGCCGATCTGTGGGGTGGATGTGTCGAGGGCAAGCAGCATAGTGAAATTACTGATTGGTGATCAGCGCGAGCAGGTGTTGGTAGCGCGCGCCGCTGGCTTCGAGCTTGATTTCGCGCTCGGCATCGCTTTTGTAGGTAAAGGTGATCCACAGCCGCGCCACGGGCAGGATCGGCTGGATGCGCTCCGGCCATTCGACCAGCAGCGGGCCCTGGGTGAGCATCGAGTCGAGATCGAGTTCTTCGGCTTCGGCGGTGGATTCGATGCGGTAGGTGTCGAGGTGGTATAGCCGGGTTTGGGCCGGGCCGCGATAGACATTTACGATGACGAAAGTGGGGCTGGAGACTTCGTCAAGCGCGCCCCAACCGGCGGCAATGCCCTGGGTAAAGGTGGTTTTGCCTGCGCCGAGGTCGCCTTGCAGGCAGATCAGGTCGCCAGGCTGGAGTAGTGCGCCGAGTTTTTGGCCGAGGGCGCGGGTGTGGGCTGGGGATGTGGTGGTGATGGGCATGGGATGGATTTTATGGGATTGGTGTATTTTTTGGGTTGATCGCCTGGGTTATAAAACCAGAAAGATTATTTTGCAAGTATCCAATAAAAAAATATCACTTCCGGGTCTCCAAGCCAAGTCTATTCAAAATGATTCTTGAAACAATATCAGATGATTTGGGTTGAGCTAGCATTTGACAGGCTGATACAGCGGATTGGAGCTTCAATGGGTTGCTGGCCCACAGGCGGATAGATTGTACTACTTCTTTCGGTTTGGGCGCCCACACCCCAGCGCCAGCTGAAACAACATAATCCACATTGCCATCTTCCTGGCCAGGGATGCGGCTGTAGAAGATCATGGGCACGTGGGAATTTAGCGCTTCGGTAACGGTGGCAGCACCAGGTTTGGTCAGGATTACATCAGATGCGTGCATAAACTTGGGCATTTCAGTGGTGAAGCCGTGAATCATTACCGGGATCGGCCAGTTGTGTGCCTCGAGCCGTGACTTTAGCCTTGCATTCCGGCCCGCCACAATAACCAGGTTTAAATCCAACCCAGAAGTGGCCACTGCATGAGCGGTTTTTTCGATCGGGCCCATGCCTTCGCCGCCGCCCAGCAACAGCACGGTGAATTTATCTTGCGGCCATCCCAGTCTTTGGCGTAAGGCAGATTTATCCAAAGAAAAATCGCAATACTCGGCCTTCACAGGCATCCCAACCACCTGCACTTTTTCAGGAGGCATGTGGAATTTAATCGCGCCCTGGCGGGCTTCTTCTGTGGGAACCAGGATAAAATCGGCCCGCTTGTCGTACCACAGGGCGTGATTGCTGATGTAGTCCGTCACCATCGTAATAAATGGTGGCCGGCGCGGACCGAGAGCTTTCAAAATCATCGAAGTAGCAAATGGGTGTACAGTAACAATCAAATCACTGGGGTGACGTTTGACAATCGAGCGTGCCCAACGGCTGAGATAAGGCCATATCGTTGCCACAATTACGCGTGCCTGCACGCGCCCATCAGTGGCGTAAAAACCCAGTTTCCATAGTTGAGGAGCTTTCACCATCTTCGGGTACCAATCTGGCAGGCGTTTTAGCGGCAAAGGAGCGTTTTCTTTCAAAAAATCGATAAGCTCAATCTCAATATCCTCACCAGCCATCTCACGCAGCGATTGGATGATCGCCTCAGCTATAGTGCGATGCCCACCGCCGGTATCTGAAAACAGGAAAAGAACATGGGGTTTCTTATTTGGGCTGCTCATGATCGCTCCTCGCTAGAATAGATTTGACCCGGCGCGCAAGCTCCCGGCGTGTCAGCATCACGCGATGCCCGCAGGTACGGCACTCAATACCGATGTCCGCACCCAGCCGGTACACATTCCACTCGTAGCCGCCACAAGGGTGCGGCTTGCGCAAACGTAGGATATCGTTCAATTGCAAGTCTGGTAACATGGCAGGAGGATTATACCGTAGGATTTTTGGGCATTTTCTGCCCTTTTCGCTCTTTGCCGGAGGTGATACACTCTCCGCGCCATAAATTACCCTGGAGGAAGAAGCATGACCAATCGTGAAATTTACCCTGTTGAAATCGCCGGAATCAAGCGCGAACTGCGTCTTTTTGAAGTAGCCCCCAAACTGCGGATCGCCATCCTGAACATTCTCGGTGATACCGAGCTGGTGGAGGCGGCTGCCAAAGAACTTGCCCTGAAGCTGGCTGACGTGGACTATGACCTGCTCGTCACCGCTGAAGCAAAATCCATCCCGCTGGCGCACGCGCTCTCGGTGGCCGCCAAAAAGCCCTATATTGTCCTGCGCAAAGCCTACAAGCCTTATATGGGTGATGCCATCAAAGCAGAAACTCTTTCCATCACCACCGGGCAGCCGCAAATCTTGATTTTGGATGAAAAGGATCGGAGCATCATCAAAAATAGCAAAGTCGTCATCCTGGATGATGTTATCAGTACAGGCTCCACGCTCCAGGGCATGCGCATGATCCTGGATAAAGCCGGGGCGTCGGTGGTTGCCGAAGCGGCCATCTTCACCGAAGGCGAAAAATCCAAGTGGCTGCACATCATCTCACTGGGGCATTTGCCGCTCTTTACCGATTAATCGCTGATATTGAATCAAAACAGGCTGCCAGAAAGGCAGCCTGTTTTGATTCAATATCTTTTCTCTTCAAGCATAAACGCATTACTCAGCGCTTGGGTTGGCCTTTGGGGTTTGCTTTGGGCCCATGGGGTGTTAGCCCGTATTGCCAGCCATTGTTATCTTTTGTTTTTGCAGCAGTCAGGGTTGGGTCAACCTGTTTGGGTTGGGGTGTTGAAGTCGGCAGGAAAAGGAAGATGCTGGTGGGTTGGGCTGTTACTGTGGTGATGGCGGTTTCGCTCACGGATGGTTGGTTACTGGGGGCAGATGTCTTTTGTGGCAGGATGACCCTGGTACTGGTGGCGACAGGCGTCACCAGCAGTGAGCGCAGCTCATCGCGGAAGGTAAAAAGCCCCAGCCCCGAAACCGCAACAGCAGAAACTGCCAGGATGGTGGTCAGCCAGCCTTCTATGGTGGTGGGCAGGTGTGGCCGCAGGGGCGGTTTTACCCCTGCTGATAGTGGACTTGCAGCCCCGATCAGGGCGGCCTGGGCCAGGAAGGCGGCCCGGCGTTTTTTCATTAATGTGGCAGGATATTCAGCTTTCTCTGATTTTTTGATTTCAGAGAGCATGCCGATAATGTCTTCATCCTGCAAATGGGGGCGATTTGTCACGATTAATCCTTGGTTTCCGGGCTTAGGGCCTGTCGCAGTTTTCCAATGGCGCGGTTCTGGATGACTTTGACGTTGTTAACATCTTTGCCGATGATGTCGGCGGTTTCCTGTATGCTGAAATCTTCGATAAAGCGCAACAGGATGACATGTTTTTGGTCGCCAGTCAATTCTGTGTTGATGGCTTTGAGCAACGAGGCTTGGATCGCCTGTTTTTCGTGTTCTTCTTGTACTGAAAACTCGCTGTCGGGGAGCGGGGTTGTTTCGATGTCTACGAAATGCCGGTCTTTCCTGCTGTAATCAATGACTCGGTGATATGCCATCTGGTACAGGTAAGAGCGCAGGTTTTGCTTGGGACCTTTCCCGGCGGCCAGTTGGGTGGTAAGTTGGGAAAAAACGTCACCCACAATATCATCTGCCTCATCCGGATCATGGCAAAGACGCAAAGCATATTTGTAAATGAGCGGGGCGTATGCGTCAAAAAGCGCGCCCAACGCATCTGGCTTAAAATTCTTTGCGGATTCCAGTAAGGTGGCATCATCAATCATTGCGCAACCAACCTTGCTGGGAATAGGGTTTTGCTACATACATGACGGTTAATTTACCTAAAAGTTACAAGCAACCTGAAATGTTTTTGTCCATTTCCGCCCATCGAGTATCCTGAATTCCAGGACAGGATGATTGGTGTTGATAATATAAATGGGACAGGGCATTTTTTCAATACCACCAGATGGGGGATATTTGGAATTTTTGAATTGACGCCCCCTTTTGCCTGTGGTATTATCCCGCCACAATTCAATAGCCCTAAACGGCACTCTTATCCAGAGAGGCGGAGGGAACGGCCCTGCGATGCCTCGACAACCGGGGATAGTCGGATAGTTTGATGGTCAGCCAACCTGTTAGTTTTTTTTGACCGGGCAATTGGCTGAGCAGCTGACTAAAAGACTAACCACACGGTGCCAATTCCGACAGAGAAAATTCTGGGAGATGAGAGGGCAGCCGCGTTTCACGCAAATTGCCCTTTCAGAACGTCCGAATGGGCAATTTTTTATTCACAGGAGAATAAATCGCATGAGCAATACCTTTATGTCTTCCCCCAAACTTCTGTTCACATCCGAATCTGTGACAGAGGGCCACCCCGACAAAATCTGTGACCAGGTTTCTGATGCTGTGCTGGATGCCTGCCTCGAACAGGATGCCTACTCGCGTGTGGCCTGTGAAACCGCCGCCAAGACCGGTTTCATCGCCGTGCTGGGTGAGATCACCACCAACGCTTTTGTCAACTTCGACGAATTGGTGCGCAAAGTTGTCAAGGAAATTGGTTATGACAGCAGTGATAAGGGCTTCGACGGTAATACCTGTGCTGTCCTGTCGGCCATCGCCAGCCAGAGCCCCGATATTGCCATGGGTGTGGATCATGCGATGGAAGATAAAAGCGGCGAAATGACCGATAAAGACATTGAGCATGTCGGCGCGGGCGACCAGGGCATGATGTTCGGTTTTGCCTGCAATGAAACCGAGACGTTGATGCCCATGCCCATCTATATGGCGCATAAACTGGCCCGCCGCTTGAGCGAACTGCGCAAAGATGGTACGCTGCCCTGGCTGCGCCCGGATGGCAAGAGCCAGGTAACCGTGGAATATGCTTATGGCAAACCCAAACGCATTGATACCGTGCTTATCTCCACCCAGCACGCCCCCGAGATTTCTCACGCTGAAATCGTGGAAGCCATCAGCAAACACATCATCTTCCCCAGCCTGCCAGAAGGCATGGTGGATGACCAACTCAAGGTTTACGTCAACCCCACCGGGCGTTTTGTCATTGGCGGGCCAATGGGCGATGCCGGTGTGACCGGGCGCAAGATCATCGTGGATACCTACGGCGGCATGGGCCGGCATGGCGGCGGCGCTTTCTCGGGCAAAGACCCCACCAAAGTGGATCGCTCGGCTGCCTATGCGGCGCGCTGGGTTGCCAAAAACGTAGTCGCTGCCGGGCTGGCCGACCGCTGTGAAATCCAGGTGGCATATGCCATTGGTGTAGCACATCCGCTTTCAGTGAATGTGGAAACTTTCGGCACCGGTAAAATTGCTGATGATAAGATCGCGGAAATCATCACCCAGAATTTTGACCTGCGCCCCGGCGCGATCATCCGCGACCTGAACCTGCGCCGCCCCATCTATCGCAAAACGGCCGCCTACGGTCACTTTGGCCGCGACGATGTCCAGTTCCCGTGGGAAGAAACCAACAAGGTTGATGTTCTGCGCAAAGCTGCCGGGCTGTAACCCAGCCTGTCTTCGTGGCAGTTGAGTTTTCTTCGAAAGCTGGGATCGCAACTTCCACTTGTGGACACTATCGAGAACGACTCGGGTCGTTGGCCCGGGTCGTTTTTTTTGCTGTAAAAGCCCTTCGCCTGCGCTATCGCCTCGCTTGGGGATTTCTTACAGCCGGGGCTTATCTCAGCGTTTTTGATGGGATCGAACTGAAGCTGTTTTTTTTTCATTAAACGGGGCGAATCAACCCGTCTGCTGCAACGCACCCCCGTGCAAATTAACTTTGAGAAACCCCGGGGGCATCCTCCGTGGGGATTTCCCAATCAACCCCGAAAATGCAAATGATTTATTGCCAAACTGTAACTAATTGCCCCGTTCGCTTTGATATAATCTACTTTATTACTTATCCTATTGGGAAACTAAAATGTCGCTAGAAAAAGGTGACCTTCTTCACGGTCGTTATCGTATCGTCGAAATCCTTGGGCATGGTGGTATGGGGGCTGTCTACCGCGCCATGGATGAAAATCTCGCAGTGGAAGTAGCTGTAAAGGAAAACCTTTTCACTACAGACGATTATGCGCGCCAGTTTCGGCTGGAAGCTGTTATCCTGGCCAGTCTGCGCCATCACCACCTGCCACGCGTAACCGACCATTTTGTTCTGGACGATCAGGGACAATACCTCGTCATGGATTTCATCGCCGGGGAAGACCTGCGCCAGATACTTGAACGCAGCGGCAAAATCATTGAAGATGAAGTCACCCGCATTGGTGTAGCCATTTGTGATGCGCTGGCTTACCTGCACACGCGCAAGCCTCCCATCCTGCATCGTGACATTAAACTCGGCAACATCAAACTTACGCCCGATGGCAACATTGTGCTGGTGGATTTTGGCCTGGCAAAAATGGCCGACGCCAGCGAAATGACCATGACTGGCGCGCGCGCCATGACCCCGGGCTATTCCCCGCCTGAACAATATGGTACCGCCCGCACCGATGCCCGCAGTGACATCTATGCCCTGGGGGCCACGCTTTACGCAGCCCTGACCGGCTTTATCCCCGAAGACAGCCTGGCGCGCGTCATGGATAACGTCAGCCTGACCCCCATCCGCGAGCGCAATCGCAATGTTTCGGAACGGCTGGCCAAAGTCATTGAAAAGGCCATGTCTACCCAGCCTGCTGAGCGCTACCAGAACGCTGAAGAATTCAAACGCGCCCTGTTGGGCCAGCCTGAAGCGGCAGGCCCGGTATCAGATAAAGAACTGGTCGCCGAACCTGTTAAAAGTGCCGAAAAGATATCTGAGCCTGCGCCCGATTTCTCGTTTATGTCGATGCAGCAAGAAGTTGAGCCAAAATCAGAGCCTTTCCAGCCCAATGCGCGCACAAAGCGCTCAGGCGTTGGACCCTGGATGTTCCTGCTCTTCCTGATTGCCCTTGCTGCTGGTGGTTTCTATCTCTATAGCAATCCCGCCCTGATTCCGCCACAATTCCAGGCGCTGATCTTTACCCCTACTGCCACTGCTACATCCACTTATACATCCACACCCACATCTACAACCACGCCGACGGCCACGGCCACCTTTACCAGCACTGCCACTGCTACCGCCTCGGCCACCAGCACCCCTCGCCCAACGGCCACCTTTACACAAACCCCGTTGCCTACAGCCACTTTTGTTGAAACTGAAACACCCACTGAAACCGCCACCGCTACCGAAACCCCCACATCCACGCCAACTGAGACGCCTACCGCCACCATCCAGCCCATCATCGCCACCCCCATTGGCAGTGACAGCCTGGAAATCGCCTACGCATCCATGGTGGGGAATATTTCCCAGATATTCATTATGAACCTGGCGGAAAACACCCCCAGGCAGATTACAAACGAACCCGCCGGCGCTTGCCAGCCAGCCTGGTCACCCAATGGTGAACAGATTGTGTTTGTTTCGCCATGCACCGAAAATGTCAATAAATATGAACAGGGCAAGCTTTTTACCCTGACCCTGTCCACCAATGAAATCAAACCGGTTGGCGTGCCCGGCGCTGGTAATTTTGACCCCAATTGGTCTCCCGATGGCGCATCCATCGTCTTTACATCCAACGCCACCAGTTACCTGCAAATCTATAAAGTTGATATCGCCACCAACAATATCACCCGCCTGACGCAGACCTCGGCCAGTGTGCCATCCTCGCAACCAGCCTGGTCGCCCGATGGAAAATCCATCCTATATACCGTGCGGCGGCTTGGGCTGGAGCAAATCTGGCGCATGGGCTCTGATGGCCGCAACCCGGCCCAATACATCCGCAGCGGTGGGAATGTCTGGGATTCGATGGCCGCATGGTCATCGGATGGAACATTTATCTATTTTGCCCAGGCCAGTCGAGGTGGACTTACTGACCACTGGCTGATGAAGTGGCAGGCTGGCAGTTCAACCGCGCCTGAAGATTTTGAAGATATCAACCTCCCGGCCATGGATGTTTCTGTTTCACCCGATGGCTTGTGGCTTGCCTTTGAATCCAGCGATGGCAATAACCAGGATATTTACCTTTATAACCTGATCGAAAAACGCCTTGTCCGTCTCACCGAAGCTGAAGGCATCGACTTCGACCCAGCCTGGCGGCCATAAAATCACCAGTAACCAAAAACGGCGAGTGAAAAACTCGCCGTTTTTGGTTGGGCAACCATCAGGCTGCAAAATATTCTTCGTCAATTCCCTGCCAGGTTTCATCGTACAGCTTCAGGTACTTCATCAGCAGCGGATGAACATGCTGGATTTCTTCGTAAATCCGCTGGGCCACGCGGCGGATGGAGAAGTGTGCGTTGGCGGCAGCGCGCAGCTGGCAAAAGGCAAATGCTTCGCGCAGGTTGAACGTGGCCAGCACGCGCCGGTTGAAGCCGTTGGGTACTACATATTGGGCCACGTCCGGGTTGAAATCGTTCAGTTTGGCCCAGGTGTCCTGGGCGGCATCCATTGCGCGGCGGTAATCGGCCTCGAAACCGGCCTTCACCACGCGGCGCGGAATGGCGTAGCCCAGGGCCGCAGTGAGAAGCTGGGGTGTTTGCGTCATCATGCGGTGGCGTTTGAATTCGGCGTATGCGCCCTGATCCATTACCAGGTCAAAGGTGTAAGTGGTGTGTTCCAGTTCGCGGAGGGGAACATCGTGACGCCCCAGCCGCGATAAAAGCGCCTCGGCAGCCGATTCAAGCTCCAGGGCGGTTTGGATGCGGCTGAACGCCTCGCTGTAGCTCCCGTTCCCATAGCGGTACAAGGCTGCGGCCAGTACCCGCTCCTGTCCATCTTTTTGAAAATCAACCAGCTGGCACCAATCCCTCACCCCCGGCCCCTCCCCCATAGGGGGAGGGGGGAATGACTCCCCTCTCCCATCGGGAGAGGGGGTGGGGGTGAGGGCGTTAATGGCTTTTCCCGTTTCGATGAGATATTCCACCGGCTCGGCATATTTCACCAGTGTGGGGATTTCGGCCTGGGCTACGGCTTTGATCGTTTCGCCAATCTCGCGGATCTCTGCCAGCGGGTGTGAACGCCATTTGCGGATGGCGTTTTCGAGCACACGCCCGTTGGCGGTCATGCCCACGTTGGCGAGCGAGGCCGCCGGGAGCAGGAAACGGCACACATCCACGTACTGCGAGCGGATACGGCGGTCGTAGGCTTCGTCGCTCTCGTTGGGGCGGCGCGCCGATTGGGCCGCGACGACGGCTTTGACGGGTTCGAGTGAGTGGGTATAGGTCTCGAACAGCATTTTGCAAGTGGCGATGTATTCGTCGCGCAGGGGGTGCTCATCCAGTTCGGTGGGGATGTGGAAGGAGTCGGTGTCCCATTTTTGGTAGCGGGTGGATTTTTCGGTGTAGGAGGCCAGCCGGTTGCTTTCGATGGCTTCCATGGCGATGCGCGAGGCGTTTTCGATGGCGATGTGCAGCACGGCATGTTCGGCAACGGAGGCATGCCCGTATCCCACCACCCATTTTTCGTGGAATTGGGCGCTTTTTTCATCGGTCAGTTCGGCGGCAATCTCGCGGAAAGATTCGGGGAAGCGCGATGTTTTAGCAAAGGCCACGGCAATGGTTTCGGGGGATAAATCTTTGGATGAGAGCACGTAAATGTCGCGTTTGGGGGCGGGCATGGGGTTCCTCCTGGTAAAAGTTGGGGGGAATATACCACAGGCTACTCAAAAAACATGGATAAAGAAGAGCGGCGGATATTATCCGCCGCCCTGGTGTGCCTGGTGGGGCTTGTTCGTTTACGGGGCAAAAACTTTCTGGTTGTTGATGGCGTCGAAGGCGTCTTTGGCCAGTTCTTGTGTGGATTTAACATTGCCGTACCAGAGCTTGCCACCGATGTTGGACTGGCTGGCTGCGTAGGTGAGCATTTCCAAAACGGTCTTGGGGCTGCCACCGAAGACAGAGCTGGAGTCTTCGAAGGTGGTGCAGGTCATGTCGGTGCAGATTTTGGTCAGGTCGATGGAGACGCCGCCAATTGGGGTAGGGGCGCCGATTTTGTTGCCGCCCAGGGCCGGGTTGCTAAAGTAAACATCCAGCGAGGTGGCGAGCATCTGGCCTTTGAGCATGGCGTTCATTGAAGCGCCGGAGGCGTTGGCGGCTTTGATAACGTTGGTTACGTAAGTTGCAACCTGGGTGCAGGTGGCGGTGGCGCTCAGATCCTGGAAGGGGGCGAACTGGCGCAGCCAGGTGCCGGAATTGCAGACACCAGCAGTCGAAGCGCCAGCTTTGACGATGCCCTGGCCATTTTTGTTCTGCCAGAAACCCATTGTCAGGGCGCCGGTCTTGATGGGGCCGCAGACGGTCACGGTTTCGCTGTCGTTTTGGCCGGTTTCAACTATGGTGGCGATGTTGTCGTAGGATATGCAGTTCCAGGTTGGGACAAGGATGGTGCGGGCGTAGTTGAATGCAGCCGGGCCGGGGAATTCAACCGTGCCGAGCGTGCTGGTTGTGCCATCGAATGTATCGGTTACGGTGATGACTTTGTTTACTTCGGTGGTGGGGATTTCAAAGGCATAAGCTTGTGAACCAGAAGCGGAACCATTGGGGGTGTAGGCTGCGGCCGCATCCCAGGTAGCGGTGGCGGTGTTCAGGCCGCTGTCGCCAGAGAGCATGGCGCAGGTGTAGGCAACTTCCACTGCGCTTTTGGCCGGGACGGTCACGTTGGTTTGGGTCAGAACACATTCAGCATGATCGTCGAACAGGTCAGCGGTGACATCTTCCCAGTCGTTGGGGTTGCTGACGGTGATGGTGCCGGTCAGGGCCCAGTCGCTGTCGGTGTAGCCGGTTCCGAAAGCGTTGACGGTGTAGTTGAAGATGGCGCTGCCGCCGAACTGCTTGACAAGGGTTTTGTCAACATCTTTGGTGATGTCCCACAGGTAGGTGCGGGTGAAGAATGGGGTGGCGGTCTTGGTGACAGTCAGGTCCGCGCCAACGCAGAGTTTCACGCCTACGCTGGCAGAGCCTGTGACGCCGCTGGTGTTGGTAGTGAAGGTGGCTGTGTTATCGAAATTTTTGCAGGTGCCAGCTTCGCCGGTAACGGTCTTGGCATAGGTGAAGAAGGTGGGATTAGCATCGGTTGCACAGACGGTACCAAGGTCGCCGCTCATGCTGTCGGTTACGGTTACGCAGTTATCGAACAGTCTGGGCTGGGTGGTGGCGAAATCGAAGGAAGCGGTGCCGGAAACGTGTTCGTGCGGGCCTTCCCACCAGGTGGCAACGGCAGTATTGACGCCGTATGATGGGATCGGGCCGTCTGCGGTGTAGGTGCAGGTGTAATCGAGAACAACGATGCCTTCTCCGGGAACGGTGACGCTTTCGCCGTCAACGACTGCGCAGGTGCCGCCATTGTCAACAGTATCGGTAACGATCACACCGGAGACATCGTACAGGTTGGGATTTTCTACGGTGATCTGGCCGGTAACCTGCCAGTTGCTCGGGGTGCCGCCATCGTGCGAAACTTCGACAGTGTAGTTGAAGGTCGCATCCAGGCCAGATTGTTTGACCAGGGTCTGGTCAACGCTCTTGGCGATGCTCCAGGTGAAGGTTTTGTCAAAAGAGGGGGTGGCCGTCTTGGTGACAATCAAATCCTGGGCGGGCGGGGTGTTATCGTTCTTGATCTTGAAGGCATCGTACTTGCAGTTGTTGGGGTCAACGGGGTAGCCATTGGCCAGGGAACAAACTGCCAGGATGTATTCGCCGCCGGGGTTGGTGGTGTCAGCATAAGGGAACAATTGCAACAGGTTGCCATCGCGATTGTGGGTTCCCTGGTAATCTGTGATGTTGCCATCGCCATCTACGGTGAAGGTGCGGTTGGTGTAGGTATCAAAATCATCAGACAGGTTCTTTTCTGTGCCATCGTTCGGGTTGTCGTTGCCGCCCTGACCGCCTGGGACGAGCACTGCAAAGAAGTAAGTATCAGCCCCAAGTGCTGCGGACACGGGCAGGCCGCTGAACCACACATCGCGCTTGTCAGCGTAGATGTTGCCGTTCACGCCCTGGCCGTTAAGATATGCCTGGTTGACATAATCTTCTGGTCCCACAAAACCTGGGTTGTCAGTGGTGGAGATTGCGCCCGTGACGGGCTTGTCGGCGAGTGCGCTGGAGGTCAATCCAATGGTCAGCGCCACGACCAGCAGCAAACTAAAGAACAACTGTTTTATTTTCATATTTCCTCCAATTTGGTCTGAAAAATTGATGATTGAAAAGGAGCGAATGCGCCTTTGTTTACTTTGCAAATTGGTTAGGTCCCAATTAATAATACTTGCGTAATTGCAAGGTTATATACATGACGGTGATCTGTGCAAAAAGTTACAAGCAATTTGAAAATTGGCGGGGGAATTCCCTGGGAAAAATGGATGAATCCCCCTTCACAAACGGGTACAATACGTTTATGAGTACCCTTTTGCGCGAAAAAAGCCTGCCCGGTGGGCAAAAACTGGAAATTTCATTGGGGGATATTACCCTCGAGTCGTTGGATGCCATCGTCAATGCCGCCAACCGCCAGTTACAGCATGGCGGCGGGGTGGCCTGGGCGATTGTCCGGCGGGGTGGTAAAGTCATTCAGCAGGAGAGTGATGCCTGGGTGCGGAAAAATGGCCCGGTCTCGCACGCCCAACCGGCTTACACCGGCAGTGGTGACTTGCGCTGCAAGTTTGTCATCCACGCCGTTGGGCCGGTTTGGGGCGAGGGTGATGAAGATAACCGGCTGATGGAAGCGGTTCACGGCGCACTCCAGCGGGCCGACGATTTGCAGCTCAGTTCGATTGCCCTGCCCGCCATCTCGACCGGGATTTACGGTTTCCCCAAGGATCGTGCTGCCAGGCTGATTTTTGCCGGGATTACGGCTTATTTTGCCGAAAACCAGTGTTCTGGGCTGAAACTGGTGCGCCTGACGCTCTTCGATCAGCCTGTGGTAGATGCTTTTTTGAATGTGTGGGATGAGAAATGATTACTTCATCGCATAACCCCAAACTAAAACTGATCCGCGCGTTGGCCGGGCGGCCACGCGAACGCCGCGAAGCGGGCTTGTTCCTGGCCGAGGGCGCGCGGCTGGTGGAAGATGCGCTGGCGGCGGGTTGGCCGTTTGAGTTTGCCTTGTTCAGCGCCGAAATATCCAACCGCGGCAAAAAGGTGGTGGAACAACTGGTCTCCAGCGGTGTAAGTGTGGAAGAAGTGACCGCTGAAGTGTTCCGCGCCGCCAGTGAGACGGAATCAAGCCAGGGGGTGGTCGCGGCGCTCAAGCTGGATTCGCTGCCAGTGCCGGAGAACCCGTCTTTTGTGCTGATCCCTGACCAGATCCGCGACCCCGGCAACCTGGGGACGCTGCTGCGCACAGCGGCGGCGCTGGGCGTGGATGCGGTCTTCATCCCGCCTGAGACGACCGACCCGTGGGCGCCCAAGGTGGTGCGCGCCGGGATGGGGGCACATTTCCGTTTGGCGGTAGCCACAGCCGGGTGGGAAGAAATCCATACCAGCGTAGGCCAGATGCAGGTAAGCCTGGCAGATGCCCGGGGGGAGACTCCGCTTTGGGATGTGGATTTCCATTCCCAAAAAATTGCCCTGATCGTTGGCGGCGAGGCGGATGGCGCCAGTGAAGCCGCAAAAGAGCTTGCAGATAACCTCGTAAAAATCCCGATGCCGGGTAAAATAGAATCACTTAACGCTGCGGTGGCCGGGGCGCTTTTGATGTATGAAGTTGCCCGGCAGAGAAGGTGATTATGAAAATTCGCTCGATTACTTATTTTATGAATGTGGGCTGGCCGTTGAAGGACGACCGGATGCAGGCCGCTGGGGCTTTTTTGAAGGCGGCGCGGCAGGCGTTTGAGGCCGAAGGCTACGAGGTGCAGACCACGCGCATTGCCAGCGTGTCTTTTGCCAAAATTTTGGGCGAGGACGCGATTGGCCTGACGCTGCGCATGGTGAAGAAGCTGGATACGGCAATTGCGGCCCTGGGCATTGACTATATTTCGCTAGGCCCGGCGCTGCGCGATGTGCCTGAAAGCTACGAGATGATTCCCGAGGCGCTGGCCAACTCGAAAAATGTGTTTTTCTCGGGCGAAATGGCGTCCTCGGAGCGCGGGATTTCTCTCCCGGGCATTCGCGCCTGTGCGGATGTGATTTCGCAGTGCGCCGATGTTTCGCCGGATGGCTTCGCCAACCTGCGCTTTGCCGCGCTGGCAAATGTGCAGCCCGGCTGGCCGTTTTTCCCGTCCGCCTATCATGATTCAGACACCCCGCTCTTTTCGCTGGCTGTGGAAGCCGCCGACCTGGCTGTGGAGGCTTTCAGCGGCGCTGCCAGCCTCGATGAAGGCCGCAAGGCGCTGACGGCGGCCATCGAGCACCATGCCCGCAAACTCTCTGCCGCCGCAGAGCCGCTCAAATATCGCTTCACCATCCGTTTTGGCGGCATCGATTTTTCGCTGGCACCCTTCCCGGCAGATGACCGCTCGTTTGGGGCAGCGCTGGAGCGCATGGGCGTGCCGCAAACCGGGATGCACGGCTCGTTGACCGGTTCGGCCATCCTGGCCGATGCCATCGACCGCGCCGAATTCCAGCGCACCGGTTTCAGTGGGCTGATGCTGCCAGTTTTGGAAGATTCGGTGCTGGCAAAACGCGCCGCCGAAGGCTCGCTGACGGTGAAGGATTTGTTGATGTATTCTTCTGTCTGTGGAACGGGATTGGATACGATCCCGCTGCCGGGGGATACCACCAAGGAGCAGATTGCCGCGCTGCTGCTGGATATTTGCGCCCTGTCGCTGCGTCTCCATAAACCGCTGACTGCCCGGCTGATGCCGATTCCCGGCAAAAAGGCTGGTGATTTGACCGCTTTCAACTTCGATTACTTCGCCAACAGCCGCGTTCTCGCGCTGGATGCGGCCCCGTTAAACGGGCTTTTCACCAGCAACGAGATTTTCCATATTCACCCGAAGGCGAAATAGCTCCAAGCTGTGACAACAAAAAAATGGCGGATTTTCCGCCATTTTTTGTTGTCGCGTGACTCGCCCTCACCCCAACCCCTCTCCCACCGGGAGAGGGGCTTTGAGTCCCCTCCCCCGGTGGGGGAGGGCGGAGGGTGAGGGTGTTTCACCCATACTTCTCCGCCATCTTTTGGACGGTGCTCAAACCTCGCAGGGTGGATTTTGTGCCCAGGGTTTTTTCGAGCACGGCGTTCGAGAAGGTCGATTCACTCTGTTTTTTGCGGCATAGCCAGTAAACCTCGCGCCCGTGGGTATGGAACTGGTCTATGTCGCTGGTCAGGGCTTGTAGTTTTTGCTGCGCCGCTTCACCGGGCGGATTGGCTAAAAAGGCAATGTTGAAGGCTGTGGCCTGTTCCATCTGGCCGGGCGAAAAAGGTTGGTAGCGGGCAATTTCAACCAGTTCGGCCTCGGTTCGGATGAAGGTAGCGACATCGTATCCCAACGCCTGGCGCAGGGAACTCTCGATTTTGTGTTCAATTTGGGCCGGGTCGGCCTCCATGTAGTCAAAAATCACATTGCCGCTGGCGATGAAGGTTTCTACGCTGCTGAAGCCGAGCGTCTCAAAAATCTCGCGCAGCGCATCCATTTTGACGGTGTGCCCGCCTACGTTAATGGCACGCAAGAAAGCAATAAAATGTTTCATCGGGGTATCCTTGGAATTGCTGTGAGTGGAGCGATAGCGCAGTCGAAGGGCGTTGGCAGCCTCATCAGCGTTTCGCCTACGGCCCCTGCTCAGCGATTAATAGTTGATGCTCAAATCCATGCCGTCGTACAGGTGCGCCACCTGGTCGGCGTATCCATTAAACGGCAGGGTATTGCGGCGGCTGATTTCGCCAATGCGCCGTTCGCTGGCCTGGCTCCAGCGCGGATGATCGACTGCCGGGTTGACGTTGGCGTAAAAGCCATATTCGTTGGGCGCGATGCTGCTCCACATTGTGGCTGGCTGTTTGTCAGTCAGTTCGATTTTGATGATGGCTTTGATAGATTTAAAGCCATACTTCCACGGCACCACCAGGCGGATGCCGCCGCCACTCTGGGCGGGCAGTTCGCCGCCGTACAGGCCGGTAGCCAGCAGCGTCAGGTCGTTCATGGCCTCGTCCAGGCGCAGGCCTTCCTGGTAGGGCCAGGGGTACCAGATGTCTTTTTGTCCGGGTAGTTCATCAGGTTTGAAAATGGTCTCGAAACGAACGTATCTGGCGGCGGAGGTTGGCTCGACGGCGTTGAGCAGCTTCGATAACGGGAACCCAACCCAGGGGATGACCATGCTCCAGGCTTCGACACAGCGCAGACGGTAGATGCGCTCCTCGGGCTGGAATCGGCTGACCAGGTCTTCCACCCCGAACTTTTGGGGTTTGTTCACCAGCCCATACACTTCCACATCCCAGGGCGTGGTCGGGAATTGGGCCGCGAGCTGCGCCACACCTTCTTTATCGGTGGTGAACTCGTAGTAGTTGTTGTAGTTGGTGATGTCTGCGTAGCTGTTGACGGGGTCGCCCAACTCGTCTTTCCTGCCATCCGCAGCCGGGACGGTGGAATCTGCCGGAGCAGAACCGGTTGGGGCGGGAGTGGACACTCCGCAGGCGGCCAGCGCCATACTCCCGGCCAGCACTCCGGCAGCCTTGATAAAATCGCGGCGTGATAGGTAAACGTGTTTTGGGGTAATCTCAGATGGTTTGATGGGTATCATGGCTGTTTCCTGTGCTATAAAGAATTGTAGGGTGAGATACTGTATCTCACCCTACAATAGTATGCCTTATTTGGATAAAAATAGTATGAATTTTTCCGCCCAAAGTTGCCGAATTTTCAGGATGAAACCCTGGCGGCCTCCCGCAGGCTGGCGAGCGTCAGGTTGAAGGCTTTGCCAAAACCGGCCACATATCGCGCATTTTCGGGTGTGATGCGGTACAGTGAAAAGTCAGTGAACCCGAAAAGCGGTTCAGATTGCGGGAATTTGGTCAGGTAGAGCAGTTGGGCGCGGCCAAAATTATCATCTTCAGCGTTGACGGCTGAGACTGTCCCGCTGAGTGAGATGCGCGCAAGCTGCTGCGGGTCAGGGTTGGCGCTTGCCGCTTCCATGATCATCAGGCTGACAACCGGGTTTTTGAGAAAATCCTGGGTGTGAAAGGCCAGTTTGCTGGTGTGGATGTAAAACGCGGAAAAATCGTCAGCCACGGCGAACAAAACCATCGAAACGAAGGGTTGGCCATTCCGCAATGTGCCGAGCGATGCCAGTTGCTGTTTTTTCAGCAAACCGACCAGCTTTATCAGTGAAGCAGTGTCCATGTTTATTCTTTGGGGTTGTCGAGTCGCAGCCCGTGTCCGCGCACGGTGGCGATATAGGTGTTGACTGAATCCATTTCGGCCAGGCGGTCGCGCAGGCGGCGGATGAGCGCATCCAGCGCCTGGTCAGTCACCCCGGCAGATTGTTCATCTCCCCAGACTTCGGAAACAAGCTGCTGGCGTGAGATTACACTCCCGGCATTTTCATACAAAACCCACAGCAGGTGGAATTGCAGCGCTGAAAGTGGGGGAGACATCTGTTTCTGGTTGACCCACACCTGGCGCGATTTCATATCCAGCAGCAGGCGGCCGGTGCGCATCGGGCCGGTATCCAGCGGCATGGTGGCGTCGGTGCTCAGGAAAAGGAATTCCTGCGCCACTGCCACCTGGAAGATATCGCCATCCTGGAGCGCCACCGGCGCTGTCAGGCGACCGCCCCGGTAGTGGGTTCCGTTTTTGCTGCCCAGGTCCTCCAGGACGGCGCCGCTCACTCCTACGGTGATACGGGCGTGATAGCGTGAAACCTGCCGGTCGGGGATGGTAATCTCGCAAGATGCCTCGCGCCCGATCACCACAGGCTTGTTTAACGGCCAACGTTCCCCTTTTAAGGGGCCGCTTTGCGCCACCAAGACTGGATAATCCTGCTCGTCTAACATAGAAACTCCGTCTAAAGATGTACCCGCTATTTTACTGCCCAAATTGCCAGATTGCACTAAATGCAACCGCCACAACGTAATAGTTTACCATCACTACGTTATAATATAAGCGAAAAGCGCCCAACTGTGCAGAAAACGCCGAAATTCATCGCACATCCCGCTTGGAGAAAAACCTTACATGCCCTTCCCCGTTAGCGCGGGGCAGGTTCTGCGCGAGCGATATCTTATCTGCGAGCGCATCGGCCAGGGTGGAATGGGAAATATCTACCTGGCTGATGACGAGCGTCTCAAAGGACGCCATTGCGCGCTTAAAGAAGTCGAGCACGACCGTAGCCTGCCCGAAAGAATCCTGAAAGAGGCCCGCGAGCAATTTATGCGCGAGGCCACTGTTCTCGCGCGTCTGGATCATCCCAACCTGCCCAAAGTATCGGACTTTTTCTCTGTGGGGGAGCGTGATTACCTGGTGATGGATTATGTGCCGGGCAAAGACCTGCGCACCGTGATGCTCGAAGCGCGGCAGAATAAAAACTTTATCCCCGAATCCGATGTGCTCGATTGGGCCGCCCAACTGGCTGACGCGCTGACTTATCTTCACCGACAGGACCCGCCCATTGTTCACCGCGATATAAAACCATCTAACCTGAAGATCACCCCCGATGGCCTGCTCAAGCTGGTCGATTTTGGCCTGGTTAAAGTGTTGGCTCCCGACGAAGAGACCATCACCATCATCCAGGGGCAGGGTACGGTGCTTTATACACCATTGGAACAATACGGTGGCTCGGAAAGCCATACGGATGTGCGCTCTGATATTTATGCTTTTGGGGCTACACTTTATCACTTGCTGACCGCCCAGGCCCCGCTGGATGCCCGCCAGCGCTTCCTGCATCCCGATGACCTGGTTCCGCCGCGCAAAATCAACCCGAATATCAGCCTGCGCACTGAGCGTGCCATCCTGTGGGCCATGGAACTGCATCCTGACCAGCGGCCAGAATCGATTGAAGTTTTTCGTCAGTTTTTGTTTGGAACCAAGGAATTGCCCAACCGCCCCCTGACCCGCCCCCGGCGCGGGATCGCCATCCAGGCTTTGTTTGCGCCGCCTGAGAGCATCCTGCTCGGACTTTCAGCTTTATTGCTGCTGCTCAGTTTTCTCATTACGCTGGGACATTAATCGCCACAACCACACCAGCAGCAGACCCGCAGCCTGCCCAAGCATCACTGCCTGGATGAACCCCGTCAGGCCGCGCCCATTTAACCAGTTTTCAGCCCCCGGCATATCCAACATCAGGTAATTGTAAGTTCCCAGTCCGCCCAGCAGTGCGAACAAGGCCCAGCGCAGGCCCCAACGCTGCCCGGCGAACTCTGTTCCGATCCAGTAGGCGGCCAGCACCACCGAGAAAATCACCACCAGCACCAGTGCCCAACCAGAAATGGTCGGGTAGCCGCTATCTGTCAGGTTGTCGCGCGGAGCTGGTTCGGGTGTGATGGTTGGGGATGGGGTCGGGATGGGCGTATCGGTGGCAGAGAGGGTAGGGGTGATGATAATGATCGTCGCGCCCTCATTGCTGACCGGCAGTTGGATGACATCTGAAATGGTGGCGGGTTCGCTTACCGCGCTGATGGAAACCAGTCCTGGCTGGTCGAGCCTGAACGAGGCGCGCGCCACACCCTGGCTGGTGACCGTCTCCACTTGCTGGCTGAATCCGCTCTCGCCCTGGGCCAGCGAGAAGCGCACCACGGTTCCGTCGGGTACCTGGCGCTGGTTATGGTCGCTGATGATGCCTGTCCGCACTGAGATGGTGTCACCGACGCGAAAGAGTGGGACCGGAGTCGGTTCAGGGGTCAGTGTGACAACAGAGGCCGGTGGTTGCGGGGGCAAGTCGAGGGAGAGTGAAATTACCTGGTCAGGATTCGGCGAAGTGGCGGTAATCAGGTCATATCCCACTGCCGGGAGTGAGACCGGTAGCGCACCGCTGGGGTTGAGTTCCTGGAAGAGCAATCGCGCGGCCACATCCACAAATGGCGCAGATTTGCTATACAGGCCATAGTAGGCGGTCAGTTTGGAGATGTCGGTGGCATCGAGGTAGTAGGGGGCGCTGAATGAGAACAGCAGGACGCGTTTGTTGGCGATGACATTTTGTTTTTCGGCCAGGAATCGGCGCAAAATGGCGGTTTGTGGCTGGCCTTCGCTCAGGTCGAGGGTGGAAAAAACCACCCAGTCTGCGGTGCGCAGTTGGTTCTCCAGGCTGTTGGTGGTTAGCTGGTTGTCTAGATATAGCGCCAGGTCGTCAAATGAAAAGGATTTGATGTGGCTGGGGATGACCAGCCCGCCGGTGTTGGGGCCATATAAGCGCATGATGGCCGATTGCAGGGCATCGACCGCCATTAGCGGCGTTTCGGGGCAGGTGGAGCATTGCCGTCCAATGCGCGTGTCACTGAAAATAATGATGTATTGCGAGGCTGATGGCGGATCGGGCATTACCGAGGCCAGGTCTGAAAGTGATGGGCTGATAAGTGTTGCCGACTGGCGCGAAACCCGGAAGGGTAGCTCTGGGGCCTGTCCCAGGATGCGCAGCGCATCTACCGAGGGCTGCACCTGGTTGATGACCAGTGAGGAATACAGGCGATTTTTGAGCGTCAGGATGCGCAGCACTGATTCATCCACGCGCTGGGCGAAGGCCGGGTCTTCGTTGTATTTTTGGGCGAAGAACTCCATGGTGCGCGTGACGGATGTGAAATTGTCATCTGCGTCGCTTGAAATAATGTTGCCCATGTAAAGCAGGTCGTTGCCAGCCAGGAAGGCATCGCGCGCCACCAGGCGCGCCGAAAAGTTGGTGTTGCCGGGGTCATAGAAGCGGCGCAGTGCCTGAGTCCCCAGGTCATCGCTGATCATAATCCCGCCGCCCTGGCGCCAGGCGGTCAGTTCTGGCAACCCCAGGATCAGTCCCAGTGATTGCTGGTCGAGGCTGACCGGGCGTGTGGTGGCGCGGATATTGCCCTGGAAGCCCTGGTAACGAATATGTGAGACCAGCAGCGCATCACTGATGCCTGCATCGCCGGGCAGCCCGGCGGTGGCGGTGAAGAACGGGGCCAGCTCAATTTGCTTCAACTCTTCCAGCGATTTGCGCACAGTGGAAACTTCCTGTTCTGGCGAGCGGTCTGATTCTCCGCGCCCCGGGAAGTGTGTGGCTACAATGGCCATGTGCCCGTTTGAGCCAGTTTGTATGCCCTTGATGAAAGCCTGCCCCAACTGTCCCACCCAATAAGGGTCCCCGCCAAAGACGCGCGTACTCAACTCGGAACTGATCGAAGAAGTGGGGGTGGTGACTACATCCAGAGAAAGCCCCAGGTACAGGTTCACGCCCAGCGCCCCAAGCTCGCGGCCCATCACTTCACCGGCCTGTTCGGCCAGGTCAGAACTCCAGGTCGCGCCAATCGCCATTTGCGATGGCAATTCTGTCAGGCCAGAAATAATCTGGTCATTGGGGTAACCGTCACCCTCCTGCGAAAGCCCCACCAGCAAGGGCACATAGGTGTGCGGCAAGTTCAAAGCCGGGTCGGGCTGTGTCGAGGCATTCCACTCGATATTTTGCAATTCACTGATCAAGCTTTGGGCCAGCACGGTCGTATCGGGCGCAGCCACAAAATTGTCATTGCCCGCCAGCAGCACCACCCCGCCAACATGATAACGCTGGATAAACGCATAAATCGGCGATTCCGGCCCCACATCCGTCCCCTGGAAGGTCACCAGGAAAAGCTGGCCCACGCGTTCTTCGGGTGTCATCAAGCGTAACAGCTCACGCGCGCGCCGTTCCGGGTCGCCGCCCTGAGCCTGGGCCGGGTTAATGAGCGAAAACAACAGCGTCACCAGCATCACAAACTGCACAAGGCGCTTCATTTTGCCCCCCAGCGCGCCAGAATTTCGGCGTGGTGTTCCGGCAGGATATTCCCGCCCGAAATCACCACCACTGCCGGGGTTGTCACTTTGCCGCTCAAAACCGCCGCCAACGCCACCGCCGCCGAGCCTTCGATCACCTGCCCATATTCTTGCCAGGCCAGTGCCACCGCGCGGGAAATATCATCCTCCGCAACCAAAACAAATTGGTGGATGTACTGCCGCACCAGTGGGATCGTCAACGAACCGTTTTCCACCGCGCCCGTCAGTCCATCGGCCACTGTCGCAGATTCGACCACGCCCTGCTGCGTGCCACCGTTATACAGCGCATACATAAACGCTGACGCTTCTGGCTGCGCCGCTACCACGCGCGCCTTCGCGCCCAGCCCATGCAGTGCTGCGCCGATGCCTGCAGCCAGACCACCGCCGCTGGTCGGCACAATCACGTTGATGGTTTCATCCAGCGCAACATCCTGTGCAATCTCCAGCGCCAGGGTACCCTGCCCGGCGATCACCTGGCTGTCGTTGTAAGCCGAAACCCAGGTTTTGCCGTTATGGGCGGCGAATTCAATCGCGGTGGATTCGGCCAGTTCGTAACCGCCCGGCACCAGTTCCACATGCGCGCCGAGCTTGCGCATTTTCTCCAGCTTGAGCGGCGAAGCATGTTCAGATGCAAACACCTTCACCGGCGCGCCGATCGTTTTCCCGGCCAGCGCCACACCCAGGCCGTGATTTCCCGCTGAAGCGCTCACAATCCCGGCAGTTTGCTCCCAGTCTTCGAGTGAGAGTACCTTATTGAAAGCTCCCCGCGCCTTGAAAGAGCCTGTCACCTGCTGGTTTTCCCATTTAAAATACAACTGCCGCACCGGATCAAACGTCACCGGGGTGCGTTGGATGTGCGGGGCTATGCGTGATGCGGCATTGGAAAACCAGTCGAAGGGGAACATAAACTCCATTTGTGTAGCGCAAAACAGCATCTTGCGCAGCGGGGCTACAAAAAATTTTCTTTTGCCAGCAGCGGATCATCCGTAATAACTGCATCCACGCCGATGGCGCGCAGGCGGCGCATTTCGGCGGGATCATCCACCGTCCAGGTCAGGATGCGGCGTTTGCGGGCGTGGGCGCGTTTGACCATGCCCGCAGTCACATCTTCAAAGTAAGGGTTTTCGGCTTGCAGTGCCATGAAATTGGCAGCCAGGCGCTGCCACCAGCCGGTGCGTCCGCCCTCGATCAACTGTCCGCGTGGGGTTTGGGGCAGTAGTTTGGCAGCGCGGGTCAGGTTGGGGGGCAGGAAGGAAGAGAAAAGGATGCGATCTGCCAGATTATGTTTCAGGACGAGTTTCACCACTTCGTCCACGAGCCCATCGGCAGGGGTGGAATAATTCTTCAATTCCACATTGATGAAGAGCTTTTTACCCACGGTTTCAAAAACCTGTTCCAGCGTGGGGATTTTCTCTCCTTTGAATTGTGGGCCGAACCATGCGCCAGCATCCAGTTCGCGCAAGGCGGCCAGCGGCTGGTTTTTGACGGGGCCGCGGCCATTGGTGGTGCGGTCGAGGCTGTTGTCGTGGATGACAATAACTTGTCGGTCGGCTGTCAGGCAGGCATCCAGTTCGATGGAAGGTGCGCCCTGCTGGTAGGCCAGTTCGAAAGCTGCCAGGGTGTTCTCTGGGGCGTGTGCCGATGCGCCACGATGGGCCATGATGAAAGGGGATGGGAGTTTTGTGAGCATATAGAAAAAATCCACTTTCTACTTTCCAGGTTATGAAAAAAGTAGAAAGTGGAAAGCGGTCTAATTTTAGCCGATTATAGTTCTACAAAGTAAGATTGGGCCGCTGCGTCGAGCAGTTCGCGGGTCATTTCGGGTTCTTTGCTCTGGTAGCGGGCAATATCGATGATCTGGTCGAGCAGGTCGCGGGGATGCGATGCGCGCAGTTTGCGGTTGCGTTTGATGTACCACTCCTGGAGCAGGTAGGCCAGGCCCTGGTCGTTGTAAACCACGCCTTTGGCCTGGGCCACCCGTTGGAAGATGGCGCGATATTCCTCGTAGCTGGGATCGCCGATCTCGATTTTGTGGCGCAGGCGGCGCAGGAAGGCTTCATCTACCAGGTCACGCGG
>CAIJPN010000078.1 GCA_903822545.1 uncultured Anaerolineae bacterium | reverse complement strand
GGTGGTCTCGGCCAGCGTCATGAAAGTATCCCAGGCTCGCTTTCCTGCTTCAGTACGCGGGCCGAAGCTGACATCCCGTTTTCGTACCCTGCGTCTGACACCCAATTCTGATGCATTGTTGTGCAATGGCAGTTCTGGATATTCCAATACCAGCAAGAGCGATTGCTTTTTTGCCCTGGTTTTGGCGATTCGCTCGTCCAGGGCTTCGTATCCGGTTTGCGTGGCAAACAGCTCGCCAAAGGCAGTTTCCAGGCGAGTGCGTTCTGCTTGGCCAGGGCTTTCTTTGTAGGTCAATAGCTCATGGTAGTAGTCCCAGAAGTGTTTCAAGAAACCATCCAGCAGTTGGCGGTGAAGCGGCACAATCGGGTGTAGCTTTTTGTAGGGACGCCCTTCATGCACCCAGCACAACATCATCCGCCTGGTCAACTTGTTGTAGTGGGGTGCGTCGTCGCAAACCAGGTTTTGGATGACAGGCCAGTCAGTTTCGGCCCAGTAGGCAGCAATAGCGGCAGCATCGGTGATTTCTTTGCGCTGATGGTGGCCCAATTTAGGCAATATAAAGGCCAGGTGCTCCTGGAATTCCTTTTCATCCATTTCCAACTCGGCGCAGCAGGCTGTCAAGACCTGACGAATTGCCTGCGAAAGTTGGACACCGCTCAGGAAATCCAAGGCAGTTTGGTTCAAACGAAACCTGCGCGGGCGACCATTACGCAGCGCATCCAACATGCTCAAGCGGTCTTTATGTGGCAGAGTGCGGTAAACGGTGTAGAACGGGTTGCACACAATGTTGCAGTTCTGGTTTTGTCCGTTTACCCGCGTCAGGGTTGAATCGGCTTGATGATAGCTTGTGCTGCGCAGCCCGCTTCCGTACACCGCGTCACTTTCGGCGTGAAACACGTCCTGACCTTCAATCAGCAGGCTGGATAGCTTGCCCTTTGAGATACACACACCAGCCCGACGCAAAAAGCCGATGATTTTGGGCTCGCTGGCTCCAACCTCAAAGTACATATCCAGCCCTAACGCTTTGACACCCGGCCCAAATTCACCTTCATAGCCGTGAGGCAGTTTCGCCAGGTAGGTCTTTCTCGTGGAGGGCGAGTAATATTTCTCTTTGCGAAAAAGCACATTGTCCGTTTTCACCACAATATCTTGTACCACAACATCTACATAACCTTTGAACTGCGCATCAGCTGGCAATTCTTCGGCCCGAACTTTGACCACTTCTTTGCGGTCAACCGTGATCTTGTCTTTTTTGCTCGATGAGTGACGATCTCGCTTTTTCTTCCGCTCAGTTTCCGACGAATGCTGGCTCGTTTTGGTAACTGGCGTTTTACTCGCCTTCACACTCGGTTTGCCTTGCTCCCCTTTCAGTTCGCTGATCTCATCCCGCAGCAACTGGTTCTCTTCTTGCAGCGCCCGCAACTGTGTCCACTGCTTCTCCAACAGATTTAGCAATTGCCTTATCTGTTTACGAACCGTTTCGTCTTGAATGGTGCTCAGGTCTATGTCTTCTATCATGCTTCAAAGTTTAAACGCTTTTCAGGCTTTTTTCCAACCCAACTTGATGGGAAGATACAAACTATGACCTTTCTCATTGTTCTCGTCGGCTGGATTTTCTCGCTGACCCTGCATGAATTTGCCCACGCCTTCGTCGCCTACCAGGGCGGAGACTGGACTGTGCGTGAAAAGGGTTACCTGACCTTCAACCCGTTGCGCTATACCCACCCGCTGCTGTCAATTGTTTTCCCACTCTTGATCTTGCTGACGGGTGGTATCGGCCTGCCTGGTGGCGCAGTTTACATCGAAACCTGGCGATTACGCTCCAGCAAATGGGAAACTGCCGTTTCGCTGGCCGGGCCATCCATGAACCTGGTGATGGCTATCGCCCTGGCGCTGGTGTTGCGCTTCGACGCTGTCCAGGCCTCCGTTTTTGGGCCGGGGTTGGCCTTCCTGGCATTTTTACAAATTACTGCGGCCATGCTCAACCTGCTGCCCCTGCCCGGCCTGGATGGTTACGGCGCCATTTCGCCGCACCTGCCCTGGAACATCCGCCAAAAAGCCGACCAGCTTGCCGGGGCCTCCATGTGGATTTTGCTGCTGTTGATGTGGTATGTTCCGGTGTTTGGTGATTTCTTCTGGGGGCTGGTCACTTTCTTCGTTCAGTTTTTGGGAATCCCAGGTGACCTGGCTGCCAGGGGGTATGGTTTCTTCCAGTTTTGGAAACACTTGTAAGAAAATCACCCTACCAAAATTGCCCTCGCCGGTGCGCCATCGCATCCGGCGATTTTTAATGGCAGGCAGTACAGGTCATAGAATCCGCGCGGGATTTGGGAGAGATTCAAGCCCTCGACGATGACCACGCCCGCTTCCAGCAGGGCCACATGCGTCGGGCGGGATTGTTTGTAGGGGGCCACCGAAAGATAATCCACACCAACCAGTTTGACGCCTTTTTGCACCAGCCAATTTGCGCCATCTTCGGTGACGCCGACGAAATCGGTTTGGAAAGCTTTCTCATCGCGTGCCCAGATGTGCGAGTTGCTTGTTCCGAACAGGATGCGGGTTGTATTGTCGGGGAAGGGCATCCGGTCGAGCACTTCTGCACTGACAGCGTCGATGTCGTCTGGGAGCTGCATCACATAACAGGGGCCGGTCAGCACATTTAACGGGAGATTATCCACCGTGTTTTTATCGTTCAGGAAATGATGCGGCGCATCGACATGTGTGCCGGTGTGAACGCCAAATGACAGGTGCGAAACGTTGGCGTTGGAGCCCTGGTCGATGAAGGCCACCTGGGTCAATTCCACCGCCGGGTCGCCCGGCCAGACTGGCATATCGGGGGAAATGGTGAGGGAAATATCGTAAATGCTCATGTTGTCTCCTGTTTTTTTAAGGGTTTACCAATATAAGCTGCGCCACAACCGGGCGGTGATCTGAGAACCCATCCCAGGGGCCGATGCGGGCATCCACGGCCTGGAAATGGCTTGAGAAAAATACAAAGTCGATTCGCACCAGCCACATTGGGACAGGGATGTTCCCGATTTTAAGCCTGGAACTGCCGGGCGAATTTGCGCCAGGGAAGGTATACCCCAGCCCCCGGCCAGCTGTGCGCCAGGCGTCTGTCAGGGTGTTTGTGACGATGGCATAGGATACATTCTGGTCGGTCGAGTTAAAGTCGATGGGCACGAGCAGGGGGCCAGGGTGGCTCGTGGCAAAATCAAGGATGGCGCGCGCCTGTTTTTCCCGTTCCTGGATCGACCACTCGATTTTGGCCGGTTGGTTCAGGTTGGTGGCGTGCGGGTGGGCGTTGATGATCGTCACCGGCTGGCCGTCCATGTTCATGGTCAGGATTTGTGGGATTCCGATCCAGGTGCCGGGCATTTTCTCGCTGGAAAGTTCCAGTGGGTAGCGGCTGATAACGCCCATGCCGTAGTAGGTTTCGCGTGGATCCAGTTGTTGGTATGGATATTCTCCGTGCAAATCCTGATGGATGGCGGCTGCAACCGCCGGGTTTAGCTCTTGCAAGGTTACTACATCCGCGCCGGATGCCCGAATGGCTGCCACTACCTTGTCTGGGTGTTCGTTAAAACCCAGGACGTTGTACGTCATGACTGTGATGGTTTTTCCGGCGGCAGGCGGGGTAAACGTGTTGATGGGAATGTAATACTTGCCGATGGAAAAAACTGCCATTACAACTGCCAGGCCTGTTCCCAGCCAGGTTTCGCGCTGTTTTACCCAAAAGGCCGCCAGCAAAATCACCGGCAGCGGCAAAAACAGATAGATCGACAGGGTATTCAGCAGGAATAACCACCAGAACCGATCGCCCAGGCTGGCCTGTAGGACAGGCCGCCCAAACAGGATGGTGAAATAGACCCACAGGAGCACGCGCAGCCACTTAATCCAGTGAAACTCCAGCCTGCTCACTTCCAACTCGCATCGAAATATTCTGCCAGGAATGCCGCGCGTTCCTCGGGGGTCATTGGCTGCGGCTGGGCGAAGTTATAAAGCATGGCGGTCAGCAACTCGGTGCCAATATACTTGCCATCGTAGAAAACATGACGATCCAGGAATTCGCGGCGCGTATTCGTGGTGCGGATGCCGCTGCTGGGATTATCGTAACCCATCTGGTCAAAAAACAGGTTGCCCAGCCCATAGTGGATGAATGCATCTCCATAAAATTCCATGACCTGCGAATAATGCGCCTGAGAGCCGCTTACTACCACCGCCCCGGCCTCGGCCAATCGGCGAAAATCTTCCATCTGCCAGGGGCGCGGGTCTGCGCTGTAATACTCAAAATACTGGAAGGTGGCAATCACAATATAACCCTGCGCTTTAAGCTGTTGGATTTCACGCACCAGCCACTCAAATCCATGCTGGTCTTTTCCCCGGCCAGACCAATCTTTGCCGCATGGGGCCGCGCCAGGGTAATTATCTGCGCGCGCCCAGGCAAACTCAGGCCCGGCAGGGTTGCAGCCGATGAAGGCAAATTTCATCCCATTCACTTCCAAAATCGCCGGTTTTTGCGCATCTGCCAGGTCTGTGCCGCCGCCAAAATAAGGCAGGTTGCGCTGTTTATACATCTCCACTGTATAGCGGGTGGCTTCTTTGCCCCAATCTTCAAAATGATTGCCGGTCAGTTCGATCACATCCGCACCAATATACTCCAGGAGTTCAATATACTTGGGGTCAGAGCAAAAAACCAAACGGAGCTGTCCAGCATTGGGGTAGGGGCAATTTTCTGCAAACGGGATTTCATTTGAGATGTGGGTAATATCGGCATTTACCAACCAGCTGCGGATGCTCTGACCGGGGTAAGTCACCCCAATTGTCTCCATTTTGACAGCAGTAGCGCGCACCAGCGCGGTCACGCCGGTCATCACCACCGTGGCCAGTTTGCCAGGGTCGCGGTTGCTGGCAGGCAGCGTAAAATCACCGCCGCTCACGCCAAATGCCAGCTTGAGCGGGTAGGTATTGGCGTCAAACTCTTTGCGGAGGGGCGACTGGCCGTCGACCTCCAGCACTTTGAGTTTTGGGTTTAAAGATTCAAATGGAACCACGCCCCAGGCTGGCCGCTGCGCCCAAAGCGCATCTGTGATCAGGTTTTCGCCCATGATTTTGACCGCCCCGGCTGCGGCTTCGCCATTAAACAGGCTTTTGAGCGCCCCGTAGGTGGATTCAGACATGAACAACGGGCTTTGATTAAACGTCTCAGACAGGTCGCCGTACCAGGCGCGCTGCAATTGATCAAAGGTAACGCCATCGGTGACGGTTGGGAAGGGCGCAACCAGCGAATATATCCAACTGGATGTGTTTTGTTCATCCCCGGCGGCCACATCAACGATGATATTGGCCGCTTCGCGTGTTTCGGCGCTGGCAATGTTCCAGGTGCTGGTGGTTGCGCGAAGAGCATCGGGCACGGCAGGCGCAACCCACAGCATCGGCGGGGTTTCTGTGGGAGGGGGTAAAGTTGGGGTTTCGGTAGCAACAACCGGGGCGGTGGTTGCGGTCGGTTCGATCACATCTCCCAACGCAGGAGATGCGCAGGACGACAGCAAAAGACTGGCGAGCAGGATCAATCTAAATAAACGGGTTGGCATAAGTTTTCCTGAAGGTGGAGTGGCGCAATTCTAGCACAAATAAAAAGGCGGGGCAGATTTTTCAATCCGCCCCGCCAGGTTGTGGCTACTGGAGTTCCACTTTGCCAAAGGCGAATTGTTCCACAGCGTCTTCATCCACGTTGACGCCCAGGCCGGGGCCGGTGGGCACGTTGATGGTGCTGTCGGTGTTTAGGCTGAAGCGTTCGTGGGTAACATCTTTGCGGTAGTAGCGGTCGGAGGCCGAGATGTCGCCGGGCAGGCTGAAGCCGGGCAGCGAGGCGATGGCCAGGTTGGAGGCGCGCCCGATGCCGGTTTCGAGCATGCCGCCGCACCAGACCGGGATTCCGGCGGGCAGGCACATATCATGGATTTCTTTACCCTGGCTCAGGCCGCCCACACGCCCTGGTTTGATGTTGATGATGCGGCAGGATTCCATCTCGAGGGCGTAGCGCGCGTGGCGTGGCGAGATGATGCTTTCGTCGAGGCAGATGGGTGTGCGCAGTTGTTTTTGCAGTTTGTGATGATCCCAGATGTCGTCTTCAAACAGCGGTTGTTCGATCAGGAGCAGGTTCAGGTCATCGAGCGGTTTCAGGATGTCTGCGGTTTCGAGTGAGTAGGCTGAGTTGGCATCCACCTGGAGTTTGATTTCGGGGAAGGCGCGGCGCACGGCTTCGGCTTCGCTGACATCGCGGCCCGGTTTGATCTTGATCTTGATGCGTCGGTAGCCGGTTTCGATGAATTTGCCGACGGTTTTGACCAAAATCTCGGTGGCATCTTGCAAGCCGACTGAGACGCCCACATCCACGGCTTTTTTTGTGCCGCCGAGCATTTGCTGGAGCGATTTGCCGTCGCGTTTGCCGAGCAGGTCCCATAGGGCCATTTCTACGCCGGCTTTGGCCAGGTGATGCCCGCGGATCTGGCTGATGCGGCGCTGGAAGTCGGCGGCATCGGTCACATCCTGTCCGACAAGCAGCGGCAGGGCGAAATCTTGCAGGATGTGCAGGGTGGTGCCGGTGGTTTCGTAGCTGTAACCGGGGTCGCGGTCGGCGGCGCACTCGCCCCAGCCGACCAGGCCTTCGGATTCGATTTTGACGAGCACACATTCACGGTCATAGATGCGTCCAAAGGATGTCTCAAAATGCGAAACGAGCGGCATTTTGAGCGGGTAAAGGGTGATTTTTTCGAATTTCATGGGGAAACTCCTTCTTTTTGGGAATTATTGCTTTGGTAATGTCAACTTTCACAGTTTGCTTTTGTGGAGTCGGCAAGTTCTACTTGCAGACAACTGAAAGCAGAGGGAAACCGGCCAAAGGGTTTACCTGACATTAAAATTACCGGTCGAAATGCAGGATGATGAGATTTCCGCTGAATGAGGCGGCCAGCCGCTCTGGCAGGTCACCGACGCTGGAAAGGAATCGCTGGCGGGAGCCGAAACCGGGGACGACCAGCAGGTCGCTATCGATGTGTTTTTCCAGTTCGTGCGGGCGCAGCGGCCCGAGCATCTTTTCCACGCTGACGGGCTGGTCGAGTTCGGTGTGTTCGATCAGCTCATTGACCAGTTCGAGGTAGCTGGCATCGGCCAGGATGTGCAGCGGGGCGTTCAGGGCGCGCGCCAGGATGAAGTTTGCATCCAACATGCGGCGCATGACGGCCGGGGCCAGCACTTTGGCGGGCAGGATCAGCAGCACACGCCGCATTCCATTGAGCGGATAGGCCAGTTTGCCAATCAGCACCGGTGTATCAGAACCCCAGATAACTTCATCCAGCACAGTGCCGAGAATTGTTTGCTGGATGGAGCGCTTTCCGCGCCAGCCCATGATGATCAGTGAGATGTTGCGTTCGATGGATGTATGTAAAATGCCCTGGGAAAGCGTATCTGCCAGGCGTGGGATCAACTCGATTTCGGCTTCGGGGTCGCTCAATAATTCGGGGACACGCTCCAGCAGTTCTTTTTGGTGCTGGATCCCCAAGGTTTGGCCGCGCTCATCGCGGACGACATTCAGCGCCATTACTTTTCCGTTGCTTTCACGGGCCAGCAGGTTTGCCAGGGAAAGCAGGTATTGTTGGGTGTGCGGGCTGGCTATCGGGACAAGAATCCGCCCAAATAACGGCGAGGCAGCTTCTTCGTCGGAGGCTTGTTTTAGCCCGGGAGCGAATTTTTGTACCAGCAGCGGCGAAGTGATGGAGGTCAGGAGAATCATCAAAATCGCGGCGTTGAATAGTTGTGTATCAAAAAGGCCGGTTTGCAGGCCAATCACCAGTGTGGGGATGGTGACGGCGGCCTGGGCATGCGACAGGCCGTAGACAGTCCAGAATTCGGCCCTGGTGTAGTGATAGATGCGCGCTGTCAGCCAGGAGGCGATGAATTTTGAAATGTATGCCACTACGGTCACGCCCAGGGCGATGATGACGGTTTGCCCGCTCTGGATGAAGGTGAATGGGTCCGTGATCATGCCGCTGTAAAGCAGGAAAACCGGGATGAAGAAGGCTTCGCCCATGAACAGAACGTGTCCTGTGACCGGGCTGTGGCGCGGCAGTGTGGCATTGATGGCCAGCCCGGCCAGGAATGCGCCAACGACTTCGTGAACGCCGATCAGTTCGGCGGTCAGCGCGGCGACGAACAGCGCTACGAGCACGAACTGGAATTCTACGGCGCGGCCCGAAAGCCGCTGGAAGATGAATTTTCCCAGGCGGGGCAGGCCGAAAATGACCAGCAGGGTGAAAATGGAGAGCAAGGTCAGCAGCTGCAGGAAGTAGCCAATCTCAAGCTGGCCCGATTTGGCTCCCAACACCACTGCCAGGATGATGAACGCGCCAATGTCGGTCAGTACGGTGGCCCCGGCGGTGACAGCCACAGCTTCGTTGCGCGTTACACCCAGCCGGGTGAGGATCGGGAAGGCGATGAGTGTGTGCGAGGCGAAGGCTGAGCCCAGCAGGATGCAGCCCAGCCAGTCCAGGCCGAGCAGCCAGCCGAGGCCCATGCCCATTAACTGCGGGAAAGTGAAAGTCAGCACGCCAAAAACCAGCGCCCGGCCCCGAACCCGCATAAATTGGTTGATGTCCACTTCCAGACCGGCGCTGAACATCAGGTAGACCAGCCCAATGGTGGATAAAAACTGGATGCGATCGCCATCTTCCAGCAGGTGGAATCCATGCGGCCCGATCAACATCCCACCCAGGATGATGCCAACGATCCCCGGCAGGTGAATCCGTTCGGAGAGCAGCGGGGTGACCAGGATGATGGTCATGATCAGCAGGAAGAAGGCGACAGGTTCTTGGAGTTGTTCAATCATGGGTTGGGGAATCGATTTGAGAACTGGTTATGTGAGAATTCTGGCTCCACCGTTTCTGGTGTGAAAACCGTAAGGGCGACCCGTCAAGCGTGAGAAATCACCCATTTATGCCGGGATTTTTTGCAAAAAGACGCTCATTTACGCCCTGGCGGGTCGCCCCTACCGCACCATCCCGTTAAAAACGGGAGAGCCAGAATTCTTTAACGCCAGGAGGCTGAAACGCAAAGTTTTTGCGTCAAATGTGCAGTGGTCATGCAAAGGGTGAAGGTTACACCTTGAGCGTTTTACCACGGAGATACAGAAGCGCTGCCCTTTGGGCGTACTGGGCCAGGGAGAAAAACCTTAAATAAATCCGTGGCTCGGTGTCTCCATGCTTCCCTGGGCTTTCTAATGTGTTTTTCTGGTTGGGCGATTTTGGCCTGTTGTTCATCCTTTATCTGGCCAGTACAGTTTAGGGGCGACCCGCACGGCGCGAAAAATCGTCGCTTCATGCAAGAATTCTTCGCGAAATTGCACCGGTTTATGCCTGGAAGGGTCGCCTTTACGAGTTTTTACACCAAAAACAGTAGAGCAAAAATCTGATAAAAAATCAGCCTCCGGGCATCCCCGGAGGCTGCCAGTTTCAGGCTCCCGGTTCCACTTTCAGTCCCTCCACCGGAGTTCCACAAAAGGGGCAGATATTCCAGGGCAATTCCATCAGCTTGCCGCAGTTCTGGCAGCCTTTTTTGAGCTTGGTGTGGCAGTTCGGGCAGACCTGCCAATCATCTTTCACACGGCGCTCACAGCCTGGGCACAGCGCCTGGTCTTCAATGGAAGCCAGCAGGGCTTCTTCTTCCAGCGTGCGCTGGTATTCTTCTTCCAGGGTGCGCTGCGGGCGCAAAATCAGGTAAACCAGCACACCGGGGATGTTTAATAACGCCACCACCAGCACTGCCAGCACCTGTGCCAGCCCGTCCCGCGCCCGGCTGCGGATGTCGCGCCACGTCCAGATAACGAGTGCCAGCCACAGCGCGGCCAGGAACGCTCCGCCAAAGGCGACGAGCACCAAAAGCGCACTACTCATGAATGATGGGTCGAGGTTCATAAGAACTCCAAAGAGTGATAAGGGGTAAGTGATCTATCTATTACCCACAAGTTGGGTTTTGCCGTTGACGACAATATACCAAGTATCGGCCAAATCCTGAAGTCTTTGCCAACCGCGCCAGATCGCGGTAATACCGGGTTCGCCATCGGATTTACGGTCTAAAAAACCGCCC
>CAIJPN010000077.1 GCA_903822545.1 uncultured Anaerolineae bacterium | reverse complement strand
GGCAAGAAACCCGCCTCCCCTTTCCATGACGTGCCGCCCGGCGTCGTCTTCCAGCCGCGCTCCCGCGAACGCTTCCAGCAGGGCATTGACGCCATCGTGGACGCCATCCGTCCGACGCTGGGGCCGCTGCCGCGCCTGGTGGCAGTTGCCCGCACCCACGCTGGCGATTCGCCCGAGCTGCTCGATGATGGCGGCCTGATTGCCCGTCGCATCGTTGCCCTGACCGACCGCGATGCCGACATGGGCGCAATGTTCGCCCGTCATGTGCTCTGGCGTCTGCGCGAAGATGTGGGCGATGGCACCGCTACCGCTGCGGTCATGCTCAAAACCATCTATGATGAGGGGGTTAAACACCTCGTCGCGGGCGGAAACGCCATGCGCCTGCGTACAGCCCTCGAAAGCCTCCTGCCCATTTTGCTGGATAAACTCAACGGCATGGCAATTCCCCTTAATTCCCATCTCCCCACGGGAGAGGGGCCAGGGGTGAGGGAATTCGCCCGCTCCACCTGTCCCGACCTCGAAACCGCCGACCTGCTGGCCGAAATCTTCGATGTGATTGGCCCGGACGGGCACCTGGAAGTGGAAAAAGCGCGCGGGCAGCAAAGCGAGCGCGAATACATCGAAGGCGCCTTCTGGGAAAGCGGCCTGGCCAGCCGCAACATGGTCAACGACCCGCGCCGCCTGGTTTCCCGGCTCGAAAACGCTGCCGTTCTCATCACCGACCTGGAAATCAACTCAGCCCAGGGCCTTGTCCCGGTTCTGCGCGCCTGCCTGGAGAACGGATTCACATCCCTGGCCATTCTCGCCCGCAAATTTTCTGATGATGCTGTCGCCCTGCTGGTCAACGCCAGCCGTTCGGGCAGGCTGGCCGCCATCGGCATCAAAACCCCCGGAACCGGCGCTTCCGACCAGTTCGCCAACCTGCAAGACATCGTCACCCTGGTGGGCGGGCGCGCCATCCTGACCGCTACCGGTGACAGCCTCGACCAAATCGGCCCCAACGATTTTGGCCGCGCTCGCCGCATTTGGGCAGACCCGGAATATTTTGGCATCGTGGGCGGCAAAGGTGACCCCATCCAACTGCGCCGCGAACTGTCCCGCCTGAAAAAAGCCCTCGCCGCATCCGATAGCGCCGATTCCCGCCGCAAACTGCGCGCCCGCATCGGGCGGCTGAACGGCGGAGCGGCGCGCCTGCTGGTGGGCGGGCAGACCGAAAGCGAGCAAAAACACCGCCGCGAACAGGCCGAACGCGCCAGCCTGGTGCTGCGCACCGCCCTGCAAGACGGCATCCTGCCCGGGGGCGGGGCGGCTCTCCTGGCCTGCCGCGCCGCGCTCGCGCCCCATCCCGCCCAAAGCGACGAACAGGCTGCCGCCCGCCGCATCCTGCAAAAAGCCCTGGCCCAGCCCGCCCTTGCCATCGCCGCCAACGCTGGCTACGAACTCCACGACCTGCCGCCCGGCCTGGGCTTTAACGTGCTCACCGGCCAGCCAGCCAATATGCTCACCGCGGGCATTCTCGATGCCGCCGGGGTGCAAAAAGCCGCGCTCGTTGCCGCAATCAAAGGTGCGGCGCTCGCCCTGACGGTCGATGTGCTCATCCACCACGCCAGCCCCCCTTATTCGCCGGAGCCTTGATGATCACTGCCCTTGCCGCCAGCGGACAAACCGCATTTGCCGCATCACAATCTGGATTAATGCGGACTCTTGATGGAGGCCGTTCCTGGCATTCGGCTTTTGACGCGCTCGGGGCGGGTTCCGCTATAGCAGTGTCCGCCGTAGCACTCGCCCCAGAATTTGCCACCGTTAAAACAGTTTTTGCATCAGCCCAGGGCGCGATTCTGCGTTCCAGCGATGGCGGCGATACCTGGCAGGCGGCGCAGCTGCCCACGCCCGCGCCGTTTGTCACATCTCTGGCAATTTCCCCGGACTATGGGCATGACCACACCCTGTTCGCCGCCAGCCTCGAAGATGGCGTTTTTCGCTCAACTGACGGCGGCGCGACCTGGAACTCGTGGAATTTTGGCCTGCTCGATTTCCAGGTTTTGAGCCTGGTGATTGCTCCCAATAACACCCTGTATGCGGGAACCGCCACCGGGCTGTTTGCCAGCCGCAACGCAGGCCGCGCCTGGAGCGAATTCCCGTTACCATGCGGCCACCTTCCCGTTTTGAGTCTTGCCAGCACCCCAGAAATGCTCCTGGCCGGGACAGAAGGCGCGGGTTTGCTCTCCAGCCGCGATAACGGGAACACATGGCAGGGCGGTGTTGAAAAAGCCCTCGAAACGGTCAATGCCCTGGTTGTGGATGGCGCTTCCACCCTGGCGCTCACTCCAGATACCCTGTTTTTATCTCACGACGCTGGCCAAACCTGGCAAATCCTGCCAAAAACCCAGGACAAAACCCCCGTTGCCATTTGTGCGGCCCACAAGGTTTTCATTGGATATGAGAATGGGGAAATTGAGGCCATCGACACATACGCTCTTGATGGCACATAAAAGCTATTATGTTATCATGAATAGTCGTAACGCTTCGCGCCCCAGCGCAACGTAACTTATGCTGCGACCCGTAATAAAATTCCACTGGCCCTTTCCCCATTTTCCCGAAAGGATTTATCATGACCACCCTGCCCGTCCCACCCACCCAAAAACAAACCATTACCGACGAGTACCACGGCATTCCGGTCGCGGATGATTACCGCTGGCTCGAAGATGCCTCCAACCCGGCTGTCCAGGCCTGGATGACCGCCCAGAACGAGCTGGCCCGCAGCCTGCTCGATGGAATCCCCGCCCTGCCCGCTTTGCGCGAAAAACTAAAAGCACTGCGCCAGGCTGAAACAGCCATGTACTACATGCTGCGCTACCGGGGCGGGAAGCTCTTTGCGCTCAAGAAACAGCCGCCCAAACAGCAAAGACTGCTGGTCACCTTCGCATCAACCGATGATTTGAGCCACGAAACCGTGATCCTCGACCCCAACGAACTCGACCCCAGCGGCGGCACAGCCATCGACTGGTATGCGACCTCGCTGGATGCCCGCTACGTAGCGGTCAGCCTGTCGCAGGGCGGCAGTGAACAGGGCACGGCCTACGTCTACGAAACGGCGACCGGCAACCGGCTGGGCGATGAAATCCCCCGGGTGCAGTATCCCACTGGCGGCGGCAGCATCGCCTGGAACGCCGATTCCAGCGGCTTCTACTACACCCGCTACCCGCGCGGCGATGAGCGCGCCCCCGAAGACCTGAACTTCTACGAGCAGGTTTACTTCCACCAACTTGGAACGCCCACCGAAGCCGATACCTACGTTATCGGGCAGGAATTCCCGCGCATCGCCGAAGTTTTCCTTTTCACCACCCACGATGGCGAATACCTGCTGGCCGAGGTCGCCAACGGCGATGGCGGCGACTTCGCCCACTACCTGCGCGATGAATCCGGCCAATGGAAACAAATCACCACCTTCGCAGACCGGCTGGTGAAGGCCAGCCTGGGCCGCGATGGCTACCTGTACCTGGTTTCGCTCAAAGATACCCCGCGCGGGCAAATCATCCGCATCCCGCTGGCGCGGCCTTCGCTGGAAAATGCCGAGATCATCGTGCCCCAGGGCGAACATGCCATCGACGTTTACTCAGTGGCAGATACCTGCCTGTACACGATCGAACTGGTGGGCGGCCCCACCCAACTGCGGCGGATCGATCTGTCCACCCGCCAGGCAGAACTGGTTCCCACCCCGCCGGTTTCCTTCACCGGGCTGGCGCTGCCATTGGAAGGCGATGAAGCGCTGGTTTATCTCTCTAGCTACATCACACCCCAGGGCTGGTACCGTTACCGCCCCGGCAGCCCCGCCCTGGAAGATACCCCGCTGCGCATAACCTCCCCGGCTGATTTCAGCGACTGCGAAGTGGTACGCGAATTTGCCCCCTCCCGCGATGGCACGTTGGTGCCGATCAACATCATCCGCCGCAAAGACATCCAGCTCGACGGCCAAAACCCGGCGGTCCTGACCGGTTACGGCGGCTACGGCATCAGCCTGTCCCCCTGGTATGACAGCAGCGTCCGCATCTGGTTGGATGCGGGCGGGGTGTACGCCATCGCCAACCTGCGCGGGGGCGGCGAGTTTGGCGAAGAATGGCACAAGGCCGGGAACCTGACCAACAAACAGAATGTTTTCGATGATTTCGTCGGCTGCGCCGAACATCTCATTCGCCGCAAATACACCAACCCATCCCGGCTGGCAATCGAAGGTGGGAGCAACGGCGGCCTGCTGATGGGCGCGGCCCTCACCCAGCACCCGGAACTGTTCCGGGCGGTGGTTTCGCACGTCGGCATTTACGACATGCTGCGGGTGGAACTCGACCCCAATGGCGCTTTCAACGTGACCGAGTTTGGCACTGTGACGAACCCCAACCACTTCGAGGCCCTGTACGAATACTCCCCCTATCACCACGTCCAGGACGGCGGGCAGTACCCGGCCATCCTGCTGCTGACCGGGGAAAACGATGGGCGCGTCAACCCGATGCAGTCACGCAAAATGGCCGCCCGCCTGCAAGCCACGCACAGCCAGCAGCCGGTCATCCTGCGCATCAGCACCACTTCGGGGCACGGCATCGGCACCTCGTTGGATGAGCAGATCCAGATCGAAGCGGATGTCTATGCCTTCCTGTTTTCGCAGTTGGCGATGGGATAACTCCCCCACCCAACCGCAAGGAAGAACGCAAGCTGCCACGCTGAACATCCCATCACTTGCCAAATTGCCAGTGATGGGATGTTCAGCGTAAAACCATAATTAACCCAAGTTGCTACCTTGATATGTCAAACTGCCTTTTTGCAAGGAGTTCCCTCACCCCGGCCCTCTCCCAAAGGGAGAGGGGGGTAATTCCCTTCCCCCGCCGGGGGAAGGGCCAGGGATGAGGGCGATTGCGC
>CAIJPN010000076.1 GCA_903822545.1 uncultured Anaerolineae bacterium | reverse complement strand
GAAATGGTCATGCCCGGTGACAACGTGAACCTGACGGTTGAACTGATCGTACCGGTTGCGCTGGAACAGGGCTCCAAGTTCGCCATCCGTGAAGGCGGTCTGACCGTCGGCGCTGGTGTCATCACCAAGATCATTCAGTAAATCCAGAAAGTTAGGTAAGTAGAATGGCTTCCAAGAAGAAAGATATTCGCCCAGTCATCACATTCCAGTGTGGTGAGTGCAAAGAGCGAAATTACACATCCCAGAAAAACCGACGCAATGATCCGGGCCGCATGGAACTGAGCAAGTACTGCCCACGTTGCCGTAAACACACGGCTCATCGCGAAACGAAGTAAATCTTCGGGGGCGGGGTGGACCCCGCCCTTATTTTCTAGGCCAGTAGCTCAATTGGTAGAGCTCTCGTCTCCAAAACGAGTGGTTGTGGGTTCGAGTCCTGCCTGGCCTGCACTATCAGCCCGGACGCCGTCCTCCCCCTATCAGAGTGAGGCGGCGTTTTAGGCGTAAAAAATAGGAGTTCGACTTGAGCGACAAAAAAGAGATTGTCCAACAGCCTAATGCGGTTGTTCGTTTTTATCGCGAAACAACCGGTGAACTGCGTAAAGTCACATGGCCCACCCGCGAAGAAGCCTGGAACCTGACCAGAATTGTGCTTGTTGTGCTGGTAGCGATGGCTCTTTTTCTGGGTGCAATTGACTTCCTGGGCGCTGAACTGCTAAACCTGGCGCTTGGTCTATAACAACCGAAAGTAGAGATTCCTAATGACCACAGAGTTCGACCGCGCCAAGACCGAGGACGAATCTTCTCTGCGGGGCACAGCAGATGTGTCTGCTGGTTCTTCGGCTGTTCCCGGTGAATCGGCAGATGACCAGCCTGCCTGGTTTGTTGTACACTGCTATTCCGGTTATGAAAACAAAGTTCGGCATAACCTGGAGCAGCGTATTGAGACCATGGGAATGAAGAATAAAATCTTCGATGTTGTCATCCCCACCCAGGAAGAAATCGAAGTTCGCGAAGGCAAGCGCCGCACGGTGGAGCGCCACATATTCCCCGGCTATGTGCTGGTGAATATGGTGATGACCGAAGAATCCTGGTATGTTGTTCGAAATACACCAGGTGTAACCGGGTTCGTCGGCATGGGCACTGCCCCCACCCCCTTGCGCCCCGAAGAAGTCAACCAGATTTTGAAGCGCATGGAAGCTGAAGCCCCCACAGTCAAGGTAACCTTCAAGGTGGGCGAGAGGGTGCGCATCATCGATGGCCCATTCAACGATTTCCGCGGAACGGTATCTGAAATTGACATGGAGCGCAATAAAGTGCGCGTGATGGTCAATTTCTTTGGCCGTGAAACCCCAGTTGAATTGGATTTCTTGCAAGTAGAAAAATCGTAAATTAGTCAGCCACTGCGGCTGATTAGTGGGAGGGCGTCCCAAAATCGCCCGCAAAAACCACAAAGGAGTAAATATGGCAAAGAAACTAAAGACAATTGTTCGGCTCCAGCTTAATGCTGGCAAGGCCAACCCGGCTCCCCCGGTTGGCCCGGCGCTGGCAGGCCATGGTCTTAACATCATGGCGTTCTGCAAAGAATACAATGCCCGCACTTCCAATCGCCCTGGTGAACTGATTCCGGCTGAAATCAGCATCTTCACCGATGGTTCTTTCACTTTCGTGCTCAAGACTTCCCCGGCTGCGTTCCTGATCCGCAAAGCTGCCGGTGTGGACAAAGGCTCTGGTGTGCCGAACAAGGAAAAGGTGGGCAAACTCACCCGCGCCCAGGTAAAAGAAATTGCTGAGACCAAAATGAAAGATTTAAACGCCATTGATATCGAAGGCGCGATCAAGCAAATCGAAGGTACTGCCCGCTCGATGGGAATTACCATCGTAGACTAAACAGGTGGGAGGATTGCCCCTGGCAATCCGTTAGCACCACGGAGGAATAAATGGCTAAACACGGAAAAAAATACCTGGCCGCAATGGCCAAAGTCAATCCTGACCAGCAGTACGCCCCGGCGGAAGCTGTCAAACTGGCCAAGGAGACCGCTTTCACCAAGTTCGATGCCACCATCGAAGTTCATATGCGCATGGGGCTTGATCCTCGTCAAGCTGATCAGCAGGTGCGTGATGTAGTTGTGCTGCCCAATGGGCTCGGCAAAACCGTTCGCGTTTTGATCTTTGCCCAGGGCGATGCCGCTACCGCTGCCCGCGCCGCTGGCGCTGATTTTGTTGCCGATGATGATGAATCGTTGGGCAAAATCCAGGCTGGCATGACCGATTTCGATGTCTCCATCGCCACTCCTGATATGATGGGGAAAGTTGGACGCCTCGGCCGTATCCTCGGCCCGCGCGGTTTGATGCCGAACCCCAAAGCTGGCACCGTTGTCCCTCCCGGCGATATTGCCAAAGCCATCCAGGAAGCCAAAGCTGGCCGCGTAGAATTCCGCCTGGATAAAACAGCGAACATCCATGTTCCGATTGGCAAGGCATCTTTCTCTGAACAGAAACTCTTTGAGAATTTCTCGGCGTTCATGGATGCGATCAAGAAGGCCCGTCCCTCTGGTGCCAAGGGTAACTTTATCCGCCGCATCACCATGGCTGCAACCATGGGGCCTGGAATCAAAATTGATCCCAACCTGGCCCAGTCGATGGATGTTGTTGAGTAATTTTTAGCGTGTGAATTGGGCGCAGCCCACGCTGCGCCTTTTTTCAAAACATCTGACAAATAGCTTCGCCCAAGACGGCAGGTGCTTCGACAAGTTCGATGCTTAATTCCCTGCCCAGGTGGAGACTGAGTGCAAACTCCGCAGAACAGAGCGTTCTGTTGTCCCCAAACGGGGAAAAGTCTTTGCCTGGCATTTGTCAGGCAAGATTTTTTAAGAAAGGAGGTGAACGCTTTGGCTATCTCTAGAGAGAAGAAGGAAGCCGTACTCGCCCAGTACGAGGAATGGATCAAACGCAGTCAGGCCGCCATCCTGGTGGAATACACTGGTGTGACGGTTAAAGAACTGGATGGTGTTCGCGCTAAAATCCGCGAAACGGGTGGCGAATTCCATATCGTCAAGAACACACTGGCGAACAAGGTTTTGGAAGCCCACGGAGTGAAACTCCCGGCTGGTTATTTGAAGAAAAGCACAGCGCTGGTTTTTGCTTTCAAAGATGCTGCTGCTACTTCAAAGGCCCTGTTGGATGCATCCAAGGGTATTGAAGAAATCAAGCTCAAAGGTGGTATCCTGGGGACGCAGGCTTTGTCTGCCGCCCAGGTTAAGTCGCTGGCTGATCTGCCGCCCCTGCCCGTTATTCGTGGGCAATTGCTTGGTGTCATCCAGGCTCCGGCTGGCAAACTCGTCCGCACGATTGCAGAACCCGCCCGCTCGCTCGCATCGGTTTTCCGAGCTTATTCCGAAAAAGCTCAGGCCGCCGCGTAACCGGATGTTGCGCAACAATCTTAATCCAAATAAAAATTTCCCTGAAAGTAAGGAGTTTGTAAGAAATGGCTGCTAATCTCGAAAAACTGGTTGAAGAACTTTCCGCTCTGTCTGTGCTTGAGGCCGCTGAACTGGTCAAGAAGCTGGAAGAGAAATGGGGCGTTTCTGCCGCTGCCCCCGTTGCCATGGCCGCTGCCGCTGCTCCCGCTGCCGCTGCTGAACCCGTCGAAGAGAAGACTGAATTCGATGTGATCATCAAGGAACCCGGCCCCAAGAAGATTGAGACCATCAAGGTCATTCGCCAGCTGACCAGCCTGGGTCTCGGCGAAGCCAAAGCCCTGGCCGAAACTGCCGGTGGCAAGGTTCTCTCGGCTGTGGGCAAAGAAGCCGCTGCCGATGCCAAGAAGAAGCTTGAAGAAGCCGGCGCTGTTATCGAAGTTGCCTAATTCCAGTAAGAAATAAAAAGACGCTCCTTGCGGGGCGTCTTTTTATTTTGGATGGCAATAAAAAACGAGCGGGGTTGAGCCGCCCGTTTGATTTCGTTACATGGATTTATCGACTTTGCGTATGACCATTACCACTTTGCCACGAATATCCAGCTTTTCGCTTTTGGGGATGTAGATGGGCTGCATGGTGGGGTTGGCAGGTTGGAGGCGGTAGTTTTCTTTTTCTTTGTAGAAGTATTTAAGGGTGGTTTCATCGCGTTCGGGGAGCCAGACGGCAACCATATCACCATTTTTGGCTTCGGCGTTGCTATCGACTTTGCGCATGATGACAATGTCGCCATCGTTGACCATGGCGTCGATCATGGAGTCGCCCTGGACTTCGAGGGCGAAAAGGCCTTCCACTTTTTTGGATGGAAGCAGGCTGCGGGCGATTTCAACACCGGCTTCCGCATCATAGTAGTTGAAGTCTGAGGCCGGGATGGGCATGGGCAGGCTGGCACCGATGCGGCCAATGACCGGGACGCGCATGAAGTCTGTGATGGCGGCAGAGGCGCTTTGCATGGCTGCCTGGATTGGGGCGCTGAAGCGGGTGGCGACTTCGGCGAGTTTTTCGGGGACGACTCGCAGGCCGCGTGAGATGCGCCGGTCGCGTTCGATATAGCCCCAGTTTTGGAGCTGCTCAAGGTAGTAGTTAACTACTGAGGTGGAGGTGATGTTTGTTTTTTCGCCGATTTCTCGGATGGAGGGCGGATAGCCTTTATCGGCGTATTCCTGGAGCAGCTCGAGGATTTTGATGTGCCGCTCGCTGAGGCCTTTGCTTTTTCTGACCATCATAGTAAATTCTCCTGGGCGCATAACTCGCTCATGCGTTCTAGTACATATTACAGGAAAATTTGTTCTATGTCAAGGGGTGAAACGGATGTTCGGTTATTGAATATGGGAGTTTGCGCGGGATTCTGGTGAGTGTTGGGGCGCGGGGGCTTGTTTGGGGTTGGGGATGCAGGTTTAATGGCGAAAAAGGTTGCAGGGCGGTCATTATCCGGGTGTAAAAGGTTGGGGCGAGTAACTATATCCAGGTGCGGCGGCGCATCCAGATGAGCATTAAGATCGGCATTCCAAGGAAGATGGAAAGTGTGATGGTGAAGGCGACCAGGCTGGTCCAGGCAGAAAGGTCGGCGGCGGGTTGGAAGAAGTTCATGCCGAAGAAGCCGGTGATGAATGAGATGGGCATGAAGAGGGTTGTGATGATGGTGAGGGTTTTCATGACTTCGTTCATGCGGTTGTTGACGACGGAGAGGTAGGTGTCGAGGGCACCGCTGACGAGGTCGCGCATGGATTCGTTGAGGTCGTGCAGGCGGACGAGGTGGTCGTAGATGTCGCGGAAGAAGATGCGGTCGTGAGGGTCTATGACTTCGTAATCGTCGCGCGCCAGTTTGTTGAGGACTTCGCGCTGGGGGGTGATGATGCGACGCATGGATAGCAGGATGCGTTTGAGGGCAAAAATGCGTTCGAGGGTGTCTGGGGCTGCTTTGGTGAGGACTTCATCTTCGATGAGGTCGATCTGGTCGTCGATTTTTTCGACCATGGGCATGTAGTCGCTGACGATGTCGTCGATGATTTTGTAGAGCAGGTGGTCGGGGCCGTGGGAGATGTAGCGGCGGTCGCGCTGGCAGGCGGTGTAGGCTTCATCGATGGAGGGGATGGCTTCGTCGTGGTGGGTGACGACGAAGTTTTTGCCGAGGAAGATATCGAGTTCTTTGAGGGTTAGTTCGAGGCTGTCTGCGCTTTCGAAGGCCATGGCGTTGAGGACGACATAGATGAATTGGTTCCAGTCGTCGATTTTTGGGGTATGGGTTTCGGCCAGGGCGTCATCTACAGCCAGGGGATGAAAGCGGAAAATGCCGGTGAGGATGGGTTCGCAGGTTGCGTCGGGTTCGGCGGTGAAATCGACCCATAGTAAGTTGGCCGGGTCGCGAAGTAAATCTGCAAGTTCTTTGATCGGGATGTTGGTGCGGATTTCTTGCCCGGGGATGTGACACATGGTTCGGATCATGGGATGCCTGCCTAGAAAAGATAAAACCTATATTGGAAATATTAATTTTGTATTTCAAAATATTGAAAATATCAATAATGATATTGACATTTTCAATATGCGCGTTATAATAAGTTTAAGAATTCGGAAGGCAAATTACTTCTTCCGATAAAAAGTGAGCCGCAATTGTTTTCTTAGCTGCCATGCGGGTGCGGCTCACGGGATGACCAGTCAAACAAAAAGGAGACTGCCATGTTTCGAAAATTTTTCTGCTCCTATATGCTCTTTGTATTTTAATGCTTTCTGGCCTGTTGAGGCCAGTAAACAGGAGATTGAATTATGAACAATGCTATTAATCGTTGCCCGGTTTGCCAGAATGAGCTGCTGATTACGCGCCTGCACTGTGAAACGTGCGAGACGACGCTAGAGGGACGCTTCGTTGGCGGCCCGTTTGCGCATCTCAGCCGGGAACAGCTCGATTTTCTGATGACTTTTATCCGTTGCGAAGGCAAGCTCAGCCGCATGGAATCTGAGATGGGGCTTTCGTACCCGACCCTGCGGAACCGGCTGCACGATGTCATTCGTGCGCTGGGCTATGAACCAGGCAAAGAAGAAACAGCACCCGAAGTGACAGAAGACCGCCGCCGCCAGGTTCTGGAAGACTTGGATAGAGGCAAAATCTCTGCGGATGCTGCGATGCGCATCTTGCGCGGGGAGGAAGTATGAAACAGACTACCATCCCAGTCAATGGGCCGATGATGCTCAAAATTGCATCCATCTCTGGCGATTTGCAGGTGATTGGATGGGAACGCGCCGAAATCGCGGCCAAGACCGCTGGTTCGATGCTCGATTTTGAAACGGCCACTGATTGTGTAACCCTGGTTTGTGACGATGATTTGATCATCTATATGGCGCAGGATGTGCGTTTGAGCGTGGGCGATGTCAGTGGCGATGTGGATTTGCGTGCCATCAGCGGCACGAGCGAAATTGCCAGCATCGGCGGCGATGCGCAAATGCGCAATGTGGCGGCTACCAATATCCAGTCAATCGGCGGTGATTTGAGCCTGCGCACCTGCGCCGGGGATATTGCCGTTGCAAGTGTGGGCGGCGATGCTTCGCTGCGCGATATTAAAGGTTCTGTGAATATTGGCAGTATCGGCGCAGATTTGTACCTGCGCTACGCCAGCGGGAATGTCAACATCCAGGTTGGTTCAGACGCCATCCTGTACTTGCGTCCTGAAGGCGCGGCTCAGATCAACGTCAAAGCCGGCAGCGACCTGTTGCTGCGCCTGCCCGCCAGGGTGGATGCCCAATTGGAGCTTGCATCGGGGTATTCCGAAGGTATCCGCGTCGATTTCCCGGGGCAGGAAGCTGTGGAAATGGGCAATCATCGTTCGGTGAAGCTGGGCGCGGGTACAGCGCAAATCAATCTTTCGTCTGGATCTGATTTGATCGTTACAAGCCGCGAGGAAGAATGGGGCTCCAAGGCCGAATTTGACCCGCTGGGGCACGATGGGCCATTTTCGGCGGGTGAATTCCCCGGATTGCCATCTGAGATGCAGGAAAAAATCTCACGCCGGATCGAAGATGCCACACGTCGCGCCATCCAGGCCTCCATGCGCGCCGAACATCAGGGTGATCGCATCCAGCAGCGCGTAGAAGCGGCTGTGCGGCGGGCTGAGCAGAAAATCAGCGCGGCCGAGCGCCGGGCCCAGGTGGCAGGCACAGGGGCGCGTGTGCGGGTTCAAATCCCCCCGATCCCGCCTATCCCTCCGATCCCGCCAATTCCGCCCATTCCCCCGATACCACCAATCTCGTCCATGCGCAACGCACCACGCTCAGAGCCGGTCTCTGAAAAAGAACGCATGGCCATCTTGAAAATGCTTGAAGAAAAGAAAATCAGCGTAGCACAGGCCGAGCAACTTTTGGCTGCCCTGGAAGGAAAGTAGGCGCAAATGACCGACACTGAACGCCAGCAAATCTTGAAGATGATCGAAGAAGGCAAAATTACCGCCGAGGAAGGCCTGAAGCTAATCCAGGCGATCGAAGAATCTACAGCGGAGGATGATATTCCCGAAGCTGAACCACAGGCGGAGCCCGCTTCAGATTTCGAGGCAGAACCAGCCCCTGAGAAGAAAGTTTATCCTGAGTTTGCCAAAAAGATTGAGAAGTTTCGCCGTCTGTGGCTGATTCCGTTGGTGATCGGGTTGCTCATCACCATCCCTGCAGCAGCCTGGATGTATAACACCGTCCAGGCCAGGAGCTTGGGGGTTGGCTTTCTCTTTTCTTTCCTGGTTTTCCTGTTCGGCGTAGCTGTAACGGCCTTTGGCGCGGGCAGCCGCACCATGCGTTGGATCTACGTCAATGTAGATGAACACAAACCGGGCAAGAAACCGATGCGCATTGTGCTGGCCTTCCCCATCCCGCTGGGTCTGGTGCGCTGGGGCATTTCCAACTTCGGACATCGGATCCCGGAACGACAACGTAATGTGACCAATGAAGTGTTGGACAACGTGCTGGGTGGGCCAGCATTGGATGAACCACTGCTGGTTGATGTGGATGATGAAGACGAACACGTGCAGGTTTACATAGGATAAGGAGGCTCGCCATGGCTACCACTGAAGAAAGAATGAAAATCCTGAAAATGATTGACGAAGGCAAAATCAGCGCAGAAGAAGGCGCCAAGCTGCTATCAGCGTTGAGTGAGCCGCGCCGCGCGCCTGGCGCTCCCATGTCTACGCGCGGGTTTGGCGGCACCACCGCCCGCTGGCTGCGCGTGCGTGTGACTGATGTTGCCACCGGACGCTCGAAGGCCACCGTACAAATTCCGCTCAGCCTGCTGGATGCCGGAATGAAAATCGGCGCGCACTTTGCCCCGGAAGTGGAAGGTGTGGATATGGAAGAAATCATGGTCGCCCTCCGTGCCGGGACAACCGGGAAAATCATCGATGTTATCGATGAAAAAGATGGCGAGCACGTCGAAATTTTTGTTGAGTAGCTGACGGGCCGATTTAAACCGCAAAGACACGGAATAGTGGAGATTTTTGGTTCCGCTATTCCGTGTCTTTGCTTTATCAGGTCAAATTGATCTTACTATCTTTGGAATGAACCCTGGAGGGGCGAGCCTGACCATCTCGCGTTTTAACGCGAGCTGCGTAACATCCGTGCGCAAAATCCGGCTTTGTCAATTATCCAACCGACATGATTTTTTCGAGCATTTCTTCGTTGGTGCCGTATTTGAAGACTTCCACGCCGCGGCGTTGGGCTTCGGCGGTTTCGATTTCGGCCAGTTTGCGCACATCTGAGCCGGT
>CAIJPN010000075.1 GCA_903822545.1 uncultured Anaerolineae bacterium | reverse complement strand
GAAATGGTCATGCCCGGTGACAACGTGAACCTGACGGTTGAACTGATCGTACCGGTTGCGCTGGAACAGGGCTCCAAGTTCGCCATCCGTGAAGGCGGTCTGACCGTCGGCGCTGGTGTCATCACCAAGATCATTCAGTAACAGGGAAAGCCATGACCAAGCAAAAGATCCGTATCCGTTTGAAGGCTTACGACCACCGTGTTCTTGACCAGTCGGCCAAGCGGATTGTCGAAACGGCTGAACGTTCTGGTGCACGCGTAGTTGGCCCAGTACCCTTGCCAACTAAGAAAGAACGGTATACAATTCGGCGCTCAACTTTTATCGACAAAGATTCACACGAGCACTACGAAGTTCGCACCCACAATCGTTTGATTGATGTCCTTGATCCTGATTCAAAAACGATTGATATGCTGATGCGGCTCAACCTGCCCGCGGGCGTCGATATAGAGATCAAGATCTAAATAAGTGAGTTCAGGCGTGACTGAATAAGGGATAGGGGCACCCCCTATCCCTTTCATGCGCCTTGAAAATGCGGTAGCGTAAGAGCAGACTTGTTCGTGGGCCAACAAATACAAAGGCCGCGACCAGCCCGCTGACTGCGCTGCGCGGAGATGATGCAACCGAAGCCCCGGTTGACAGTCTCGACCAAATCCACGTAAAGGAGAAAACAGAGGATGTTGAAAGGGCTGATTGGAAAGAAGATCGGCATGACCCAGATCTTCGATGATAGTGGCGTGGCTTTTCCCGTCACTCTTATCGAGGCTGGGCCTTGTTACGTTACCCAGGTACGTCGCCCGGAGAGCGAAGGTTATTCGGCGGTGCAATTGGGTTTCGGCGAGACACACCCAAAGCGCCTGAGCGGTGGCGAACTTGGTCACCTGAAGGTTGGGAACTTGCCCCCCATGCGTTTCTTGCGCGAATTTAGAACCAAAACCCCGGAATTGACAGTTGGTGACGTGGTAAAGGCGGATGTGTTCGCCGTTGGAGAGCGCGTTGATGTGATAGGCACCAGCAAAGGCAAGGGCTTTGCCGGAGGTGTGAAGCGCTATCATTTTAGTGGTGGCCCTAAGACCCATGGTCAGTCGGATCGCCATCGTGCTCCTGGTTCTCGCTCTTCAGGTACGACCCCGGGTCGTGTCTATAAAGGTTCTCGCGGCGCCGGGCACATGGGCGATGATCGCGTAACCGTGCAGAGCTTGAAAGTCGTGATGGTTGACGCTGAGCGCAACCTGATTGGCGTTCACGGTGCCGTGCCGGGCCCCAAAGGCGGCCTGGTCATGATCAAAGAGGCGCGCAAGCAATAAGCTGCCGCTGAATGGGAGTAAGACGCTATGATGGTTGACGTATTCAATATGGAAGGCCAGAAGATCAAGCAGGTGGACTTACCTGCTGCTATCTTTGAAGCCCCAATCAATGTTGATTTGATGCACCAGGCCTATGTTCGCCAAATGGCGAATGCCCGCCTCGGTACGCATGACACCAAAACCCGCGCTGAAGTTGCTGGTGGTGGCCGTAAGCCCTGGAAGCAAAAGGGAACCGGTCGTGCCCGTCAGGGTTCCACCCGCGCTGTGCATTGGGTTGGTGGTGGTCGTATTCACACCCCGCATCCGCACAAGTACACCCAGTCGATGCCGCTGAAGATGCGCCGCGCAGCCCTGCGTGCCGCTCTTTCAGCTAAGGCTGCTGAAGCCAGCATCGTGATCGTGGATGAACTTGCGCTTGCTGAACCCAAAACCCGATTGATGGCGAAAGCCCTCAACCAGCTTGTTGGTTCTGCGACCGCGCTTGTACTCATCCCCGAAAAAGCTGCCTATGAAGCTGTCATTCGCTCGGCCAGCAACCTGCCTGATGCGAAAGTCCTGCTTGCGGGTTATATCAACGTCCGTGACCTGCTGACCTTTGAAAAAATCGTCATGCCGATGCAGGCCATTGACACTTTGACTTCCCATCTGGGCTAGGAGCTGATCATGACGACGATTTATAACGTTCTCCGCCGTCCGCTGGTCACCGAGAAAAGCAATTACCAGTCGAGCAAGCTGAATCAATATACTTTTGAAGTCAGCGGCGAGGCCACTCGCACCATGGTCAAAGATGCGGTGGAAACCCTGTTCGATGTAAAAGTTGCTCGTGTGAACATTGTCAACACCCCGGCCAAGCGTGGCCGTCGCGCCCGCAGCCGCCGTTTGCTGGTTCGCCGCCCGGGTTATAAGAAAGCTCTCGTAACCCTTGCGGCTGGCCAGAGACTTGAAATTTTTGAAGGGGTGCAGTAATGGCTGTCAAGAAGTATAAACCCGTAACCCCCGGTCAGCGCGGCATGACCGGCTACTCTTTTGAAGAAATCACAAAGAGTACGCCCGAACGCTCGTTGACTGTTTCCTTGCGCAAGTCTGGTGGCCGCAACGCGTATGGCCGTGTGACTGTGCGCCACCAGGGCGGTGGCCATCGCCGCTATTTGCGCCTGGTTGATTTCAAACGCAATAAATTTGGCATCCCGGCCAAAGTTTCGGCGATTGAATATGACCCGAACCGCACTGCCCGCCTGGCTTTGTTGGTCTATGCTGATGGCGAAAAGCGCTACATTATCGCCCCGCTGGGCCTGAAAGTCGGTGATAGTGTGATGTCTGGCCCCGAAGCTGAAATCCGCCCAGGCAACAGCCTGCCGATTTCGAATATCCCCGTCGGTACGATGGTGCATAACATCGAAGTCCAGGAAACCAAAGGCGGCCAGCTCGTCCGCTCTGCGGGCGCTGCGGCCCAACTGCTGGCAAAAGAAGGCGATTTTGCCCAAATTCGCATGCCCTCCGGTGAAGTTCGTCTTGTTCGCCAGAAGTGCTACGCGACGATCGGTCAGGTCGGCAACCTCGATCACAGCAATATCAAGCTTGGTAAAGCGGGCCGGGCCCGTCACCTGGGCAAACGTCCTGCTGTAAGAGGCACTGCCATGTCTCCCCGCGACCATCCCCATGGTGGTGGTGAAGGCCGCCAGCCTGCTGGTATGCCGGGTCCCAAGAGCCCGTGGGGTAAGCCCACGCGTGGTTTCAAGACCCGCAGGAACAAGAAGACCGACCAGTACATCGTGCGCCGCCGCAGCAAGAGCAACCGCTAAGGCGATGGAACAGGTAATCGAGGTACGAAACTATGTCTAGATCTTTGAAAAAGGGGCCCTTCATCGCCCCGAAATTGCTCAAGAAAATCGAGATGATGAACCAGCGCGGTGAAAAGAAAGTTTTGCGCACCTGGAGCCGCGCCAGCGTCATCTTCCCCCAGATGGTGGGTCACACCATCGCCGTGCATGATGGCCGCCGCCATGTGCCGATTTATGTCACCGAAAACATGGTGGGACATCGCCTAGGCGAATTCGCCCCCACCCGCACTTTCCGCGGCCATGTTTCGGAAAAGGCAACGAAAGGGAAGTAAGCCATGTCTGATATTCGTGCTCATTTGAGCTTCCTCCCAATCTCTGCCCAGAAGGTTCGCCTGGTTGTGGATATGGTGCGCGGCAAAAATGCCAACGAGGCACTGGATATGTTGCGCTTTGTGCCCAATCGCGCTGCTGAACCTGTACGCAAACTCCTGACTTCGGCTGTTGCCAACGCGGAAGAGAATTTTGGCGTGAGCCGCGATGATCTGTACGTTGCGACTATCTTCGCGAATGAAGCCCCGACCCGCAAGTGGCGCCGTTTTGGCGCGCGCGGCCGCTTCAAACCGGTTTTGCGCCGTTCGTCGCATGTCACCATCATTTTGCAAGAACGCGAAGCCTAGGAAAGGACGAAGGAGATACTATGGGTCGTAAAGTTCATCCCGTCGGATTTCGCCTGGCTGTGAGCCATGGCTGGCAGAGCCGCTGGTTTGCCGAAGGTACTCAGTACCGCGAACAACTCCAGCAAGACTTTGAAATCCGCAAGTTGGTCCAGTCCATTTCCATCAAGGCTGGCGTCTCCCGTGTGGAAGTTGAACGCTTCCCCGGAAAAGTTAAGGTCAGTGTCTACACTGCCAAGCCCGGCATTTTGATCGGTCGCAAAGGCGAAGGGATCAAGAAAATCCGTGAAAGTTTGCAGAAGCTGGTTGGCAAGAAGGTTGACCTTGAAATCAAGGAATTGTCTGCCCCCGATACCGATGCCTACCTGGTTGCGCACAACATCGCCGACCAGATTGAGCGCCGCATTGCTTACCGTCGCGCCATGAAGCGCGCCATCCAGCAGGCCATGCGCCAGGGCGCACAGGGTATCAAAATTGAAGTCGCTGGCCGCCTTGCGGGCGCAGAAATGTCCCGTTCGGTCTGGTTGCGCGAAGGCCGCGTTCCTCTGCAAACCCTGCGCGCTGACATTGAATATGCCCGCGCTGAGGCACACACCACCTATGGCCGTATCGGCGTTAAGGTGTGGGTCTACAAAGGCGAAATGAAGCAGGAAGTAGAAGAAAAGGTTGAGGCCACGGAAGGCGTGTACGTCAGCGAGTAATCGCTACCGTGACCAAGGAGAATTTCGCTATGTTGATGCCAAAACGTGTTAAGTGGCGCAAGCAGATGCGCGGCCGCATGAAGGGTAAAGCCCTGCGCGGGGCTGAAGTCAGCTTTGGTGAGTGGGGCCTCCAGGCTCTTGAGCCGGGCTGGGTAACCGCCCGCCAGATTGAAGCCGCCCGCCGTGCAGTTGTTCGTGAGATGAAGCGCCGTGGTAAGGTGTGGATTCGCATCTTCCCTGCCAAACCATATACCCACCGCGCGGCTGAAACCCGTATGGGTAATGGTAAGGGTGCGGTTGAATACTATGTGGCGGTTGTGAAACCCGGTCGCATGATGATCGAAGTCGGTGGCATGTCGGAAGAAGAAGCCTTAAAAGCTCTCAAGATGGCCCAGTACAAGTTTTCCATCCGCACGAAGATTGTTACCCGCCACGATGCGGTGACAGGAGAATAAGCCATGAAATCGAAGGAAATACGCGCTCTTTCTCCCGAAGAAATCAAGGCCAAAATTGCTGACACCCGCGAGGAACTGATGAAACTCCGTTTCCAGCAGGTCACCGGCCAGTTGACCGATACCAGCCGCCTGCGCATCCTCCGCCGCGACATTGCTCGCATGGAGAGCATTTTGAACGAGCTTGTGGCTGAATAGGAAGGTGTTGAATGAATAATCGTCGTCGATTGACTGGTTTCGTAACCAGCAACAAAATGCAGAAGACCGTGGTGGTTGAAATCACCCGTACCTTCCGCCACCCGCTATACCGCAAGGTTGTGCAACTCAGCAAGCGCGTAAAGGCACATGATGAGTTGAACTGCCAGGTCGGTGATGAAGTGCAGATCGTGGAAAGCCGACCGCTTTCGCGCGAGAAGCGCTGGGTGGTGGAAGCCATCGTCAAGCGTGAAACCAAAACCGCCGACAGTGGCGTGGAGGCTTTATCATGATCCAGCAAGAAAGTCATCTCAAGGTCGCCGATAACAGCGGCGCCCGTGAATTGCAGGTCATCCACGTGATGGGTGGTTCCACCCGCAGATATGCTGCTGTTGGTGATGTTGTTGTGGCCACTGTTAAGATTGCCGCCCCCCAGGGTGCAGTCAAGAAAAGTGAAGTTGTCAAGGCCGTCATTGTGCGCTGCGCCAAAGAATGGCGTCGTGAAGATGGCTCTTACATCCGCTTTGATGACAATGCCGCAGTGATCCTCGATACAGATGGCCAGAATCCGAAGGGCAGCCGCATCTTCGGCCCGGTCGCGCGTGAATTGCGCGAAAAGGGCTTTATGAAGATCGTCTCGCTGGCCCCCGAAGTTCTCTAGGCCGTGGAGCGAATGAGATATGAACGTAAAAATTCGCAAAGGTGATACCGTTGAAATCGTCAGCGGCCGTCTTGAAGACAAAGGCAAACGCGGCGAAGTCATCAATGTAATCCCCGACGAACGCCGGGTGGTTGTGCAGGGTGTCAACATCCGCACCAAGCACCAGAAGCAGACCCAAACCCGCCAGGGCCGCAACTTAAACCCGGGGCGCATCAAGTTCGAAGGTTCCATGGATATTTCGAACGTCATGCTGGTTTGCCCGAAGTGCAGTAAGACCACACGCGTTACCGTCCAGCGCGACGAACAGGGCGCGCATCGTGTTTGCAAGCACTGCCAGGCTTTGATTGACTAAGGCATTGCCTGGACAGGAGAGCAAAATATTATGAACAGAATGAAAGAACGTTATACAAACGAAGCCGTCCCGGCTTTGCAGAAAAGCTTCAACTTTGGTAATGTGATGGAAATTCCGCGCATTGAAAAAGTTGTTGTCAATATCGGCCTGGGCGAAGCGATGGACAATCCCAAGGCGCTTGAAGCGGCTGTATCTGACCTGACGACTATTGTTGGACAGAAACCGATCCAGACCAAGGCCCGCAAGAGCATCGCCAACTTCAAGTTGCGCGAAGGCCGCATCATCGGCACTAAAGTGACCTTGCGCGGTGAGCGCATGTGGTCATTTCTTGACCGCCTGATGAACATTGCCCTGCCGCGCGTGCGTGACTTCCGTGGCGTTTCCCCTGACTCATTCGATGGGCGTGGAAACTACACACTCGGCCTCAAAGACCAGTTGATCTTCCCGGAAATTGAGTACGATAAAATCGATAAGCTGCGTGGCATGGAAATCACCATCGTCACCACGGCAAAAAACGATGAGCATGCTCGCGCGATGCTCAAGTTCCTTGGCATGCCTTTCAGGAAGGAAGCGTAAGTTATGGCGAAGAAATGCATGAGCTATCGTGAAATGCGTCGGAAGTATCCGACCCGTGTCCGCAATCGCTGCGAAAAATGCGGTCGCCCACGTGGTTATATCCGTCGTTTTGGACTGTGCCGGATTTGCTTCCGCGAATTAGCTCTGGAAGGCAAAATCCCCGGTGTGGTGAAATCATCCTGGTAAACCGGGTGGAGGTGCTGGAATGAGTGTTTCTGATCCGATTTCTGATATGCTGACCCGCATCCGTAATGCCGTGATGATTGGTCAGGTCGCGGTGGCAATGCCGCATTCCAATATTAAAGCGGAAATTGCCAAAATTATGAAAGAAGAAGGCTACCTCGATGGTTTTGAGGTTGCCGATGGTGAAACCCCGGCTCAAAAAGTTCTGCGCGTGAAAATCAAGTATATTGGTGACCGCCGCGAACGCCGCCCGGTGCTCACCGGCCTGGTGCGCGTGAGCCGCCCTGGTCGCCGTGTCTATACCAAGAAACAGGAAATTCCCTGGGTTCTTTCTGGTATGGGCGTTGCAATCCTGTCCACCCCCAAAGGTATCATGACGGGCCAACGTGCCCGCCAAATGGGTGTGGGCGGCGAAATCCTGTGCAAGGTGTGGTAGGAGGTACAGCGATGTCTCGTATTGGACGCTTACCGATTGCCGTCCCCGCCGGTGTGCAGGTGGATGTCAAAGGTTCGTTTGTGAAGGTGAAAGGCCCCAAAGGTGAAATGCAGCGCGAGTTTTCCCCGCTGATCGGTATTAACCTTGACAATGGTCATATCACCACCACACGTAACTCTGATAACCCAGCCGAACGCGCACTGCACGGGACGACTCGTGCTGTTCTCAATAATATGGTTCGCGGCGTTAGCGCCGGATTTCAAACGGTCATTGAGTGGGATGGCGTTGGCTATCGCGCTGAAATGAGCGGTGCCAACCTGATGCTGTACATGGGTTATTCACACCCCATCACAGTCCAGCCTGCCGCCGGAATCAAGTTTGAAGTCGATGTCAAAGCCCGCCAGATTAAAGTCCAGGGTTATGACAAAGAAGTTGTCGGCCAGGTTGCCGCTGATATTCGCAAAGTACGCCCGGTGGAACCCTACCTGGGTAAAGGTATGCACTATCTTGGCGAGAAAGTCCGCCGCAAGGCCGGTAAATCTGGGAAAGGGAAGAAGTAAGCTATGGCTAACAAATCTCGTGCTGATGCTCGCGCCAAGCGACATTTCCGCGTTCGCAAGAACGTTTTTGGCACCCCTGATCGCCCCCGCCTGAGCGTTTTTCGCAGCCTGAATGAAATCTATGCCCAGGTGATCGACGATATGGAAGGTAATACCCTGGTTTCGGCTTCCACCGTTGATGCTGAACTGCGCACTAAATTCGCAGACATGAAGAAGATTGACCAGGCCCGCGCTGTTGGCAAGGCTGTTGCCGAACGTGCTAAAAGCAAAGGTATCAATACTGTCGTCTTTGATCGTGGCGGCTTCCGCTATATGGGCCGCGTCAAAGCCCTCGCTGATGGCGCTCGCGAAGGCGGACTCGAATTCTAACGCGTGATGGAGAAAGTTATGTCGGACTACGAAATGCAAGAAATGGATCGTGAAGAGCAGCTCGACGAGCGCGTTATTGAAATCGCCCGTGTCGCCAAAGTTGTCAAAGGTGGCCGCCGTTTCCAGTTCCGCGTGACCGTTGTGATTGGTGATGGGCAGGGCAAAATTGGCATGGGTGTTGGCAAAGCCAATGCTGTGCCCGATGCCATGCGCAAAGCCACCGACCGCGCCCGCAAAGATATGCGGCAGGTCTTTCTGCACGGCAAAACCATCCCCCATGAAACCATTGGGAAGATCGGTGGCGCTCGCGTGCTGCTCAAACCCGCTTCACCTGGTACTGGCGTTATTGCCGCAGGTGGTGTGCGCGCCGTGCTGGAAGCTGCCGGCGTGCGTGATATTTTGACAAAATCCCTCGGCTCAGCCAATGTTTTGAACGTAGTGATGGCGACCTTCCAGGCGCTTGATTCTCTCAAGTCCCCGGCCCAGGAAGCTGCCCGTCGTGGCAAAACTGTGGAAGAGATGCTGCCGTTCTGGGAACGTCGGAGGAAGAATGGCTAATACACCTGAAACCAAAACCTTGCGTGTAACGCTGGTGAAAAGCCCCATCTGCTTCCCTGAACCCCAGAAGCGTACCGTCAAAGCCCTTGGCCTGCGCCGCCTGCACCAAACCATTGAACACCCCGATACCCCGGCTGTGCGTGGGATGATCGCCAAGGTTGTTCACCTGGTTCAGGTTGAAGAATAGGAGCCACAATGAAACTGCATGATTTGACTCCCAACCCGGGTTCCAAGAAGAACCGCAAGCGCGTTGGCCGTGGTATTTCTGCCGGTCAGGGTAAAACCGCCGGTCGTGGTACCAAAGGCGAAGGCTCTCGCTCCGGTCAGGGTGGGCATCTCTATCGCCAGGGCGGTAACCTGCCGTTCTATCGCCGCCTGCCTTTCTTGCGGGGCGAAGGTTTCACCCCGCCTTATACCGTTGAGTATAACGAAATCAACCTGGATCAGCTTTCGGATAGCTTCAAGGCTGATGCTGAAGTAACCCCTGAAGCCCTGGCAGGCGCACGCCTGTTGCGGAACCCGGAAAATCCGGTTGTAATTTTGGGCCGCGGCGAAATTAGTTTCGCCCTTAAGGTCCGCGCCCATCGTGTGAGCGCTGGCGCCAAGAGCAAAATCGAGGCGGCTGGCGGCTCGGTGGAACTCATCGAAGGCTAATCCTTTTCAGGAGACCTGAATTATGAAAACCACCTGGTCGGCCTGGCGCTACCTGTGGAAATCCGATGATATTCGCCGCATGTTGTTGATGACCTTTGGTCTGTTGGTCATCTATCGGCTTGCGGCGAATGTCCCCGTCCCGGGCATCGATTTCGCTGCGCTCAAGGCTTTTCGTGAGCAAGTTGCTTCCCAAACCGGTGGTACGTTCTTTGACTTCCTTGACCTGCTTTCGGGCGGCACGGTTTCGCGGTTCTCGCTGCTTTCTATGGGCGTGTACCCTTACATCACCGCACAGATTATCCTCCAACTTCTGATCCCGATCATTCCGTCTCTCCAGAAGCGCATGGAAGATAACCCAACCGAAGGCCGCAAGTGGATGGAAAAGTGGACGTACTACCTTACCGTCCCCATGGCGGCACTTTCTGCCATTGGCCAGATTAACATTTTCAACTCTTTTGCCATCCAGGCCAACCTTGGGCCGGTGCTTAACTTCAGCTTTACTCAGGCTGAAAATGTCCTTCCGTCAATCACGGCCTTGTTGAGCATGATCGCCGGAACACTTTTTGCAATATGGATTGGAGAATTGATCAGCGAATACGGTATCCGTGGGCAGGGGCTTTCCCTGGTTATCTTCGCTGGTATCGTTGCTCGCATGCCTTCCAATATGGCCGGTTTGCTTAGTGATGAGCAGAACCGCTGGTGGCTGCTGTTGATGATGGTTGTTGTCATCATTGCGACCATCTTTGTCATCGTTTATGTGCAGCAAGGCCGCCGCAACGTGCCTGTGATGTATCCGGGTCGCCGTGTTGGCAATCGCATGTCCATGCCTGTCAAAGCTTCCTTACCGCTAATGGTAAACATGTCGGGTATGATCCCTCTGATCTTTGCGAGTGCGATCTTGCAATTCCCGGCTATCATCGCATCATACTTCGTCAGTTCAGCCAATACCAGTATCGCCAGTTTTGCGGTTGGTGTGCAAAACACCTTCGGTGGTAACTCAACCACTTACTGGATTTTGTATTTCCTGATGGTAGTTGCGTTTACTTTCTTCTATACCGATGTGTTGTTTACACAACAGAATTATGGCGAAAATCTCAAACGCGTTGGCGCGCAGATCCCTGGCATCAATCGCGGTGCACCCACCCAGAAATACCTGACGCGTGTCCAGCGTCGCATCACCTTGCCGGGCGCTTTGTTCTTGGGACTGGTTGCCATCCTGCCGTTTATGATCAGCCTTTTATTACAGGCCTTCGGTATTGGTTCCACCGCATCTTCTGCGGGTCTATTCCTTGTGTCGTCCTCTGGCTTGCTCATTGTGGTGGGTGTTGTTCGTGATACTTTCGCCACCATCGATGCTGAACTTAAATTGCACGGTTATCAAGACTCCATTCTCGTTCGTTAACATAGAGAAAGGTGGTAACACATGCCAACCTACATCGTTCTGCTAGGGCCTCCGGGTGCAGGCAAAGGAACACAGGCAAAAATGCTCGTAGAGAAATTTGGCCTGCCGCATATTTCCTCCGGTGATATTTTCCGAGAGAATTTGAAGAACGGTACTGAACTTGGCAAGGTGGCTCAAACTTACATGACCAAAGGTGAGCTTGTGCCTGATGATGTAACCATTGCAATGATCCACCAGCGTTTTGCTCGCCCCGATTGCACCCCGGGTGCAATTTTGGACGGCTTCCCGCGCACACCCGCCCAGGCAGATGCGCTAGAAATGATGTTGCGAGACTTTGGCGGACACGTTAACATTGTCCCATTTGTTACGGCTCCTGTAGATGTTCTCATCGAACGCCTGACAGGGCGTTGGACGTGTAAAGCCAACGGTCACATCTTCCACGAGAAGTTCAATCCGCCACAAAAGGCGGGAATATGTGACCAGGATGGTTCGGAACTCTACCAGCGTGACGATGACAAATCTGAGACAGTCACCCGGCGCATCGAGGTTTATTTCCAGCAAACGATGCCCCTGGTGGAGTACTACAAGGAACACAACCTGTTGTTCGAAATCGATGGCGATAAGCCGATCGAAGAAGTCAGCGCCCAATTAATGGGAGCGCTTCAAAAGTAAAGAATCTGGTATAAAAATGGACTGGTCTCGCCAGGTTAGCATCAAAAACTCAGCCGAAATCGCAATTATGCGTGAGGCCGGACGAATAAATGCCACTGTCCTGGCAACTGTCCGCGAACTTTTACAACCCGGTGTTTCCACACTCGAACTCGACGCGGCTGCCGAGAGCGTATTACGGAAACACGGTGCTGTATCGCCCTTCAAAGGGTATGGGCATCCGCCATTTCCCAACTCAATCACTGTTAGCATCAATGATGAGTTGGTGCATGGAATTCCATCCCCGAAGCGCAAGCTAAAAGAAGGCGATATTGTCTCCATCGATTGCGGTACTTTTTTTGAAGGATATGTTGCAGATTCGGCGATTTCAGCCGGGGTGGGAGAGATTTCTCCTAAAGCGGCAGATCTCCTGCAAGTTACCGAACAAGCCCTGCATATCGGCATTGCCCAGATGCGCAGTGGCAACAAAACAGGCGACATTTCCGCTGCGATACAGAAATTTGTAGAAAGCCATGGCTATCACGTTACACGTGAATATACTGGACATGGTGTTGGGCGGCAGATGCACGAAGGCCCGCAAGTTCCCAACTATGGGACTCCCGGAACAGGCATCTTGCTTCGCCCCGGAATGGTAATCGCCCTTGAACCAATGGTGCTTGTTGGCACCCACAAAACAAAAGTTTTGGGCGATAAATGGACGGTTGCATCTGCTGATAGGTCACTCACGGCTCACTTTGAACACAGTGTGGCTGTAACCGAAGGAGATCCCCTCATCCTGACTGTCCTGTGACCTAAAGCACAAACCCGATTCTGGACGGAAACACAAGGAACGAGTATAATCGAAACTTCGGCTGGCAGGTGAAGTGCCTGCCGCATTGAAGGAGAAAGGCATTTATGAAAGTATCACCATCCATCCGAAAACGCTGCGCTAAATGCAAAGTCGTGAAGCGCGGCCGCAGATTGTATATCATCTGCGATAACCCCAAGCACAAACAGCGACAAGGGTAAAGAATATGGCACGTATTGAAGGTATTGACCTCCCTCGTAACAAGCGCGTCGAGATTGGCCTGTCTTATCTTTATGGGATTGGCCCTACCCGCTCGAAGGAAATTATCGCGGCTACCAAAGTGAATCCTGATACTCGTATCAAGGATTTGACAGAAGCCGAAGTTTCCGCCCTGCGCGAATATATTACCAAACATTTTGTTGTTGAAGGCGATCTGCGTCGCGAAGAACAGCTCAACATCAAGCGTCTCATCGAAATTGGCTGCTATCGTGGAATGCGTCATCGCCGCAACCTGCCCGTGCATGGACAGCGTACCCGCACCAATTCCCGCACCCGCAAAGGCCCCAAGAAGACTGTGGCTGGACGTGGTCGTCGCCGTGGCGCGAAGAAGTAAATCTGCAAGAGGTGATAAGTTATGGCACAAAGTGTACGTCAGGCACGCCGCACCAGTGGCGCAAAAAAAGCCAAGCGCACGTTATCTTCGGGGCAGATTCATGTCTTTGCCTCATTCAATAATACGATTGTCACCGTCACCGATACCTCAGGCAATGCTGTTGCCTGGGGTAGCGCCGGGTCAGCCGGTTTCAAGGGTTCCCGCAAGAGCACTCCTTTTGCGGCTCGTCTCGCTGCCGAACAGGCTGTGAAGGCTGCCCAACAAATGGGGTTGCAGGAAGTTGATTTGATTGTTAAAGGCCCTGGCCCCGGTCGAGAATCGGCCATCCGTGCTGTGCAGTCGATGGGTGTAAAAGTCAAGACCATCTCTGACATCACCCCGGTTCCGCACAATGGTTGCCGGCCCCCGAAGAAGCGTCGCGTGTAACTTGTTAAAAAAGAGGTAAGACAAATGGCGAAGTATATTGGTCCGGTTTGTAAATTATGCCGGCGTGAAGGTGAAAAATTGTTTTTGAAGGGTGATCGTTGCTTCACCCCAAAGTGCGCTTTTGAGAAGCGCAGCTTTGCGCCCGGTCAGCATGGCAAATCTGGTGGTCGCTCAAAGAGTGCCACTGGCCGTGAATCCGACTATGCGCGTCAACTCCGCGCCAAGCAACGCGCTCGCCGCGTTTATGGCATCTTTGAGCGCCAGTTCCGCCGTTACTACGAGGTTTCCCTCCAGCGACGCGGCCTGACCGGCTTGAACTTGCTCCAGATCCTTGAATCCCGCCTGGATAATGTTATTTACCGGTTGGGATATGCAACCAGCCGTGCCCAGGCGCGCCTGTTGGTAACCCATGGGCATTTCACCGTCAATGGCCGCCGCACCGATGTTCCATCCATGCTGGTGGAACCTGGTGATGTGGTGCAGGTGCGTGAAGGCTCCCGCAGTGCCACCTACTTCAAAGATATGGCTGGCGATGCGGAATCTCGCAATTACCCGGCGTGGCTCAACCGCGATCTGAAGAATATGTCTGGCACCGTTCAGCGTTTGCCTGAGCGCCCTGAAATCGATGGCAATTTGAACGAGCAGCTCATCGTCGAGTACTACTCACGGTAACGCGCGTTCGGCAACCTTTGGCAGTTTTGCCGCCTGTTTTCTCACAAAGAGAGAGGTGAATTGTGACCGGCTTAACGAACATGGTCATGCCGAAAATCGAGCGCGAGGCAGAGGCTCGAAACTACGGAAAATTTGTAATTAGCCCGCTGGAACGCGGCTATGGCGCCACACTTGGCAATGCTCTCCGCCGTGTTCTGCTTTCATCCCTTGATGGCGCTGCTGTAACATCCGTTCGCATCTCGGACGTGTTACATGAATTTAGCGACATCCCCGGCGTGCGCGAAGATGTCATCCAGGTGATGCTTCAAATCAAGCAGTTGCGATTGAAGCTGAGCGGGGTTGATACCACGCGTATGCATCTCGAAGTTCGTGGCGAAGGTGTAGTCACCGCCGCCGACATCATTACACCGTCTGAAGTGGAGATTATCAACCCTGACCTTTACTTGTTCACGGTTGATAACCCCAAGACTCGCCTCGACATCGAATTTACTGTCGAACGCGGGCGTGGTTATTCCCCTGCCAACGACCGCTCCGGGCATCTTCCTATCGGCGAACTGCCAGTGGATGCCATCTACAGCCCGGTAAAACGTGTCAATTGGGAAGTCAACAATGCCCGTGTCGGCCAAAGCACCAACTACGACAAGTTGACGCTCGAGATTTGGTCGGATGGCACAATCTCGCCTGAAAAGGCGTTGAGCACTGCCGCCAAACTCATGATCGAACACCTGCGTTTCATCGCTGGTATCAGCGAAGAAACGCTGGTCATCACAATGGAGAAGGAAGTTTCTGGCAGCCGCCTCAGCAGCGAAATCGCTGAGACGCCCGTCGAAGCGCTCGACCTGTCAGTTCGCGTTTTCAACTCCTTGAAGCGCACTGGTATTACCACTGTCGGTGATGTGCTTGAACTGCTTGAGAAGGGCGAACAGGCCGTCATGTCTATTCGCAATTTCGGCGAGAAAAGCCTGGACGAACTGCGTCAGAAAATGCAGGAAAAAGGCTTTTTACGCGAAGATAAGAACAACGTGGAGAATTAGAAATGCGACACCAGGTAGCAGGATACAAACTTGGGCGTTCATCGGGCGCGCGTATCGCCCTGCGCCGTAATCTGATCAAACAATTGTTTACGTACAACCACATCACCACCACCCGTGCCAAGGCGGAAGCCATTCGCGGGGATGCTGAACGCATGATCACTATTGCCCGTCGCTCTGCCAACGCAGAAGAATCGGCCAAGGTGCATGCCCGTCGCCTGGTGGCGGCCAAGCTCGGTGGCGGGAATGAAACCGTCAAAAAACTTTTTGATGATATCGCCCCGCGCTTTGCCACTCGCCCCGGCGGTTACACTCGCATGCTGAAACTTGGCCCCCGCCAGGGTGATGCTGCCGAGATGGTGATGCTCGAACTCGTTGAAGAGTAGTTTTGAGAAAAGAGAAGCTCAGGAACAACCCGGGCTTCTCTAATCTCGTAAGATGGAACGTTACCAGATCATTATTGCTTACGATGGCACCGCTTTTGCCGGGAGCCAGCGACAGGCGAATTCCCGTACTGCGCAAAGCGAACTTGAAAATGCGCTGCGCAAGTTGGGATGGCAGGGCAACTCGGTTTTGATGGCCGGACGCACTGATAGCGGCGTACACGCCTCCGGGCAGTGTGCCGCCTTTGACCTTGAGTGGAATCATCCAACCGATGAACTGCTCAAAGCGCTTAACGCCAACCTGTCAGCGGATATGGCCGTGAACAACATCTGCGCCGTGAAAAGTGATTTTCACCCGCGCTTTGATGCCACCTCGCGCCGTTACTGCTACCGCCTGTTCTGCCAGCCAATACGCGACCCACTGAGGGAACGTTATGCCTGGCGGGTTTGGCCTCCCGTGGACGCTGTTTCGCTGCACAACGCCGCCAGCCTGCTGCCTGGCAGGCATGATTTTGCCGCTTTTGGGAAGGCCCCCCGGCCTGGCGGTAGCACAATCAGAACCGTCATGAAATCGGAGTGGCGGGGAGATGGCGATGAGTGGCTGTACGAAGTCCGGGCAGAAGCTTTCTTGTACCGCATGGTGCGGAAGCTGGTTCACACCCAGGTGCTCATCGCGCAGGGAAAACTCACAGCGCAGGTAATTTCTGATGCGTTTGAAGACAGGCCCCGGGTCCTGCCGGGCGGAATCGCCCCGGCGCACGGTCTGACACTTGTCGAGGTGACTTATCCTGATGATCTGGAAAAAAATTCAAGTTCGTAAGTGGAGAAAAAACCGTGTATAAATCGTACTACCCGAAGGCCCACGAAATTGAAAACGATTGGGTTGTCGTGGATGCCGCAGGCCAAACCCTGGGCCGCCTGACCACCCAGATCGCCGCGCTTCTCCTGGGCAAACACAAACCGACCTTTACCCCCGGCGTGCCGATGGGCGATTATGTCGTCGTCATCAACGCATCTTATATCACTGTCACCAGTGATAAGATGACCGAGAAGATGTATCACCAACATTCGCATTACCCCGGTGGCTTGAAATCGGTCTCATTGCGCGACCAGCTCAAAAATCACCCTGACCGTGTCATCCGCGCGGCTGTGTGGGGCATGCTGCCCAAGAACAAAATGAGTCGCCAGGTCATCAAGCGCCTGAAAGTTTATGGCGGCGCCGAACACCCGCACGGCGCTCAGGTTGAGAAGTAAAGGAGCAAGCAAACATGTCTGTCCAGTATTATGAAGGCATTGGTCGCCGCAAAGAGAGCACCGCTCGCGTGCGTTTGATGAGCGGCTCTGGTAAGTTTATCGTCAACAACAAAGAAGCTGCTGATTATTTCACCCGCGAAGGCGATATGCAGGCCATCCTGGCTCCGCTCGCCACAATCGGGCATGATCGCGCTACTTATGACATCACCGTCACTGTCAATGGCGGCGGCGTTACCGGCCAGACGGACTCCGTCCAACTTGGCCTGGCGCGTGCCATCGTCAAAATGAACATCGATTGGACCTCTGCCATGCGCAAAGGTGGTTTCCTGACCCGCGATGCCCGCATCAAGGAACGCAAGAAACCAGGCCTCAAGCGCGCCCGCAAGGCCCCGACTTACACCAAGCGTTAATTCGCTGCGGCCTGGCCGCACTGCCCTACTGCGTAATCGAGAAGGCCCGCCTTTGCGATTACGCAGTATTTGTTTAACCCTCACCCCTGGCCCCTCTCCCTTCGGGAGAGGGGGGACAATTCCCTTCTCCCACCGGGAGAAGGGCCAGGGATGAGGGCACATACTTTTGGAGCTTTTATGCCTTCCCTGATCCTATTCCTTGAATGCTGCAAAGCCTTGGGGATGGAAACCACCCCCAGCCTGACCCTGTTAGATGTGGATGAACTGACCTCCAGGCATGTACCCGCCTTCTCGCCAGAAACCCCGGCTGTGCTGGCCGTTATCGAAACAGAAGCCCGGCTGGAAATGGCCCGCCGGGTGCTGCTGGCCGTTTACCCGGCCACTCACCCCGTGAAGTTGGTGCGCCTTTCAGCGGATTCAGCTCAGGTAGCCGATTCCACGCTGGCAGGCATGTCTGGCGAAGGCTGGACGGCGCTTTATCTTCCGGCGCAGGCGGCGGGCACATCTTTTGAGGCCTTCCAGGAGATCATCGCGCACCTGCGCGCGCCAGATGGCTGCCCATGGGATAAGGAACAGACTCACCTGACCCTGCGCAAACACCTGTTGGAAGAAACTTACGAAACCATCTCGGCTATGGATGAGCAGGACGCTGCCAAAATGAGTGAAGAATTTGGTGATTTGCTGTTGCAAATTGTGCTGAATGCCCAAATTGGCAGTGAGTATGGCGGTTTTACCATGACGCACGTGCTTAAGGGTATTTATGACAAAATTATTCGGCGCCACCCGCATGTTTTTGGTGAAGTGGCGGTGGAGGGGGTGGGGGATGTGCTCTCCAATTGGGAGAAGATCAAAGCCGGGGAGCGTGAAAAGGCCGGGAAAGAAGAAAAAGGTCTTTTAGATGGACTGCCAGCGGCACTGCCCGCCTTGAGCCAGGCCCAGGAGTTCCAGGATCGTGCTGCGCGGGTGGGGTTTGATTGGCCGGAAATTGACGGGGTGTTGGAAAAAGTCCGCGAGGAGATCGAAGAAGTCCGTCAGAGCCAATCTCCCGAGGAGTTTTCAGATGAATTGGGCGATTTGTTTTTTGCGCTGGTCAATCTTGCGCGCTGGAAAAAGGTGGATTCTGAAGCTGCTTTGCGCGCGGCCAGCCTGAAGTTTAAGCTGCGTTTTGCTTTTGTGGAAAAACGCGCCCGTGGGATGAACCGCTCGATGAAGGCGATGAGTATTGAAGAGTTGGATGCTCTCTGGAACGAGGCCAAGAAATCTCCGGGTCTTTAGGTGATAAATTCGCGGATGGTTTGCTCGATCTGTGCCCAGGACGGTTCGTTGGGGTCGTAGAGATTGTGCGCGCCTTGAGGAAATTCAACGTAGTTGATTGGTACTGTGAAGCGTTTGACGATCTGGCGGGTGAGCGCCGGGCGGACAAGATCATCTTTTAGCCCCTGCATGATGAGTGTGGGGGCTTTTTGTTGTGGGATGGCGCGGTAGCCCATTTGCCCGGCCTGGCGGATTTCACCAAACAGGCTGATGGGGATGGCGAAATCTTCTACAGCGGCGCGGATTTGGGGGGAGTCGATGTCGGTGCCGGGCAGGAATTCGGTCAGGCCCTGGCGGAATTGGGGATTCTGGTAGTCGGGGCGCAGGATTTTGAGGGGTTTGATCTCTGGCAGGATTTTTTGGATCAGCGGCAGGGCGGCCCACAAAATTCCGGGGATGCGCCAGAAGGGGGAATACAGGATCAGTTTGTCGGGTGGGTTTTGGGCGGCAGCTGCCAGGGATAGGGCGCTGCCCATTGAGTTGCCCACCAGCAGCAGGGCGGTATGTTCGCGCCGGAGTTCTGCCAGGGCGTTGGTAATTGCCTGGAGCCAGTCGGCTGCTTTTCGCTCGGGGAGTGTTTCGATTTCCATACCAAAGCCGGGCAGGAGGATGCCCCGGACGGTGTAGCCAAGTTCGTGCAGGATTTTGGCGGTGGCGCGCATTTCGAGCGGGGTGCCGGGGAATCCGTGTACGAGCAGGGCGGCTTTTTTGGTGCTGCCCGCAAAGTAGAAGGGTTGGTGTTCGGGGGCGGTGTAGGGTTGGAAGGGCAGGCGGTTGGTCATTTTGGCTGTGATTGTAAGCGGGCGGGAAGGCGCTTTTGGCGCATCCCCGCCCGTTGATGGTGTTTTATCCGGTGCCGAACTGGCGGTCACCGGCATCCCCAAGGCCGGGGACGATGTAGCCTTTTTCGTTGAGATGGTGGTCGATGGCGGCCAGGTAGATGGGCACGTCGGGGTGTTCTTTTTGCATTTTGGCGATGCCCTCGGGCGCGCCGATTAGCCCAACAAATTTGATTTTTTTGACCCCCCAGCGTTTGAGCACTTCGACGGTGGCGGTGGCTGAGCCGCCGGTGGCCAGCATGGGGTCGAGGATCAGGCAGACGGAGACGGTGGGTTCGGTGGGTAGTTTGTTGTAGTATTCCACCGGGCGCAGGGTGTGTTCGTCGCGGTACAGGCCGATGTGCCAGACTTCGGCGCTGGGCATGAGTTCCCAGATGCCTTCAACCATGCCCAGCCCGGCGCGCAGGATGGGCACCAGGCCGATTTTTTCTTGCAGTTCGTGGCCGGTCATGGTGGTGAGCGGTGTTTCGATTTCGCGTGGCATGACGGCCAGGTCGGCAGTGGCTTCGTAGGCCAGCAGTGCTGCGATTTCTTGCACCAGTTCGCGGAATTTCTTTGGGTCGGTGTTTTTGTTGCGCAGCCGCGAAAGTTTGTGCAGGATGAGGGGGTGTTTTGACTCGTAGACGTTGGACATACATTCTCCTCGAAATAGGTTGCTTTATTATATCCCCAAGGAATGCCCGTGGATTTCTTAAGTTCAAAATATCGGGATCACCAGGAAACCAGGGGCCAAGATTTGCCTGGTTTTTGAGTAAAATGGTCTGAGCGTGTCTTTTTTCGATGGAGGCTGTGCAAAATGAGTTACAACGATTTTATGGTATTCCTGTTGCGCACACCGCTGCATGGGTTGTTTAGCAAGGGCACCATGTTGGTGACTGTCACCGGGCGCAAAACTGGCAAGAATATCACCTTGCCGGTGTCTTATGATGAAACTGGCGGGGGGCTGTGGGTTCTGTCGCGCCGCGACCGAATGTGGTGGCGGAACCTGCAAAATGGCGCGGAAGCTGTTTTGCGCCTGCGCGGGCGGGATGTGCGCGCCACTGCCGAACTGGTGCTGGATGAGGAGGCAGTTCGGGTGCGGTTGGGTGATTATCTCAGCCGCTATCCGCGCCTGGCGAAATATCTTAACGTGGGCAATAAGGATGGCGCTTTTGTGGCCGAAGACCTGGCGCGCGAAGCCAAGAACCGCGTGTTTGTGCGCTTTGATGTGCTGGGATCAGCGCCAAAAGCTTAAATTCCCAAACCATCTTTGTGGAGGGATAGCCGGGTATTCGCCTTTATTTCTTCGCTTTGGCTTTTTTCTTCTCGGGGGTGGGGAAATTGAAGGGTGGGCGCTGGTTGAGCTTGTGCAGGAATGCGCCCGTATCTGCCAGCGCCAGCATCGTTACCGAAGCGGTATCACAGGCCAGGCGCTGGAAGTGATCCAGCGACATCCCAAGATAATAAGCAGTCACCAGGCGGATGGGGTCGGCGTGTGATACCAGGGCGATAACTTCATCCGCTTTATGGAGTTTGGCAATCGCTTCGATTTCGTTTGCCACCCGTATCTGGCACTCGGCAAAAGATTCACCGTTTGGGAACCGGAAGCGTGACGGCGCGCCCTGGACCGTTTTCCATTCTGGCAGTTTGCCCAGCACCTTGAGCTCCAGTCCGGCCCAATCGCCAATGTTGGTTTCGAGCAGGCCGGCGCGGGTTTGGATCTCCAGCCCCAGCCTGGCAGCCAGCGGCGCGGCGGTTTCTTGCGCGCGCTCCAGCGGGGAGCAGTAAATGGCTTTGATGGGCGCATTGGCCAGGGCTTCGGCCAGCTCGGCGGCCTGTTTTTGCCCGCGCTCGTTCAGGTGAACGCCGGGAATGTGCCCGGCCAGTTTTCCGGTTTTAACGTATTCATTTTCTCCGTGGCGGATCAGCAGGATAAGCGGCATGGGTTCCTCGATTAGTGGGTGGGATGCGCAAAGTGTAGCACAGGTTTCAGCGCGCAAGGGTTTCCAGCCCCGGCAATTCTAACCCTGAATCAAACGCCCTCGCATTGGGTAAAAATACGAGGGCGTTTGGGTTAAGCTTGTTCAGCGTGTTGATTATTATGGCTCTACCGTTTTTGGTGTGAGAATCTGTAGGGGCGACCCTTCAAAGCATAAACAGGCGCATTTTGCAGGGAATTCAAGCACAAAGCCGCGATTTTTCGCACGGGGCGGGTCGCCCCTACCCGCTCCCCATTATGAACGGGAGATCCATTATTTTTCGGTGCGTTCCACGTTGCGCGAGGCGGCTGGTTTGCGCGTCATGAATTTCCACGCACCCCAGATGACGAGCGCAAACGGTAGCAGGATGGGGATGATGACCATCACAAACCAGATGGCGATCTCGATCATCCACTTGTAGGCTTCCACCACTGTTTCACCGGCGGCAGCCACGGTTTTGCCCGGATTCCAGGGTGTGGGGGTATACGTCGGGCGCGGGGTATTGGTGGGGGTCAGGGTGGGGGTAAGCGTGGGGGTAACGACCGGCAAGTCTGGCTCGATGGTGATGTTGATTGTGGAGTAGGCAGCCCGGTTGGAGAGATAATTCATCCGCCCCTTGATTTCTTCGATCTGTTTCTCAATCTCGCTCAACTGCTGGTTGACTTTCAGCGCTTCTTCAACAGTTTTGGCCTGGTCGAGGAAACTGCGGATGCGGTCACGCGTGGCTTCGAGATTGGTGAGCTCCGATTTCAGGTCAACAAACTGGTCGGTGACATCCTCCCCGGCGGCGCTTTCATCGATAACGCGCACAGCCAGCCCGCGCAGGCGACGCAGCGCCGTCTCGAACTGCTCGGATGGTACGCCGATGGTCATGCTAACGTATTTGTAATTGACGCCGTACCAATCCTGGTACCACGAGCGCGAACTGACGATGTACCCGCCCAGGTCACTGATGATTTGCGTGGTACGGTCGAGCGCCACTTCGCTATCGGCCACCAGCAGGCGGATTTCGCCATTTTTGATGATCATGCGGTCGCTGTTGGCGGGGCTTTCCAGGTTTTGCGCCGCCGGGTCGAGCGCGGCGGGTGGCATGGGCGCGGCAGTGGCGGCGGGCGCAGAGACTGGTTCGACAGCAACTCCTGCCATTGCCGGGGCTTCAGCCGGGGCAATCGCCTTCCCAGAGACCGAATCAGAAGACTCGGCGACTCCGCCAAAGCCCACTTCTATGGTTGCCGGGGTAGCCGCTCCTCGGCAGGCCACCAGGATGCTAAAGGCCAACAATACAGATAGCAAAATCAGGGATTGCTTTAACGTTTTCATCTCCATCTCCTCTCGTGAAAAAAAGCTTCCTGTTCGAACGGCGTTTTCAAACAGATTTCAGGCAGTGGACTCCGCCTGACGATAAAAAGTTCCCGATGAGCGGTTAGCGCCCCTTTTTGATAATTGAATCCCCGAACCTGGCCTGCAAATCATCGATTACGCTTTGAATTTTGCGCTGTTTTTCGGTTTGTGCGCCCCACAACTCCATCTGACGGGCGGGCGCGCCCAGACCGCTGACGCCCACGCCAACCAGCCGCAGCGGTGCGCCTGGCTCGCGGGTTTTTCGCAGCAGCCCCAGCGCAGTCTGGAAAATCTCCTCGTCCAGGTCGGTGGCGGCGGGCAGGGTGGCCTGGCGCGTCAGCGTGGTGAAATCGGGCCAGCGCAGTTTGATTTTGATGGTCGTCCCGGCCAGCTTCTCGCGGCGCAGGTTTTTGCCCACTTCAACTGAAAGCTCCTTCAGCGTGCGCTCCAGCGTTTTATCATCTGAAATATCGCGGCTGAAGGTGGTTTCTTGGGAAATGGATTTGGCGGTGTGTTCGGGGGAAACGGGACGCTCGTCGATGCCCCGGGCGTGGTGCCACATCTGACGGCCATTCTCGCCGAAGAGCGCCGCCAGATTCTCCGCCCCGGCTGTGGCCAGCTGCCCGATGGTGTGAATGCCCAGGCTGGAGAGTTTTTCCTCGGTCTTTGGGCCAACTCCCCATAGCATGGAGACGGGCAGCGGCGACAAAAATTCAGCTTCGCGCCCGGCTTCTATAACGGTCAGCGCAGCCGGGGCGGAGCTTCCGCGCGCCCCTTTTTTGCCGGTTTCTGTGGCAATTTTCGCCACCAGCTTGTTAGACGCGATCCCCACCGAGCAGGGCAGGCCTAATTCATCCATGATCTGCCGCTGGATCTTGCGACCGATCCCAGCCGCAACAGATTCGAAAGTATCCAGGCTTTCGACTTTCAAACGACTGGAGATGTTTGAGTCCGGGCACAAGTCGCTGATATCGACAAAAGCCTCGTCGATGGAGATTTGCTCGACCAGCGGGGCCAGGTTGTGCAGCCGATCCATTACTTGCTGTGACATGTGGCTGTAGCGGCTGCGCTGCGGCGGGACGATGATCAGTTCGGGGCACTGCCGCAGGGCGCGGCCCATGGGCATGGCCGAGCGCACTCCTTGCGCGCGGGCGGCGTAGGAGCAGGATGCCACCACGCCGCGCTCTTCGGGCCGCCCGCCCACGGCAAACGGTTTCCCGGTCAGGCTGGGGTCGTGCAGTTCTTCCACGGCGCAGAAAAAGGCATCCAGGTCGAGGTGCAGGATGGTGCTCATAAAAAAATTATACTGGCTGGCGGGGGGCAGTTCAATGCGGGTTTTGCTTTGCCAGGGTTGTAAAAGCAGGTTTTCAGACGCATAATAGAGTAGTCTGGGTAAGTTGTTGCAGTGTAATTACCAAAACTGGAGGTCGTTATGGGCAAAAAAGAGAAAGAGAAGGGGAAGGAAAAGGAAAAGAATGGGAAACATTCCAAGGGTAAGCATTCCAAAGCGGATGCGAAGCAAGAAAACCAGCCCCACCTGGAGCCTTTGGAAAAGAAGTTTTATGAGAAGGAGTTGGGCCGGCTGCAAGTGGAATTGGTGAAGATGCAGGAGTGGATAAAATCAAAAGGCTTGAAGCTGGTGGTGGTGTTTGAGGGTCGCGATGCTGCCGGGAAAGGCGGCACGATTAAACGCATCACCGAGAGCCTGAATCCGCGCTATTGCCGGGTGGTGGCGCTGCCCGCGCCCACCGAGCGCGAGAAAACGCAGTGGTATTTCCAGCGTTATGTCTCGCACCTGCCCGCAGCCGGTGAGATGGTCATTTTTGACCGCTCCTGGTATAACCGCGCCGGTGTGGAGCGGGTGATGGGTTTTTGCAGTGAAGATGAGTATGCTGAATTCCTGCGCGCCTGCCCCGAATTTGAGCGGATGCTGGTGCGTTCGGGCATCATCCTGGTCAAATACTGGTTCTCGGTCAGTGATGATGAGCAGGAGCGGCGTTTCCAGGATCGGCTGGAAAACCCCACCAAACGCTGGAAGCTCAGCCCGATGGATTTGCAGTCGCGCGCGCGCTGGGTGGATTATTCGCGCGCCAAGGATGAGATGTTTAAGTATACGGATATTAAACAGGCGCCCTGGTGGGTGGTGAATTCTGACGATAAGCGCCGCGCGCGCCTGAACTGCATTCGCCACCTTTTGGGTGTGATCCCTTACGAGGATTTGACCCCTGAACCGATCAGCCTGCCGCCCCGCCAGCCGGATGGCGGCTATGTTCGCCCGCCCATCAGCGACCAGACGTTTGTGCCGGATGTATATTAGTCCTGCGCGCCTTCGCCAGGGATGTGATGATCGCTCAGCCGGTGCGGGTGAGAATTGCGCTTTTCGCTTTTGGCCCAAAGCGCTATTCTCACCCGTGTGAACTATAATTAACGTAAGTTGCTACCTTTGGAGAATTTGCCCTCAGCCCTGGCTCTTCTACCTGCCGGGGAAGGGGATTTCATGCCAAAAGGCAAGCTGTGGTTTTATGGTAGCAACTTAAGTAAATTACCCTATTGAACCTTTTTGTTCTCGAAAGGATGCTGCCATGTCAGCCGATCAGGTTAAACACCTTGAATTTATCCAAAATGTGATCACCCGCATGAACAACAACTCATTCCAGATGAAAGGCTGGATGGTGGCGCTGGTATCCGCCATCCTGGCGCTGTATGCTGGCACCAATAACAAGCTGTTTGTGTTGGTGGCCATCTTGCCCGCGCTGATTTTCTGGTTCCTTGACACGTACTACCTGCAACAGGAACGCAAATTCCGGGGACTGTACAACGATGTGGCGGGACTTTCCAAAAACCCGCAAAAAATCGCCCTGTATGCCATGCGCCCCGACCTGTACAGCGGCGGCAAGTATTCTTTTTGGAGTGTTTTCATCTCGCTGACGATTGCCCTGCTGTATGTGCCGGTGATTGTCATCCTGGTAGGGATTTATTTCATCGTTTAAGGCAGGATTCACCGTCAAAAGTGACAGTCACCTTTAAGGTGACTGTCACTTCTACACAGCGAGGGAATGTTATATGAGCAACGGTCACTGTTTTATCAGCTATTCGCATGCAGATGGGCTGGCTTTTGTTATCAAACTTGTTACCGAACTTGAAGGCGGGTACCCTTCCATTCCTGCTTGGTTCGAGAAGCGGGATATACATTCGGACAGGGATGATTGGGATGACCAGCTTGCGAAGGCGATCCAGCAATGCAAATGCCTGGTTTACGTGATGTCGCAGGATAGTACGGCGGAACATTCCAATTGTAAGGATGAGTGGGCCTGGGCGTTGAAATACAAAAAGCCTGTCATCTGCCTGTGGATTAGCAGTAAGGCGGAAGACCAGTTCCGTTTGAACAGCCGCCAGAAGATTGATTTCACCGCTGATTTTGGCGCAGGGTTGGGGAAGTTACGCAAGGCAATCGCGCATTTGGATTCACCTGAAGGACAATTGGAAGAATTGAAACATCGTCTCGCCGATGCCAACCGCGATTTGAGACGCGCGAATGATGAGAAAAAATCGCTTATTGAAGCAGATATCGAGGAATTAAAGAAACAGATCGAGGCGCAGGAAAAAGTCGCGGAAAACCCCGAGGCGGCGAAGAAGCAGACGGAGCAGAATATCCAAAACGGGTTGGAGCGGGAGCGGAAGCCGGAAAAGCCAGTTATCAGTAATCAGTTATCAAAATTTATTAATCAGCCGCCGGGGGTGGCGCAGGATTATTTCCAGGATCGCACGATGGAGACGGAGCAAGCCATCCTTTTCCTGAAAAACGAGGCCCAACGAGTGTTGACGGTGGCGGGACGCGGCGGGGCGGGCAAAACCGCCATGACCTGCCGCCTGCTCAAGCACATTGAAAATGGCACACTCCCCGATGATTTTGTGAAAAAACACGGCAAAATCGAGGTGGATGGCATTGTTTACCTGAGCGAAGCCGGTTCACGCAAGATCAACTTTGCCAACCTGTTCGCCGATTTGTGCCAGCTATTGCCAAAGGATGTTTCTGCGCAGTTGGATGCGCTCTACAAAACCCCGCAGGCCTCCACCGACACAAAAACCCACCAATTGTTGGAGTCGTTTCACGGTTTTAAGCGGGTGATTGTTTTATTGGATAATTTCGAGAATGTGGTTCGCGCGGATGCCCAGGAAATTGCCGATGCCGAACTGGACGAGGCCCTGAAAGCGCTCCTGCATGCCCCGCACCATCCTATCAAGATCATCATAACCACCCGGGTTGCCCCCTACCAGTTTGGGTTGTACGAACCGGCGTGCCAGCGCCCCCTGCCTTTGGATAGCGGGCTTGCGCCGCAATACGCCCGTGAAGCTTTCATCCTGATGGATGAAGGCGAGCTGGTCGGGATTAAACATGCTGACGGTAATTTACTTGACCTGGCGGTGACGCGCACGCTCGGCCTGCCGCGTGCCCTGGAAGCCCTGTACGCTGCCCTGCGCTCGGATCGTTACACCACCCTGGAAGAATTGCTGGCCCTGCCAGTTTTGCCCGAAAATGTGGTTTCGGCCTACGTGGGCGAAGCCTTCAACCGTTTGGATACGAACGCGCAAAAGGTGATGCAGGCGCTGGCGGTCTATAACCGCCCCGTGACCCCCGCCGCCGTGGATTACCTGCTCGCGCCGCACATCCCCGCGATTGACAGCGCGCCGATCTTGCAGCGGCTGGCGAATATGCACTTTGCGCGCAAGGAGAGCGGACGGTTTTATTTACATCCTGTGGATCGGGAGTTTGCTTTTGGGCTTGTCCCCGAAAAATTAACCGCAGAGAGCGCTGGGAACGCGGAGAATCAATTAAAAACTCCGCGCTCTCTGCGTGCTCCGCGGTTAAATGCTTTTACCCAACATGATTTAACCAGCCGCGCCGCTGATTATTTCAAACAAGCCCGCAAACCCCGCGCGGAATGGAAAAAACTGGATGATTTGCAAGCCCAACGCGATGAATTTGACCTGCGCTGTGCCGCTGAAGATTATGATACTGCGGTAAGCGTGTTACGCGATTTTGATTTTGATTACCTGCTTTTGTGGGGGCATTACCGCTTGATGATTCAAATGCACGAAAAAGTGACGGGGAAAATCAACGACCCGACACTAAAATTGGGAAATCTGAACGGCCTGGGCCTGGCATATCAATATCTTGGCGATGCCCGCAAATCCATCCTGTATTTTGAGCAGGGTATTCCCGCCGCGCAAGGAGTGAAAAATCGCGGATGGGAGGGCGCTTTCCTTGGCAACCTGGGTCTGGCGTATGCGGATTTGGGGGATGCGCGCAAAGCCATCGAGTTCTATGAAAAGGCATTGGTTATTGCCCGAGAAATTGGCGACCGCCGCGGCGAAGGCGCAGACCTTGGCAACCTGGGTCTGGCGTATGCGGATTTGGGGGATGCGCGCAAAGCCATCGAGTTCTATGAAAAGCAATTGGTAATCGTGCGAGAAATTGGCGACCGCCGCGGCGAAGGCGCAGACCTTGGCAACCTGGGGAATGCGTATGCGGCATTGGGGGATGCGCGCAAAGCCATCGAGTTCTATGAAAAGGGAATGGAGATTGCCCGTGAAATTGGCGACCGCCGCGGCGAATCGATTGGTTTAGAAAATATTGGGCATGCTTATTTGAGTATCGAAGAATCCCCAAAGGCCACAGAAAATTACCAGCAAGCCATTCAGATTGCTGATGATATTTTATTCCCACAAACACAGAATTATGCGCGTTGGGGTTTGGCACAGGCTCATCTCTTCCAAAATGACTTGGTCAATGCCCGCGCCGCCATCGAAGCCGCGTTGGGATATGATGTGCCGAAAAACAATCACAATGCCAGCGCCCTGCACGGAATCATCGCCTTGCGGCAGGGGGAGGAGGTCGCGGCACGGGGAGCCTTCGTCCGCGCGATCGGGCAGGCGGATGAGATCCTGTCCAAGACGGCGGAGTATTATGAAGCGCTGGATGCGAAGGGGTTGGCGATTTGCGGATTGATTTTATGTTGGGGCGCGGTCCCCGCGCCCGTTTCCGCGCCCAATGCCCCCGCGCCCAATCACACAATTCATCCCACGCCCGATAATGCGCCCGCCAACCTGGGGCGGGGGGACCCCGCCCCTACGGTGGAGGGTGCCATCGAAACCTTCCGCAAAGCGCGCAAAATCGCATCGCACGCCGGCGTAGTCAAATCCACGCTGCGCTTGTTCGATGAACTGGCCAAATGCGACACCACCGGGCTGCTGGCCCCCATCCGCGCGGCTGCGGCCGGCGAACAGCCGCCGCAGTAGGTCACGCTTAAAGCGTAACCTGCGAACTGGTTTGCTTACCCCTTACCACTTATCCCTTACCACTTATCCCTTACCACTTCCCCTTTATGACACCTCCCCTGCGCCCCACCCACCTGGTCATCAACCTGGCGACGCTCAAAAACAACCTCGCGGCCATCCGCGCCAGGGTCGGCCCGGCCAACGTGCTGGTAATGCTCAAAGCCAACGCCTACGGCCACGGCGTCGATGGCGTTGCGCCCTTCATCGAGCCTTATACTGATTACATCGGCGTGGCCGTGCTGGATGAAGCCATCCACCTGCGCGAAATCGGCATCCGCAAACCGATCCTGGTGGCGGGTGGAACCTTACCCGAACACGTCCCCTGGTTCCTGGAACACGACCTCACCCTGACCGTTTCGCACCCGGCGGTGCTGGATGCCGCTGAAAGGCTCTCAACCGCGGCAGGCAGGCCCGTCAAAGTCCACCTGAAGATCGATACCGGCATGGAACGCGCCCAAACCCGCTGGTACGAAGCCGAATCCCTGCTGGAAGCCTCCCTGCGCTGCCAACACATCGACATCGAGGGCCTTTACACCCACTTCGCCAACTCCGAAACCCTCGAAACGCCCGACCTGACCAAAAAATACGGCTACTCCTACGCCAGCGACCAGCTGGCGCGCTTCAACGAAGTGCTGCGCTTTTACGAAAAACACTCCATCCCGCGCCCGCGCATCGTCCACACCGCCAATTCCGCCGCCATCTTGAACTTGCCCGAGAGCTACTTCGACATGGTGCGTCCCGGCGTGATGTTCTACGGCATCTACCCCGATGATGAGTGCCTGCGCAGTGTCGAAATCCACCCGGCGGCCACCTGGAAGTCGCAGGTGGTGGCCAGCAAACTCACCCAGCCGGGGCACCCCGTCAGCTACGGCTCACTGTGGGTTTCAGAAAAACCCGTCCGCACCGTCACCATCCCGTGCGGGTACGCCGATGGCTACTTCCGGCGCATGACCAACCAGCCGCAGGTCATCGTCAACGGCAGGAAATACCAGCAGGTGGGCCGCATTTGCATGGATCAGTGTATGGTCAATCTCGAAACCGACCCTGCTGCAATGGGCGATGAAGTCATATTGCTGGGAAAAGCCACAAGCGGGCAGCAAATCTCAGCCGAAGACCTGGCCCGCTGGGCCGGCACCAACCCCTATGAAGTCATGACCAACATCGCGGCGCGTGTGCCGAGGCTGTTTATCCAAGATGCTAACCAGTAGATAGAGGACGGCTAAAACACTTTTGGGTTTAATTCCACCGCCCATCGTCTCCGGTCTACTGTCTTTTTTACTGGTACAATTTTCTATCGATTTTGATAATACCAGGAGAGAATTTTGAAGACGATTCGTATGTACACCCCGCTGGTGCTGATCGCCAGCTTAATTATTGCGCTGGATCAGTGGACCAAGTGGCTGGTGCGCACCAACATCCCGTTTGGGGGCAGGTGGCTGCCCGAAGGCTGGGAAGGGCTGATGGAATATGCCCGCATTGTCCATTGGACCAATACTGGCGTGGCCTTTGGCATGTTCCAGGGATTTGGATATATCTTCGCCGGGCTGGCAGTGGTTGTGGCAGCCCTGATCGTGTACTACTACCCCCAGGTGGAAGCCTCCGACTGGTGGATGCGCCTGGCCATGGGCATGCAGCTGGCCGGGGCGCTGGGCAACCTGATCGACCGTTTGACCCAGGGCGGGCATGTGACCGATTTTATTTCGGTGGGCAGTTTTGCCGTGTTCAATGTGGCCGATGCCTCGATCACAACCGGGGTGGTGGTGCTGATCCTCGGGTTATGGTGGAAGGAACGGCAGGAACAGGCTGCCAGGAAATCGGCTGCCCCGGTAGCGGATCCCGGCGACAGGGCGGATGATTCCGCCGGTAACACTTCGGGTGCTGAAACTCCCGTCGATGCCGGGAGCGCTCTCAGTGAGTGACAAAATCTCCATTTTCCAATCTCAAGAAGCTGCTCCCACCCGGCTGGATAAATTCCTGGTGGCGCACATGCCCGAATTTTCGCGCGCGCGCCTGCAAGGGTTGATCGCCGATGGGTTTGTGTCTGTTAATGGCCGTGTGGCCCAAAAATCTGGGCAGTTTGTGGATGCCGGGGCAACCGTGACGGTGCGTGTGCCGCCTACGGCGCCGGCCGGGCTGGTGGGAGAGAATATCCCGCTGGAAATTGTTTTTGAGAATGATGACCTGCTGGTGGTGAATAAACCGGCGGGGATGGTGGTTCACCCGGCTGCCGGGCATGATTCTGGCACGCTGGTTCATGCCGTGCTGGGATACGAACCCGACCTGGAAGGTATCGGTGGTGAAGAACGCCCCGGCGTGGTTCACCGGCTGGATAAGGATACCAGCGGGTTGATCGTGCTGGCCAAAAACGAGCGGGCCATGCGCTGGCTGACCGAGCAGTTCAAAGACCGCCAGGTGGAAAAAACTTACCTGGCGCTGGTGGATGGTGCGCCGCCCACGCCCACCGGCCGCGTGGAAGCGCCAATTGGCCGCGACCCGCGCGAACGCAAGAAGATGGCGGTTGTGCAGCCTGAGAAAGGCCGCGAGGCCGTCAGCGAGTATAAGACGCTGGAGCGTTTTGCCAAACACACCCTGCTGGAATTCCACCCGCACACCGGGCGCACGCACCAGATCCGTGTGCATTGCGCCTTCCTGGGCTGCCCGATCGTGGGTGATACCGCCTATGGACGGCGCAAACTCAGCCTGGAACTCGGCCGCCACTTTTTGCATGCCTACCGGTTAAAGATCACCCTGCCCGGCGAGACGCATCCGCGCCTGTTTGAAGCGCCGCTGCCCGAAGAGCTTGCCCTGGCGCTGGAGCGCCTGCGCCAGGACTGAATTGCGCGCCATATCGTACAATTACATATCTGTCTGCTTATTGTCAACCAGGAATACAGATTTGATGTATGATTATAGAGAATAAAACACTATGCGCAAGCTGGCGTTGTCAAGCCCTTGCAATTACAACACACAATCCAGCAAATTACCAAAAACATGCTATCATAAATTGCTATGAATCATCCTGTTGCTGAAAAAATCCTGCTCATTGAAAATGATCCCGACATGCTTGAGCTGATCGCCCGGCAAACACTCCTGCCGTCTGGTTACCAGGTTAACATTGCCCCTGATAGCGCCAGCGCTGTCAAACAGGCCTTACAATGGCAGCCTGACCTGATTATGGTCAACCTGGATATGCCCGGTCTAAGCGGCAAAGATATGCTGGTGGCTTTCAACTCACAGGGTATTTCCACCCCTGTCATCGTCATGGCTGGCAAAGGCAAAGAGCCAGATGTTATCCAGTCCTTCCGGCTGGGCGCGTCTGATTACTTGCTGCGCCCCATGCGCGATACTGAGATCATCTCGTGTGTTGAACGCGTCATTAAACAGGTGCGCGACTTGCGCGCCCGTCAAACCCTGGATGAACAGCTCAAAAAAACCAACGTTGAACTCCAGCGACGCTTGCGCGAATTGACCACGATCTTTTCGGTGGGGCGCGCCGTCATCTCCATCACCGACCAGCGCATCCTGTTTGAGAAAATTGTCGAAGCTATTGTGGCGGTCAGCGAAGCCGATATGGGCTGGTTATCACTCAAAGATGACGCTTCCAAAGCCTTCGTTCTAACCACACAGCGCAACCTGCCCGAAACTTGGGCCAAAAAAGTCGGGCAGCCGCTCGACGATGGCCTGAGCACCCTGGTTTCCATGTCTGCCGAAACCCTCAGCATTCATGGCGATCCGCTGGGCAAATTCAAAATTTCCATGCTTGGCAAAGCTGCCATGGTGGTACCCATCAAAGTCCAAAATGAAGCGATTGGCCTGCTGACCGTCGTCCGCAAAGCCGAACGGCCTTTTGGGCAAAGCGAACAAACCCTCAACGAAGCCATTTCTGACTACGCATCGATCTCAATGGTGAACGCCCGCCTTTTCCGCGCGCTGGCCCAAAACGCCGAAACCGCAGTTGCCGGTGAAAAGCGTAAAAACCAGATGCTGCAAAGCATCCGCGCTGAAATCCAAAACCTGCTCCAGCCGGTAGGCTACCCGCTCGAACTGATGCTCGGTGGCAAAATGGGGTCACTTAACGATGAGCAAGTCAAAGCCTTGACGATGATTAACAACTCTGTCAAACGCCTGTTGGCCTCTGCAAGTCAACAACCAACCCAGCCATTACAGACAAAAAATCCCAACTCTTAAGATAAAATTGCATGATGCAGCAAGCACCCCTGATCCTACTTGCAATGGATGAATCGCCTACGCTCAAATTATTGGAGCAGGCTTTGCATGCATCCAGCTATGAAGTAGCCATTGCCCCCGACTACATCATCCTCGAGAAATCCCTGCTTGAAACATCGCCTTCCCTGCTGGTACTTGGTGAAAAATTGCGTGGGAAAAGCGGTTTTGACCTGTCGGCAGCCATCCTGGAACGTTTCCCCACCCTTCCGATCATCATCTTCGCTGATTCAGAATCCCCGGATCTTTACAAGCGCGCCCTGAAACTGGGCATCAGCGACGTGCTCTGCCCGCCCCTCAGGATCGACGACATCGTCCGCGCCATCAAACGCTCCCAAAAACGCGCCGAGCAAACCGGTGACTGGGTGCGCCGCGAAGTAAAGAGAACCACCTCCTCGCTCCAGCAGCGGGTGGATGAAATGCAGGCCCTCGTCCAACTGGGCAGTTCCATCAACAGCACCCTCGACCTTGACAGCGTCCTGACCAGCGTCGTCACCGCCGCTGTCGAATTAACCGGCGCCGAAGAAGGCCAGCTGCTGCTGCTCGACAAAAAAAATAACGAACTCTACATGCGTGCCGGGCGCAACTTTGAAGAAAATTTTGCCCGCACCTTTCGACTGCCGGTCAAAGACAGCCTGGCGGGACAGGTCATCCATACCGGGCAACCCATTTCATTTGATGTTGATTCCCCCAACAAGATCAAAACATCTTACCTGGTTTACTCACTGGCTTATGTGCCCCTGCGCACCCAGGAAGAGATCATTGGGGTGTTGGGTGTGGATAACCGCCACAACAAACGCCCCTTCAACCAGCACCATGAATTGCTCCTGACCGTCCTTTCTGATTATGCCGCCATCGCCATCCAGAATGCGCAGCATTACGAAGAAACCGAAAACGAACGCACCAAACTGGATACCACCATCTCCAACATCCAGGATGGTGTTATCCTGATGGACAAATTCGATCGTATCCTGCTAATCAACCCTGTGGCCAAGCGCATCTTTGGGCTGGGGCTGGGCAACCTGGCAGGACGCAACATCGCCGAAGTTATCGAACACGAAGATTTTGTGGCTGTGCTCGATTCAGCCACCGAAAACCCGCTCAAACACCACGAACTGAGTTTTGAAGATGGACGGGTTTTCAATACCCAATATACGCCCATCCCTGAAATCGGTGCAGTGGTTACACTCGAAGATATTACCCATCTCAAAATGGTGGACCGGCTCAAGAGCGACTTTATCCACACCATTTCACACGACCTGCGCTCGCCGTTAACTGCCATCATGGGTTATGTGGAATTGCTGGAGCGTGTTGGTCCGCTCAATGACCAGCAGCGCCTTTTCATCCGGCATGTCCAAAACAGTGTTACCAACATCACTGGCCTGGTCAATGATCTGCTTGACTTGGGACGCATCGAAGCCGGGTTCGATACTCATCGCGACCGCGTCTCTATCGAGCAAATCTTGCGCTACACCGTGGAAAACCTGGAACAGCAGGTGCTCGAAAAGAAGCAGACCATCCGTTTGAATATTGAACAGCATATTCCCGATATTTATGGCAACCCCATTCGCATCAGGCAGGTGGTTGATAACCTGGTGACGAACGCCATCAAATATACCCCCGAAGGCGGCACAATCACCACCTCGCTGCGGGAGGAAGATCAACTGGTTATTTTTGAAGTTGCAGATACGGGTGTTGGCATTCCGCCCTCCGACCAGCCGCATATTTTTGAGAAATTCTATCGCGCCAGCAACGCTCCCAAAGGTGTTCCTGGCACCGGGTTGGGGTTGGCCATCGTCAAGACCATTGTTGAAGCGCATCGCGGACGTATTTGGGTCGATTCCACGGTTGGGCAGGGCACCAAATTTATTGTCATGCTGCCAGCCTATGATAGCGAACTGAGCAGTTAGATGCTTTTGTGGCAATCAAAAAATCCCGCCAGCGCGGGATTTTTGTTATCTGATACACTGTTTATCAAGTTTTCGTTAGATATGCCGGTTAAATCAGCATCCGCCGGGGGGAGGACCCGGCGGATGCCTTCGCCAAAGGAGGAGACAGCGAGTACTTGCTATCGCCCTATCTCTTGCAGTAATCTTACACCCGCCGGGCAATTAATACATCGGGAGGATGTCATAAAATTCTAGTGACAAAATTCACAATCGCGCCGTGTTGTCAGACAAAAACTTGCAGATTTGTTGGATCGCACCTTCGCTGGTTTCATACGCGCAAACTTTCAGGTGTGTATCGGGGTTGCCCAGGATCATTTTTGAAACTTTTCTTCCCTGCTGGTAGATGCATAACACTGGTTTTTGCAGGGTCAGGGCCAGCCCAATTTCATACCCAACACCGTGTGAGGGGGTGCTGATTTCTGCCAGCAGCACATCACACGCTGTCAGCCACTCTACATCGCGCTCGTAAACATCGCGCGCTGTGACAATTTTTTCCATGTACAGCACTTCAGAACTGGCAAGGTGCGAGGTGGGAACAATGTGGCCTTCGGCGAGCAGGAATGCAACGATTTGCTGGTAGACAAGCTCAAACTCGCGTCCCCCGGTGATGGAACAAGCAAAATAGATATTCATGATCATCTGGCGGGATCAATCTTCTTTTTCTTTGTTGATGCTGTCCAGCAGCCCAGACTGAATGCGGCTCCTGGGGCTGGCTGGAACCGCAGGTTTGGCTTTTTTCTGGGGTTTGGCTGTGACAGCCACCGGACGCCGGGCTTCAGTTGCCGGGGCCTCGTATACACCCGCTGGGCGGAGGCTGCGTCCTTGTACGCGGAAGCTCTCAAATTCGGTATTGAAGGCTATCCAATCGTCCAGCAACAGCACCAGGTGTGGGGTCTGATCGCAAAAGAAATAGGGGGAAAGGAAAGCTGAGAGTGTTTTCCGCGAAACGGGGTAGGAATGCAATTCCAGCACGTTGGCGGTTCGTTGGGAAAGGTCTTCCAGCAGGTCTTTTTGGTAGTTGGATAGTTTCGATGGTGGGAACAGCGCCCCAAAGGCGGCTACGCGGATGTTTTTGATGCGTTTAAAAGAACTGTTGAATCGGTAAAAGGGTGTGACAATGCGCACATAGCCTGGGAAAAGTTGGACATAAGCCATGTTGCGCAATAACATCAATCCCAGGCTGACAACCAGCGCGGAGGATGCAATGAATAGGTAAGTCATGCCGTCAGATGTGCTGATGGTGGGCAGGGGGTTCTCGTCTGGGTTGATGAAAAACCATTCGGCGCCCCAAAAGATGGCGACAACTATGTAGAGGATGATGGAAAGTGTCAAGGTGAGCGGCCACCAGCGATTGAGCATGTGCTGGTACAACAGGAGCCGGAACTTTTTGCTACCTTTGACTTTGGCCATAGCCTATTCCTCTTCGCCATTGTTGCGGCTGAGCATTGGCCCAGATGGCCCGCCCTCGCCGGTAATTTGCTGGCTGATCTGGGCCAGGGCGCGCTCCAGGTGTTCGCCGCGCAGGCTGAAAGTGATATCGCCGCGTGTTTTTTCGATAATGCTGCGGGCAATATCGGTTTGGCGGCGCAGCCCGCTGGTGATGGCATCGGGGTAATCCATGGTTACCAGGATGGAGTAGATATCATCCATCAGGGTCAGCAGGCGCTCGGCCTCGGCAGAATAGCCGTGGCGCAGGATGTCGAGGCAGCGGCGGCGCAGTTCACCGACCACTTCGGCCAGGCCGTTGAGATAGGTGTTGGCTTCGGCTTGCATTTCTTCGGGGCCGGGCAACGGCAGGCCGCGGATGAGGGCGCAGGTGACGGTGGCTTCTACGTATTCCTTGAGCGCATCCTGGGTATACCCGGCAAAGTACAGGTCGGCATGACCGGCGAGGCCGCTGCGCAGCGAATCGGCCAGTTGGCGGGCTTCGGCCAGCTCGACATTCATCCCGGCTTCATCATCGCGGTGGACGGCGCGAATGGCCTGTGAGCAGTGACGGGTGAGCATGCGCGCCTGGGCCAGGGCGTTATCGCGGGCTGCGGTACGCGCGTCAAACTCGGCGCGGATGGTTTCGGCGATTTGTTCCAGCTTTTCCATTAAGGTTTTCCTTCTTCGGGTGGGGTTTCGGGCGGGTGCATGGGTTTGAAGAGCTGGTCAGCCAGGGATGATGTGGGCATGTGGATTTCGCCAAAGGCGGCTTCGTAGCGTGCCAGGTTTTCGCTCAAGGCGCGATAGAGCAGCTTGGCGCTGAGAGGTGACATGAGAATGCGCGCCGAAACCTTGGCGCGATTTTCTCCTGGCAGCAGGTGTGCAAAATCAAGCACCAGGTCTGCAGGGGAGTGGGCGATGCGCACCAGGTTGGCATAGAGCGGCTGGAGTTCAGCCGGGACATCGAGGGTAGTTGGGTTTCTGGGGGCCGGGAGAGCCATATCCGCCTCTTTCTTAAAAGGCCCCTAAAGGCTGTTACCTTTAGGGGCCTGAACTGGTCTAGAATGGGATGTCTTCTTCGGGTGCGCCGGTAAAGTAGGGTGGTTCGCCGCCGCCCATACTGGCGCTACCGCTTCCACCGGTTTCTTCGCGGCTGGAAAGGAAGCGCACGGCGCTGGCAGTAACTTCAAAAGATGCTCCAGCGGTGCCATCTTGCCGGGTGTATGTACGCGGGCCGCCAGTGTTCGGGTCTGGGGTCAGGCGACCTTCCACCAATACTTTGGAGCCTTTCTTCAGGTATTGGTTACATACCTCGCCCGTTTTACCCCAAGCAGTAATACGAAACCAAATGGTTTCTTTTACTGTTTGTCCGTTATTGGATGTATACTGCCGGTTGGTTGCTACGTTAAAAGTTGTCACCGGTTGGCCCGATGGTGTATAGCGCATTTCGGGGTCTTTGCCAACATTTCCAACGATGATTATGGTGTGGTACATGGGGGGTCTCCTTTAGGGTTGTAGGTACCGCCGCAGCGCGGCGGTGCAAATGAATAAGCGTTCATATTGTACCCCACTACAGGTGAAATTTATAGAACAAAAAAGCGAAGCAAGGATAAATCTCAATGCAATCGTTATTATTTGGGGCAAAGACGCCAACTAAAATGGGCTTATGACCATCGAAACCATTTTGCCCATTCCTGATATTTTCTCGGCCCGTCGAATTTTGTGCATCCAGCCGCATTATGATGATAACGATATCGGCGCTGCCGGGACGCTGGCGCTGTTGGTACAGGCGGGGGCCGAAATCGATTACCTGACCGTCACCGATGACCTGATGGGGCTGGTGGATCACTCCCTTTCGCCAGAAGCGGGCGCCGATGCCCTGAAACATGATCAGTTTATGGCCGGTGAAATTATCGGGGTGAGAAAACAATGTTGGCTGGGCTACCCGGATGCGGGTGAGTATAGCTACCATTCGCTGCGAAAAGACATTTTGCGTTCCATCCGCCAGTTTAGCCCCGATTTTATCTTCACCTGTGACCCCTGGTTGACTTATGAAGCGCACCGTGACCATATCCAGGTGGGCCTGGCTGTTGCAGAAGCAACCATTTTGGCAAATATTACGAAAATTACCAGCGGTGACCCGGCGCTGGATGCCGCTTACCGGGGTGGAATCCAGGGAATCGCTTTTTACATGACCCGTGAACCCAACCTGACCATCGACATCACCAGTACCTGGGAGAAAAAAGTGGCTGCGGTACACAGCTACATGGCCCAGTTTGATAATGCCAGCATGGCTGAGATGATCCATGCGCTGGATGCCAAATCGCTCCAACTGGCAGTTGGGCACAGCTACTGGCGCGGCGAGGCGCTGAAGGTGCTTCACCCCAGCGCGCTGCACTGCGGAATATAGCTTTCCGAAACCGACAAATATCACACTTAAGTTGGGATTTTATTCAGTTGCGTTTTGCGGGGAAACTGGGTAAGATATTAAAGTCATGCAGACAAGAACTTGGCGTTTCCTGTTCCTCCATGGCATTCATTTGCCAAGAATCAGGTGACCCTGACAGGTGAATCGTACCTGTCAGGGTTTTTTATACCCATAGACATTCTCAAACCCAAACTTTTTCTAAGGAGATAGAATGCAAACACCCTGGGAATACCGTTATGCCCATCGAATGCAAAAAATGGGCAGTTCGGTCATCCGCGAGCTGCTGAAGCTCACCGAACAACCCGATATCATTTCCTTCGCTGGTGGCCTACCCGCGCCGGAAGTGTTCCCGGTTGAGAAATTCAAAGAAGCCTGCAACATTGTTCTAGACACCTTGGGAGCACAGGCTTTGCAATATGGCACCACCGAGGGCTACCTGCCCCTGCGTGAGATGATCGCGCGCCACACCGCGCGCTTTGCCATTGAAGTGACCGCCGATAATATTTTGATCACATCTGGTTCACAGCAGGCCCTGGATTTTATTGGCCGCCTGTTCTTGAATCGGGGTGATTACATCGTGGTCGAGTCGCCTACTTACCTGGGCGCGCTCCAGGCCTGGAATGCCTATGGGGCGCAGTACATCTCCGTCCCATCTGATGAAAATGGCATGATCGTGGATGAATTGGAAAAGGCGCTGCGCATTGGCCCGAAGTTTATCTACGTTTTGCCCAACTTCCAAAACCCAAGCGGAGCGACCCTCAGCCTGGAACGCCGCAAACAGCTGATCACCCTGGCGGACCGCTACGGTGTCCCGATTGTGGAAGACGACCCGTATGGTCAGTTGCGCTACGATGGGGATCATCTCCCCTCGGTTGTCAAACTTGATAGTGACATGCGCGGCTCGAATGGCGGGCATTACACTGGCAATGTCATCTACCTGAGCACCTTCTCGAAGCTGCTTGCTCCCGGCATCCGCCTGGCCTGGGTGATTGCCCCGCCCGAAGTCATCCGCAAGCTGGTAATGACCAAACAAGCCGCTGACCTGCATACATCCACCTTCAACCAGATCACCGCCTATGAAGTCGCCAAAGGCGGTTTCCTCGATGAGCACGTTAAGATCATTCGCAGCGTTTACCGCGAACGCCGCAATGTGATGCTCGAAACCATGGATGAAATCTGGCCTGTAGAAACACGCTGGACTCGACCTGAGGGTGGTATGTTTCTGTGGGGTATCCTGCCACAAAATATGGATACTGCCGAAGTGTTCAAACAAGCGATTGAGCGCAAGGTAGCCTTTGTGCCGGGTGGTTCGTTCCACCCTACCGGCGGTGGGAAGAATACCATGCGTCTTAATTTCTCTTACTCCAACCCTGAAAATATCCGTGAAGGCATCACCCGCTTGGGAATCTTGCTGAAAGAACTGATCGCTGCACAGAAGAATTAAGGTTGGGAACAGGCCCAATCGATTCTTATAATGCCTATGGGTGAGAATTGCGCTTTCCGCCTTAAGAAAAAAGGGCAATTCTTACCCGCGAAGGGTATTTTCAGGTAAACGATAATTTTTGTAAGAGATCTACTATAGAAAACACCGCTGGCGAGGTGATTGGCCAGCGGTGTTTTTGTTCAGTGGGCGGTATTAACAGGCGGGGGGTTCATCTAGAACCACAATGGTATCTGGTTTGTTGGGAATCATGCATAAAAATTCAAACGGCTCATCCCCCAGGTTCTGGTACCAGTGCGGCACGCCCGCAGGGATAAAAACAATATCACCCTTTTGCACTTCAAAAGTCTCATCGGCGATGCCGATGCGCGCCTGGCCGCCCAGCACATATTGCTCATGTTCAACTGTATTGGTGTGTCGGGGCATTCCGCCACCCTTTTCCATGATGAATCGGCGCATGGCGAAATGCGGGCCTTCTTGTGCTGAAATCAGCACTTGCATACGCGTGTTGACACCTTTAACAACTTCTCTGGCTTCGACCTGGGCGGTATGTTTGAGCGACATGGCGGATTCCTTTCGATCTGGTTGCTTCAGTCTTTCAGGCTGATTTTACCAAGAGTGCTGGTAATTTTAGCGGTTTGCTTCAAAAAACTGGAGGTTCTGACGTGTATGAATTTGTAGCGGCGAGGGGGATTTGGATGGTGAGCAGGCTGCCTTTTCCGGGTTCGCTTTCGATCTGGATCCTGCCGCCCATGCCTTCCACCAGGGCTTTGGCGATGGGCAGGCCCAACCCAAAGCCGGGGATGGTGGCGCTTTCCTCGCCGCGATAAAAGCGGTCGAAGACGCGTTCCAGCCGGTCGGGGGGGATGCCTTCGCCAGAATCCTGCACCCGGATTTCGGCTTGCCCGCCCCGGGGCGCAGCGCTGACCATAATTTCGCCGCTGGAATGTTTGAGGGCGTTATCCAGCGCAATGAGGATGACCTGTTTTAGCGCATCACGGTCGCCGATGAAAGCGATGTCGGCGGCCTCCAGGCTGATCCTGCGCACTGGGTTGAGCTGGTGTGCCTGGCGGCAGGTTTCTTCTAAAATGGGCAGGATTGCCACTGATTCTTTTGACAGATTCCGACCCGCATCTGCGCGCGCCAGGACGAGCAGTTCGTTTACCAGCCGGATCAGCCGGTCGCTTTCGTACACCATGTCGCTGGTGATGTCGGCTCTTTCATCGGCAGGGATGGGCGGTTCGCGCTGGAGCAGCCCCAGGTTGCCGCGCAGGGTGGTCAGCGGGGTGCGCAGTTCGTGTGAGACATCGGCCACAAAATTACGCTGCATTTCGAGTGAGTGGGCCAGCTTCTGGTAGGCTTCTTGCAAACGCGCCAGCATGGAGTTGAAGGTGGTGGCAAGCTGCCCGACTTCATCCTGTGGCCCGGTGTAGGCCACGCGCCGGGTGAAGTCGCGCTCCTCGCCGATCGCCTGGGCGGTCTGTGTCAGTCTTTGAATGGGCTGAAGCATCATTCCTGAGAAGATCCAGCCGATGCCAAATGCCACCAGGATGGTTAACAGGCTGGCTACCAGGAAGGTGGTTCCCAGGAATTCCAGCGAGCGGTTGCGCTCTGTCAGGGGCCGGGCAACCTGTAAGATGTAGGTGAATGTGCCATTTTTGAAGATTGGGCGGTTGTAGATGAGCATGGCCTGGCCCTGGAAGTCGCTGGTTTGCCACCAGTCGTTGCCAGCCTGGACAGTTTTCAGGCCTTGGGCGCTGAGTGGCAGGCTTTCGGCGGTGCGTCCTAAGGGGCTGAGCAGCAGCGCCCCGGCGGGGTCGAGCACACGCAGCACTTCACGCTCGGGCAGTTCGCGGAAAACCTGGCTGCCAGAATTACCTTCGGGTGTGGGAGGCGGGTTGGGCGGGGAGAAGGGGTCTTGCCCAGAGTTGGCAAATGCGCGGGCTACCAGGCCCTCCATCCGGTCGGAGCTATGTTTCAAATCCTTTTGTAAGGCGTTGTAGGTGGTTTCCATTTGCACGGCGTAGATGGAGAATCCAAAAATGGCCAGGGTGACGGCCAGGATGATGTTGTAGAGCAGGGTAAAACGCAGTCGGATAGACATTATTCCTCGCGAAGAACGTAGCCGATGCCGCGCACAGTGTGGATCAGGCGTGAACGGCCATCGAATTCAAGTTTTTTGCGCAAGTAGCCAATGTAGATTTCGAGCACATTGTCATCACCGCCGAAATCGTAGCCCCAGACTTCGGTGAGTATCTGGCGGCGTTCGAGCACCTGGCGGGGGTGGCGCATGAGCAGGTGTAGTAGGTTGAATTCTGTCAGGGTCAGGGTCAGGGCCATTGTTCCGCGATGCGTTTCACGGGTGGTTGGGTCGAGGGTCAGGTCGGCATAGGTAACGGTCTGGCTGGCGGGTTTGGTTTCTATCCGCCGCAACAGGGCATGGACACGCGCCACCAGCTCGGCGGGGGCAAAAGGTTTGACCAGGTAATCGTCGGCGCCGCTTTCCAGACCATCTACGCGGTTTTCGATAGCATCACGGGCGGTGAGCATGAGGGCCATGGTTTTGTTACCGTCGCTGCGCAGTTGGCGGATGAGGGTGACGCCGTCCATGTGGGGCATCATCCAATCGATGATGAGCAGATCGGGTTTTTGGGTGTCAATGATGGGCAGGGCTTCGAGGCCGTTGGCGGCGGTGATGACGTTGAGATTTTCGTAAACCAGCGTTCGCTGAAGCATTTTGAGCAGTTTGGGGTCGTCATCGATGATCAGGACGGTTGGCATGGGGCCTCGCTTTCTTTTTCGTTACACACAATATAAACATTTTTGCTGTGAAAAAGCTATGAAACGTTAAATAGTGAATAATCTCACAGCTTTTTCACAGCTATTTCTTGGTTTGTTCACAGTTTGTTTTTTTAGAATGAAACCTGTAGAGAAAGTTATCTTACCTGAGAAGAGGTTCATTATGTATAGATTTCCGCTGAAAGTTGTATCTTTCTTGTTGGTGGCTGCACTGTTTGCGGCGGGCTGTGCCAGCACAACGAGTGGCAACACGGGCAATTCTACGGGCAGGGTTTCGACTGTGACGATTACCAGTACGGTTGAGACATCTGGGAATTTGAGCGCCGACCAGTTGGTGACTCTTAAATGGGGTACCAGCGGGTTGGTTGATAAAGTCAACGTTAAAGTCGGCGATAAGGTAAAAAAAGGGGATGTGCTGGCAATTTTAAAGCCTGATTCGGTGCCGGCGGAGGTTTTATCGGCGATGGCTGAACTTGCCAGTACCCAGCGTGATTTGCTGGATATGCAGGATTCGACGGCGGCCCTGGCTGCGGCGCAGCAAAAGGTGGTGACGACTCGTAAGGATGTGGAGGAAGCCCAGAATATTTTGAACGCCCTCGATTATCCGCGCGCTTCGGATGTATTGATCAAATATACTGAAGCGAAGATCCAGGAGGCCGAGAAAACCCTGATGCTCCTCACGCGCAAATATAAAGAGGTGCAGCGCCACCCGGATGGCGACCCGCAAAAGACACAGGCGATTATTGACATGACCAACGCGCAGATGGCGCTTAACGATCTCAAGGCTACCCTTAACTGGTACCTTGCCAAGCCAACCCAAACTGATTATGACGAGGCCAAAGCTGCGCTGGATGTGGCGCGTGCTGCGCTGGATGATGCCCGCCGGGCGCGTGACAAGGTTAAAGGCGGTTATGACCAGCTTGATTTTGATGCTGCCCAGGCAAAAATCGCCGCCGCACAGGCAAAAGTGGATGTGATGGCAATCATCGCACCGTTCGATGGCGAAGTGATCTCGCTGATGACATCTTCTGCCAATTCGGTCAGCAGTGGGGATGCGGCGATTGGGTTGGTCAACCGCGATACCATCAAAATTGATGTGCTGGTGGATGAAACCAGCATTTCCAATGTCGCGGTGGGCAACCCGGCCCAGATTACAATGGATTCACTGCCCGGGCAGACTCTTACTGGTGAAGTGGAAATGATCAACCCGGTTGGCGCTACCGTTAGTGGGTTGGTGAAGTACACTGTCACTGTGCGGCTTGACCCGACAGATGCCAAACTGCTGTTTGGCGCAACTGCCTCGGTGGTTTTGGTGACCAGCGAGCCGCACGTCATGCTGGCCGTGCCGATTAATGCTGTCCAGACCGATAGCCAGGGAGAGTATGTGAACGTGGTCGGGCAGGGTGGCAGCAGCCAGCGGGTGGATATCGAAAGTGGTGAACTTTCGGGCGGCCTGGTGACGATCACAACCAGTGGCAGCCTGGAAGAAGGTGACAAGGTGGAACTTAGCATAACCAGTTCATCTACCAGCTCATCTACCAGTTCATCATCTTCTTCATCAAACCGTAATAATAACCGCGGCGGCCCACAAGATGGCGGGCTCCCACTGCCTTAGGGATTCAATCCTATGATCCAAATCGATCATTTAGTCAAAATATTTACAATGGGCGAAAACGAGATTCGCGCCCTGGATGATGTATCGTTTTCCATCGCCAAAGGGGAGATGGTCTCCATTATGGGGCCATCTGGTTCGGGCAAGAGTACGCTCATGTCGATTGCGGGTTGCCTGGATGTGCCGACATCAGGTTCTTACCTGCTGGATGACATCCCGGTAGAAAAGATGAAAGATTCCCAACTGGCAGATGTTCGCAACCGTAAGATCGGGTTCGTTTTCCAGCAGTTTAACTTGCTCTCGCGCACCAGCGCGCTCGAAAATGTTATCCTGCCGCTCAGCTATTCGGGTTTATCGGCGCGCGCCTGCCGCGAGAAGGCCGAAAAAGCCCTGGAACTGGTTGGGCTTAAAGAGCGGATGAAACATCACCCGAACGAGCTTTCGGGCGGGCAGCAGCAGCGAGTGGCAATTGCGCGGGCCCTGGCCAATGATCCGGCCTTGCTGATTGCAGACGAGCCCACTGGCGCACTCGATAGTAAAACCGGTGCGGGCATCATGGATTTGTTCCAAACCCTGCATCGTGATTTTGGGCAAACCGTAATCGTGGTGACTCATGACTCATTCGTTGCCCAGCACACTGGCCGTATCATTCGCCTGGTGGATGGCCGCATCGTTTCAGATGCGCTGAACGCCAATCCGCTCAAAGCGGGTACTCCTCGCCCTGGCGCGGAGGATTAAGCCCTCACCATCCGCCTCCCTAAAAAGGGGGTGGGCCTTTTCCCTTTCGGAGAAGGGCCGGGGATGATGGGAAACCGCCCCCAAAGGAAACATCCATGCTACTTTCACAGAACCTTCGCACGGCCTTCCGCGCCCTGCTTGCCAACAAACTGCGTTCAGCGCTGACCATTTTGGGCATCGTTATCGGTGTGGCAGCGGTGGTGGCGCTGATGGCGATTGGCAACGGCGCTACCAGCAGCATCACCAACCGCATCGCCAGCAGCGGCTCAAACCTGCTAAACATCCAGGCCGGGCGTTCGCAGCGGCCATCACCGGGCCAGCCTTTCAACCAGACCAACCTGACTTATAAAGATTACAAAGCCCTGGTGACCACCCTGACTGATGTGGCGGGCATCGCCCCGGCCTATCAATCCAACTATACCGTGACGTATAACACGCTCAGCACATCCACATCAGTCGTGGGCGTCACGGGTGATTATTTCAGCGTTCACACCTATACCATCTCCAGTGGGCGCGCTCTCACCGATGCGGATGGCGCAAGCCAGAAACAGGTGGCCGTGCTTGGCACAACCACCGTGACAGACCTGTTCGGCACAGAAGACCCGCTGGGCAAAAGCATCAAGATCAATGACAAATCTTTCACTGTCATCGGCGTGTTGACACCCAAAGACTCATCCGGGTTCAATGACACCAATGACACCATCCTGATCCCGTTGGAGACGGGCTATAACAAACTGTTTGGCGCGAACGCCATCCGCAACGGCGAGAGAACCGTCAGCGCCATTGCGGTATCGGCCAGTTCTGCCGATACCGTGGACCTGGTTTCTTCGCAAATTACCTTCGTTTTACGCCACCAACACCACCTGGCGCTGGATGACGATGACGATTTCCGCATCCAGAATCAGGCCGAACTGCTCTCCACCCTCAGCAGCGTTACCACCACCATGACAACCTTCCTCGGCGCCATCGCCGCCATCTCGCTGCTGGTGGGTGGCATCGGCATCATGAATATCACCCTGGTTTCAGTCAGCGAACGCACCCGTGAGATCGGTCTGCGCAAAGCGGTTGGAGCGCGCAAAAACCACATCCTGTTCCAATTCCTGGTAGAAACGATGACCCTCAGCATCATAGGAGGGGTCACTGGTATAGGCGTTGGGATGGCGATTGCCTGGGGGGTAACCGCCCTGAATCTGATTACCGCTGTGGTATCGGTTTCATCTATTGCGCTTTCCTTCACCTTCTCAGTGTTGATCGGCCTGTTCTTTGGCATCTACCCGGCCTATCGCGCCGCCAACCTGCACCCCATGGAAGCCCTGCGCTCAGAATAGCCCCTCCCCCTGTTTTTCTGTCACCTGAATGCCAGGTTTTTGAACCTGGCGTCCTGATTTAATCCGCCCATCATAAAGACCAGCGCAGGATACCATCCCGCGCCACGGGGTCAGGTTTCTCAGCAAGCTCACAGCATATTCATGGTTTTCTCTCAGTGTCTTCATGGTTTCCTCACAGCGATGGATTTTAGAATGGGGGCATAAGTTCAAACAAACCAGACAGCAAAACAGCCCCTTCCGTTCCCCATTTTTGGGGGGAAGATAATGAAGGGAGATACAAAAACAAAAGGAAAATACCATGTCTACCAAAACCAACCTGATCCTCGACCTGACCATCTTCACCGCCTTCCTCATTGCCTCCAACCCGCACTTCACCGGCAACAGCATCCACGAGTGGTTGGGCATCTCCTTCGCCGCCGCAATCGTCACCCACCTGCTCTTCCACTGGGATTGGATCATCAAAGTCGGCGTAGAATTCATCAAAAAACTCTTCCACCAATCGCGCCTGAATTTCGTGGTTGACTCACTCTTCCTCGTGGCCATGGTGGCTGTCAGCTTGAGCGGTATCCTGATCTCGAAAGACCTGCTCTCTACTTTCGGAATCCAGCTCGGGCAGGTGGCCCGAAGCTGGAAAATGATCCACAGCTTCGCCGCTGACACCTCCGTCATCCTGCTGGCCATCCACACCGCCCTGCACTGGAAGTGGATCATCGCCAACCTGAACCGCTATATCGCCAACCCCATCCGCACCTGTTCCAGCGCCCATCCCGGCTTTCGCTGCTTGCGCCATGATCGCCCATCCGGTACATGTTGAGAAAACCAAATAACCAGTGACCAGTTATCAGCACCCCGTCACAAATCTAAATCACCAAACGCAATTATGGAGTCAAACCATGAAAACCATCCTGAAAATCATCTCTATCCTGCTCGTCATCGCAGCAATCACCGAAAGCATGTACGCAATCGTCAACAACACATTTAGCACAGCCGCCCCGGTTGGCAATGAAAGCGGCCGCCCGACCTTCAACGATGCCAACGGCAGCACTGCCCAGCCGCCCTCCCGCCCGGAAGGTGGTGAAGGTGAAGCCTCGCTCGGCGGCCTGGCCGGAATACTCGGCACCCTTGCCAGGTTATCGGTGCTCACCACCCTGATCGTACTGGCTGAAAAAGGCCTCAACCAACTCAAAAAACGCGCCACCAGCGCCATCCCTGCATAAAACTTCTTCTCCTCCTTAGAAAACCCCCGCTTTTGGACAAACTTCCGAAGCGGGGGTCAAGACAAAAAAACGGAGCTTCAATGGAAACCCAACTTACCCCCACTCCATCCAAATCCATCTTCAAAAACCGCCAGAACCTGATCACTGGCGGCCTGCTCATCACAATCCTGGCGCTCGGCGCGTTTTTACGTTTCTACAACCTGGGCGCGGCGGGCATCGGCAACGAATATTATGCCGCAGCCGTCAAAAGCATGTTGATGTCGTGGAAAAACTTCTTCTTCGTAGCCTTCGAGCCAGGCGGCACTGTCAGCGTGGATAAGCCGCCGCTGGGCTTCTGGATCGAAGCAATTTCGGCCTACTTCCTGGGCGTAACCGGTTTCGCGCTGGCTCTGCCCAACGCTATCGCCGGAGTGCTGTCGATTTTCGTCACATACAAACTCGTCCGCAAGCCGTTTGGCCCGTGGATCGGGCTGGTGGCCGCCCTGGCACTGGCCGTGACCCCCTCAGCGATTGCCACCGAACGCAACAATACCATCGACGGGATGCTGATCTTCACACTGCTGCTGGCGGCCTGGGCCTTTATGCAGGCCGCAACCAGTGGAAAATTACGCTGGCTGCTGCTGGGCGCGCTCATCGTCGGGCTGGGATTCAACATCAAAATGCTGCAAGCCTTCCTGCCGTTGCCGGCCTTTTACGCCATCTACTTTTTCGGCGCCAAACATGGCTGGGGAAAGAAAATCGCGCACCTGGCTGCGGCAACCGCCGTTTTACTGGTCGTTTCCCTGGCCTGGGCTGTCATTGTCGACCTGACGCCTGCATCTGAAAGACCCTATGTGGATAGCTCCTCCAACAACACTGTGATGGAACTCATCGTCGGGCACAATGGCCTGGAACGCCTGATTGGCGGCGGTGGTGGTAGACAGCCTATGGCCGCAGACGGCCAGCGCGATCGACAGATGCCGCAGCCACCGTCAGGGCAAAACTTCCAGCCGGGGCAAATGCCCCCGGGCCAGCCGCCCGCTGACGGTTTTCGTTCCGATGGCCCAACGGGTGGTGGTCAGCCCGGCGGCAGCATGGATTTTGGCACAGCCGGAACGCTGCGGCTGTTTACTTCACCCCTGGCTGATGAGGCCTCCTGGCTGCTGCCCTTTGTCCTGGGCGGAATTGCGCTGCTGGTTTTTCAGTTTGTGCGCCGCTCTGGATTGAACTTGAAAACCTTGGTCAACGCGCTCGGGCAGGATGAGCAAACCCTGGCATTTATCCTGTGGGCGGGCTGGCTGATACCAGAAGTGTTGTATTTCAGCTACAGCGGTGGGTTGATGCACGCCTATTACCTGATCATGCTGGCGGCCCCGCTGGCCGCCCTGACCGCCCTGACGGTCTGGGGGCTGTGGGGTTTGACCAAAAGCAATCCGCGTTTGGGCTGGGGCGTTGTAGCGGGGCTTTCGGCGCTCACGCTGGCTTTCCAGGCGCTAACGCTGTGGAAGGATACGAGCTATGCCATTCCGGGGTTGGTTTTTAGCGGGATCCTTTTCAGCGGTGGGCTGGCTGTGGCAGCGGCGGGCAGGTTGCAGGGCGGTTTTGCCCGCGCTGCGATCACGCTGGTGCTGGTATCTATGCTCGTCGCGCCGGGAATCTGGTCAGTGTTGACTACTTTCAATTCTTCCCCCAATATGGCACTGCCGAATGCCGGCCCCGCCCAGCAGCAGGGCCGCAATGGGCCTGTGATGGGCGGCGAAAGTTCCAATGAAGGCTTGATCACTTACCTGCTCGAAAATACTGAACCTGATACCTATCTTGTGGCAGCCGGACGTGCCAACAGCGCTGCGCCGTATATCCTGGCAACCGGGCGGCCTGTGCTGGCGTTGGGCGGTTTTTTGGATGAAATTGATGCGGTTTCGTTGGCGCAGTTCACGTCACTGGTAACGAACGGGCAGTTGCGCTTTGTGCTTGGCGATGCGTTGGGTCAGCACCAGGAGATTGCGGTATGGGTTGAATCCAACTGCACGGTGGTGGATATGGCTGGCCTGGGTGTTGTTTCACTGGCATCGAATGGCGGCGCGGCCGGGCGTGGGACAGGCAAGCTCTTGTATGATTGTGGCAAGTAGGGAGCACGTTCTCCCGGGATTTCTGTTGTGGCACGTTTTTTAGATGAGTGCGCAGGGACAGATGGAGAAACAGGATTTTCCTATTACAATACGTTTGCAAATCGCGCGGATCGCTTTCGCGCGGGAAAGGATGTTATGCGTATTGAAGATTTAAATTGGATGGATGTTGAAGAATACCTGAAGCACGATGACCGGCTGATCTTGATCACTGGCGCGACCGAACAACATGGCTATCTCTCGCTATTGACGGATATTCGCATCCCGCAGGCGCTGGCCGATGCGGCCAGCCATGCAACCGGTGTGCTGGTGGCCCCGCCACTGAACTTTGGTTGTTCGCCATACTTTCAGGCCTATCCAGGCACATTCAGCTTGCGTGTTTCCACCTTTGTGGCGGTGGTGGATGATGTGGTGCGTTCGGCCTACCAGGCTGGATTTCGGCGCATCTTGTTTTTGAACGGCCATGGTGGGAACACTGCCGCCAAAACCCAACTGTCTGAAACCGCCTCCAGCCTGGAAGATGTCCAGATTCGCTGGTACGATTGGTGGCTGTCGCATTCCATCGAAGATGTAGCTGTGAAGCATAGCCTGAAGCCGACCCATGCCAACTGGCTGGAGGCTTTCCCGTTCACAATTGTCAGTGAACTGCCGTCCGAGCCGAAAACGCCGCCTTACGTACCAGGCATCTTGGGTGCAAAACAGGCCCGCCAGGTTTACGGTGACGGTTCGTTTGGCGGCCCTTACCAGGCCAGTGACGAAGTGGTAAACGAGATGTTCGCTGCCGCGCTGGCGGATATTTTGCAATTGCTCAAATTTGAGTAGCCGGGAATCTGGTAAAATTACATCTTGCGACTTGGGCTTTTTGATAAAATTGGGGGTTGACTCGCCCATGCCGTTTCCTGTATAATCATCAGATTGATGTCCAATCATTAAAACTTACCCGACAAAATAGCGAGCGCTAAGGCGGATGCCTTTTGCGCTTGCCTTTTCTTGTCTATGGTCGTTGAAAAAATGACCTGATTCGTGGGTAACGGGGCTTTTTTCAGCTCACTGGATTCATTTTTCAGGAGGTCTCCGTGGAAACCAAAGGTCTGACCGCTCTCCGTATCAGCCTGGCTTCTCCCGATACGATCCGCTCCTGGTCGTATGGTGAAGTGCTTAAGCCGGAAACGATCAACTACCGTCGTCTGCGTCCCGAAAAGGACGGCCTGTTTTGCGAAGCCATTTTTGGCCCTACGCGTGACTGGCAGTGCTACTGCGGTAAGTATAAAAACCCCCGTTATAAGGGGATCACTTGCGATAAATGTGGCGTGGAAGTGACTCGCGCGGCCGTCCGCCGTGAGCGCATGGGCCACATTTCGCTGGCTACGCCAGTTGCCCACATCTGGTATACGCGCCGTATCCCGTCATACCTGGGGCTGCTGCTGGATATTTCCCGTCGCAACCTGGATCGCGTGTTGTATTTTGCCCAATATATCGTCACTTATGTTGACGAAGATTCCCGCAATAAGGCCCTTAAGCGCTTAGATGATGAAATCTCCGTTTCCGAGCGTGAACAGGCCGGGCAGATCAATGCCAAAATTGCTGAGATCAAGACCGGGCGTGATCGCCAGTTGAAGGAAATTGAGCAGCGCAAGGTGCAGCTTGAGCAGTCTTATGACGAGCAAATTGCATCACGCCTCGATCCGATCATCAAAGAAGGCCAGCGTCTGGAAGCCCAACTCCAGGAACAGATTGGCAAGCCTGCCGGGAAAGTCATCTTTTTTGAAGCGGCTGGCGAGACCATCGCCGCTGCTGGTGAGACGATTTCTTCGGTGATGCTCTCCAAAGTGCAAAAAAGTGTCCGCGAGAAACTGGAATCACTCGAAAACGAGATGAAAGACCAGAAAGTCCGCGAAATCGAGCACCTGAAACTCGATGCGCAAACCTTGCGCGCCGAAGCCGAAGAAAAAATGGAAGCCCTGCGCAACCAGCTCGAAGACCAGTCGGCGGTCAGCCAGGGGCAGAATTCGCGTGTGCGCGAGGAGCTGCTGGAATTGCGCCCCTTCACTTTCTTGAGCGAAACCCGCTACCGCGAATTGCGCTCACGCTGGGGCCAGGTCTTCAAGGCCGATATGGGCGCTGAAGCCTTTTATGATATTCTCAAACGTCTCGACCTCGACAAGCTCTCTGAAGAGCTGTGGCACGAGGCTCGCACTACTAAATCCAAGCAGAAACGCAAGAAAGCGACCACCCGTCTCAAGGTGGTGGAGGCCTTCCGACGCTCGGGGAACCGCCCCGAGTGGATGATCCTGACCATCCTGCCAGTCATTCCCCCTGACCTGCGCCCGATGGTGCAATTGGATGGTGGCCGTTTTGCCACCTCCGACCTGAACGATCTGTATCGCCGCGTTATTAACCGCAACAACCGCCTCAAGCGCCTGCTGGAATTAGGTGCGCCGGATGTCATCGTCCGCAATGAGAAGCGTATGTTGCAGGAAGCTGTGGACAGCCTGATCGACAATTCCCAGCGTGGCAAGGCGCTCAGCCGCCGTGGACGCCGTGAGTTGAAATCCCTGAGCGATATGCTCAAGGGTAAGAAAGGCCGTTTCCGTCGCAACCTGCTCGGTAAACGCGTGGACTATTCTGGCCGTTCGGTAATCGTGGTAGGCCCGCAGCTTAAGCTATATCAATGCGGCCTGCCGAAAACCATGGCGTTGGAACTTTACCGCCCGTTTGTGATTGCCCGGCTTGTTCAGCACAATTATGCGGCCAACGTTAAAGGCGCCCGCCGCCTGATCGAGCGTAACCGCCCTGAAGTTTGGGAAGTGCTCGAAGAAGTTATTAAAGAACGCCCGGTGATGCTCAACCGCGCGCCTACACTGCATCGCCTCGGCATCCAGGCTTTTGAGCCACTGCTGATCGAAGGTTCGGCCATCCAGCTTCACCCGCTTGTCACTACCGCCTTCAATGCAGATTTTGACGGCGACCAGATGGCTGTGCATGTTCCGCTTTCTGGCAAGGCTGTGGCTGAAGCTCGCAAGCTGATGCTGGCCTCCAAGAACTTGCTGAAACCGGCTGATGGTGAACCGATCATCTCTCCTTCGAAGGATATGGTTTTGGGCGTGTATTACCTGACCATGACCGACCGTCACCCTCACAAGGGTGATGGGCGCATCTTTGCGGACATGGATGAAGTCGATCTGGCGTACCAGCTTGATCAGGTTGGGGTTCACAGCAACATCAAGGTGCGGGTTAAGACCTGGTATGATGCCAAGAACAATCGCCTTGAAAAACCGGAATATCGCATTGTCGAAACCACTACTGGCCGGGTGCTGTTCAATCGTATCCTGCCAGACCAGGTGCAGTTCATCAATGAAGTGCTCGACAAAGGCGGTGTGAAAGACTTGATCGCTGAAGTTTATGAGATTTGTGGACAGGAAATCACTACCGGCGTGGCCGATGCCGTGAAAACCATCGGGTTTGAGTATGCCGAACGTTCTGGCACCACACTGGCTGTGTCCGACATCCTCATCCCACCTGCCAAAGACGAAATTATTGCTGATGCGCTCAAGGAAGTGGAAGTTGTATCGCGCGATTTCCGCCGCGGTTTGTTGACCGAACAGGAACAGAACGAACGTGTCATTCAGATTTGGCAGAAAACCACCGACAAAGTGGCGAAGGCCGTGCGCGCTTTTATGGATCCATCCGGCAATCTCTCGACGATGGCCACATCCGGCGCGACCAAAGGTGGTTTTGGGCCAATTTCACAGCTGGCCGGTATGCGCGGCCTGATGGCTGATCCGTCTGGGCGCATCATCCCCTTGCCTATCCGCTCGAATTTCCGCGAAGGCCTGACTGCCCTCGAATACTTTATCTCAACCCATGGCGCGCGCAAAGGCCTGGCTGATACCGCCCTGCGCACCGCCGATGCCGGTTACCTGACCCGCCGCCTGGTCGATATTGCCCAGGATGTGATCATCAACGAAATTGATTGCGGCACGCACGATGGTGTCTGGATCCGCAAAGCTGATGATGTGGCCGGGCAGTCCATGTCCATTCGTATGTATGGCCGCCTGCTCGCCGAACAGGTCGTTGACCCCAAAACGGGCGAAGTGTTAGCCGAATTTGATGACATCATCGACCACCAACTGGCGCTCAAAATCTCTGATGCGGGTGTCAAAGAAGTCAAAGTCCGCTCTGCGGCCACCTGCGAATTAACGCATGGCATTTGCTCCAAATGCTATGGCATCGACCTCGGGCGCGGCATTATGGTTGAGATGGGCGCGGCAGTTGGTATCGTGGCCGCCCAATCGATTGGTGAGCCTGGCACACAGCTGACCCTGCGCACCTTCCACACGGGTGGTGTGGCTGCTGGCGGCGACATTACAACCGGTCTCCCACGCGTGGAAGAACTCTTCGAAGCCCGCAAAACCCCCAAAGGCGAAGCGGTTGTCTCTGAAATTGAAGGCGTTGTGCGCATTATCCAATCGGATAAATATGCAGACCTGCGCCTGGTCAAGATCGAACATGCCGAAATGATTTCAGACGGCTACGACATCCCTGAAGAATGGCAGATCAACGCCAAAGAAGAGAGCGAAGTCAAAGCCGGAGAAGTCCTGGCCAGCCTGGGCGAAGCCTCCATCACTGCCCAACATGCCGGGCGTGTGCGCATCGAAGGCCGCCAGGTTATCATCTCACATGAACAACGCGAGGAGATGGAACACGAAATCCCCACCACCATGCGCATGCTCATCAAAGATGGTGAACATGTCAACGCCGGGCAGCCACTCACCGAAGGCTCACTCAACCCGCACCGCATCCTGCGCCTGCAAGGTCGAGACGCCTGTATGATGTACCTGCTGACCGAAATCCAGAAAGTTTACCGCTCGCAGGGCCAGAACATCCACGACAAGCACTTTGAAGTCATCGCCCGCAAAATGCTCAGCAAAGTGCAGATCACGCGCCCTGGCGATACCAAATACCTGCCTGGAGATGCCGTCGACCGCCTCGAAATCAAGGCTGTCAACGAACAACTGCTGGCCGATGGCAAACAGCCCGCCCGTTTCGCCGAACTCCTGCTCGGCGTCACCAAGGCCTCGCTCTCCACAGACTCATTCCTCTCGGCCTCCTCCTTCCAACACACCATCAAAGTGCTGGCAGGCGCCGCCATCGCATCCACCACCGACCCACTCTTCGGCCTCAAGGAAAACGTTATCATCGGCAAGCTCATCCCCGCCGGGACGGGCTTCATCCATGGACGTTTCCAGGACGAAAAACTCATAACCGGCTCGGCCCAATGGGCCGAAATGCCCGGCGAAGGCGACTAAAACCGACCCAACAACCAGGGGCGGGCTTGCAAAAGCCCGCCCCTGCCGTTTAAAAGGTGCTGCGCCCGGCCAGGGGGCTTACAAATCAAGATTGAACTGCGCTATACTACTGATACCGATTAACTGGAGGAAACCATGTTCAAACTTTTTCCTGCACGTATCATTACAACCCTTATCCTGCTCGCCGGATTAGTTGCTTGCAACCTGCCCGGGGCTGCCACCCCAACTGCCACACTCGCCCCCACAGCCGTTCCAGCCACCGCAACCGAATCGATCCCCCCAACAGACACCCCCATCCCCGCCAGTGACACCCCCGCCCCAACAGATACCCCCTCCGCCACCGACACGCCCACGCTGCCCCCCGAACCAACAGCCACAGAAACACCGGCCCTTCTTACCGCCAGGCTGCTCAAAGAAACCATCTGTCGCAGCGGCCCTGCCGGGAATTATGACCCGGTGGCCACCTACCAGACTGGCACAGTGCTCGAAATCATCGGAAAAGACCTGGGCGGCTATTTCTGGCTGGTGCGTGATCTTGCCAGCCCTGACCAGACCTGCTGGGCACTGATGACCAACGTCGAAGCAAGCGGAGATACCAGCGCCGTGACCATTGCCGAAGCCCCATCTTCACCCACGCCGCAGGCCAACTTTACAATCGAATATAAAAATGCGGATGTGTGCAAAGGCCCGTTCATGCGTTTTACCGTTGTCAACACGGGTGGCGTGCAATTCCGCTCGGCTTACATCAAGATCACCGACCAGAAAACCGGCGAAATCAGCGAACTCTCTGTGCTGGCTTTTGACCTGACCGATGGCTGTGTGTTAGCCAGGAACATCGCGCCGCTCAAACCTGGCGGAACGGGTTACCTGCAAAGCGGCCCGTTCAAAAAGCCCTTTGCCGGGCACAAAATCCAGGCTGTTTTTATGCTCTGTTCTGAGCAAAGTCTCAGCGGGGCTTGTGTCACCCAGGTATTGAATTTTTCAGCCAAATAATTCCACCAATCCTAGGGATGCGGCGGCGCATTGGGCAGCCGGCAGCTTGCAAGACATCCGCTGCGCCCCTACTTGACGCTTTGAGTCTTTCAAAATAAGATAGAACAAATTTGCAGATTCATCCGCCTGTGCAGTGCGTCGCACCCGGCTTTTTGGATAATTCCGTTAAATGGGATTTGTTTTCGCTGGAAAACACCCAATTTAACCTGGTGCAAATCAACCTCGTCTGGCGCAGATAACGGATAAAAAGGATTCTCATGGAACTCGGCCTCGTCCGCAAAATCGATATTGACCACGAAATGCAGCAGGCGTATCTCGATTACGCCATGTCCACCATCGTTGCCCGCGCCCTGCCGGATGCCCGCGATGGGCTGAAGCCCGTCCACCGGCGGATTTTGTATGCCATGTACGATATGGGCATACGCGCAGACAGCGCTTACAAGAAATCGGCCCGTATCGTTGGCGAAGTGCTCGGTAAGTATCACCCGCATGGTGACGCGTCAGTCTACGAGGCGATGGCGCGCATGGCGCAGGATTTCTCACTGCGCACGTTGCTGGTTGATGGTCAGGGCAACTTTGGCTCGATTGACGGCGACCCACCCGCGGCGATGCGTTATACCGAAGCGCGCTTAACTGCCGCAGCGTTGGATATGCTCATCGACCTGAACAAAAATACGGTGGCGTTCGGCCCGAATTTCGATGAAACGCTGACAGAGCCGCTGGTTTTGCCCTCCGCCATTCCCAACCTGTTGGTCAACGGAGCCACCGGGATCGCCGTCGGCATGGCGACCAGCATCCCGCCGCACAACCTGGGCGAGGTGGTGGATGCCCTGACGTACATGCTCCAGAACTGGGAAAAAATTGACGATATCGACATCGACCACCTGATGGAATTTATTCAGGGGCCGGATTTCCCGACCGGCGGCGTGATCATCCAGGAAGCGGGCGAGGAAGGGATTGAGGCGGCTTACGGCTCGGGCAAAGGCAAGATCACCGTCCAGGCGCGCGCGCACTACGAGGAAATGGAACGCGGCAAAAGCCGCATCATCGTCACCGAACTGCCCTACATGGTCAACAAATCCAGCCTGATCGAGCGCATCGCCGAACTGGCGCGCGAGGGACACATCGAGGGGCTGGCTGACCTGCGCGATGAATCTGACCGCCAGGGTATGCGCATCGTTATCGAACTCTCGAAAAATATCGACCCCGAAAAGGTGCTGACCGACCTGTACAAGCGCACGCCGATGCAATCCACCTTCAGCATTATCTTGCTGGCGCTGGTGGATGGCGAGCCGCGCATGTTGACGCTCAAACAGGCGCTCAAGGTGTATGTCGAACATCGTTTAACGGTTATCAAGCGCAGGGCGGAATTTGATCTGGAAAAAGCCCGGGCGCGCGGTCACATCCTCGAGGGGTACTTAATCGCCCTGAAGAATCTCGATGAAATCATCGAACTGATCAAAAAATCCCCCGATGTTGAAAGTGCGCGCGAACGCCTGGTGAAACGCTATAAACTGAGCGATTTGCAGGCTAATGCCATTTTGGAGATGCAATTGCGCCGCCTGGCTGCGCTGGAACGTAAAAAAATCGAAACTGAGTACAAGGAAATCCAGGCGCTGATTAAGGAACTGGATGCGCTGCTCAAATCGCCGGTCAAAATGCGCGGCGTGGTGGCCGATGAACTGCTCAAAGTCAAAGCCGCCTATGGCGACAAGCGCCGCACGCAGATCGTCAGCCTGAAGGCTGGCAAAGAAAAGAAGCACATGCTGACCACCAGCCAGATGCTGCCCGACCAGGTGGTGTGGGTGGGGATGAGCGCGGATGGGGTTTTATCTCGCACCCATGATGAAAAGCCTCCGCGCCTGAGCGGGAGCGACGCGCCGAAATTGCTGGTGAAAGCCAACTCCACCGATACGCTGTATCTTGCTTCGGAGCGCGGCCTGGCCGCGGCTGTGGCAGTTCACACCCTGCCAGAAGCTGAAAAACTGGCAGATGGTGTGCCCTATAACAAAGCTACCGCCTTGAAAGCGGATGATCGCCCGATGGTCGCTTTCGCCCTGCCGGCCAAACGCGCCACGCTGGGCGAGGATACTTGCATCCTGACTGTGACGCGCGGAGGTATGCTCAAGAAATCGCTGCTATCAGAACTGCCTGGCCCCTCTGCACAAACCTTTAGCCTGTGCAAAGTCAACGATGGCGACAGCCTGGGCTGGGCTGGGCTGACCGATGGGAAAAAAGAAATCTTGCTGGTGACTGCCCTCGGTTTTGGCATCCGCTTCCCCGAAGACGATATCCGTCCGATGGGGCTGGTGGCGGCGGGTGTCAACGGCATCAAGCTGGGGATTGGCGACCAGGTTTCTGGCGCAGAAGTCCTGAAAGATAGCGATGGTGAAGTTTTCCTGGTCTGTTCGGATGGTAAGGCCAAACGCGTGCCGCTGGCAGATTTCCCCGTGCAGGGCCGCTATGGGCGCGGAGTCATCGCCTGGGAAGTGGCTAAAGGCGTCACGCTCTCTGGCCTGGCGATTGGCAAGCCCAATCACATCGTCACCCTGCACCTGCTCAAAGCGGCTCCCAAGATGACCCGCCTCGATGAAGCTGGCCTGAAAAAGCGCGCCACCGTCCGCGGGGATGTGGTGGTGGAAGTCAAGCCCGGCGATGGTGTGACTGGCCTGACGGATGGCTGGGAAGTGAGCCGGTTTGTGGATGTGAAGAGCGAGGAGAAGAAAGAAGAAAAAGGGAAGAAGAAGGCGGCGCAGCTGGAGTTGATTCCGGCGAAGCGTGGTAAGGGGAAGGTGGAAAGCGGGAAGAAAGCGCCTGCGAAAGGCAAGGCGGCTGGAAAACCGGTGGCCAAGTCAACAGCGAAGAAGCCTGCGGAGAAAAAACCTGCGGACAAGAAAACGCCTTCGAAATAGTAAAAGCCCCCACCCGGCCTTCCCCAAATTCGCGCAGTCACTTACAGCTCTACGACTTCTTTTCCTGCCAGCTTGTCGGTGATGTGCTGTGTGACCATCTCTAGCGCGCCGGGTTTGTGTACGTAATCCACGTTGCCGGTTTGGATGGTCAGCACGGGGCACAGATCGAATGATTTAAGCCAGTCGTCATAGAAGGAGTCGAGCAGGGTCAGGTATTCGGGGGTGATGCCAGTTTCCATGCCGCGCGCGCGGATGTGGATGCGCTCCATGAGCACGTTCACCGGGCATTTCAGGTAGATGAGCAGGTTGGGGGCGGGCAGCCCGCCCATCACCAGGTCAAACAAGCGGCGATAGGAGAAGTAATCGCGCTCGGTCATGTTGCCCATGTGATGCAGGGCGCGGGCGAAGATGTAAGCATCCTCGTAGATGCTGCGATCTGAGATGGCGGTGCGCGGGTCGGCAGCCAGGTCGATGTATTGTTTGGCGCGGTGGCCGAGGAAATACACCTGGAGATGGAACGACCAGGTTTTCATATCGGCGTAAAAATCGGGCAGGTAGGGATTGTCAGAGACTGACTCGTAGCCCATTGCCCAGCCCTGGCGCGCGCCAATCCGTTCGGTGAGGGAGGTTTTTCCAGCGCCGATGTTCCCGGCGACGACGATCAATTTTTTGGTCATAAGGTTTTTCCCATGAATTTTGGCTTTTGTCTATTTTACCGGCATTTACCGGCCCCGAATCTGCTTCCGCAGGGCGATGATGGCCTTTTTCACCGGTGGGATCCGCAAAATGAGCAGGATGGCGGCCAGGCTGGCGTATACCAGCGGCTGGCCCAGGTTGCCCTGCAAACTCGACAGGCTGCCCTTGACGACCAGGAAGAAGTGAAAAATTACCAGCGGGGAGATGATGTAGACCAGTTTGTGCAGGCGTTTCCAGTTTTTGCCGAGACGCTTCATCCAGTAGTTGAAGGATGTGATCGCCAGAGGCAGCAACAGCAGGAAGGCCAGCGATCCGATTATGATATACCATTTTGTGGCCACATCACGCCAGATGGCGGGCAGGTTGAAGGCGTAGTCGATGCCAAAAAATGTGACCACATGCAGGGTGGCGTAGAGAAATCCATAGTTGCCCAGGGCTTTGCGGCGCAGCGTCAATTCCTGCCAGCCAAAAATGGCGCTGAGTGGGGTGCAGGCCAGCGAAAGCAGCAGGAATGTCAGCGCCTGGAGGCCGGTGCGCTGTTCGATTGCCTGGATGGGGTTGGCGGTCAGGTTGCTGGTGAAGAAATCATAGAGAAGCTGCGCCAGTGGGAACCAGCCAGCGATGTGGATGATGGCTTGCAGGGGGGTGATGTGGGGTTTTGTCATATTTTGGTGCTTGTTATACTATAAATCAGGTTTTTTTTGCCGTAGTGGATTGCACCGTTTTTAACGGGATCGGGTTGACGCTGGCTTTTTCTCGCTGAGCGGAGACCGTAGTTGCAGTATTTGTTGGTTGTCAAATCCCTTTGACTGGCTCGCGCGCGCCTGCGCACACCGACCGGCGGTGCGGAAAATAGTCATTATCCATGATTTACGTTAAATAACAGCGGGCGACCCTGTTTGGGGTCACCTGCTGTTATTGGGTTGGGGTGCAGATCTCAACTAGCCGAGGGAATGTAACGTATTCTGTGGTGATGAAAATACATTTTGAGAGATGCGCCACCTTGATGCTAATCTTTTTCGCCACCGTCATTGTTACTGTGACACTTGGTGCAGGTGGCCTGGGTCAGGCTCTTTGTATGGCAATCACGGCAAGATGCGCCGCCGTGGTTGACGCCGCGCCCGCCTTCATCGGCGATGTTGGGGTGTGGGCCTTTGTAGCTGGCGCTCCAGTTGCTGGTGTTATGGCATGATTCGCAGTTGTTGCCAAACAGTCCCCGGTGGAAGGCTGGGTTGCCGTGGCAGCCAGCACAGGAGGCGGGGGTCCCGGCGAACTGGCCATTTTTGTGGCAGGCCGTGCAACTCAGGCCGCCGTGTCGCCCGCTGAGCGGGAAACGGGTCTTATTGTGGCTGAAGGTGGATGGCTTCCAGGCGCTGGTGGTGTGGCAGAATTGACAGTCGTTGCCGTATGCGCCACGATGGGCATCATCTTTGCCATGGCAGGCTGCGCAGACGCTGGGGGTGCCTTTGAAGATGTTGTTGATATGGCAGTTCAGGCACGGGATGGTCTGGTGCGCGCCGGTAAGGGTGAAGGCGAAGATGTTGTGGTCAACTGTGGCATTTTTCCATTCGGATGGATCGTGACAGGCTCCGCAGTTTGTGCCGTATTCGCCGTTGTGTTTATCCTCTTTCTCGTGGCAGGCGAAGCAATCGATGGGTGTGCCGATGAACTGGTGCGGGATGGTGTGACATTGCTCACACGGGACGCTGATGTGTTTGCCTTCCAGCTTGAAGTTGACGGCCAGGTTGTGGTCAAATTTAACGTTTTCCTGCCAGCCTGTGGGGATGTGGCAATCGTCGCAACGGGTGCCGTAGCGCTGTTCGTGTGGATCCTCTTTTTCGTGACAGGCAACGCAATCGGTGGGCGCGCCGATGAACAAGTGGTGGGTGGTGTGGCATTTATCGCAGGTGACGCCGGTATGTTTGCCTTCCAGTTTGAAGTTGGCTGCCAGTTGGTGATCGAATGCTACGTTTTCTTCCCAGCCGTTGGTGTTGTGGCAGGTGGCACATTCGAAGCTGGTGCCGCGGGGGTGCGGGTCATCTTTTTGGTGGCAGTTTTGGCAGTCGGTGGGGGCTGATTGCAGGTCAACGATGCTGCGGGCATTAAGGTGGCATTGGGTGCATAACAGGCCGGTATGTTTGCCCATCAGGGCGAAGCGCGCCTGGGCGTGGTCGAAGGCTTTGCCGTAGGTGTCTTTGCCATCGTGACAGGCCAGGCAGTTTTCGCTAAATTGCAGGCCGTGGGCGATTGTGAAGACGTTATCCACTTTCAGGTGGCAGGTGACGCAGATGGTGGGATCAAACTCAAAGTCGGAGGGGTGACAGTCGAGGCAGGTAAAGGCGGTGGTGTCGTTGAGTTTCTGGTGGCTGGTGAGGGCGAACCCGGTGACAGCGTGTGGAAAGTCGTTTGATGCCACTTCAGTCAGCAGGGCGGTCGATCCGCGGTGGTCATGGTGGCAGGTGCGACAATTTAATGTGGCCGAATCACCTTTCAGCGCGCCGTGAATGGTCGATTGATCTGGAAGTTCTTTGCCGATATCGGTGTGGCAGCGTACGCAGCGGTCGCCCATATATTCGCTGGACCAGGGCTCGGGGTGGCATTGGGCGCAGTCGTTGCCGATTTCGGCGTGGGATGTGATGCCGCCAATTTCGCGGCCTGGCTGCGCATTGAGGCTGCCTGCGGTGAAGAATCTGCTGCCGCTGGCGTAGGATGTGCCAGCGATGACGAGCAGGGTGATGATGGATGCGAAGATGGCGAGCGGGGTGGTACAGCCAAGGCGATTGTCACGCATGGGGACTCCTAATCATCACCTTCCTGCCCGGTGGGATGGCAGCGCAGGCAGTCAGTGAAATCGGTGATACCTTCTTCGATATGTTTGGCGCGAACTTCAGCTGGTTGGTGGCATGTATCGCAGGTCCACTGGTTGAGGGTGGGTTGGTGGCAGTCGGCGCAGGTGTTGTTCTTTTCTCCATGGTTCATGGGGAAGGTATGTGGGCCGTTGTAACGGGCGGGGCTCCAGGCGCTGGTGGTGTGGCAATCGGCGCAGGATTGACCGGGGAACATGCCGCTGTGCAAGGTCGGCTCGGTGTGACAGCCATCGCAGCGGGTTGGGGTGTCTTTGAAGACTTCGTTTTTGTGACATTCTGCGCATTGGACGCCAGCGTGTGCGCCATCTAGCTTGAATGCGGAGAGGTTGTGGTCGAATGTGGCGGGTTTCCAGCTGCCTGTGGTGTGGCAGGCGCTACATTCGCGGCCAAACTGGCCGTTGTGGGCGTCTTCCTTGATGTGGCAGTTGCCGCAGTTGGCCGGTGTGTTTTGCAGGTCGGTGCGGCTGCGCGCGTTAAGGTGGCATTGACTGCACAAGATTTCGGTATGCTTGCCATCCAGTTTGAAGGCCAGGCGGGAGTGGTCGAAGTTTTTGTTGTAGGTGTCGATGCCGTCGTGGCATGCCAGGCAGCCGTTGCCATAGGCCAGGGTGTGGGCGGTGGCGAAGGCTACATCCATCTGTCTGTGGCAGGTTTCACAGGTGGATAGTTCAAATTTGCTGATGTTCGCGCCATGACAGTCGGCGCAGGTGAAGGGGCTGGAATCGGTTTTGCGGGCGTGGGCTTTGAGCGAGTAGCCGATCTGCTCGTGCGGGAATTTAGCGGAGTCGAGGTAGGTGAGGGCCGCTTGTGGGCCGTTGTGTTCCGGGTGGCAGGCGAGACATTCGATGTGCTTCCCACCTGACATGGCGCCGTGCAAACTGGCTGGGTCCGACATCTGGGTGTTGATGCTGCTATGGCAGGTGACGCACAGGTTGGTCATATCCTGCGCGCCCCACGGGGTGGGATGGCACCTGGCACAGTCGTTGCCAATTTCGGCATGAGATGTTACCCCGCCGAGCATTTGACCGGGTTGGGCGTTGAGGCTGCCGGCAGTGAAAAACCCGGAGCCGCTGGAATACATCACGATGCCAATGACGACCAGGGTCAAGATGGTGGCGATGATGGCGAGCGGCGAAAGGCAACCGAGACGGTTTGAGTTCATGTTGGTTATCTCAAGAACGTGGCGTAGTATAAAGCTCCGATGATGTGGACAAAAGCGGCAGTGAACAATGCCATGCCGATGGGGATGTGGATGGTATGCCAGAGCGCCATCAGCCGCCGGGCATTGGCAACCGCTGCTTTTTGCATCCCGGCGATAGCGCCTTCATCCTCGAAACCATCGGCGGTGCGCGGGATACGGGTGTAGATATAACGCCCGATGAACCCGCTGAAGACGACGATGCCGGTCAGGATGATGACAGCCCCTGCCAGCCCGTTGAACTTCCACGAGGAGTGCAAAAGCACCATAAAAGGCCCTACAATGCCGGTGAAGATATGGAATTGCAGCCAGCCCGACATGCGCCCCCAGCGCGCGGAGCGCGAGCGTTTGCGCAGGCTGTAGAGCGTTTCGGTCAATATCATCAGGATGAAACCCAAAATCCCGATGGTGTGCCCGACAAATTCACTTGCCGCCGGGATTTTTCCCGTCAGCACAGTGAACCCAGCGTAGAGTCCGGTGATGAGCAGGCAGGCCAGTATTGCCAGCCAGAGTTCTTTTGCGCCACGTAGCATGATGACTCCTTGAAGATTTTAAGGCATGGCCCGGTAGGGCGATTCGCCATGCGCGAAAAAGCATCGACACGGGCCAGGTTTTGCGGCAAATGCGCATTTTGTCAGACCCTGAAAGATCGCCCCTACTTTCAACCCTAGATTCACTAACCTTTTGAGTAACTGGCCCAAAAATGCGCCAGGATATCGGCAATCGGAGCATCTTTCTGCAAAAGTTGGTCGTGAATGGGCGAAATATCCACTTCTTGGCGGATGAGCGTTTGCAGTGGGCTGGAAAGTTTCTGGTCGCCCATCACAATTGCGCCCAGGATCGCATTTTTGCCCACCATCAGGCGCAGGTGATTGACATCGAACCCGCTCTGGGCGATGATGGCATCTGGAATTTCGCGCCAGGTTTCACTGTCGCCGCGCGCGATGCCCACGATGTCTGCATCCCGTCCGCCGCCGACTGACCCGATGATGGTGGTGGTCAGCCCGGCCAGCCGCGTCACATTGCAGGGGGTGGCTTTCTCATAAGGGCTGCGCTGCCCGGCCATATTCAGCCCGGCAGTGCGCCCCTGTTCGCGGGCCGGGTTCCACAGGCTATCGAGCACATGCTTTTTGGCAGATCGATCATAGGCCTGGGCGACATCCCCGGCGGCGAAAATATCTGGGAGGTTTGTTTCCATGAATTCATTCACCAGGATGCCGCGCTCACAGGTAATCCCGGCGGCTTTGGCCAGCTCGGTGCGCGGGGTGATACCGATGGCGTAGGCCAGCATATCGCATTTGATTTGCTGCCCAGCCTGGGTACGGATCCCAATCACTTTCCCGTTCTTCCCGATGATTTCGGCCAGTTCGGCCTGGTGGTGGATCTGCACACCCTCGTTTTCAAGCCGTTTTTCCACAATGCGCGACTCGATTTCATCGAGAACATTGCTCCAATAACGATCTCCGCGGATGAGATAATGCACCTTCACCCGCCGGGCCGCCAGCCCCTCCACCAGTTCCAGCGCAGTAATCCCGCCGCCAACCACCACCGCATTCCAGGTTTTTTTAGAGAGATTCACAATTCGCCGGGCATCTTCCATGTGATCGAGCTTGACCACGCCCTGCAAATTTGCCCCGGGAACGTTGATCCGCAGTGCCCCAGAACCGGTTGCCAGCAGCAGCTTATCGTACGGCATGCGTTTTTGCCCATCCAGTTCAATTTCTTTAGTTGCGGGCACAATGCGCAGCACTACATCGCGGATAAAACGCGCTTTGAGCGATTCATAATCTTCGGGCTTGAACGCATACAGGTGTTTTTCTTCCAACTCCCCGGTCAGGTAATAAGCCAGCCCGGGGCGCGAGTAAAACCCGTGTGGGTCGTCGCTGACAAAACGGATTTCGCCGTTCAAATCCAGGCTGCGGATGGCTTGCGCAGCGGCAATTCCTGCCACGCCGGTGCCAATGATCACATATCTGCTCATTTTGCCTCCGCGAACAGGTTCGTGCGTTCAAACTTCAGCACCCCGCGCGGGCAGCGCGCCACACATTCCCCACACGTCAGACACTCACTATGAACAACTGGCCTGCCATCCCAGGCATGGCGGCGAACATCGATGCCGATCGGGCAGTTATACGAGCAGATACCACACTGCACACACCGGCTTGAGTCTGGAACAACATGCCCGGCTGCCATCGCCTCACGCCGGGCTGAATCAGGTTTAAAAAAGTTAAAGAGTCCCATGATATTGTGATAGTCGTTACAAAGGTTAAAAAGTTACGGTTCGATTTCCTCATTATAGGTCGTTCCTGTCACACTGTAATCTGGATGAATGTCATAAGTTTTCAATTGCCTTGCCCGCAAAAAATAAACAGGGCTGTGTCACCACAGCCCTGTTTTAGTTTGAATACGCCACTCTTACGCCAGCGGCACTACGTTCGCCGCCTGTTCACCCTTCGGCCCCTGTTCGATGGAGAACTCCACCTTCTGCTCGGGGTCAAGGCGCTTGTAACCTTCCATATTGATCGCCGAAAAATGGACGAAAACGTCCTCGCCGCCGTCACGACCGATAAAGCCGTAACCCTTCGTGGCATTGAACCACTTGACAGTGCCAATATAACGTTCAGACATCTTTCTTTACTCCTGCTTGGATTGAATTCCGGGCTTGCCCGGGGTTGGGCAAGGTTATCATGCTCATTTGGACATGTCAAGAAGAAAAAGCGCCACCCATTTGCAGCCTCTTCACCAGCACTGCATAGCGAGATGTCAGGTGAATGAGCGGGGAGGACATCCGGGCTTTTACCTGCGCCTGTGGAAGTACCGCCCGCAGCTCCTCCGCCCCCGCAAACGGGGTGACCATTAAAACGGCTCTTCCCAACTCCCGGGCCGTGTGCGCATCTGAGCCCACCGTCCCCTGAATATTCCTGGCCCGCGCAAAAGCCAGCGCCTGCGCATTGAAATTCCGCAGCCAGCAGCGCGCATTGAACGTTTCAATCGCATCCACCAGCGGCAGGATTTCCAGCAAATCGGGCAGATTCCAATGCCCCTTCCGCATCACATCAAACGGGTGTGACACGCTGATAAACGCCCCCTGCTCCCTCAGCCTTTTAATCGTTTCGAGCGGCGTCAACCCCGCCGGGATTTCCTCGCGCACAAACGCCGCCAGGATCTCCCCTTTGGTGGTCATAATTTCCTCGCCCACAATAATCCGCTGCGGGTCGAGTGCCTGGGCTGCCAGCGCCCCGCGAATAGTGTTGTGGTCGGTCACAATCACCCGGTCAATCCCTTTTTTGCGGGCTGTTTCCACCAGTTTTTCGGGTTTGGTCAGGCTGTCTTTTGAGAAAATCGTATGACAGTGAAATTCAACGCTTAAATCGGGCATGATTCTCTCTTTCGAAAAAAGCTGACAGTCATTTTCAAAGTGACTGTCAGCTTGCTATGCTCAATCCGGCAATCCGGCAGGTTTGATATCTTTTAAATTCAGTTGCAGCGATGTGCGGCCATTGAATTCATTGGTTTCAAAGCTGTACATCACATCCACCCGCTCGGGTAATTCGTTCAGCAGCGGGCCAAGCCTGAAGCCGATGGCATCGAAATTGTTGCGGCCATCGCTCAGGGTCAGTTTCAGGTGTTTGGCATCGGCGCCAACGGTGCGTTTGGCCCTGACCAGGCAGTTGCGCGAAACGAAAACCGCATCCGGGTTGCCATAGCCGGTTGGCTGGAGATAATCCAGGAATTTGTGCACATCAAAGGTCAGGTCAGAGAGCTGGACTTCCATATCTGCCAGCAGGGTGGGGCGCAGTTCAACATCTTTCAACTGGTTGTTGGCGATCGCTTTCAGTCGCTCCCTCAGCTCAGGCAGTTTGCTATTTTCAACTGTGAACCCGGCTGCCGCAGCATGTCCGCCATGCCGCACCAGCAGGTCTTTGCACTGATCCAGCGCATCGGTAATATGAAATTCTGGGATGGAGCGGCACGAACAGCGTGTAGTTTCTTCGCTCACCTGCCCGACAATCGCCGGGCGGTAAAACGTATCGACGAGGCGGGAGGCCGCCAGGCCCACCACGCCCGCGTTGAAATCGGGGTGGACTGCCATGATCAGGTGCGCGCCAGGATCGTCCGCCAGTGCCATCTCTTCGGCCCGGGCCTGGATTTCGCGCGTCACACGCTGGCGTTCTTTATTTTGCTGGTCGAGCTTTTGGGCCAATTGCCCGGCGATGAAAATATCATCGGTGGTGAGCAGGTCAAAGGCTGCCAGGGCTGATTCCAACCGCCCGGCGGCATTCAAGCGCGGGCCAAGTACGAATCCGATGTTGATGGCGGTGGTTTTGGGCAGGGATAGTTCTGCCACGTTTGCCAGCGCAAAAAGCCCCTGGCGTTTGGTGGCGCGGATGCGTTGCAGCCCGCGCCGCACAAGTTTGCGGTTTTCACCGGCCAGCGGGGCCAGGTCGGCCACGGTGCCGAGCGCCACCAGGTCGAGCATGGATTCCAAATCAAACCCGGCAGGTTGGATATTCCTGACGAGCGCTTCGACGATTTTGTAAGCCACGCCCACACCTGCCAGGTCTTTATCGGGGTATGGGTCGCCAGGCTGCTTCGGGTTGACAACTGCAAAGGCGTCTGGCAGGGCAGTGTCGGGGTGGTGGTGGTCGGAAATGATCAGGTGGATGCCAATTTCCTTCGCGTAAGCAGCTTCGGCGGGTGAGCGAATCCCACAATCCACACTGATGACGAGTTTGACGCCATCATTTTTCAACGCATCGAGCGCGTCGGTGTTCAGGCCGTAACCTTCCTCGAATCGATTTGGGATGTATCCACGCACGTATGCGCCCAGCGCGCGCAGGGTTTGCACCATCAGCGCGGTGGCAGTGACGCCGTCCACATCATAATCGCCGTAGATGGCGATTTGTTCTTTGTTGTCTATGGCGTGGCGGATGCGCTCTACGGTGGCTGGGACGCCGAGCATTTGCAGCGGGTCTGTGTCAACGCTGGTTTCGGCGCGCAGGTAGGCCCGGGCGGATGTGTCGTCGCCGTAGCCCCGGTTGAAGAGCAGCTGCCGCAGGATGGGCGGGAATGCGCCCAGGGCCTGGGCGGCCTCCGCTGTGATAACAGGGGGAAGATGCCAGTGTTTGGTTTGCATGGGTTTCCAGGAAAAGGTTTGGTTTGTGATTATAACGGTGTACCGGTCAGGCACAAGGTTATTGTATAATATTTAGTGATAATCCATAAACAAAAAGGAGACCCTATGCAAACTCCGAATCCTGGCGAAAAAGCAACCCCGGTGATGGCTTACACCAGTAATATGCTGGTGCGTGGTGAAGTCATTACCAGAGAAAGCGTGCGCGTAAGTATCTGGTTGCGCACAGAAGGTGCGCCTCGTTATATTCGCATCACGAAAGCGCAGATTTTGATGATGAATGGCGCGGTTCCCAGGCCGATGACTTACCCGGAAATTATCATCCCGGCAGACCAGGTTGTGGCGTTTCACCCGCTGCCTCCCACCGTTGAACAACTGGATTACGAAGAGAACGAGAAAAACCGCGTCAACAGCCCGATAGAACTCCTGGCCGGATCGTTTTTAATCAAATGCAAGGTTCGCTTATCCACCCAGACCGATTTACTCAATACGCTGGATGTTTCACACGCGCCCTGGTATTCCATATATGACCTGAGTGTAAGCCACCCGGCCTTGCCGCAGATGGCGGTTAGCTCGTTTATGGGGTTGGTGCGCCCAAATGCGGTCACGTTCTGCTTCTTGCCGTAACCATTTGATAAGCTGCCTCAATTGACAAAGTGGGAAGCGAGAACTCATCGCGCTTTCCACTTTTTGTATTATCATACGAGTAGAATGGACTCACCCCGCAGACGGTTACTGACTTATTTGCTGCTCAACATCCTCGTCTCTGCCTGCACCACGGCGACGGTGTTGTTCATTTACGATCGCTATTATCGCCCCTCGACAGTTCCCGCGCCGTTGGTCTCGGCGCGGAGCGGGCAGGGCAGCGCCAGCCTGGAGATTACCACCGTTATCGGTGCCGGGATCCTTTCCAGCGAAGTGGTGCTCATCCGCAACACCGGCAGCGCCCAGGCTGACCTGGCAGGCTGGCAGCTGCGAGATGAAGCTGCCAACATCTACACGTTCCCGGCAGTCACCATCCAGCCAGGTGGGGCCATCCAGCTTCATACTGCCCCTGGTTCCAACAGCCTGATCGATCTCTACTGGGGCCTTTCCGCCTCTGTCTGGACTTCTGGCGAAACAGCTTCCCTGCTCGACCCAACCGAAACGGTTCGCTCCATCTATAAAGTTCCTTAAACATAAATTAACCCAAGTCGCTACCTTGATATGTCAAACTGCCTTTTTGCAAGGAGTTCCCTCACCCCGGCCCTCTCCCAAAGGGAGAGGGGGGTAATTCCCTTCCCCCGCCGGGGGAAGGGCCAGGGATGAGGGCGATTGCGCCAAAGGTAGCAACTTG
>CAIJPN010000074.1 GCA_903822545.1 uncultured Anaerolineae bacterium | reverse complement strand
CTTCCAAAGACCTGCCCGCCCTGCCCGCTGAAACGACACGCCCGGCGCCAGCACCCGCGCTATGGGCTGGCTTGTTTGCTCCACGAATGAACGCCAAAGGCAGCGGGAAAAAGCCCGAACCGCTCCACGCTGAAACCGTCACGCCCGCTGGCAACCTGGTGCAAGTCACGGAGGCGGCCCCATCCGCCGACCCTTTCGGGAAGAATACCGCCGATGTGAAAACCCCGGCTGCGGAAAACTAATCACCATTGGGCGGGCTGGACGCCGAAAGTTTTGTAACCTGGCTTGTAAACAGCACGCTTACAACCTGCGCAAGAAAGACAAGGTGACGACATGAGCAACTTTGAGATTTTACGATTGACCGGACGGTGCTCCAATGGGGCAGAACGTGACGGTGGGCGCTTGTATCACGCCGTCAAAGGGATTCGCGCGCTTTGTGGCAAGCAACCGGGGCGGCGCTCTGATTGGGGCGTTTATCCTGGAAAAGCTGTGACCTGCCCGCGCTGTATCGCCCGCCTTGAAAACCTGGCAATCATGGCTTGCAAAGGGAAGGACGAAAACGGCGTCTGGTAGTTTCAAACTCTGCCCACCATCGCGCGGATGGTGGGCAGCCTTGAAGTTATCAGCCCCAGAACCTTTACAGCCGAATAACTACCCGCCGAAAGGTCGCGTGACGAGCGTGATTTGTGGCGGTGTAGTGCTTGAAAATGGGGTTGACTGAATCGCCTATTGCCTGTAATATTGATTATAGGCAATTCAAAACAGGCAAAAAACGGAGTAAAACCCCCATGAAAAACACCCAGATTGTCACCCAGGAAAGCACGATGATTTTACCGGCAGCCCGTCTCGCCGACCTGCTGCAGCCCTTCGGCGATGCGCTGACCTTGCGAGAATCAGCGGGCGAAATATCAGCCAACACCCGCGCGGCTTATTTGCGCGGCGCTGAAAAGTTTTTGACCTGGTGCGAACAGAACGCAAGCGGCCTGGAAACCCCAGACGCTGTGCGCTCCTGGAAAGCGGCGCTCCTGTCGGCTGGATATAAGCCTGCCACAATCAACGCATGGCTGGCAGGTGTAAAGGCTCTTGGAGCATGGGCGCAAGAATCCCGCAAGCTGCCTTATAACCCGATGGCTGGCACGAAGGGTGCAACCCGTAAAGGCACGAACAAACACCATGAGCGGGAAAGTCTGACTTCGGACGAGGCTCGCCGACTTCTGGCAATTACTGACGTTACCACAGCCACAGGCAAGCGCGATGCTGCAATTATCGCCCTGATGCTGTTTACCGGACTTCGGACGGTGGAAGTTTACCGCGCTGACATTGCTGACCTTGCCACACGGGGCGGGCGGCTGGTGCTTATGGTGCAAGGGAAGGGGCACGCTGAAAAGGATGACTTTGTTATCTTGACCGGCGAGGCAGATGATAAGATTCGCTCCTGGCTGGCTGCGCGCGGCTCCAAACCTGGCCCGCTCTTTGTTTCGCTCTCGAATCGCTCCACGTTTGAACGGCTCTCCCTTCGGGCGCTGCGTGACCTGGTGGGGCGCGAAATGCGCGCGGCTGGTGTGGTGGGCAACAAAACAACCCACAGCCTGCGCCACACTGCAATAAGCACAGTGGCGCGTAAAGCGGGTGTAGTAAAGGCGTCAAAACTTGCCAGACATGCAAGCATTGAAACCACGATGATTTATATTCACGAACTTGACCGAATGACCGACCCCGCCGAAGGATACATCACCTACGATGATTAGAGATTGATGACATTTATCACTGGAAAATCACCCGCCTGATTTTGTAGGATGTAAAAGGTCTGACTTTCACAGTTTTGGCAATCAAAACGGGAAGTCAGACCTTTTACATGCTCTATGACCGTTGTAAACGGTCTACAGTCGGGGCGAAAGGATTTGAACCTTCGACCTCTTGCACCCCATGCAAGCGCGCTAGCCGGGCTGCGCCACGCCCCGATGTCATACCCTTGGGTATTGGCAAGGCCGTATTATACCGCAATTCGTTATTCTGACAACGTTTTTTGCGCCAGATTAGGATCTTCTTCGAGCCTGGTTTTCTGATCGTCAGGATGCTAAGGACAGCAAGAACCAAAAGTTTTTCCAAAAACCCTGGCATCTTGATAGCCCGGGTTCGGGCTCAAAGAAATCCCTGTGCGCTAATAATTTGTTGCCAGCATAACCGAGAAAACGATCAAGCAGCACATCCCAATGCCAATTGCCACACTGAAAACCAGGCCCAGGATGGCAAATGCCTTGTTGGCTTCTTTTTGCACCAGTGATGTGATACCTAAGCCAACCCCCGCCAGACAGGCGATTACCACCAGCCCGAGCATACAAAGCAGGATCAACGAAGATGTATTACTTTCCGGAACGTTGTTGTTCCCGATGGCATAAGCCAACCCAAAAAAAGCGCATCCCATAAAAAGGGAAATTACTGCTGCGATGAAAGAACCGATTCCCATCCTGGAAGTACCCACAGGCTCGGGATATGAGGGCGGGGGCGTGTACTCCAAGTAGTTCGTTTGCATGCTTTCTCCTTTGAGCCTTAAAATATTCCCCATGGCTGGGAAAACTGATTCCAGTATAAATTAATTTTTGTACACCGGCAACTTAATGCTCCTTATCTCAGCAATCCCAAACCAGAAATCACAAACTTAATGCAAAAAAATCAAGTTTTGCATGGCCTTCTTTAGAATTTGGTATTGCTGCCATCGCCGCAGGGCGAAGCCCTCGCGCAAATTAACTTTAAGAAAGCCCCGCAGCAGCCGAACGAATTTTTGCGATACAATCCCCGTCATGGAAATTCCCGCCCATATCCAGGGTATTCTCGATACCTTGCCCACCAAACCCGGCTGCTACCAGATGAAAAATGCCGCTGGGATGATCATTTACGTTGGCAAAGCCATCAATCTGAAGAATCGGGTGCGTTCCTACTTTCACGCCGATGCCAGCCATGATAACAAAACTCGCCGCCTGGTGCGCGAAATCGCTCATATCGAGTGGATCGTGGTGGGGTCTGAGCTTGAAGCGTTGATCCTGGAAATGAACCTGATCAAACGCCACCGGCCCAAGTACAACATCAAGCTGAAGGATGACAAGCGCTACCCGTATATTAAAGTCCACTGGAACGAATCTTACCCGCGAGTGACTGTCACCCGCCAGATGACCGAAGATGGCTCCCGTTATTTTGGGCCTTATACCTCCGCCTGGGCTGTCTACCAGACCCTCGATGTGTTACGAAAAGTCTTCCCGTACCTGACCTGTGACCGCGAAATCACCGGCCAGGACAAACGCGCCTGCCTGTACTATGATATAAAACTATGCAGCGGCCCGTGTATCGGAGCAGTAGATCAGGCTGGCTATCGTCAGATGCTTAATGACTTGATGGAGTTCCTGCAAGGTCATAGCGAAGAAATTACGGAACGATTATTGAAAGAGATGGAAACTGCCGCCGAAGAACTGCGCTTTGAGCGCGCTGCGGCCCTGCGCGACCAAATGAAGGCCATTCAGAGCATTGTCGAACGCCAGAAGGTGGTTTTCTCGTCCGATTATCTCGATTCGGACGTGGTGGCAATGGCCCGCAGCGATGGTGAAGCCTGTGTGCAGATCTTCTTCATCCGGGGCGGGAAGTTGATTGGGCGCGAGTACTTCATCCTGGAAGGCACCGAAGATACCAGCGATGGGGAAGTCATCGGGCAGTTTATCCAGCAATTTTATACGGAGGCTGCCAACGTCCCGGCGCAGGTTATGCTGCCACAGGAGATTGAAGAAGCCAAAATTATCACCCAGTGGCTCAGGTCGCGGCGTGGCGGTCAAAAAGTGGAGATGTTCGTGCCCAAAGATGGCCAGCCGCACGACCTGGTGCAGATGGCCGCTGAAAATGCCACCGAAACGCTAAACGCGCTGCGCGCCCAATGGCAGGCCGATACGCACAAGCAGGAATTGGCGCTGGCCGAGCTGCAATCGGCACTGGGATTGGCCGCGCCACCGAATCGGATCGAATGTTACGACGTGTCGCACACCCAGGGCGTTGCCACGGTTGGAGCGATGATTGTGTTCGAGCAGGGTATCCCGGCCAGGCGCTTGTACCGCAAATTCAATATTGACAGCACATCCATTGGCAACCCGGATGATTTTGCCAGCATGGAGGAGATGCTGACCCGTCGCTTTCGCCGCTGGCAATCGGCATCTGAATCTGCAACGCAGGCCCCGGGCGGGAAACTCGACGAATCGTTCGCCTTTCTCCCAGACCTGGTGATTGTCGATGGCGGCAAAGGCCAGCTGGGGCGGGTGGTCAAAGTGCTGGAGAATGCCGGGTTGTTTGGCAAAGTCCCGGTGGTGGGGTTGGCCAAACGCGAGGAAGAGATTTTCTTCCCGCATAAAACCGATCCGCTGATGCTGCCGCGACATTCCCAGGCGCTTTATCTTGTCCAGCGCATTCGCGATGAAGCCCATCGTTTTGGTATTACCGCCCATCGCAATCGCCGCTCAAAGTTGGGCATGGCCTCGCAGTTGGATGCCATCCCTGGTATTGGCCCGGCCCGCAGAAAATCCCTCTTGATACATTTTGGTTCTGTGGATAAGATTAAGCTGGCCTCGCTGGAAGAATTAGCCGAAATTGTGCCCATAGAAGCTGCAAAAAACATCAAGGCGCACCTGGAATGAAACAAATCTGGATTGTAGACGACGACGAAGAAATGGCACGAGCGGTGATGCTCATGCTGAAATTGTTGAATTGTTCCACGCGCCATTTTCTTAATGCCCGCTCCGCTGCTAAAGAACTGTTAGATGGGAATCGCCCCGATCTTTTGATCCTTGACATCAGCATGCCCGAAGTAACCGGCATTATGATGCTGGAATTCATCCGCCGCCGTGCCACCTGGAAGAATATGCCTGTGATCATGCTTTCTTCCGAGGCGACGGATGTCCAGGTGGATCAAGCCATGTCCCTGGGGGCCGATGGCTATATTACCAAACCCGTTTCGTTGGATGAACTCGAAACGATGATGAAGTCTATGTTCAAGAAATACAAAATACCATATCAGGAGTAAGAGCATGACCAAAAGCACCAAATCAAAAAGCAGCAAGCCTGAAAAGATGGATTACCAGGCTCGCCAGGTTCGTCGTTACCAGGTTATTTTCGGGGTGATCGCCGTCATCTTGATTCTGTCGATGGCGCTCTCAATGGTTTCCAATTTATAGCAATTTCGGCATGATATAATGCAGAAACGCGGCGCTCGTGGCCGCGTTTCTTTTCGTAAATTAACACTGTAGCGCAAAGCATCGATGTTGCGCCACCAAAAAGGTAGCTATGCTCGAAAAACTCGCCGGAATAGAAGAACGTTTTGAAGAATTGACCCGCCAGCTTATGGAAGTGGGGAATGATTACCAGAAAGCTGCCGACCTGAACAAAGAACGCAGTGACCTGGAGCAGATTGTCGAAAAATCCCGCGAGTATCGCCGCGCCCTCAAGCAGTTGGAGGATGCCAGGGTGATGCTCGAAGCTGAATCAGATGACGAAATGCGTTCACTGGCCGAGATGGAAATCTCTGAACTTAATGAGAAAATCCCGGCTTTTGAAGCGGAACTCAAGTTGTTGCTGGTTCCTAAGGACCCACGGGATGAGAAAAATGTTATTGTGGAAATTCGCGCTGGGGCGGGGGGGGATGAGGCGGCGCTTTTCGCGGCAGACCTTTTCCGCATGTACAGCCGCTACGCTGAACGCCTGCGCTGGAAAAGCGAGGTAATGTCGGCTAGCGAGATTGGCATCGGCGGGTTCAAAGAAGTTATTTTTGAGATCAAAGGTAAAGGGGCGTTCTCCAAGCTAAAGTGGGAGTCGGGTGTCCATCGCGTACAACGTGTCCCGGTGACCGAAGCCCAGGGGCGCATCCATACATCTACCGTAACGGTGGCAGTTTTGGCTGAAGTGGATGATGTCGAAGTCAATATCCCTGATAGTGACATCGAAATTGAAGTTTACCGCTCCAGCGGGGCGGGCGGCCAGAATGTGCAGAAAAACTCCACCGCAGTGCGCCTGTATCACAAGCCGACCGGCATGATCGTGACCTGCCAGGATGAACGCTCGCAGCTTCAGAACAAACTGCGCGCGCTCTCCATTTTACGCGCACGCCTGTTTGAGATTGAAGAGCAAAAACGCCGCGCAGAATTGGAAGAAACCCGCCGTTCACAGGTGGGCACCGGCGAACGCTCAGAAAAAATCCGCACCTACAATTACCCGCAAAGCCGCGTCACCGATCATCGTATCGGGGTTTCATCGTACAACCTGCCGGTGGTAATGGATGGTGATATTGAAATGTTTATTGAAGAACTTTCCACTCGTGATGAAGCCGGGAAACTCTCGGCTGGCACAGACGAAGATGATGAATGAGAGAGATCAGCTATGGCATCTTTGAAAATCCTTTTCCTGGCTTCTGAAGCCGATCCGTTTATCAAAGTTGGCGGCCTGGGCGATGTGGCTGGTTCGTTGCCCAACGAACTGCGCGCGCTGCCCGGCCACGAACTGGACGTGCGACTGATCATTCCTTTCCACAAAGGTATCCAGACTGATTATCTTGACATCCAGCGCGAAGATGTTTTTACCATCCCCAGGGATGGCGGTGATATGCCTGTGCAGGTTTTCCGCACCGATTTGCGTGGAATGCCGGTGTATCTCATCTCTGGCTCGCCGGTTGTTGGCAGGCCCTATGAAAATGCCGCCGCCGATGGCGAGAAATATACCTTCTTCTCGCTCGCTGCGCTGGAATTTTCCCGGAGATCTGGTTGGCGGCCTGACATTGTCCACGCGAATGACTGGCATACCGCATCTGCCATCTATGCTGTTCGCCTGATGCAGGATGACCTCTTCTGGGGTGGCGTCAAAACCGTCATGTCAGTACACAACCTGTGTTTCATGGGCGCAGGTTCAGAAGAATCACTCTTTGCCTACGGCTTACCACCCATTAATGACCCGAAAGTGCCCGTATGGGGGCATCATGTTCCCATGCCGCTCGGATTGTGGGCTGCCGACCGCATCGTGGCTGTTTCACCATCTTACGCCGAAGAGATCCAGACTCCTGAATATGGCTGCGGGCTGGAGAAATTCCTGCGCTCACGGCGCGACATCATCTCGGGTATTGTCAATGGTATCGATTACTCCATCTGGAACCCGCTGCATGATGATGCGCTCACCTTCAACTTTTCGCTGGGAGATATTGAAGCGCGCGCCAGCAACAAAGCTGCACTCCAGACCCATTTTGGCTTCACGGTTGATCCAAACATCCCGATGCTTGCCATGATCACGCGCATGGATCAGCAAAAGGGTGTTGACATCACTGTTGAAGCCCTGCGCTCCATCCCAGAAGTATCTTGGCAGGCCGTCCTGCTTGGCACCGGTAACCCCGATCTCGAAGCTGCCGTCCGTCGTCTCGAGGCAGATTTCCCCCAGCGCGTCTGCGCCGTCATCCGTTACGATGGAAAACTCTCGCGCCAAATCTACGGCGCATCTGATGTGCTGCTCATGCCCTCGCGCTACGAACCTTGCGGCCTGGCCCAGATGATCGCCATGCGTTATGGCTGCCTGCCTCTGGCCCGCGCCACCGGCGGCCTGCGCGACACCATCGCCGACAGCCGCACCGGCTTCCTGTTCACCGATTCATCGCCCGCCATCATGGCCGCCACCATCCGCCGGGCTACTGCCACCTTTGCCAATGCAGATCAGTGGCGAGCGATCCAGCACGCGGCCATGTCCGAAAACTTCTCCTGGGCCACATCCGCCGAACAATACGCAGCGCTATACATCAACTTGACAACCAAATAACCCCCGCCCGACCCAGAGCCCGAAATCTCCCCATTTCGGGCACAAAATTCTAGAGGCTTTATGAAATTCCCACGCAGTTCCGGTATTCTCATTCACCCGACCAGCTTTCCCGGCCCTTACGGCATCGGTGACCTTGGCCCCGCAGCCTATAAATTTATCGATTTCCTTACCGAAACCGGCTCAAAACTCTGGCAGGTGCTCCCGTTGGGGCCAACCGGCTATGGCGATTCTCCCTACCAGTGCTTTTCTGCCTTTGCAGGCAATCCCTACCTCGTAAGCCCCGACGTGCTCATCGAACAGGGCTTATTAGCCCCCTCCGATCTCGAAAACCAGCCCGAGTGGCCCCAAAATGCGGTGGATTTTGGAATGATCTTCCACTGGAAACCGGCCTTGCTCGAAAAGGCTTATACACGCTTCGAGTCAACCCCCAACGGAACCATCCGCCCTGAATTTGACTCCTTTTGCACAGAAAATTCCTCCTGGCTGGAAGATTACGCTCTCTTCATCGCGCTCAAATCAGCCAATGGTGGCTCCGGCTGGAACAACTGGCCAGACCCCATCCGCAAACGCGAACCCGCCGCCCTGGATGAAGCCCGGCGCACCCTGGCCGGGCAAATTACCCGCGTCAAGTTTGCCCAATTCCTGTTCTTCCGCCAGTGGAATGCCCTGCGCGCCTATGCCCATCAAAAAGGCATCCAAATCATCGGGGATGCCCCCATCTTCGTTTCGATGGACTCTGCTGATGCCTGGGCCAACCCTGAGTTATTTTTCCTCGACGAATCGGGCAACCCCACCGTTGTAGCGGGCGTCCCACCTGATTATTTTTCCACCACCGGCCAATTGTGGGGCAATCCGCTCTATCGCTGGGATGTCCACAAAGCCACCGGTTACCAGTGGTGGATCGAGCGTATCAAATTCACCCTGAAAACCATCGACATCGTGCGCATTGACCATTTCCGGGGTTTTGCCGGTTACTGGGAAGTCCCCGGCGGCGCGCCCACCGCTGAACACGGACGTTGGGTTCCCGGCCCTGGCATTGACCTGTTTATCGCCATTCGCAACGCCCTTGGCGCCCTGCCCATCATCGCTGAAGACCTGGGCGAAATCACCCCAGATGTGATCGAACTGCGCGATGCCCTGGAATTGCCCGGCATGAAAATCTACCAATTCGCCTTCTCTGGGCCAAAAAATCCCTTCCTGCCGCATCACTATCCAGAAAATTGCGTGGTCTACACTGGCACCCACGATAACGATACCGCCCTGGGCTGGTACCGTACTTGCCCAGCCGAAGAACGCGACTTTTATCATCGTTATACCAACCGTGATAATCATGACATCCCTGGCGATATGATCCGCGCTGTTTGGGCCTCTGTCGCTGTCATGTCGCTGGCTCCCATGCAAGATTTCCTGGGCATGGGCGGCGAATCGCGCATGAACTTCCCGGGCCGCGCCGCTGGCAACTGGACCTGGCGTATGCCTGCTGAGGCCCTTTCTGAAAACCTGAAAAACCGCATTCGCGAGTTGAATTTTCTCTACCAGCGTTAAAAAAATAAGATGCATCTAAACAACAAAAAGCGATGACCATCAATCGTGAATAAGCGTTATCCATTATTCACGGGATCAGGTCACCGCTTTTTGTCATTTAATGCAAATAGCTTTTAAGACTTTTCCTTGTGCTGTCGCACCAGCTCGCGCCGCAGGATTTTTCCAACGGTGGTTTTGGGCAGCGCTTCAGTGCGGAACTCCACATGGGTGGGAACTTTGAAGGGCGCCAGCTTTTCCTTGCACCAGGCTTTGACTTCATCCTCGCTCAGGCTTTCTGCTGGCTTTAGCACCACCCAGGCCTTTACAGTTTCACCACGATACGGGTCGGGGATGCCTGCCACAGCCGCCTCTAGCACCTTGGGGTTGGCGGTCAATACTTCCTCCACCTCGCGCGGCCAGACCTGGTAACCACCCGGTTTGATGAGTTCTTTCTTACGGTCAACGATGTAGAAATAGCCATCCTTATCCATCTGAGCGATGTCGCCGGTGAAAAGCCATTTCCCGCCGCCATCATTCAGATCGCGCAGCGCATTTTCGGTTTCAGTGGGCATATTGTGATAGCCCTTCATCACCTGTGGCCCGCGGATGGCGATCTCGCCAATTTCATCCGGCCCCATCTCGGTCATGCCATCATCCAGGCTGACGATTTTACATTCTACGTCAGGGAACGGCATTCCTATCGAACCGGTCTTATTGACACCCATCAGCGGATTGCAGTGTGTGGCTGTCGGCGCTTCTGAAAGCCCGTAGCCCTCAAAGAGCTTGCCGCCCGTCAGCGACTCGAACTTTTCTTTGGTTTCGCGCATCAGCGGCGCAGACCCAGAAATGCAGGCCTTGATCGAGCGCAGGTTGTATTTTCCGGCCGCCACATCCGGGTGATTATTAATAGCGTTATACAAAGTTGGGACGCCAGGGAAAACAGTCGGCTTGTACTTATCGATACTTTGCAGTACATCTGGCAGATCGCGCGGGTTGGGAACCATTACCATGCTGGCGCCCGATGCCATCGAGAAGTGCATCCCTGCCACCATGCCATAAACGTGAAACAATGGGATCGCCATTAACGTGATTTCCTGACCCTCGTTCAGCGAGCTCATCCAGGCCTTGATTTGCAACGCATTTGCCACCACGTTGCGGTGCAGCGCTACCGCACCTTTCGATGTGCCAGTCGTCCCACCCGAATATTGGAATAGACAGGTATCATCTGGTCCAATCTCCAGTTTAGGCCGGTCAGCCGCCGAATGCTTGGCCACCAGATCCTTCATCCATAAATCGCCCGGCTGCAACCCGCCCTCAATGCGGAATCCGCCTTTTTTCTCTTTTGCCAGTGTGAACAAAATGCTTAAAATGGGGGGAAGGGTTTCTTTCAGGTTGCTGACGATCAGGGTTTTGATCCTGGTCTTAGGCTGCACACCCTTAATCAGCTTGTAGAAATTTGACATTACGAACATCACCTCGATGCCCGCATCGTTAACCTGGTATTCAATTTCAGTGGGGGTATACAGCGGATTTGTTGCAACCACCACACCCCCGACCTTTAATATCCCGAAGTAAGCCATCACAAACTGTGGCGTATTCGGCATGAACAACCCCACCCGATCGCCTTTTTTTACGCCCAGGGCTGCCAGCGCCCCGGCGATTTTGTCAGTAATCTCATTCATCTCCCTGAATGAGATTTTTGCACCCTTAAAGATCGTGCAGGGCTTATCTGGGTACTTTTGCGCCGACTGTTCGAGCAGGTTGAACAGCGGGACTTGCGGATAAGAGATACTCTTCGGAACACCCTTGTCGTAATGCTCCAACCATGGCTGCATAGACATCGTAACTCCTCCTGAACTGGCGTGTTTAATTAGGTTTTTAAAGTATAGAGTTTCTAGAATCAAAAGTCAATAAATTTGAAGATTTCTGCCAGGTTTTCTCGAAATTCATATTCCACCCGCAGGATTGCCAGGAAAACGTAAAATACCAGGAAACCTAAAAATCCTGGTAAAAACCGGGTTTCACGGGGCGAACCGCTGCATCATTGCGCGGAACGTCCCGGCTGCATCTAACCCCGGGCTTTCGCGGCCTACGTAAAAGAATCGATCCGTACTATCAAACACAACGCCCCCGTTGATACCCACTGCCCATCTGATGTTCTCCTTGTAAACCAGTTTAGGGGTCATCACCATTTGTCCTTCTGGTAATATCAGCGTTATTGGGCGTATGCCAATGGCTTTTTCAATTTTGTCGCATGAAATCCGAATTTCCATGCGAACATCGCCCGGTGACCAGTTTTCCAATTCAGCCAGGTTTTTGTGCGTATCGGTGTGGGTGGCGATTTCCCAGCCGAGCGCCGATAGTTCTTTAAGAGTTTCTACTGTTTCCTGGGTTGGGCTGATTCCTTCGGTTACTACTCCAAGCACTGCCGGGTATCCGGCCTCGCGTAGAATCTCGATCATTTCCTGGATATCTGGCGGGATGGGCGCAATCAGGTGGATGTCATCGATGCTGATGATGACCAGCTTGCCCCTTTCGCGCAGGGTCATTTCCAGGTTTGTGGCTACCTGCTGATAGGTGACCACGTGCACATCGTTTTCCTTGAGTGTTTTGACAAAATCGCGCAGGAAAGCCACCGTGTCGAATTTGGCTGATTTGCGGTGCAGCATCAGGCTCAAGGGTGTCGGCCATTGATCGGTGGTAATATCCAGTGTGGCGGTTGGGGGTGGAATTGTTGGTGATGGCGTGCTTGTCTGTGTGGGCAGCGCCAGGTTGGGTGGAGCAGTTATCGGGGCGGGTGGTTGCAGTGTCAGCGTGGCTGTTTCAGTTGCAATCGTGGCGGCTGCCTGGGGTGTGGGAGTGCCACATCCAACCAGCAGCAAGGCAGCAACCAGCCCAAGCGTCGATGGTTTCATCTCCCCGCAACTTTCTCGCGAATATAAGCTGCGATCTCATCTACCGGCGCTTTCCCGGCTTGGAACCAGCGGATTTGCGGATCGTCTGCTCTGAACCAGTTGGATTGCCGCCGCACAAAAATGCGAGTGATACGCCGCATCTGGATTTTTGCTTCTTCCAGCGTGATCTGTCCTTGTAAAACTGAGACACATTCGCGGTAGCCGATGCCAGACATGCTCGGCAGGTTGGGGGAATAGCCAGCCTTGAGCAGTTTTTCGGTCTCTTGCAGGAAGCCGCTCTCGAACATGATCTCAATCCTGGCATCGACGCGCTGATACAACTCCTCGCGTGGACGGTTTAACCCTATCTGGATGAGCTGGTAGGGGCTTTTGCTCATCCCGCGTTGTTCGGAAAAGCGCTTGCCGGTGGTAAAAATCACTTCCAGTGCGCGAATGGTGCGCCGCGCGTTGCGCGGGTCAATTTTCTCTGCCGCGGCTGAATCCAGGGTTTTTAAACTTTCGTGTAACCAATATATGCCGTCTTCTCCCCGTTCTTCTTTCAGCTTTTCTAGAACATCCCGGAGCCGCTCGTCGGGTTTGACTTCTGGGGGCAGCCAGCCTTGTGTAACAGCGCGGATATACTGGCCGGTGCCTCCCACCAGCAGGGGCAGTTTGCCTCGCGCGAGAATATCATCAATTGCCAGGCATGCTTTTTGTTGGAAAACCGCCAGGCTCCAGGTTTCATCGGGATTTGCCACATCGATCAGGTGATGCGGTACCCGCGCCATCTCTGCCGGGGTGGGTTTGGCCGTGCCAATATCCATGCCACGGTAAAACAGGCGCGAATCTGCTGAGACGATTTCTGCATCCAGGCGTTCTGCCAGGTGGATGGCGGTTTCGGTTTTGCCTGCAGCGGTTGGGCCGACGATGACGATGAGGGGTTTCATGAAGTGGGTTTGCGAGTTGGTTAGCGGTTAGGGTTTTTGAAGTAATCTGCCAGCAGTGGGGAAAGGTCTTTGTCGGTGTGGCTGCGCAGGATGCGGAAGAAATCGTCAGATGATGCGATTTTGCCATCCATTTGGGTGGAGTAATCGAGCAGGAAGGTGAAAAAGGCATCGTCGCCGATGAAAATGCGCAGGTCTTCGTAGAAGTGCGCGCCCATGCGGTAGATGGCGTTCATATATGGGGTGAATCCGCCGGTTTCATCTACCGGCAGATCAATGTAGCCGGAGGGCTGGTAAAAGTCGATGCGGTATGACCACCACCACGGCACTAAGTCGGGATAATTGTTCTCGTAGAATAATTTTTCACAATAGGTTGCGATGGATTCATCCAGCCAGGGCTCTGCGGCCTGGTCGCTGGCCACGCGCCCAAACCACCACTGGTGACAGGTTTCATGCACAGCCACAACCGCCAGGTAATTTTTTTGCGTGCCATCGTACAGGTTGTAGAAGGCATTGCTGAGGAAGTACAGGCCATCGAATTCCATGCCGTCGTTGAAGTCACCCTGCACAACCGAGAGGGTTTTGTGATGGTATGGCCCGAACATGCCGGAATAGGTTTTGTAGGCTTTAACCGTGTCATCCAGCGCGGCCTGGCCGGAGTTGTTCAGGATGGGAAAGTAGTAACTGGTGATGGTGACACCTTCCACTTCGGCGGAAGCGGTTTGGTAGTCGCGGCTGAATGAGAAGGCGAAGGCGCGGCCATTTTCCAGGATGTAGTGGGTGAGGCTGTCGATGATTTGCGGGGCGCCGCTGGATGCTACGGTGGGCGGGATGGCGTCGCTGAAGCGCAGGATGATGTCAAAATCGGCGCGGGGATAAACAAGGTGCTCGCCAAAAAGCCAGGGTGTGGGCAAAACCCAGCCAGTTTCGGGGTTGTAGGGCACGATCATCGGGTACCAGTCGGTGAGGTTGGTCTGGCGGGATGTGTAGCCGAAGATGGCCGGGCGGACGATGTTTGGGTCACCTTGCATGGCGGCGGGCAGGTTGATGCGATAGTTCATTTTGATGATGGCAGTTCCGCCCGGCGCCAGGGGTTTTGTCAGGTTGATTTCCAGTTTTTGGCCGGTCAGGTTGAGTTTGGCGGGCGTTTTGTCGTCGATGGTGAGCTGGCCCAGTTCGAAAACGCCGCTGGTCTGGTTGGGGACAATGGCCAGGATGAAGGTATCCAGTTTTTGGCCGGTGTCGTTGGTGTAGCTGATCTGTTGGGTGACATCGAGTCTGTGGGCATCGTAGTGGACGGTGACATCCAGCAGGTATTGGGGCCCTTCGACGTTGCTCAGGGCAGGCGGAATTGGTGTGGGGCTGGGGGCGGCTGTTTCAGATGGGATTGGGGTGAGGGTGGGCAGGGGACTTTCGGGGAGGTTGACGGGTGTCAGGCTGGGGGTAGGAGTCGGCCCGTTTGACGGCGAGGCAGGCACAAAGGGGGTCTGACTCGGGTTGGATTCGGTTGGGGTGCCGGTTAATGCGATGATGGCGGGGAGATTCTGGGGCGTGCAGGAAGTCCCAATTAAAAAGATGAAAGATGAATGCAGAAAGATGATGAAAAATTTTCGCATAAATCACCTGTTTTGGAAGTAGGCGCGGGTGATATCGTCGTAACCGCTGGCGTGACGGGCGAGGGCGGCGAAGAAATCGTTGGCGTTGGCGATGCGGCCTGTGTTGCTGGCGTAGTAGTCGCGCAGGAAGTTAAAGAAGGCCTGGTCGCCGATGCGGATGCGCAGGGCATCGAAGAAGTTGGCGCCGTTGAGGTAGACGGCGTTGACGTAGGCGCGGAAGGTGGGCGGGTTGTAGATGCGCGTGTCGATGTAGCCGGTGGGGTTGTAGTAGTTGACGCGCCAGTTCCACCACCAGTTGACCAGGTTGGGGTAGTTGTTTTCGTAGTAGATGTGCTCGGTGTAGCAACTTAAGGCTTCGTCGAGCCAGGGTTCTTCGGCCTGGTCGCTGGCAACGGAGCCGAACCACCACTGGTGGGCGGTTTCATGAATGCCGATGACGGTCAGGTTGTTGGTGGCGGTGCCATCGTAGCTGCGATAGAAACTGCGTGCCAGGAAGTATAGGCCGTCGCTTTCCAGCCCATCGTTGAGATCGGTTTCGACGACTGACAGGGCGCTGTGGGTGTAGGGGCCGATAACGCGCGAGTAGGTTTCGACGGCTTCGGCGGTGCGCGCCAGCACGGCGTTTCCGGCGTCGGCATCTTCGGGGTAGTAGTAGCTGGTGACGGTTACGCCGCTGGCGGTGGTCTGCGCGCTGACGGCGAATTCGCGGCTCATGGAGAAGCTGAAGGTGCGCGCATCGGTCAGGGTGTAGCGCAGACCGGCATCGGTGGCCTGCGCCGGGGCCGAGGCCGCCACCACGGGGATGTTATCGGGGCTGGCGAAGCCCAATTCGATGTGGAAATCGGCTTTGTCGTAGACCAGGTTTTCGCCGAAGGCCCACGGTTCACGCAAAATCCACTGGCCGTTGATGTACGGGACGATGAATGGGAACCAGTCTGTCAGGTTGGTCTGGCGGGAGCTGTAACCAAAATTCTCAAATTTGGAGGATGCGTAGGGCAGGTTTAACAGGTAGCTGATGCCGATTTTGACGGTGTCTCCTGGCCCGAGGGCATTCGGCAGGTTGATGGTGAGGGCGTGACCAGCCAAACTGTAGTCGTTGTGCGGGTTGTCGTTAACTGCCAGGCTTTGCAGCGCAAAGACACCGCTCCACAGGTTGGGGTTGACTGCCAGCAGCAGGGATGAGAGCGTTTGCCCGGTGTTGTTGGGATAGTAAATATCCTGAGACACAGTTAGCGTGTGGGCGTCATAATCCAGCATGGCGGTGATGGCATATTGCGGGCGAATCCCAATCGCTGTGGGGATGGCGCTGGGCTGCACCGGCGGCAGCGTCGGCATCACGGCGGTGGGCGATGGCGGGATTGGCGTGGCTGTGGGTGGAATTGGTGTGGCGCTGGGCGGGATGGGGGTAAAAGTCGGCGGCGGGGGCAGGGTCAGGGTGGGGAGGCTGTTATTCCCCGGCTGGAAGGGCGTCGGCGTGGCGGCGGCTGGCGCGGTGACGAGAATATATGCCGTCGGGTTGGGGAGTACTTGCACAATGGCCGGGGCGCAAGCAGGAAGGATAAATATGATGATGAGCAGCAGGAGCGGGATGGATTTGATGCGATCTTTCATGTGGGTGATCTCTGGATGATGGTGATTATACTGCCTGTGGGTTAAAGACTATCAGTTGGCGGTTTTGGTTCCTGGCTTACTGCGGGGCATAAAAGGATACAATGGATTAAAACCTGTGAACACAAAAAAGGACACCCTATGACAACTTTCCCCTATCATGACCCATCCATCTCCATCGATGCCCGCCTGGCAGACCTGCTCTCGCGCATGAGCCTGGCTGAAAAGTGCGCCCAACTGGTCAGCGATTTTGGGTTGGAGAACCCCGATGGCAGCTTTTCGGCAGAACTGGCCCGTGAGCATTTTTCAATGGGTATCGGTGTAATGAACTCGCATCACCGGGCACGTAAAACCCGCCAGACGGTAGCCTTCTTGAACACTGCGCAAAAATTCTGGCGCGAAGAAACCCGCCTGGGTATCCCGGCGTTGGTATTTGGCGAGGGGCTGCATGGCTATATGGCGCACGAAGCCACCAGCTTCCCACAGGCCATTGGGTTGGCAAGTGCCTGGGATACCGGCCTGCACCAGCGTATCTTTGAGACGGTGGCGCGCGAAATGCGGGCGCGTGGCGCACATTACGTGCTTTCACCGGTACTGGACCTGGCCCGTGATCCGCGCTGGGGCCGCACCGAGGAAACCTATGGCGAAGACCCACATCTTGTTTCGCGGCTGGGCGTGGCAGCGGTGTGTGGTTTGCAGGGCGGGCCATTCAATGGCGCAGTTGGGCACGTCCTGGCAACCGCCAAACACTTTGCCGCGCACGGGCAGCCCGAAGCCGGGACAAACTGCGGCCCGGCCAACCTGTCCGAGCGTATCCTGCGCGAGGAACTCTTTGCGCCGTTTGAAGCTGTTGTGCGCGAGGCCAAAATTGGCGCGGTGATGGCATCTTACAACGAAATCAACGGTGTGCCATCGCATGTCAACCCCTGGTTGTTGAAGGATCTGCTGCGCGGCGAATGGGGCTTCGCGGGCCTGGTCATTTCGGATGGTTGGGGCGTGGACGATCTGTACCGGCTGCATCATGTTGCCGCCGATGCTGCTGAAGCCGCCGAAAAAGCCCTGCGCAGTGGGGTGGATGCCGAGTTGGGGCGTTGTTTCCTAACGCTGGAGCAGGCTGTCGAGGCCGGGAGAATCCCGCTCGCGCTGCTGGATGCGGCGCTGGAGAAAATCCTGCGGGTCAAGTTCCAGTTGGGGCTGTTTGAAAACCCGTTTGTGGATGAAGAATCCGCCATCTCGGTCACCAATTGCCCCGAACACCAGGCATTAGCCCTCGAGGCTGCGCACAAAACGATCGTTTTGCTCAAAAACGAGGGAAATTTGCTGCCGCTGGAACAATCCAAATTGCGCTCGCTGGCAGTCATCGGGCCGAATGCAGCCCCGGTGCGGCTGGGCGGTTATAGCGGGAACCCCGGCTGCGCGGAGTCTGTGCTGGATGGGATCCGACGCAAAGTTGGCGAAACTATCCAAATCATATATGCCGAAGGCTGCGGCCTGACCCAATCTGCCAATGATGCCGGGCAAATGTGGTTTGACGATGAAGTCCTGGCACCCGATCCGGCCCGCGATTCGGTTTTGATCGCCGAAGCAGTTTCTGCCGTTCAACAGGCTGATGTGGCGCTGCTGGTACTCGGCGATAACGAGCAAACTTGCCGCGAGGGCTGGTCAACATCTCACCTGGGCGACCGCGACAACCTGGATTTACCCGGCCGCCAGGATGACCTGTTGCGCGCGGTGGTTGCCACTGGTAAGCCGGTTATCCTGCTGCTCATCCATGGCCGCCCGGCCAGCATTAACTTTGCTGCCGAACACGTCCCGGCGATCCTGGAAGGCTGGTATCTGGGCCAGGCGGCGGGAACGGCGGTTGCGGATGTTTTATTTGGGGATGTCAACCCAGGCGGGAAGCTACCTGTCACTTTTCCACGCTCTGTTGGGCAGATCCCGGCTTTTTATTATCACAAGCCTTCGGCGCGGCGCGGATACCTTTTCTCCAGCCCCGAGCCTTTATTTGCCTTTGGGCATGGCTTGAGCTACACCACTTTTGCCTATAGCAACCTGCGGCTGGATGCTGAAAAAATCGGTGTGGATGAGAGCACCAGGCTTTCAGTGGATGTCACCAATACGGGCAGCCGCGCCGGGGATGAAGTTGTTCAGTTTTATGTGCATGATGTTTTAAGCAATCGCGTAACCCGCCCGGTGAAGCTGCTTAAGGGCTTCCAGCGCATCAGCCTCCAGCCGGGAGAAACCCGCAGTGTGAGCTTCCCGGTTGGCCGGGCCCAACTCGAGTACCTGGATGAGTCAATGCAGCGGACGGTGGAACCGGGTGCTTTTGAATTGCTGGTTGGCGGAAGTTCGTTACAATTAGAGAAGCTGATCCTGGTGGTGGTGTAGGTTCCAGGCCGCGCCAACCGCTTTTTTCTTTCGCGGGCGGGAATTGTGCCAGCCTGGGCATTTACGGCAGGAAGCGCAATTCTCGCCCGCGATGAGCAGATAACGCTCCAATTATTGGAGCGTTTTGATGTAACTGATCACCTGCCAGATTTCCTGTTCTGAAAGATTATCTTTCCAGGCAACCATAACGGTGCCTTCTTTGCCGTACGAGATGCGCCAAAAGAGATAATCATCGCTCTGGATTTTTGATAGGTCAACCAGGTTGGCCGGCGGGGGAACCAGTGAGGCCGCCGAAGGGCCGTCTCCGCGTCCGCTTTCGCCGTGGCAGTTGGAGCAGATGTCGTTGAAGTTCTTTTTCCCGGCTGCGATGGCGGTATCATCGCCTGCCGCGATGGGGTTGGTTTTGCCAATAAGGTCGGGAGGCATGGTGGCGGGGGCTGCCTGTTCACAAGCGGAAAGCAGAATCAGGGCGAGAAGAAAGAGCAGCAGGATGGGTGGAAAAATCCGTTTCATGAGAATCCTTGTCGTATATCCAATTAAGTTGGGGACTGGATATCCTTATTTTTTGGCATAATCCAGCGCCCGGAAGCGGTGGATGAAGTAGATGGCCAGGGCGTAGGCCAGGATTGCGGTAAACTGGTGCAGCAGGGCCAGTTCGATTTTGACGCTCAGGAGCACAACCAGCACGCCCAATGTGATCTGGAAACTGCCCAGGCCGAGCAGCCATAGCAGCCCGTTGGTGATGTCGCGAGGCGCGCCGCGTTTTTTGGCTTCAAAGTATATCCAGATGATGATGCCCAGGGCCGCAAAAGCGAACCAGCGATGGATGAAAACAATGGTTTGGGGTGATTCGAGCAGGTTGAGCGGTGCGCTGAAAAGCCCGCCGGGGATGAGTTTGCCAAACATGAGCGGCCAGGTGTTTGAGACGTGACCGGCTTTTAGCCCAGCGGTCATGCCGCCATATGAGATCTGGAGTAACAGCAGGGCAAATCCGGTAACAGCGATTTTTGAAAGCGGTGACCATTTTGCTTTTTTTGTGTTGTCGTTGAAGCCAAAGCGGTGGCCGAGCGCCGTCCACAGGCTTAACCCTAGCAGTGAAAGTGCCAGCAGCAGGTGCAAGGTCAAGCGGAAGTGGCTGACAGAGGGGCGATCCACCAGCCCGCTGGCTACCATCAGCCAGCCCATGATGGCCTGCCCGATGAAAAGAGTACCCATCACAAAGTAAATGCCAAACTCTTTGCGCGGGATGGCTCCCCGGAACAGGAAATAGAAGACCGGGATGGCATAGCTAAACCCGGCCAGGCGCGCGATCAGCCGGTGCCACCATTCGAGCCAGAAGATCTCTTTGTAGCCTTCCAGGGTCATGTTTGGGTTGATCTTGATAAATTCGGGGGTCTGCTGGTATTTGGTGAATTCTTCTTGCCAGGCCTGTTCACTCATTGGCGGCAGTGAGCCGCTGACGGGATTCCACTCAACGATGGACAGGCCTGAGCGGGTGAGCCGCACAAAGCCGCCGAAAACCACCAGGAGTGCCACCACTCCTGAAAAAATGAACATCCAGATCATTACAGCGCGATTTTGTGTCTTGGGCATGATTTCTCCGATTTGTGTGTGATGTTTGGGATTATATCCCGAAGAAACCCGACTTTTGGTATTTTTGCCTGGGGTATAATCCCAGTTCCAGAAGGAAGCTGAAGATGATTTTTCACTATGTTTCCAATGATTCCTGTTCAAATGCCACTGGCGTGGTGATTGTAATTGATGTTATCCGCGCATTTTCGAATGCAGCCTATGCTTTCAGCGTTGGCGCGCAGAGTATTACGCTGGTCAGCGGTGTGGATGAAGCCCTGGCGCTGCGCGAGCAAATCCCCGGCGCGCTGGTGATGGGTGAAGTCGATGGGATGCCGCCGAAAGGCTTTGATTTCGGTAACTCGCCGACAGAGATTTTACGGCAAGATTTGCGCGGCAGACATCTAATCCAACGTACCGGCGCGGGGACCCAGGGCGCGGTGCGCAGCTTCAACGCGGAGCGATTATTTGCTGCCAGCTTTGCGGTGGCTGAGGCAACAGTCTGCGCTGTAAGGGCGCTGTCACCTGGGCAGGTCACGTTTGTCATCACCGGGCGCGATTTCTACGGGGAAGACCGCGCTTGCGCCGAATATCTTGAAGCGCGTCTCAATGGCGAGACCCCTGACCCGCGCCCCTACCTCGACCGGGCATTAAATGCCAACGAAATCCGCTTCATGCCGCCTGAAATATTTCCAGACATTGCCAGCGACCTCGATTACTGCACCCGCCTCGATTCCTGCCCCTTTGCCATGCCCATTGCCCGCGAAAATGGCCGCCTTGTCATGCGCCCAGTCCCATCAGAATTCATCCCATCCTGATGTTGAGCCTTTTCCCTGGATGCCCATTAAAAAGCGAAAGATTCCCCCCACCTACCCTGGAGAATTATGTATACCCTGGCCGTTCGCCGCGACTTTATCGCCCGTCACTACCTGATCGGTGGCGATTGGGGCCCTGAAAATCTCCCCAATTCACACCAGTATGTGATCGAATTACAACTTTCTGGCGTAACCCTCAACCAGCACGGTTATCTCGTCGATATAATCGATGTTGAAAAGCACCTTAACGAAACCGTCGCCTATTACAAAGAGAAAATGCTTAACGACCTGCCCGAATTTGCCGGGCTGAACCCATCCATCGAACATTTTTCGCGCATCCTGGCTGCCCGGCTCAACGGAAAAATCACAGATGCCAACATCACCAAACTCACGGTAGTGCTCTGGGAAAATGAAATTGCATGGGTTTCCTATTCATTATCCCGTTGATCTGTTATTTTGGCACTGTTGCAGCATAACAAACCTAAAATATGAAACTCGGGTTCCTCATCTACGGCTCGCTTGACACCCTCAGTGGCGGCTATCTCTACGATCGCAAACTGGTCGAATTCCTGCGCGACAATGGGGATACGGTTGAAATCATCAGCCTGCCCTGGCGCAACTATGCCGCCCACCTGGCCGACAACCTCACCTTCCGCCTGCCGCGCGGTCTCGACCTGCTCATCGAAGATGAACTAAACCACCCATCCCTGCTGGCTGCCAACCAGAACCGTCTGGGCTACCCCATTATCAGCCTGGTTCACCACCTGCGCTGCTCCGAGCAGCGCCCGGCCTGGCAAAATTCCTGCTACCAGATCGTGGAAAAGCGTTATCTGAACTCTGTGGATGGATTCATCTTCAACTCACAGACCACGCAGAAAGTTGTCAGCGCTTTGGTTGGGGATTCTCGTCCCGCGCTGGTAGCCTACCCCCCAACTGACCGCTTTGGCCCCGCCCAACCTGAAGCTTTTGTCACCGCGCGAGCCGCAGAAGCCTCCCCTCTGCGGATTCTATTCCTTGGCAATATCATCGAACGTAAAGGCCTTCACACCCTGCTTGAAGCCCTGGCGGCAACCCGGGACAATCTCTCGCGTTACCAGCTCGATATTGTTGGAAGCCTGACGTTCGACCCAGCCTACACTTCTGCAATGCAAGAATTTACCGCTGCTCATGGCCTTTCAACCACAGTCACATTCCACGGCGCGCTAAATGGTGATTTGCTGCGCGAAAAGTTTGAGCGCGCGCACCTGCTCGTTGTCCCATCCAGCTACGAAGGCTTTGGCATCGTTTACCTTGAAGGTATGAGCTTTGGATTGCCTGCCATTGGAACTACCGTCGGGGCCGCCGGAGAAATCATCCGCGAAGGAGAAACCGGCTACCTGATTCATCCCGGCGATGCTCGTACTCTGGCAGCCCGCCTCGACACGCTTGCCACCCAACGAGATTTACTCGCCCGTATGTCAGTCAATGCCCTCCAGCGCTATCGCCAGCAGCCCACCTGGGAGCGAACTGCGGGCCAAATCCGCACCTTTTTGCAGCGATTTTGAATCTGCTGGAACTGGTCTTCCCGTAAAAATAAAGCAGGCCCCGGCCAAAACCGGAGCCTGCCAGCCAGAGGAGAAAATGTCTTAAGAAGGGGAATTCATGATCTTTGGGCCGATTGCCTTTTGTTCAGGCCTCGTTCGACGAACAGCACTACAGCCACAATCAAACTGATGGGGATCAAGAAGCGCAGTGTTCCAATGATCCCAAAAACGCCAAAACCCAATTCTCCGCGCCGGCCATCTTCATGATCTGGTCGGAAGTTGCCTTCTACAAAACCTTCGGTTGCGCGGCGATCCAATTCACCAGTGCTGCGAAACTCGCCATCTGCCTGGAACCCGCTGCCGCTGGAAGCAGCGCTCGTCAGAGCCCAGAAGATGCCTGAAACCAGTGCGGCGGCTGCCAGGATGATCAAAATGCGAATGATGGTTTTCATGCCTTTACCTCGTTGGCTTCGCTTTTCTTCGCAGCCAGCCCCGCAAAAGGCTGGAGAATGTAGCGTTTTGCCGTGTTCACAATCCAATTCCAGTGCAGCGCCACATGCAGCCCTAAGAGCAGGATGAATAAATTGGCGGTCATATCATGGAAACGCCGCATGCTGAAGTTTTCAGCCAATTGGATACCCCAAAACGGGATGAATGACTGCGAGATCATAATGCCTGTAAACATGATCAGCGTCATATCGATAAACAGTAGCACATTCAGCACATAATTCAGGCGTGGTCGGGCTGCTTTCATGTTGAAAAATCGGCGTGTCACTTCTACGATCCACTGCCAGCTAAGCAGCAGGTGTGTAATCACAGCCGCCATAGCCGCCACGGTCAACCATTCGTGTAGCGCAATGCCAGTCGCGCGCGGATCCATAGCCAACAGGAAGCCGACAAAGATAAGGATATCAATCACCAGTTTTGTTTTGGTTTGCAAGGCAGATTGTGAAGACGAACCCATATTTTGTGATCCTTTGTCATCTTGTTTTGAAGTGATGCCAGTGCAGGAACATGATTATTTCCTGGAACTGATTTTGTGAAGTATAGTTAAAGCCTGTGGAAAAAATCTACAGAAATTGTGGAGAAATTGTGTAGTTTATGGATTATTCCTTCCCCCGTTACTTGATTGCCAAACAGAGCGTGGATGACCGCGCCTTGAATCGCGTTGTACTTGATGCGCTGAAAAACAACCTGCCATCGCACCCGCTTGAAATTATTGAAGTGGGCGGCGGCATCGGCACGATGATCGCGCGCCTGCTGCGTTGGGGCGTGCTTGCCAAAGCCCGCTACACACTGGTCGATGAGATGGCAGAAAATATCCAGTTTGGGATGGCATGGCTGCCTGGGTGGGCGCAAAATTTTGGGCTGCGGGCGCAAACAATTGGCGAGAACCAGCTCAGGTTGTTTGATGATAGCCGCGATATCCAAATCCACTTTCGGCGAGCAGATGTCTTTGAGTTTATCGAGTCGGCCCCGGAAAAGGCAGATTTGTTGATCGCCCACGCTTTTTTGGATTTGCTGCCCATGCCGGGTTCGCTGCCCAAACTTTTCTCACTCATAAAAACCGGGGGCCTGGGCTGGCTGACCATTAATTTTGATGGGGTGACCACGCTGGAACCAGCCACCGACCCGGTGCTGGATGCAAAAATCGAGGCGCTGTATCACGCCTCGATGGATTCTCGCCCAACGGGTGGTGATAGCCAGGCGGGGCGGCACCTGTTCGGGCACATTGCACAAGCGTCAGGGCGGATTCTTTCCGCCGGGGCATCAGATTGGGTGGTGTATCCAACCGAAGGGCAGTATCCAGCTGAGGAGGGTTATTTCCTGCACTTTATCCTGCACTTTTTTGAAGAATCGCTCAAAAACCACCCTGGGTTGGATGCTCATGCGTTTGAAAATTGGCTGGCGCTGCGCCGGGCGCAAGTGCTGCGCGGGGAATTGATTTATATTGCTCACCAGATGGATTTCCTGGTTAAAAAATAAGGGCGCAGCATTGCTGCGCCCTTACGATGAAAACGAAATCGGTTAATCGCGGCGGCGTCCACCAACCAGGCCGACGTAGTAGAGCAGTTGCAGTGCGGCGGTGACGAGCGCGGCGACGTAGGTGAGTGCGGCGGCGTTGAGCACATTGTTGACGCCCGCCATCTCTTCTTCGGTGCGGATGATGCCGCTGTCGGCCAGCAGGCGTTTGGCGCGCGCTGATGCGTCAAATTCGACTGGCAGGGTGGCGAGGGCAAAGACGGTTCCGGCGGCGAAGGCGATGACGCCAACCCAGGCCAGGCCAGTGAAGTTGAGGAACAGGCCGATCATGATGAGGAACCAGCCCAGGTTTGAGCCAATGTTGACGGCTGGGACGAGTGCGGCGCGCAGGCGCAGTGGGAAATAATCTTCGGCATCTTGGATGGCATGGCCGAGTTCGTGAGCTGCAATAGCAAGTGAAGCAACCGATGGTTGGCGGGCGACGTTGTATGATAGGCGCAGGGTTTTGCTGGTGGGGTCGTAGTGGTCGGTCATTTCGCCGGGGATGCCTTCGAGCCGGATGCCGTACAGGCCACTGGCGCTGATCAGGCGGCGGGCAGCTTCTTCGCCATTCAATCCGCTGATGGAGCGTACCTGGCTCCATTTGCTGTATGCTGATTTGACGTACCATGATGTCAGGGCCATCAGGATGAAGGCCGGGATCATGTAAATCATGTAGTTGATATCGAAAAACATGGTTTCCTCCGTTTTTTTTATTTTATTTCGTATACGTCTAAGGTTGGTTTGTGTTGCATCAGTTTTTTGTTAGAAATTTACCACACGCGGCTGGCAGGCAACCTGCCAGCCGCGTGATTATGTTTATGGGTTGGTGAGCAGTTCGATGGCTTTATCTAATTGCGGGTCACGTTTGGCGGCGAAATCTTCTTTGGTGATCTCAACTACGAAATCGGGGGCCAGGCCAATGCCCTGGATCTGGCGTTCTTTGGGGGTGACCCAGGTGGCTACGGTTACTCCAACCACACCTTGCTCGTTGCTGAGCGGCACCAGTGATTGCACGGAGCCTTTGCCAAAAGATGTTACCCCAACCAGTTTGGCGCGTCCCAGGTCTTGCAGTGCGCCTGCGACAATTTCGGAGGCCGAAGCCGAGCCTTCGTTGATCAGAACAACCATGGGAATATCGAGCGCTATTCCGCCGCCGACTGATTTTTTGGTGTCACGTGTGCCGTCACCGTAAACTTCATACATCACCACCTGGTCAGCTGGTAGGAATTCGGATGAAACCTGGATGGCCTGGTTGAGTAACCCGCCGCCATTGTTGCGCAGGTCGAGGATCAGGCCTTTGGGGTTTTGGGCCAGCATTTCTTCGATGGCGGCGCGTAAATCCTGGTCGGCGGTTTCGCCAAAGCTGGTGAGCTGGACATAAGCGATGTCGTTATCAAGCATTTTTGATTCAACCAGTTTGATCTCGATCCGGGCGCGGGTGATGGTGACATCGAAGGGGTCTTCACCCTGGCGGTAAATGGTCAGGACAACGGTAGTTCCCTCGGGGCCAAGCACTTTTTGGCGGGCCTGTTCAGGGTCAACGCCGGTCATGTCTTTGCCATCGATGGCGATAATCTGGTCATTGGGAATTAGCCCGGCGGCCTCGGCGGGAGAGCCTTTGATGGGGCTGATAACGGTCAGGTATTCTTTATCTGTGCTGACCCAGGCCCCGATGCCGGTATAGTCAGGGCGATTCATGACATCATTGCTGGATTTGGCTTCTTCGGCGTTGTAATAGTAGTTGCGACCGGTTTCGAGGGTTGCCATCATGCCGCGGATGGCACCCTGCATCAGTTTGACATCATCCAGCGGCTGGGTGACGTAGTATTGGTGGATGATCGTCCAGGCTTCCCAGAAGGGTGCGAAGGTGGTTTGCAGGTCGCCTGGTGTGCCGGTTTCGCCGGAAGTGATCGGCGGGTGATTGGAAGGCAGGATGGACTCATCGGGCGCAGGGGTAAGGGTGAATTCGGTTGTGGGCAGGGCTGTGCTGAATGGGCGCATCCCATTTGAGACAAAATAACCCGCCAATACTCCGCCAGAAAAAGTTCCGGCCAGCAGGACGATGCTTACAAAGGTAATCAGGGAATATTTTAAGATTTTGTTCACAGAAACCTCCAAATTTAATCAACAGGTATAGCACCCCAGGATTAAAAATTGATGAATTCTACTGCCTGGATGGCGTAAGAAGATTGTAAGAATCGTTTACCCCTATAACTTGAAACCATCATCGTCATCATCTTTTTGGCGTTTGAGCGCCTGGACACGGCGATTCAATTCTTCCAATGATTTATCTTGCTGTTGCATCGAATCGGAGCCTTTGGATACATCCTTCCAAAAATCTAGCCGCGAACCACGCATCCCGCGTGCAGCGCCTAACATCAGCAGGTTTGAACCAACCATGATCACGACCAGCAGCACGATCACAATCCAGATATTTTCGGTGTGCATCAGGGCCTCCCATTGAGAATAGCGGGTAATAACGACCAGTCCGTGAATGCCGCATCGGCATCGCTTTGCGGATCGGGCTGGCCGTAGAGTATGCTGTACAACCCGCTGGCGCGCGCAGCGCGGGTTGTGCGGCGTAAATCATCAATCATGACACAGCGCGCCGGATCGGGTTCACCTGCCAGCCGCAGGGCAATTTCAAAGGATTCGGGTGTTGGTTTGCAGTAGGGGGCCAGCGCCAGTACGTCGATCACGCCATCGAAGCAGTCCAAAAGCCCCAGGGCATCCAGCACCCGGTTGGCATGCGGCACATCTGCGTTGGTGAAGATAAACTTGCGGGTAGGCAATGCCTGGATAATGGTACGCAGGGCCGGGTTGGGCTGCAGGAAATCTTTCAGCGGCACATCATGCACATAGGCCAGGTACTCCGCTGTATCCACATGGTGGTGGATCTGCAATCCGCGCAGGGTGGTGCCGTACTGTTCAAAATAATGCTGGCGCAGCGGCTCAGCCACCGCTTCTGGGATGCCCATGCGCTCGGTAGTGTATTGCGAGATGCGGTTTTTGATGGCGTGCCAGAGACCGTTATCGCCGGGGTAGAGTGTATCGTCCAGGTCAAAAAACAGGGTGGTAAATTTCATAGGGCAATATTCTACTCTTATTTGGATGATGAGTGCGGAAGTTCCACCCGGCTGAACTTGGTATACTTGCCCCGGAGTTTTTTTGCGCCATGCCAAAACCATCCCATCCGTTCGCTGTCTCCAAAAAACCGGAAGGCCAGCCCACCCGTGGCAAAACTGCCCGTAACCGGTTGCGCCCGGTGGATAACCTGATGCTGCTCTATGACCCTGGCCTGTTGACGCGCCGCGATGGGCGCTTTGACAACGCCCTGTTTGTGGATATTGGCTATGGGGCGGAAGCTTTCACCACGCTTGAAAGCGCCGAACGGTTCCGCCGCCTGAACCCTGACCTGGGTATCCTGGGGGTGGAAATCGAACCGGAGCGTGTGGCCCGCGCCCTGCCTTTTGTCGATGCCCACACATTTTTCCGGCTGGGCGGTTTTAACCTGCCGCTGGAGCCGGGTGAGGCCGTGCGCGCCATTCGCGCTTTCAACGTGCTACGCCAATACGAAGAAGCCGATGTAGCCCCGGCTTGGGAACGCATGTCGCGCTATGTGCTGCCCGGCGGCCTGTTGGTGGAGGGAACTTCCAACCCTACTGGGGCCATCCTGGCGACGAACATGCTGCGTCGCACTGAAACCGGCTGGTTGCGAGAAGCTCTTGTTTTTTACACCAACTTTCACCTGGGTTTTGACCCGGTTGAGTTCCAGACAATTTTGCCCAAAAACTACATTCACCGCATCGTGCCCGGCGAGCCGATCTTCGACTTTTTTGAGGCCTGGAAGGCTGCCGTGGCCGAATCAGCGGCCATGCGCACGTTTGGGCTGCGGCAATGGTTTACAGCCAGCGCCGAATCGCTCGCACGGCGTGGGTATAAGCTGCGACTGCTGAAAAAATGGCTTAATCGTGGCTATTTGGTGTGGGATAATCCAGCTTAACATCACAAAAGCAAAGCGAGGTCTTATGAACCTATCCAAACGTCCCACCGGCATGAATGCGTTTTTTATCATCTGGATCGGGCAAATTGTATCCATCCTGGCTTCGGGCATGAGCGGCTTTGCGCTGGCCCTGTGGATGTTCCAGCAAACCAAAAGCGCCACTGCCATGGGCTTGCAGCAGGTTTTTTACATTACCCCGTTTTTGCTGATGTCCATTCCCGCCGGGGTGATGGTCGATAAGTACAATCGCAAGCTGATGATGATGTTCAGCGACCTGACAGCCGTGCTGGCTACCTTTGCGATTATGCTGCTTTCGGCGCTGGGAATGCTGCAATTCTGGCACCTGTATGTGACAGCCATCCTTTATGGGCTGGGCAATACCTTCCAGTGGCCGGCCTATTCTGCCGCCATCGGATCGATGGTTCCCAAAGAACAGCTGGGCCGCGCCAACGGGCTGGTATCGCTGATGGAGGCCGGGCCGGGTGTTGTTGCTCCGCTGCTGGCCGGGATGTTGTATCCAATTATTGGGTTGACTGGCATCCTGGTCATCGATGTGGTCACTTTCTTTTTTGCATTGGGCGCCCTGGCAATTGTGGAAATCCCCCAACCGGAGCGCACCGTCGAAGGCGTGGAAGCCGAAGGTAGCATCTGGAAACAGGCCATCTTCGGTTTCAAATATATTTTCGCTCGTCCCAGCCTGTTGGGGTTGCAGATGATCTTTTTCTTTGGCAACCTGTTTTCAGGGATTGGTATGACCGTTTTCGCGCCGATGATCCTGGCGCGCACCAACCAGGATAGCACCATCTTCGGCATCGTCCAGACTGCCGGCGCCATCGGCGCCATCATTGGCGGGGTGGCGATGAGCGCCTGGGGCGGGCTAAAACGCCGCGTCCACGGTGTTTTGGGTGGCTGGATCTATAGCGGCGTTGTATCCATTGCCATCCTGGGGCTGAATGGCCTGACCTTCTGGTTGGCAGGCATGCTGCTGGGCGGGCTGATGGCGCCTGTCATCAATGGCTCCAACCAGGCCATCTGGCAATCCAAAGTCGCGCCAGATATCCAGGGGCGGGTTTTCTCGGCCCGGCGGTTGATCGCCTGGTTCACCCAACCCATTGCGCCCATCATCGGCGGGATACTGGCCGATTTTGTGCTCGAACCGGCCATGCGGAATGGGATTTTCCTTCCCGCGACTTTCGGCTGGCTGGTGGGAACCGGCCCTGGGGCTGGCATGGGCTTGCTGCTATTTTTTTCCGGTCTGGCAATTGTCCTCGTAGGCCTGGCCGGATACTTTATCCCGACCATTCGCAACGCTGAAGATCTCCTGCCTGACCACGATAAAATCGCTCGCGCAGAACCAAGCGCCTGATCATGGAAAAACGACGCCCGCAAAGGGCGTCGTTTTCGGCTGTATAATCTTAATCATGCGGAAAATTTTCATTATCCTGGCGTTCTTTATTGCCATCGCCATCCTGATTGTTAGTTTTGGCGAACTGGAGAACACCTGGATGACTCTGCAGCGTAGCGATTTTCGTTTTATGTCGCTGGCGGTGCTTGTGCAGTTTGGCTGGGTGCTGAATGATGCTGCCGGGTATCGCTCTTTGTACCGGCTGATGGATGTTCGCGAGGAATACCGCCATCTGGTGCTGCTTTCAACTGCGACCAACTTTATCAACGTGGTGGCTCCCAGCGGCGGGTTTGGTGGGGTCGCCATCTTTGTGGATGATGCCGGGAAGCGCAACCTGCCTCGCGGGCTGGCAGCCGCTACCGCTGCCCTGTACCTTTTTCTTGATTACACCGCCTTTTTGGGGATTCTCGCGCTTGGAATTATTGTGCTTGTCCGCCGCAATGATCTCAGCCCGGCAGAATTGACTGCTTCGGTTTTTATGACAGCGCTGGTTGCAGCCTATGGGGTTTTGATTTATATCGGTTCGCAGTCGGGAGAAAGGCTGGGGCGGGTGCTGGCCTGGCTCTCGCGTCAAATTAACCGGGTATTATGGCGCTTTATCCAAAAAGAATACTTCCGCGAGGTGGCGGCTTATGAGTTTGCGCTGGAAGTAGCCGATGGCCTGTCGATATTGCGTAGCAAACGGCGCAAGTTGATTGTCCCTTTCCTGTTTGCGCTAAATGGTAAAGCCTTGCAAACCACCATCCTGTTGTTGACCTTTCTCAGTTTTGGGGTGAATTATTCTGCTGGAACCATTATTGCCGGGTTTGCCACGGCCTACCTGTTCCTGGTCATGTCTCCGACTCCTTCTGGAATTGGTGTGGTGGAGGGTATCCTGCCTTTTGCGCTGACTTCGCTGCGCGTGCCGTGGGAACAAGCTGTTATCATCACCCTGGTTTATCGCGGGCTAACGTTCTGGCTGCCGCTGCTGCTGGGTGGCGTGGCTTTCCGCCTGTTGCAGAAAGAATAAACGCAGTACCGCATAACTTGCTATTTAACTCAAGTTGCTACCTTTGGCGCAATCGCCCTCATCCCTGGCCCTTCCCCCGCCGGGGGAAGGGAATTACCCCCCTCTCCCTTTGGGAGAGGGCCGGGGTGAGGGAACTCCTTGCAAAAAGGCAGTTTGACATATCAAGG
>CAIJPN010000073.1 GCA_903822545.1 uncultured Anaerolineae bacterium | reverse complement strand
GATATGTCAAACTGCCTTTTTGCAAGGAGTTCCCTCACCCCGGCCCTCTCCCAAAGGGAGAGGGGGGTAATTCCCTTCCCCCGCCGGGGGAAGGGCCAGGGATGAGGGCGATTGCGCCAAAGGTAGCAACTTGAGTTAAATAGAACCTGCGCATTTAACCCAGGATGGAGTAGCTCCCTTCCGAGAGAATAAAAAAATCCCCCAGAGAAAACTCTGGGGGATTTTTTTATTTGATCAAAAATTACGGGCAACCGGGGAATTTGAAGGAACCGATGCGAGTTTGCCAGTTGCTGCCGGTGGTCACATAATATTCGGTAGTGAACCAGAAGGTGCAACCATCATTGGGGTCGATGGTCATAGAGGCATAGTCGCCCCAGCGGTTGTAACCGCCAGATTGCGAGCCGGTACCTTCAACCAGGGATGCTTCACCCTGACCGAGCGTGCCCAGCGGGTCGCCAGCCAGGCGGCCAGCGTAGCGGATGGCGGGGAACATGGTGGAAGAAGAAACACTGTAGCCGACTGCCATGTTGCCGAACTTATCCACACCGATGGAGGGCATCCAGCGGTAGTTGGTATCGGGGGCGAAGGTGCCCTGTTGGTAAACGGAAGGTGTGCCGCTCATGCCGCGGATTTCCATCCAGCGGATGCCAGTATAGGTACCGTTCATCACAGAGCGGGTCAGCCAGAGCGACTCAGCACCGTTCAGGTTGCGATATTCAAAGTTGCTCATCAGACGGTCGCCCAGGGTATCGAGTTTTTCGGTTGAGTTTTTCTGGGGAACACTGGCGCTGGCCGGCTTGGTATAAGCAGCCGTAGCAATGGTGACCGGGCCGGTGAACGATGAAGCCGAGGGGGTAGTCCAGTTGGTGGTGAATTTCCACATGCGCACAGCGTTGGTCACACCGTAGTCAGAGAAGAAGTAGTTTGGCGTGCCAGCCGGCGGTTCGCCACCGAATGGGGCCGTGGTGCTGGGGAAAACGCTGAAGTAGCTGGTTCCGAGCGTGAAGGAAACGCTGCGCAGGGTTGCGCCGCTGATCAGATCGCTGCGGTTGAAGACCCATACTTTGGCGCCGCTGTAGGTGCGGGCTGCCTTGAACATGCTGGCGCCCATGTAGATACCATCAGGCCACACGCCCAGTTTGGGGTAATCGCCCAGTTGGGTGGCGCTGACTTCAACCTGGTAGAACCACCAACCACCCGAAACCGGATCGGCGGTTTTGGAAACAGCAAAGCATTCGTAGAATGGGCCGCGAGTCGATTTCCAGGCGAAATCGGTCACAATCCAACGGCCAGAATATTGATCGTAAAGCACAATTGGATCGCCCTGGTTGTAGGCATCGCAGGCGCTGCCAGCAACACCGCCCATGAAGTTATTCATGGTAAAGGCCGAAAGGCGCGTTCCAGTGGCTTTGTCATAGACAGCCATGGATGTATTAACAGCCTGGATATAGTGATTGGGGCCAACCGCGCCATGTGTATCAGGAGGCCAGCCGCCGCCCCAGTTTTGCAGGTCGAGACCAGCGAAGCCGGTTCCATTTGTAGGAGCAGGCATATTGATGGCGGGAGCCGAACCCTGCAGAGCGCCATCTGGCTGGATCACCGAAGCGCTTGGGTCAAACGGGCTGCCCATTTCGCGGGCGGGTTTCTTGTCTTTGGGGCCGGTTTGGGGCAGATCACGCAGGTCCTTGTCAGATGAGTGAGCGGAACCGTGTGTTTCGAAAATTGGGGCACTGATATCGGTGGTCGGAGGCCCGGCAAGCTGGGCTACTTCGCTTACTGAACCTTCCATCCCCAGCATGCGCGGGATGTCATACTGCTGGCTGGTATTTTCTGAGAAGATGGCCAAAACTGGCACAATGGCAATGATGATGATTAAGCCTGCAAAAACCAATTTTTTGAGCGTTTTCGAGAACATTTTGTCTCCTTTTGGTGTTTGAAACTATTCAGTGGTGTGGTGCGAAATTTGGATGGTCATGCAAGAAGGGATGGAGTTTGCGGTCAAAACGATGGCGCCTCCTGCTGCAAATTAGTCATCAGGTACCTCTATTAATGGAAAAAACGCCGCGAGGCGTTTTCAAAATGGTATCTGATTGTAAACGTTGGTTTTTTGTGCATATTTATACTGGTTTATTACTATCAATATTGTATACCGTTTCGCGAAATAGTCAAGAAGATTCTTCCGAAACGGAAGAAAACTTGTTTACTTTTTGCCGAAAATACTGTGATACTTTTCACAATTGTAAGAAACGGAAAATTACGCCGTTTTTTTATCAATAACATCAAGTAAGGGAAATCCCCCGCTTCGCGGGGGATTGGGGGTGCGATGAGTGCACTGTCAGGGTAGTACAAATGGGGGGTGCCCTGGTAGATATGGGACAGGTCAATTTTGGCTTTTTGGGGCCGGTAATTCTTGTTCGGATACTCTGATGAACACTTCAACAATATCCGGGTCGAACAAGATCCCGGCTTGTGCACGCAGGTAGGCTTTGGCGCGTTCTTTGTCCCAGGCTTTGCGGTAAGGCCGGTCTGCCAGCAGGGCATCCCACACATCAACCACAGCAAAGATGCGGGCAGCCAGCGGGATTTTGTCACCTTTCAACCCATAAGGGTAGCCGCTGCCGTCCCAGCGTTCGTGGTGATATAGCGGGATTTCAAGTGCGGGGCGCAGGAATGGTACTGGGCTGAGGATGTCTTTGGCCAGGTGGGGGTGGCGGCGCATGACATCCCATTCGTCAGATGAAAGAGGCCCGGGCTTGAGCAAAATTGCATCGGGGATGCCAACTTTCCCAATATCATGCAATAATGCGCCGCGCCGGATGTGATCCATCTGGTCAGCCGGGATTCTAAGCTCGCGGGCCACGCGCAGGGTCAGTTCGGTCACGCGCAGGCTGTGTCCCTGGGTATCATTGTCACGCAGCTCGAGCGCGCCCGAAAGCCCGATGATGGTGGAATTGTAAGATTGCATAATTTCCAGGTTAGATGATGAAAGCTGGCTGATGAGGCTGACGTTTTCTACGGCGATGGCTGCTTGCTGGGAGAGAGCTTCGAGAAAATCGTACCACTCTTCATTTGGCTCAAAAGCGGTGTTGGTATATAGTTCGATAACACCTGCCACTTTATCTTTGCTGGCAAGCGGCATTGCCACATACGATACATAGCCTTCGGTCAGCATCCAGCCCAGGCGGTCATCTGCCTGGCCGGCATCTCGTAAGTTGGCGATGAAAACCCGGCGGCCTGTAGCAAAAGCCTGCCCGGCAAACCCCTGCCCGGGGTTGAGATGGAAATTTTCGTACGCTTTGGAGTGGAATCCGTATGCCTGGAAATATTCCAACATCCCGCCATAGGGGCTGGCCAGGAGTACAGCTACTGCCGGGATTTCGAGCTGGATCGCCACCTGGTGCAGGATAACCCGCATTGTCCATTGTAAATCCTGGCTGTTGATAATGGCCTGGTCGATCATCCGCATGGCTGTCATGCGTTGGAGTTGGATGCTCAGTTCGCGCTGGACGGAGTGTTTGTACAGGGCAATCTCTACAGCAATGTGGAGTTCGCGGCTGGTGATTGGTTTTTGGATGTAGGCATACGGTTCGGTGATTTTTGCTCGCTGGAGGGTTTGCTCATCGCTCAGGGCCGTCAGGTAGATTAACGGGATTTGTGATTGGGCGTGGATTTTTTCCGCAGCTTCAATACCATCCATTTTTCCCTTGAGTTTGATGTCCATCAAGATCAAATCGGGCCGTTCCCTGAGCGCGGTTTCGACTGCCTGTTCCCCGGTGGCGGCCATCCCAACCACATCATGGCCCATCTTTTTTAACTTTTGGGCAATTTCATGGGCGACGATCACTTCGTCTTCAACAATAAACACTTTTGATGGTTTCATTACAAACCTCCACACTACTGGTCGGTGGCTGGATAAGGGAAATTTAACTCAAAATAGGCGCCGCCCTGGTTGTGAAATTCCAGGTTGCCATCCAGTTTTTGTGTGAGGAGTGATACAAGTTGCAACCCCAGGGAGCTTGTGTTTTGGACGGAAAAACCTGCGGGCAGGCCAATGCCGTTATCATGTAAGATCAAGGTATAGCCGGATCCGTTGTCGTAAAATTTTATCCACAGGGATTGGATTGGGGCCTCGGGGTTATAGGGTTGGGGGAAGGCATGTTTCAGGGCGTTGGTGAATAACTCGGTAACGATCAGCCCACAGGGGATGGCGCTATCGAGGTCGAGCACCAGCGGGGCGATATCCAGGTTAATATCGACGGCAAAAACATCTTCGGAGAAAACGCCTGTCAGGTATTCGACCAGGCTGGAGATATATTCTGGTGCGCTGATTTGCGCCAGGTTGGCCGATTGGTAGATGCGCTCATGGATGAGGGCAATTGCCCGTACGCTGTTCTGGCAATCCTGGAAGACTTGCAGGGCTGCCGGGTCTTCAATCTGGTCGGAGCGCAGCCCAAGCAGGCTGATGATGACTTGCAGGTTGTTTTTAACGCGATGGTGAATCTCTTTGAGCAGGACTTCTTTTTCAAGGAGCATTTCTTTGAGTTTTTTCTCATTCTGTTTGATTTGGCTAATATCCATGAAGATGTTGGCAGTTTCGCCGGTCTCCAGCCGAAAGGCTGAAACAAGATAATATTTGTCGAGTGATTGGATGTAGGTTTCAAACATGGCAGGCTGCCCGCTGATGGCTACGCGGCTATATTCGGTGTAAAACATGGTGTCGATATCGGGGAAAACCTGGCGGAGTGTTTTTCCGAGCACTTGTTCGGTAGAGATGCCAGTCAATTCTTCAAAAGCCGGGTTAACTCGAACATAGCTGAAGTCTTTTACCGTGCCATCTGCTCCAAAGATGGGCTGGTGCATGGCAAAACCTTCCTTCATGCGGGTGAAAAGCTCACGGTATTGGGTTTCGCTGTCGCTCAGGGCCTGTTCGATGCGGATGCGTTCATTCAGTTCGTCTTGTACGGTCTGGTAGAGCCGGGCGTTTTCGATGGCGGTGGCAATTTGCCCGGCCAGGGTTTCTATCACGGCGGTGTCATCTGCGTCGAAGGCATTCAGGTGCGGGCTTTGCACATCCAGCACTCCCAGTATTTTTTCTTTGCTGCGGATGGGTACAGCCAGTTCGGAGCGGGTGAGCATTTTATCTGGGGCTGGGTTAATATAGTATGGGTCAGCGCGAACATTGTTGACCAGGTACATTTTGCCGGTGGCAGCGCAGTGCCCAACCATGCCCTTTCCCAATGGGATGCTGTGTCCAGGCGGGAAAATGTGCCGGTATTGCCCGGCATTGGCTTTCATTACCAATTCATCGGCTTTGTTGAGTTGGAAGATGCCAACGTGGAAATACTCAAACAGTGTGCTGGTCATCTCTACGGCAGATGTGAATATCTGGTCGATATTCATCAGGGATGTGATGCTTTTGGCGGTTTCGTTGAGCAGTGAGAGTTGTGAGAGCCGCAGGCTGAGAGAATCTTCCCAGCGTAAGCGCTGGATGGCGAGGGCATAGGCTTCGGCCAATTTTTGTACGCCAGCCAGGTCACGCTCGGTGTAGTCGCGTCCAGGGTTTGCCAGGGCGATCTGGCCTACCAGGTCATTCCCAAGCATCACCGGGACGGAGAGAAATTTTTCGATGGGTACGTGCATTTCTGGAATACCCACCGAGGCAGGGTGCTGGCTGGGTGTGTTTGTGAAAAACATCTGACGCATGTTGAGCGCGTATCCCCACAGGCTCGGGTAAGTGCCATCGGGAGAAATCGGAAAGGCCACCCGGCGGCTCTCAATATGTATCTGGCATTCGTCCATCATTTCTGTCAGGGTATAGGCTACGTTTTCTTTGTTCCATGGATCGATGATTGAAACAAAGCCATGTTCGCTGTTGGTCAATTTTTTGGCATTTTCCAGCACCAGGGATGCCAGGTTGCCAATGGACATGTTATTTGAGATGAGCGAGGCGTGCAAGGTTGCCAGCAGTTCTTCTACATGCAGCTGCCAGGCCATTTGTTCTTCGGTTTGTTTGCGGGTGGAAATATCGCGCATCATGATGCAGGTGAGTGGGCCGGTGGTTTCATCGATGGCAAAAACGGAGGTTTCTACTATTTTCGGGGCGGTAATCCCAGGAAAGAATAGTTGCATCTCAAAGGTTGGGGTTGCGCTGCCGGTAATGGAAGGCAGGTTTTTGATCATGCTATCGATATCGGTTGGGTGTCTTGGGCCACTCCATGCAGTCGGAAGGAACTCAAGGTATAGTTGTTCCATTGTGCGGCTGAGTGCATATTCTCGTGATCGGCCTGTGATACTGGTCATGCCGCTGTTCCAGGCCAGGATATGCCCGCTGGCGTCGATGATCATGATGCCTTCGTGAGATTGTTCGATAACACTGCGGAAGATGGTTTCGCTTTTTACCAACTGGTTCATGGAATGGCGGCGGGCGATCAGGACTGAGATGAAACTCCCCAGCCTTATGACCCATTCGTTGAATGTTTGCGAAGTCAGGCGCACATCTGGCCCTGCCAGGCTGAGCACACCCCATACTTTTTCATCCATGAAGAGCGGGATGCAGATGAAAGATTTAATGCTCAGTTCGCGCAGGATGGGGTTGTTGTACTGTGGGTCGGCAGAAACATCGTTCGAGAAGAGCGGGATGCCTGAGATGGCTACCCTGCCAGAAACTGTCTCGTTAACGGGAACCTGGAATGGCGTGCGCTGTTGCAGTGCGCCTTTGCTGCTGTATATGCCGAAGATCATCACTTGCCTGGCGGCATCGTATTGTTCAATGGAAACGATAGGGTACCCGGTGGCTTCACTGATGTCTTCGACAACGGTTTCAAGGGCCGATTCTAGTGGTAGCAGGCTGAGGACGATGTGTGAGATACGATCGAGCAGTTGGAGCTGGAGGCTGGCTTGTTTTATAAGAGAGTCTGATTCGTTTAGCTTTTTTTCGGATTTTTGCAACGCTGAGTGGGTCTGTTCGATTTTGTCGCCCAAATGCCAGGTAATGGATATGATGAGCAGGGAAAAGAACAGGGATGAGAAAATCGATTTTGAAAAAATCCAGGCTGCTTCTTGCCCGGTCAGGTTTGGCAGCAGGGAGCGGCTGATAAGATTATCGAAGATGATGATGGTGATAAAGGTTGGCACAATGCTCCAGAACAGACTCTGGCGCACGGCTGATGTGGAAAAAATTTGCAGGTTGGAGATGTGCGGGGTGACCAGGAATAAGGTGGCGGTTCCCAGCATGGTAAAACATAGCGTTGAGAGAATTGATGGGGGAAAATGAACCAGGTGTGGGATGGGTGGCCTGCCGAAAAGGTACCACAACAAAAAGACTGCTCCTCCGGCAGCTATAATCAGGCTGAGCAGGGCTGAAGCCAGGGTCAGTGGGGTTTTGGGGCTGTGTAAAACGGCCAGCAGCAGGGCGCCAACCAGCAGTGTGGCCCACAAACTGCCTATTGGAGTCATGATGCCGATGGGAAAACCGCCGGGACCGGTTATTTCGTCCAGCACGGCGCGTTCCATGGATCCACCTAATCCCAAAACGTGTTGAACAAGAAAAATGGTTGAGTATAGCAGGATGAACAGGGTAAATACGATTTGTTTGACCCGCTCCCAGGGGCGATATGCTTTGTAAAGGGTTCCCAGGCTGATTAGCAAAAAAAGGCTGGCTGCTCCGGGCGACATGGGACTATTGGTTTCCCCAAATGCCAATAGCGCTGGCTTTTTAATGACCCAGGTGATGATTACCAGCGTTGCGGTTGCCAGCGTTGTAATTGACAGCGCTGTAGTGATGCGCAAGTTGTTCTCGTTGTTTGTCTCAATCGTCATCCTCGAAAAGTCCCATCTGGCGAATGGTTTCCAGTAATACGGCGTGGGCGAAAGCATCTTTGGGGATGTAATCTACAGCCCCAATTTGCAAACCTAATTGAACGGCTTCGGGTGTATCCTGGCGAGTGAACATGATGATGGGGATATCAGATGTATCTGTAGATGCTTTGAGCGTGCGGGCAACTTCATAACCATTGACCTCGGGCATCTGCACGTCCAGAATGATTAAGTCGGGATGGACCTCTTGGGCCAGGCGGATGCCAACCCTGCCGTTGACAGCGCAAAGCACTTCCAGGCCTTTATGGCTCAGGGCAGATTGCAGGTGAACGGCCTGGGTTGGGCTGTCTTCAACAATTAGGATGGTTTTTGTGGATTTGGCACTATTAGGCATGGTTTTCTCCTCAGCTCAACCATTTGATCAGGGAAATCTCGCGAAGATTATCGGGCAGGTCGCGCACATCGCATTCGTCTACCATCCAGCGAACATTGGATAAGGCCGGGGTAACCAGCTCGATTACTGCCTCAGACTTGTACTGGCAAATGATCTGGATTCCATCCCGGTCATGTTCTTTGTTGTGCAGGCAATTGATTGTGATTTGCCCGGATGATCGCCCGGTACCCAGCCCGACTGAATCTGCCAGCGACGAGGTGGCGAGCGAAATACGCGACTGGTCAATCAATTTCATCCCCAGGCGGCGGGCAGCCTGGCGCACCAACATTCGTGCATTGATGATGTCGATTTCGCTTCCCACAATGATTGTTTGGTGATCGAGCATGTTGTACCTCGCTTATTTGAAGGCGCTGTTGCTACCGAGAAAGTTCGACCGATATTTACCAATCTCGCCAAGCAGCATCGACATTTGATCCAGATCCATGACACGGTCAACCACGTTACGAATAATGGCTTCGCGCGGCATCCCGTATACCACACAGCTTTTTTCATCCTGAGCAACGGTTAGTGCGCCTGCGCGGTACATGGAGGCCATTCCGTCTGCGCCATCATCGCCCATGCCGGTTAATATCAGCCCAATAGCTCGTGGCCCATATACGCGGGCTATTGAGTCAAACAAGTAGTTGGCTGATGGCCGCAGGCCTTTATAGGGCGGCGCTTTTAAGAGTTCGATTGTTCCGCCATCTGTTACTTTCATGTGATAGTCATCTGGCGCGAGCAGGATACAGCCAGGCCGGATGTTATCGCCATGTGAAGCCACTTCCACGCGCAAGGCTGTTTGGGTACCCAGCCACTCGGCCAGCCCCACTGCAAAACCGGGGGAAACGTGCTGGACGATCATGATGGGCAGCGGGTAGTTGGCCGGGAGTTTCCCGATCACTGATGCCAGTGCAGATGGCCCGCCGGTGGATGATGCGATACCAACCACTGAGATATCGGTTTTTTGACCGCTGGATAGTAACTTGTAGGGGGTCAGGTTCTCGGTGGCTGTTGGCGCAACCCCAACCTGGGGTCGAGCGATATCCGATTTGTGCCAGTGATGTACAACTTGCACATCGGCCATCAGGCGCACGGTCTGGATAACCTTGTCGCAGGTGGCGGGGTCGTCGAGACCGGGTTTGGCCAGGGCTGCCAGCGCCCCGGCGCGCAGGGCTTTGAAGGTTAAATCCATATCTTCATGCTGTATACCGCTGACGATGACGATGGGCGTGGGGGTGCGGCGCATGATCTGGCGGGTGGCTTCCAGGCCATCCATTATCGGCATACGAACATCCATGGTGATAACATCTGGCTTCAGGCGCTCGGCCAGCCGCAGTGCATCTTCACCGTTGATGCCGGTTCCTATAACCTGGATGCCCTGGTTTTCATGCAAAATGGCAACCAGCAGGTCCCTGGCAGTTGGGGAATCATCCACAACTACAACGCGAACATGTTTCTTTGATTCTTTTGGCATACTCACTTGCCTCCGGGGTGGCGGGGTTTTACAATGGAGAGTTGACGGAGGGTTTCCAGCAACACAAAATCTGAAAAAGCATCTTTTGGGATGAAATCCACAGCCCCATCACGCATTCCTTCTTCGAGAAGGTTGGGATTGGCCTGGGATGTCAGGAAGATGATTGGTATGTTGGCTGTGGCCGGGTCATTTTTTAGCAGTTTACAAACTTCCAGGCCGTCCATGTCGGGCATCTGAATATCGAGAACGATCAGGTCTGGGATGTATTCTTTGGTCATGGAGATGCCGGTTGGCCCATTGGGCGCACACAGCACGGTTAAACCTTCTTTCTCTAACATGTGTACCAGTGAAAAGGCTTGCACTGGGCTGTCTTCAACGACAAGAACGGTCTTGTGTTGTTGTGATGTTGCACCAGTTTCGGTAGCAGCCATAGCTTGCTTCTCCTCGAACAGGATTAAATTAACTGTTCAATCGTTTCGAGCAGGTTATTTTGGTCAAAGGCGCTTTTGACGATGTACGCATCCGCGCCAGCTTCGACGCCTTTGGCTTTATCTTCTGGTGAGTCGAGGGATGTCACCAGGATGACGGGTAATTTGGATGTGCGCTGGTCGTTTTTCAGGCGGCTAACCAGTTGGATGCCGTTGACACGTGGCATCTGGACATCTGAAATGACCAGGTCGGGCAGGTCGCCGGTGAAGAGTGAGTTGAGGGCTTCTTGCCCATCGTTGGCCAGTTTGACAACGTATCCAGCAGCTTCGAGAATGTTCTTTTCGAGGGTGCGTGTGGTGATTGAGTCGTCCACTACCAGGATGTGGCGTTGCTGGGTGTGAGTCTCTGAAACAGATTCGGAGGAGGATGGTTCCATCACTACCGAGCGACGGTTCTCACCCTGGGCCAGTTTCATCAGATCGGCCACATTGACGATGAGCAGCACATCCCCGTTGCCCATGACGCTGGCGCCAGAAATGCCCGCTACCCGTACAAGCTGACGCCCAAGCCCCTTGATGACCACTTCCTGTTCTGCGCCGAGGGCATCAACGGCGAAAGCCATCAGCCGATCGGTGGAGGAGAGAACGACCACCGGGATGTGGTTATCTTCGCGGGAGCTTTCTGTGCGTGGCAGGGCCAGCACATCGCCCAGGTAAACCAGGGTGATGGGGCGCCCTTCGAACTCAAGGGTTTCGTTTCCACCTACCATTGCGATTTCAGATGGCTCGATGTAGAGGATGCGCTGAATGGCGTTGAGCGGTATGGCGAACGGTTGGTTGGAGACGCGCACCACCAGTGCGCGTGAGCTGGTGAGGGCCAGCGGCAGGATGAGGGTGAATCGTGAGCCCTGGCCTTTTTTCCAGTCGAGGGCGATGCGCCCGTGCAGGGTTTCCACGTTGCGGCGCACCACATCCAGCCCCACGCCACGCCCTGAGACATCAGTGATGATGGGGGCGGTAGAGAAACCGGCAGAGTAGATGATCTCTGATAGTTCGGCATCGGTCATGGTGGCAGCGTTGGTGTAGCCGCGTTTGGTAGCTGCGCGCCGGATGGATTCGGTGTCGATGCCACTGCCATCATCGGCGATGGAGATGGAGACATCTTTGCCAATTTGTTCGACTGCCAGGGTGATGGTTCCGTAAGGCGGTTTGCCTGTTGCGGCGCGTTTTTCGGGGGTTTCCAGGCCGTGATCTACGGCGTTGCGCAGCAGGTGGATGATGGGGTCTTTGATTTGTTCGAGTACGCGTTTGTCCAGTTCTACATCGCCACCGATGATCTGGAGCATGGCTTCTTTGCCAGATGTCTGGGCCAGGTCGCGTACCATGCGGGCGAAGGAGCCTGTGACGGTGTTGAAGGGCAACATGCGCACTCGTTTGATCTCTTCTTCGAGGCCATCGATGACGAGGCCCATTTGCATGGTATCGCTGTTGTATTCGCGGGTCAGGGCGCCGATCATGTTGGCCATGCCGCGCATTCGTTCCTGGGTGGTGCCAACGTATTCGAGCAGGTGTGTGAGTTCTTTGCGGCGGTTCCAGCTGGTTTTGTGTTCGTCTTCGCTCAGGATGGATTCGATGCCGTGCCGGGCCAGGCGGCTGTAGGCGCTGCGTACGGCCAGCCATTCTTTTTGCCAGTCGGCCATGTAGGCCTGGGCTTCGCGCATCTGGCTGAGGCGTTGTTCGGCGTGGATTTTGGTGATGAGCAGTTCGCTCAGGCGGCCCATTAATGCATCGAGTTTGCTGACGTTGACGCGGATGGTTTCATCCTGCGGGGCGGCGGGGGTTGTCGAAACGGGGGCAATGGCCGGGGCGGGCTGTTCGGGAGCGGGTTCTGGCACGGGATGGGCTACCGGCTGGGAAACGGCTGCCGCTGCGGGGGTTTCTTTTCCAATGTGGTTGCCCGCTGTTTCTCCGTTGGTGTGGGCTGGGACGGCATCTTCGCGGGCGGCTTCGAGGATCTGGCTCAATTTGGGAGCAGGTTTGGCTTTGGGTTTTTCGGGTTCGCTGGCTTTTTGCTCGGCGAATTTTTCGGGATGACGATAAGGTTCAAGCGCCACCAGGGATTGTAGGGCTACGGGGGGCGGGGTGGTCTCGCCAGCTTCGTAGGATGCCTGCACAGCTTGGATCGCATCGAGCGATTTCAGGCAGGTATCGAACATGGCCGGGGTGGGGCTGAGTTTTTCAGATTGAATGGCACCCAGAACATCTTCGAGGGCGTGGGCGAGTTGTTCGATGGCCGCCACGCCAACGGCGCGGGCCGCACCCTTGAGGCTGTGCGCAGCACGAAAAACGTTGCCGAGCAGCTCGATGCGGGCTTCTCCGCTGACTTTTTTCTGTTCGAGCGCCAGTAAGCCGTCATTGAGGGTTTGCAGGTGTTCGACAAGCTCGGTGCGAAAACTACTGATGATTTGCTCTCGAATTTTTGCGCTTAGAGACATGGATGCGCCTCCTGTGTTATGACCAGGCGGGGTTTGGGCCGCGAGGTCGAGTTCTGGGGTTCTGTGAAGCGATTTGGTTCGCCTGGCGAGCAGGCGGTGTCTCCTGCTCGCCAGGAATTAAGATTGGGAGGCAATCTCGTTCACAGTGGCGATTGGTTCGCCTTTTTGGTTGGGGCGCGCCTGGGTTGTTGCCTCCAGGCGCGCTTGTGGAGGATATGTTTAGCGGCGGTACTTTCCAACCAATTCGGCCATCTGGCGGGCCAGTTCGTTAAGGTTCTGGGCGCTCTTTTCGGCCTGGCGGGTGCTGGCAAGGCTTTGGACGGTGGCCTGGTTGATGTTAGACATGGCCAGTGAAATCTGTTCCATGCCGGTTTGTTGTTGTTGGCCGCCCGCAACCACCTGGGTTGCAATTTGGGCCGATTCGCTGATGACGGCGGAGAGTTGTTCGATGGCTTCGCGCGCCTGGGCCGCCAGCTGCACACCGCGTTCTACGCCTTTGGTGCCTTCTTCGGTGGCCATGACGGTGGTGTTGGTGGCTTTTTGGATTTCGCTCAGGATGGCTTTGACCTGGGCTGTGGCATTGCGCGATTGTTCGGCCAGGCTGCGAACTTCCACGGCGACGACGGAGAAGCCTTTGCCGTGTTCGCCCGCCCGGGCAGCTTCCACACTGGCATTGAGCGCCAGCATGTTGGATTGTGAGGCGATTTCGTTAACGGTGGCGATGATTTCGCCGATCTGTTGGGTTTGGTCTGAGAGCGCCAGCAGGTTCTCGCTGATGCCTTCCACCTGTTCTTTGATCATTGCCATACTCTCGATGGTGTCTTGCACCGAGCGCTGGCCGTTGCGCGCCACTTCAACGGTCTTTTGTGAAGCGTTGGCAACTTCTTGTGCGCGGATGGAGGCCTGTTCGGAGATGACTTTGACTTCGTTGACGGTGGTGGTGGTCTCTGAAATCGAGGCCGATTGTTCGCTGGCACCCGATGCCTGCTGGGTGGTGGCCGCCAGGATTTCGGCTGCGGCGCTGTTCAGGCTGCTGGCAGCTGCATCCATGTTGTTGAGCATTTCGCGCAGGCTGGCGCTCAGGCGGTTCAGGTTGTTTTTCAAGATTTCGAAATCGCCATTGTAGCGGTCTGTGATGGCCGGCGGGATGACGCCCTGGGCAATGCTATCCACATAAGATGCCGCCACGTTCAATGGGCCGATGACGCTGTCGAGGGTTTCGTTTACGCCCTGGACGATCTTGCGATAGTCACCCTGATGCTTGGAAGCATCGGCGCGAGTAGCCAGGCGGCCTTCGATACCGGCCTTGGCGAGCATACCGGCGTCGGCAACCAGCAGGTTGACTGCGTCGATGGCCTGATTAAGGTTATTTTTGATGGTATTGAAATCACCGTTGTAGTTGTCGGTGATTCTGGCCGGAATATCGCCTCTGGAAATACGGTCAACGTACGTTGCCGCAACATTCAATGGGCCGATCACAGCATCAAGCGTATCGTTCATGCCTTGGACAAGCGTTGCCCAGTCGCCTTTGAATTTGCTGACATTGGCGCGGGTGGACAAGCGGCCTTCCACACCTGCTTTAGACAGCATCCGTGTTTCGGCGCTCACAGATTTAAGGTTTTCGCGAACTTCTTCGATGGTATCGTTGATAAACACTTTCTTGCCGGGGAATCTCTCCAACGGAGCATCAAAGTTACCGCGGCCGAATTCTGCCACACAAGCCATCGCTTTTCTTTTGACAGTAATGTGGCCAAACACCATGTCGTTTACGCCCTGCGCCATAATGCGATAGCTGCCAGAGTAGTGGCTAACATCCATCTTGGCATCCAGGTCGCCTGCATCTTGCTGGGCCGACATGCTGTTCATTTCCACAACCAATCCACTGATCGACTGAACCGTTCCCATCAACGCGGGTGAGATCTCATCTCGATCATCTTTTGCAATGATTTGTACATTCAAATCACCAACCGCAATCTTCTTGATGTTCGCCACCACCCGCTTCTGGAGATCATCTGCAAATTGATCCATCGCCCGCGCCAAAATGCCAATTTCATCTTTGCGATCCATATTCAGGCGATCGCCCAGGTGTCCCTGGCTCAGTTCCTGCATCATCATCACACCGCGCGAGAGTGGCCCGGTGATGCTGTTCGAAAGCACAACCCCAAAGACCATCGAGATCAGCACTGCCACGGCGATCATCGCTCCCATGGTGTTTACTGCGCCATTGGCGGTGACCGTATTGTTGTCCGAAGTTTCCTTGGCATCTTCGATCTTCATCACCAACATTTTGGCGATGCTTTCTTCCTCTGCGTTGGCCGCTTGCAAGGCATCCCCACGCATCAGGGCAATTGCTTCATCCCTTTGCCCCGCGCGTGCCAGCTCCACAATCCTCAGCTGGAATGGCCGATATGCATTGCGGGCACTCACAAAGTCATTGTATGCCTGCCGCATCACATCAGAAAGGATCAGGGCCTCAAACTCGGCTGAAATCCTTTCGATTTCACCGCGTTCCGTTTCGATGTCACTGATGAATTTTTCCATATCCTGCGCATTTGTGGCCAGCAGCATATCGCGCATTGCCACACGCATTTTTTGGAAATGGTCAGTGATCTGCCCCAATTGTTCAATCGGGATGGTCATATTCTGGTAAAGCTTGGTATCGTTGTCGTCAATAGTTCGAATATTGACAATACCCACTGCGCCAACGACGCCGCTTATGATCGCCAGGAATATGAAACTGACAATCAATTTGACACCGATCTTTATATTGTTCAGAGCGTTCATAAGGTTGCCTCCTGTTACAAATTGAACTCGCGGATTATCGCGTTAAGCCACTTCTTCACGGACGATCAGGGCCGGGTCGGCCAACAGAATGGGCAGGTCCAGGATGACCAGCATCTCACTCTCGGCTGCCCCCTTGGCATGATCTTTCCCTTCATCACGCACCACCAGGCCGCGCACATACTCCGCCCTGATGCCGCGGACCGCGCCCACAGCTTCCTGCACCTGGCTGATTGGGATCGATTCAATCGCCAGCACACTATCCACCAGCATTGCCAATTCCATATTTGGGGTTTCCACTACCAGCAGGCGGCGATCTGGGGATTCTTCACCTTCATCCAGGCCCAGGTACGCAGCCAGGTCGAGCACCGACATAATGCGCCCGCGCAAATTGACCACCCCAGCCGCCCAGGCTGGCACACGCGGAACGCGCGTTATCGTCAACAAGGGGCGGATGTCGTAGACATATTGCACTTCCACACCGTAGAACTCCCGGCCAATTTGCGTCACCACCACTTCGATCTGTTCACCGCGTTCCTGGTCGGTAATATCGCGGGCCACTTGTTCGGCGCGCTTGGCCCAGGTGTGCTCCAACTCTTCCGGCGACAATTCATCCACATGTGCCAGGCGCGCACTCGCTTCACCCAGCCGTGTGTAAATGGTTTGCCAGTCGATATTCTGCTTCGTTTTTTGTTGAACGGTTGCCTTCTTGGTGCTTTTTTTCAACATGGACAACTCCTTCACATCTTGCTCCAGTTTTGCTGCTGGAGGGTGATCGCATCGCGCAGGCGGCCCACTGTGATGCCTTGCGAACCAGGCACAACCTGTTCTGCGGGCAGTGCCAGGAGCAGGCGCAGCGCATTATCGAGTGATTTCAAAGCCTGGGGGATTTGCTTGCTCTCATGGTACATATTTGCCAGCCCATAATGGCCGAGCACATACAACCGGTCGAGATAAACCACCTTTTTCATCTGCTCGATGGCATCAGCCAGGCGGCCTTCGTGCTGGAGCACCAGCGATAGCGTGTAGTAGGCTTTTAGCGACAGCTTGTCAAGGCTGATGGCGCGATAACACCAGGCTTCGGCCTCGGTCCAGTTGCCCATATTTGCATAAGACTGCCCCAGGTGCGTACAAACCCGGGCATCCTTTGGGCGCGCTGCCGCCAGGTCGATCAAAATCTTGCAGGCTTCCTCCGAGCGTCCCATTTCCAGCAAATGATCGGCATGTTCAAACAAATCGGGTAGTTTGGATGTGGGCACATACGCTGGCAACGCCTTGGCGGGTGGCTCGGGTGTTTTGGTCGGTAGCGGCTGACTTGCCTGGGTTGTGATTGGCTTCGCCAGGCTGCCCGCTGAATTGGTGGTAAGCTGCCCAAAATTCATCGACGACACCGGCCGGGTTGCCATGTTCATGCTAGCTGGCTGGCTCATCGTGTGTGGCTGGCCATACGCTTCAATCCGTGTTTCTTTCTGGTACAAAATCGTATCGGGATAATTGCGCACCTGGAAGCGCTGGTACGTCTCTAAAGACGGCTCGGAATGTCCCACAATCAGCCAGCCGTGATCAGAAAGGCAATCGTAAAAACGATCTACCACCCAGTGGGTGACAGTTTCACTAAAATAAATGGTCACGTTGCGGCAAATGATTAAATCCATCAACGTGGTATTGGTTTCGTAAGCAGGATAGGTTGGCTCCACCAGATTCAGGCGGTTAAAAGTTACCATCTGGCGAATGCTGGGATTCAACTCATAGCGATTTGAGTTCTTCTGGAAATAGCGCGAACGCATAATCCGGGCGCGTTCCTCACGGAAAGCCCACTCTGTATACTGACCGCGCCGTGCGCGATCCAACGAAAACGTATTAATGTCTGTTGCCAGCAGCGTAATCGACCAGCTTTCGAAGTCTGGCAGCAATTCACGCAGCAGCATTGCAATTGAATATGGTTCCTCACCAGTGGCGCAGCCCGCGCTCCAAATGCGCAGTGTATGAATGGACTTTTTGCGCTCAATGATCTGCGGCAAAACCTGCTGGTAAATGGCATTAAATTGCGCCGTATCACGGAAAAAATGGGTTTCGCTGACCGTCACCGCGTTAATCAGCAGATCCATTTCCATTGTGTTGCCGGGTACCTTCAGCAGGTTGTAAAACTCATCCAGCGAGGAACAGGCCGAGGCAGCAAATGCCTGCCGAATGCCGTGGTCAAGCTCAGCGCGGCGATTATCCGGGAAGCGCAAGCCACAGCGCGCCAGCAACAGGTCGCTAAACCGTTTAAACTGGTCTGGTTCTAGAGGGGGAGTGTTGCGAGCCAGGAGGGGCATAAATTTCAGGCGGGAGATTGTTCAGCGGCAACCGGGGCGGGCGCTTCGGTTGTTTCAACGACTGGAGCGGGCACAGGCGCTTCAGCAGCGGGCGCGAGGGCCGGGGCCGGGTTGCCAGCAGGTTTTTTGGATTTACTGCTCTTATTGGGTTTCCCGGCCGCTTTGGCCGGGGCTGCCACTGGCAGTGATTCTTGCACCGGGGCCGGGGCTGGCTCCACGTTGACCGGGGTTACCTCCACGCTGGGAGCGGGTTGGGCTACAGGGGCGGGTTGCGGTTCGCTGGCGGGCGCTTCCTGTTTGAGAGCGGGCTTCTTCATGGGGGCCGCTTTTGGTTTGCTGGCGGGGGTTGCGGCTTTCGGGGCTTGTTTCGGCTGACTCACCGGGGGAGCCACCTTCTTCGCAACCGGTTGCGCTGCCAGGGCCGATTTCGCTTTCAGGGCCTGGGCGGCCACTCGATGGACAGGTGGCGGCGCGGGTTCATACGTATCTTCATCCATTGCCTGTTGGATGGCATCTGTGGCATCAAACAAAGCCCTGGCATGGTGCGCCTTGAACAGGTGATCGAGATCGAGCACCACCACCATACCCTGCTGCACCTGAACCAGACCGTTGATAAGCTGCAATCCCCCAATTTCTTCGGGCAAAACATCGTTTGGGTTAATCATCTGGCTGGGATAAAAGGCCACCACATCCAGCACATCATCCACCAGCAGCCCAAGCATCCGGCCACCGATCATTACCAGCACAATCGGCGTATGCAGCCGTATTGCCACTTCGGGCATTCCCAGGTGCCGCCGCAGGTTGATCACTGGAACGGTAGACCCATGAAAATTGATCATCCCAATTACACTCTGTGACACCTGGGGCACCGGGGTGATTGTCACCATTTCAATAATTTGTCGCACATTGGTGATCGGCACAGCAAAGGTCTGCTTATCCAGCCTGAACAAGACCATGCTCATCTGGGTTTCAGTGGAGACCTGTTTGGTATTTTTAGCATCCTTCATGGTACCTCCAGCTTATAACAGCAGAAAAATTGCTATTAATAAAAACACCTTTACACCCCAACAGGGTGAAATCCATTCTATTTTGGCATAAAAATGCGATGTGCGTAATCCGGTATTGGCCTGCAATGATAGGGATTCCCCTTATTTTGATGGGAGGGATTCACCCTAAAATGGGGTGTTTTCACTCATTGGGGGTAATTAGCCCCATGCGGATGGCGTAGCGAACCAACCCGGCCACATTATGAATATCCAACTCACGCATCAACTGCGATCGATGCGCATCCACAGTTTTAAGCGTAATCCCCAATTGCACCGCAATTTCCTTGGTGGTGTAGCCTATAGCGATCAGGCGCAGCACTTCGCGCTGGCGCGGAGAAAGCTGTGCACCGGCATCTTCTGTACCCTGGGAATTGCGCGCATACCCGTTCATCACATGCCGCGATATGGATGGGCTGAGATACGCCCCTCCGCTGGCTACCGAGCGAATGGCAAGCTCAAACTCTGAAGAATCGGCGTCCTTAACAATATACCCTGCCGCGCCGATGCGCACCGCTTGCAGCACATACTCTTCATTCGTATACATCGAAAGCAGGATGATGCGGATATCCTGGAATTCCCGCCGGATGCGTTCGGTGGTTTCCAGCCCGTTGATGCCCGGCATGGCAATATCCATCAGCACCACATCTGGGTGATATTGCCTCACTAACTCGATGGCGTCGTACCCGTTATTGGCCTCTGCCACGATTTTGACATCCTCCAACGCTTCCAGCAGCGAGCGAAATCCGGCTCGCACCAGGGTGTGATCGTCCACCAGGATAATTCGAATGGTCATATCGTTCGTTCCTCGGGGATGGGTTCATCTTTGATTGGGATGATCACGCGCACGATCGAGCCTTCGCCGCGTTTTGAGAAGATTTCCATCTGCCCCTGTACCAGTGCCACACGCTCCTGCATTCCCAACAGCCCCAGGCTTTGGCCGCGCCCGGCAGATTGCAGCGCATGAGAGACATCAAACCCGCTGCCATCATCTGAAATGGTCAGAATGCAATTTTCGCCTACCTGCCTGAGCTCCACACGCACCACTTGGGCATTGGCGTGTCGCAAGATGTTTGTGAAGGCTTCCTGCACTACCCGGAAACAGACCAGCTCCAGTTCGGCGGCCATGCGTGGGAAGTTAGGGTCAGTGGCGATTTGCACATCCATGTTGCCCCACTGGGCTTCACGGTCTACATACCAGCGCAGGGCAGGCAAAAGCCCCAGGTCATCGAGCATCGATGGGCGCAGGTCCAGCGATATATTCCGCACCTGGGTAAGTGCCAGTTCCAGGATTTCCAGCCCATCTGCCAGCTTTTTCTGCGCTTCAGGCGCGGTGATCATGCGCCGCAGCGATTGGATGTTGATGCGCGCCGCGGTGAGGGTCTGCCCAATCTCGTCGTGCAGTTCGCGCGCGATATACCGTCGTTCTGTTTCCTGGATGTCGAGCAGCCGCCGCGAAAGCAACTCCAGCCGGCCAGCCGAGGCTTGCACCTTCTCGAACAGGCGCGCATTCTGGAAAGCCACCGCCGCATGGTTGGCAAATGCCGAGAGCCAGCGTCCATGCGACTCATTGTAAAAGCCGGGCATCGGGTTGCCCACATTTAACAGCCCAATGACTGTATTCTGGACACAAATGGGGGCTGCCACATAAGACCGCAGCCAGGTTTTCTCTTCAGAGAGCTTCCAGCGATGGTCAAGACGCACATCGCTCACCACTACTGGCTCGCGCGTTTCCATAATGTGGTGGCGGATGGTGACGCCTTCGAGCGGGAAGACAAAGGTTTCAACAAAACTTTCCGCGTCAAATTTCTGGTAGCCGCGCGTGCGCACAACCGTAGTTTCATCCCCATCCAGTAAAACAATGTTGCTGACTTCATTGTGGACGATGCGCCCTACCTGCTCAAGTATGCGATCGAGCACTATGTTAATATCGAGGGTTGATGTGACAATCTGGCTGGCTTCCACCAGCGTTTCCACCAGGCGGCTGTGCTCCAGTTCGGTCTGGTACAGGCGGCGATTTTCATCGGCCTGGTGTTCCAGGTTGGTGTTCAGGCTCAAAATTTGTACTTCAGAGCGTTTGCGCTCTGAAATATCGCGCAGGAAGATGAAAATTAGCGATTGGCCTGGCTGGCTGTTCAGGCTGACTTCCACGCTGGCAGTCTGCCCATTTTTTTTTGTATGCAGGCTCTCATAACGGCCTGAACCAGCTGATATGCAATATTCTGGTGAGCGCCATTGGGGGTCGGTTTCAAGTTGCGGCCAGGTCATGGAGAGCAACTCTTCGCGTGAGAATCCCGTCAGGGTGCAATATGAATCATTGACATCCAGCACCTGGCCTTGCGGGTTCAGCATCACAAAACTGTCGAGGGTGGTGCGCAGGGCCTGGCGGTGGCGCTGCTCTTGCTGGTGGGCGCGTTTTTCGGCCTCATAAACATGCAGGGCGATTTCCAGCGTAATGCGCATCTGGTGAAAATCAATTGGTTTGAGCAAATAGCCAGCCGGGGATGTGGCCTTGGCCCGCGCCAGGGTGGATTCGTCTGAATGAGCGGTCAGGAAAATTATGGGGATGCCAAGCTTTTCCCGGATTTGGGTAGCCGCCTCAATACCGTCCATTGGCCCCCGTAAACGGATATCCATTAAAACAAGCTGGGGGTGGTGTTCCATTGCCAGCCTGATGGCTTCATCCCCTGATACCGCCATAATCGGAACAAGATAGCCTAACTTGCCTAACATCCGGGCAATATCACGTGCCACCAGCACTTCATCTTCCACCACCAGGAGTTGAACCGCTTCCATATTTATCCTTTTGCGTTATGACGGAATGTATACAAGGATTACTATCATTCTATCATAGCCCTTTTTTTCAAATATGTCATTGCAACATGATTCCCAACGCTTTTGCCCTGGTTTTGAGAAGTGTTTATCAATGGAAGTGGCTGGAAAACGTATCTGCCAGCCTGTGCGGTTACGCCACATCTCCACAATCTATGCCGCCAGTCACCACAATTCCTCCACAATCGCTTGCTATATTAAGCGCAACAAACCAAACCAACCTTATCACCTTCCTGGAGAAAAAATGAAAAAACCGTTTTCCATCATCGTGCGCGTTGTACTTGCGCTGATCCTGTTTTCGCTTGTTGGCTTCACCGGATACCGCGCCGGTTATAGCCAGGGCGTCGCCAACAGCCCCGCCATAGCCGAGCAAATGAAAGCCTGGCAATCCCAGGCTGAGACGCAACCAATTGCCCCGCATGGGTTCCGTGACTTCGATGGCCCCTTCACCCGCGGCGGATATTACCCCCCGGTTGCCTTCATGGGGCGCGGCCACTTCAACCCCTTGGGTGGATTGCTCGGCCTCCTGCTGTTGGCCTTCGTCTTCTTCGGCGTGATGCGGATGGCCTTCTTCCGTGGGATGATGCACCGCTTTGGCCCCTGGCAGGGACACATGCCCCCGTGGGCTGCTCAACCACCCGCTCCGGCTCCCGCTCCCGCAGCGCCCCAGCCTGAAGCTCCTCAGCCTGAAAACCAGTAACCTCTCTGCCCCGGAAATTTTGTACACGGATTAGACGGAAAACACGGATGAACACGGAAAAGCATCAAAACCCCATGTTCATCCGTGAAACCTGTCCAATCTGTGCACCATTTTTTGATCGTCTGGCGTTTTCAGGATAAACTTATCCCATGCAAGAACTCATCCTCGTTGTTGATGACGAACCCAAAGTCTCCCGGCTGGCGCGTGACTACCTTGAGAAAAACGGCTTCCGCGTTATTATCGCCGCTGATGGCCTCTCTGCGTTACAAATGGCGCGGCGCGAACATCCCGCGCTGATCATCCTTGACCTGATGCTGCCTGGCCTGGATGGGCGCGAAGTCTGCCGCGCCCTGCGCCGTGAGAGTGATGTGCCCATCATCATGCTCACGGCCCTGGCTGAAGAAAGCGACCAGGTGGCCGGGCTTGAAATCGGCGCGGATGATTACATCGTCAAACCCTTCTCGCCGCGCGCACTGGTTGCCAAAGTTCGGGCCATGCTGCGCCGCACCCAGGGACAGGTCACAGCCCCGGCCCGCCTCCACATTGGCGGCGTGGATGTGGACGAAACGGCCCACACCGTCAGCCTGGATTCAGCCCCCATCCACCTGACCCCCAACGAATTCAAACTGTTTACCATCCTGGCCCGCCGCCCCGGCCAGACTCTCACCCGCGAACAATTGATGGATGACTTGTACGGCGCCAGCCCGATAGGCCTGGATCGCAGCATCGATTCGCACATCAAAAACCTGCGTCGCAAGCTCGAAAAAGCCCGCCTGAACATCGAAACCGTTTACGGCATCGGCTACCGCCTGATTGAAGTGGAGCACTCATGAACCAGCGTGGCCGTCGTTTTGTCTTTTGGGGCTTCCTGGCTCTGTTTGGCGGGCTGACCGTGCTGTTTCTCATCGGCATTGGGGCGGCCTTCTGGCTGGCAAGCGGTCACTTCCCACTTGATATGCGCCCCGACCGGCACTTTAACCCGTTAGAATGCCTCATCCCGCTTATTTTTCTCATGCTGGCGGGGGCGCTTGGCCGGATGGGTTTTCATCGCCTGGCGCAGCCCTTCGCCGAAATCATATCGGCCACCGAAGCCATTGCGCGCGGCAACCTGAACGTGCGCCTGGCTGAACGCGGCCCCAAACCCCTGCGCGAGATGGCGCACAGCTTCAATACCATGACCAGCGAACTGGCCCGCATCGACCAGCAGCGCCGCAACCTCACCGCCGACATCGCTCATGAACTGCGCAATCCCTTGCACATCATCCAGGGCAACCTGGAAGGCATGTTGGATGGCGTTTATGAGCCGAACCCCGAAAATCTCACCGCCATGCTGGATGAAACCCACCTGCTCTCACGGCTGGTGGCTGATTTACAGACGCTTTCACTGGCTGAGGGAGGGCAGCTGCCCCTGCACCCCACCCGCTTCCTGCTCGCCGATTTACTGGCCGATGTTGCCTCCAGTTTTTCTCCTCGCGCCGCCGAACAGGGTGTAGAAATCAGGGTTGAGGCCACCCCCGGGCTGGCCCTCAGCGCTGACTATGACCGGCTCGACCAGGTTCTATCTAACCTGGTAGCCAATGCGCTGCGCTACACCCCCCGGGGCGGCATCCTCACCCTGCGCGCCGATTTAGCCTCCGGGTTGGTGCGCATCACGGTTGCCGATACTGGCTCAGGCATCCCAGCGGACGATTTGCCCTTTATTTTTGACCGTTTCTGGAAAGGTGATCGCGCCCGCACCCGCGATGGGGCTGGTTCTGGCCTGGGGCTGGCCATTGCCCGGCAGCTTATCCGCGCTCATGGCGGGGATATACGGGCAGATAGCCTGCCCGGGCAGGGCACTACCTTCACAATTGAATTCCACCCAACCGAATAGTTTTCAACGTACCCGATCTTTGTTTACCTTCAATTATTGACAATAAAACACCCGGTCAGTTTCGACCGGGTGTTTTATTGTGTTTGATTTATGTTTAGGGCGCAACTACTTCTTTATAGAAACCTGGCCCGGCAGGGCCGTTCTCGTTGTAGTAGGCAAGCGATCCATCATCCAGCAGGATCCAGTCACCGTTGACTGGTTGGCGGGTGTTGCACAGGCCGGTTGTGGCTACCCAACCATTCCCAGACTTTTCCCAGACTTTGGGGCAGTAGCGGGGGTTGGGCAGGTCTCGGATAATTCCTGAAAACGGGAATCCAGCCACAGATCCGGTAGCGAGCTGGCCGACATAACGGAACAGGCTCTGGGGGGTGGTGCATTTCTCATCCCCGGGATTATTATCGTTACAGGAAAGCGGTTGTGCGGTGCATTTCACATCCCCGTGAGCATTGTAGCGGCAAGAAAGCAGGAATTTCTGCCCATCGATCCAGGTGTAGCCTGAAAGTTCAGACGCTTTGAAGCGGCCTTGTTCTGTGAATGTGAACACCACTCCTTTGCCTTGTATGAAGTAGATGCTCAGTAAGCTGAGGGATCGTTCGCCAGCGGCGTAGGCTGGGGAAACAGTTGCGAGGATGATAGCAATGGTAAGTAGAATTTGCTGCAACCCTTTTTTCATAATGTTATCCTTCCTGGGGTGAATATCCAGCCGGGAGACAAACTCCCGATTGGTTGGTAGCGTGCGCAGCCCATCTTGCTGGCACTGTGCCGATGCACATGTGGCGAACCGGGCCAGGGAGAATGCGATTCAGGCTCAGGCCATCGAACCAGACCGTTCCACCAGTTTCCTGGAAGATGACCTGGTAATGTGTAGTCGGCGGGCACCTGGATGGTCTGGCTCACTTGCTGCCAGGCATGGGTGCCATTTTTGAACGGCAGGTTGGTCATCCCAACCATTGTGGTGGCGTTCATGAAAAGAAATTGCCGCCCGCATACAGGTTCCCAGCGCTATCAACTGCCAGCGCATTTACAGCATCACTCACGCCTGCTATAGCGAATCCACTGGCCCAATCTCATCCTGCTGGTGCCGCCAGTGGCATGAATCCCTGCTAGCCCGCCGGTCAATGCTGACTGATCATCCCATCGGGCGCCAGCCCATCCGCTACAGGAATTGTGCCCCTGGATGATGTGCTCGCATCATTCACCAGCCGCGTAGATTGCGCGCCGGGCGCATCCAGGCCAACCTTCCGTGGGGCTGCCGCCACGCCTTGGGCCGGTATGGGGCCTACTGCGCTGAAGGTCAGCGCCAGCAGGGTCAGTATCACCAAAAAAATTTTTTGCTGATCATATCATCTTTTATCATCCACGGTTGGTTTGTTAAAGCAGACTTGGCAAATCGTTTGGTTTCGCCTTCCGACATTTTACATGATGTTTTCGAGGGGGCCTTCGTCATCTCCTTCCCTGAAGTCGGCCACATGCCTGGGCTGTGCGTTGATGCGCCAGAATCGGTCAGGAAAGTTGTGCTGAAAGCTAAGGTCGATTAAAGCTGCCCGGCTGCTGCCAAATCCCGTTATCGGGGTAGCTGTGATCTGGCAGGCTGGTCAGCCTGGGTTGGTTTGTAGATGCCAAATGTCAGGATATTGCGATTCGATGGCAAGCAGCGGCCCAGGCGAGAGCTGTTGTTCACGGTGACATCACCCGTGGCTTTTGTATAAACCCAAACCCGCCAAGTTTGCCCAAACGCTACAGGATGCAAAAAATGCGGCTTTTTTGTGGGTTAGATGCTTTGGAATTTAAGAAAGCCCTGCCAGACTCGCAAAATTTATTGACTTATCCACCCAAATCCTGTACACTTTAAATGCTCCGATGGGGAGTAGCCGCCCGGATTTTCGGGATGGGCAGTCGTCAAGACGGACTTTGTCCCGGCTGTCTGAAGGAAACCGCAAGACCATCGCTTTCTATAAGCGTTGGTCTTTTTTGTTTGAGAGAGTGTAAATTGGCCAGATGATCAACCTGCGCAATCCACGAAGTTTTTTTATCGTAACCTGCCTCTGCCTTGTTGTGTGCAGTCTGGCCAGCCTGCCATTAATGGACGTTGCCGGGTTCCCAGTTCTGGAGATGATCGAATCGGATTCGGTGAATCCGCTGGATCAGGTCGAATTCGATGAAGATTTTCTATCCGAACATATCTCCCGCTTTGTCATCTCAGGTTTAATCTTTTTACGTTCCGGGCAAATAAACCTGGATTTCCTTTCCGCGCGCTTCTCCCCCGCTTTCCCCCCTCCCAAAACAGCTTAATTTTAGGAAACGCCCTTATGCAGCCGGCAGGAATACATCCCTGCCTGTTTTAACTTGCTTTCCTCAAGGCGCGTCGCAAATCGACTGGCTTGTTTGGCCGGCCACTCCCTGTTTGTGCGCCTGTTGGGGCGAGCTGCAACCCAAATTCAATATTGTACGGAGAATTTTAATGATTACCGAGCTTGAAAACACCATCTTATCTGCCACGCAAACTATTTATGATGCCTGGGGCTGGTTTGGCGTGGCTATGTTACTGGTTTTTGAAAACGCCACCGGCATCACCCCCAGCGAACTTATCCTCGGCCTGGCAGGCTGGATGCTCATTTCCCAGCACCAGCTGCCTCCTTCGATGATTTTCCTGGGTGGGTTTTATGCTGCCCTCGGCAGCGTTCTTGGCGCCTCCATTGCTTATTGGACGGCACGTTTGGGCGGGCGCCCACTGGTGAACAGACTCGCCCGCTGGGTGCGCATCGACCTTGCCCACATTGACCGGGCCGAAGCCCAGTTCCACCGCTGGGGAACTGGATTGGTTTTGGTCGGGCGCATCATGCCCGGCGTCCGCACACTCATCAGTATCCCGGCAGGGCTGGCGCGGATGCCCTTCATCACCTTTTTTGTTGCCACGTTTCTTGGGGCATATGTCTGGTGTACCTTGCTGATTGGCGCAGGCTACGTGCTCGGTCACGAATGGACGCTCGTTAGCGCCTATGTCAAGCAATCCCTGCCGTACTTGTTGGCAGGCGGCGTTTTGGCCCTGGCTGGCTACTTCTGGATGACCCGCCGGGTACTTGTCCCCGCAGTTGTCCCAGTTCATGTGGAGGACAATTAGATGTTGTGCTACTGGAAAGGTGTTTTCCACCTGTCGCAATATCCTGTTTGAAAGGAGACCCCCCATGTCTAACACCCCGAAACCCGGTTCCCGGTTCCCTGTATTCTCACAACTATTCCACAAAAAATATCCGGGGTTTTGGAAACCGATTGCCATCACTGGCGCGGGCGGCGCTGCCCTGACCATGTGGCTGGATGAAATCTTGATGTTCAGCCAGGAAATCCTGGCATTAATCATGCTGCCCCTGATGGCCGGTTTGATTTACTTGCTGGATATTTTGATGTTCAAAGATCACCAAATTAAGTAAGGCGAAATTTATTTCGCGCTACATCACTTTAGGAGAATGTTTTCATGCCCAACCAACCCTGGCACACGCTGACCCCCGGCGAAGCCTTCCAAACGCTCGAAAGCCAGCCCGGCGGGTTGAGCCGCGTTCAGGTGACCGAACGCGCGCTCAAATACGGCCCCAACGAACTGCAAGCCGCCCACCGCACCTCCCCCTGGGAAATCCTGCTCGAACAGTTCAAAAACGTGCTCATCCTGATCTTGCTCGGCGCGACGGCGATTTCGCTGTTCCTCGGGCACGGCGTCGAGTCCATCGTGATTGCCGTCATTGTGCTGTTTGCGGTGGTGCTGGGTTTTGTGCAGGAATATCGCGCCGAACGCGCCATCGAGGCCCTCAAACAGATGGCCGCGCCCACGGCCACCGTCCTGCGCGAAGGGCTGGAAACCAAAATCCCGGCCCGCGAGCTGGTTCCGGGGGATGTGGTCATTCTCCACACCGGCGATCGTGTCCCGGCGGATGCGCGCCTGCTCGAAGCGGTCAACCTGCAAGTGGAAGAAGCCGCCCTGACCGGCGAATCTGTCCCGGTGGAGAAGCACATCCAGCCCATCGCCAGTGAAGACCTGCCCATCGGTGACCGCAAAAACCTGGTCTACGCGGGCACCGCCGTCACCTACGGGCGCGGACAGGCGCTGGTTATCGCCACCGGGATGCAGACCGAGTTCGGCAAAATCGCCCAGATGCTCCAGGATGTCGAAACCGGGCGCACGCCCCTCCAGCAAAACCTGGATAAGGTCGGCACGGCGCTGGCTAAGGCCGCTTTTGTGGTGGTCGCGATCATCGTGGCCTTGGGGTTGTTCCGTGGCGTTCGAGACGGTCAAGACATGCTCACGGTCTTTGTTGATATGCTTATCTTCGGCATCGCGCTGGCCGTGGCGGTCGTGCCCGAAGCCCTGCCCGCCGTCGTCACCATCTCGCTGGCCATCGGCGTGCAGAAAATGGTCAAGCGCCACGCGCTCATCCGCCGCCTGCCCGCCGTGGAGACGCTCGGCAGCACCTCGGTCATCTGCTCGGATAAAACCGGCACGCTGACCAAGGATGAAATGACGGTTCGGAAGCTGTACTGCGCCGGGGAATTGTTCACCGTTACCGGGGCGGGATACGCCCCTGAGGGCGAATTCTCGCAAAATGGCGGGACGCCGACCGCCCCGACGCCTGGACTCCGTCAAATGTTGGTGGCTGCCACCCTGGCATCGGATACGCACCTGGTGCAGCTTCCAGCCGGGGGATGGGATATTAAAGGGGATCCCACTGAAGGGGCGTTGGTTGTCGCCGCGGCCAAGGCCGGGGTGGAGAAAATGTCGCTCGATGCCGAAAATCCCCGGGTGGCCGAAATCCCCTTTTCATCCGAAACCAAACGCATGACCACCATCCACGAAGCCGGTGAAAAGCGGACGGCGTATGCCAAGGGCGCGCCGGAAGTGATCCTGGCGGGCTGCGACTTTGTGCTGACCCCCGCTGGCCCCGCCCCGCTGGATGACGCCGGGCGCGACAAGATTTTGCTGCAAGCCCAGGCCATGGCCGGGGAGGCCCTGCGCGTGCTCGGGATTGCGATGAAGCCAGATGTGACGCTCGAAACCGCCGAACGCAGCATGACTTTCCTTGGCCTGGCCGGGATGATCGACCCGCCGCGCCCCGAAGCGAAGGCCGCGATTGCGCTGTGCGCCGACGCGGGTATCCGCCCGGTGATGATTACTGGCGACCATCCGGTGACGGCTGGCGCGGTGGCGCGTGAGCTGGGTTTGCTGCGCAACGGCGGGCGGGTGGTGACGGGCGCGGAACTGGAAGATATGCCGGATGAGCAACTGCGGCGCGAGGTGGAAGAAATCAGCGTGTATGCACGCGTTTCGCCCGCTCACAAACTGCGCGTGGTGACGGCCTGGCAGGCGCGCGGGCACATCGCCGCCATGACCGGCGATGGCGTGAACGACGCCCCGGCGCTCAAAAAGGCCGATATTGGCATTGCGATGGGCATCACCGGCACCGACGTGACCAAGGAAGCCGCCGCCATGACCCTGACGGATGATAATTTCGCCTCGATTGTGGCTGCGGTGGAAGAAGGGCGCGGGGTGTTTGGCAACATCAAGAAATACCTGATGTACCTGCTCTCCTCGAACATTGGCGAAATCGGGCTGATGGCCGGTTCGGCGCTGATGGGTCTGCCCCTGCCGCTGACGGCGGTGCAAATCCTGTACGTCAACCTGGCGACGGATGGCCTGCCCGCCCTGGCGCTCTCGGTTGACCCGCCCGAAAAAGACCTGATGAAGCGCAAGCCGCGCGATCCGCGCACTGGAATTTTCACCCGCCCGGTGGTTACGCTGATGGTGCTGGGTGGCCTGTGGTCAACCATCATCAACCTGGGGCTGTTCACCTGGGCGCAAAGCTCCGGGCGCAGCCTGGAAGAAGCCATGACGATGACTTTTGTCTCGCTGGTGCTGATCCAGTTTTTCAAGGCCTACAACTTCCGCTCCGACCGGCATTCGGTGCTGGAGCGCACATTTGAGAATAAGTGGCTTAACCTGGCTGTGGGCTGGGAGATGGTTTTGCTGGTGCTGATCGTGTATGTCCCGTTCCTGCATGAAGCTTTCAGCACCTATGCCCTGCCGCTGATGGACTGGCTGATTGTCGGCGGTCTGGCCTTTACGGTGGTGCCAGTGTTGGAATTGGCCAAATGGATGGAGCGCAAAGGCTGGTTTGGGGAAATTTCGTAACCAGATTAATTAACTCAAGTTGCTACCTTTGGCGCAATCGCCCTCATCCCTGGCCCTTCCCCCGGCGGGGGAAGGGAATTACCCCCCTCTCCCTTTGGGAGAGGGCCGGGGTGAGGGAACTCCTTGCAAAAAGGCAGTTTGACATAT
>CAIJPN010000072.1 GCA_903822545.1 uncultured Anaerolineae bacterium | reverse complement strand
TCTCCGTGTCTCCGTGACTCCGTGGTGAAGAGTTGTAACCTGGGTCGCCAACGCGATCTAACCCATAAAAAAAACCACGGAGACACAGAGTCACGGAGATTTCTCAAGCTCTTCTCTGTGTCTCCGTGACTCCGTGGTGAAGAGTTGTGACCTGGGTCGCCAACGCGATCTGACCCATAAAGAAACCACGGAGACACAAAGCCACGGAGATTTTTCAAGGCTCTTCTCTGTGTCTCCGTGCCTCCGTGGTGAAAGGATTTGAAACAATGAAATTTCTGAACGACCGAAAAGCCCTCGAAACCGTGGAAGCGGCCATCACGCTGCCGATCGCCATCCTGGTGATGCTGGCGACCATCAACCTGGGGTTGGTGGTGTTCGGGCAGCAGGCTGTCCAGGCGGCTGCCAGGCATGGCGCGCGCATGGGCTCTGTTGCCCAACGCTGCGCCCCCTGTTATGCCGTCTCGGAAGCCCGCGCCGCGATTGAAACTGCCGCTATCGTGCAGCACGGGGATGTCACCATCCTGGCTCCGGGTGGCCGGGCGGGCAGCATCCTGAAAATTCGCGTCACCGGGGAATTGCCCAACTTCTTTGGCGGCCTGTCTGCCATTTTCCCCGGCCTGCCCGAAGGCCCGTTCCAACTCAAAGCCGAAGCCACCTTCCGGCAGGAAGGCTGGTAGCCGATGCTGAAGGATCGACGCGCGTACTCGATGACGTTCTGGGCGATATTTATCGGGGTGGTCTTCGTCCCGCTGATGGCCCTGACCTTCGATGTGGGACGCTACCTGTATGCCCGCCAGGAACTGGGCAAAGCCGCCGATGCCGCTGCTGTTGGCGCGGTGGTGGAGATCAACTGGCGCACCTTCCGCGAAGGCGGCGCGATCCACCCGACCGGCCAGACCTACTCCACCGCCCAACATTACGCGGACATGAACAACGACTACCTGGCCCGCCTCAACATCCGCCCGGTGGTGACAGGCATCCGGGTGAGCGATGCCAACGATACTGTGTACGTGGCCGTTTCGGCGGATTTATCGGCGCTGTTCCCGTCCATCGTGCCGGATTTGCTGATGACGGAGACCGGGACGGCGCAGGTGAGGTCGATGCAGAAGTGACACACAGATTTCTAAAAATGTGCCATAATAAAAGTACACGCGATCGGGTGTCCCCCACACTTGGTCGCGTGTGCTTTTTAAATCCAATCTGGCCGTAGAGCTACTGGCTGGATAAAAAAACGGGAGGTACTCAGCCTCCCGTTTTCTGTTTTAATCTTTGCCGGGTTGTTTCATATCTTTTTCGATGAAATCCCCAACCATGAAAATGATGATCCCGCCTGCATACGCCAGGATCAGTGCGAGTATAAACGCATCCCACCAGGATATCTCGGCATAAAAACGCATAAAGAACAGGACAGCCAGGAAGAACACCAGCTTGATACGCTTATTTTGGAACATGGATTCTGTAAATTTTTCCATCGGGTATCTACTCTTTTCAAGCAGGGACGAGCGCGGGCAGTTCATCCCAGGTGCGGCCATCCAACTCGCGTCCAGCTTTCTTTTTATTTGTGCCGCCCCATTGTTTGAAAAAGAATGGCACTTTGGCTGTAAGGCACTGGTCACGGATTTCTGTAACCCATTCTCTTGCCAATGGCCGAGCGCCAGGGCCGGATTCACCGCCCACGATGACCCAGTTGATGCCAGCCAGGTTCATGCCCGGAATGGGGCCAAGCAGCGGCTCAACCGACAGGAATTTTGTCTTGGCGTGGGTTTGACGCAGGTGGTTAATGCGGAAAGTGTAATCTGCATTTTCCACACTGACACCCATCCAAAGGTTGTCGGGCCAGCTCAGGTGCGGGTCAATCTCGCTAAGTCTTTCGGCGCGTTTGGTAAGCAACTGGAAGTTGTGCCAATGAGCGCGGCGGATAACATCAAAGATTTCCTGGATAAATTCGAGTGGCACATCTTTGTGGAAAAGATCGCTCATGGAATTGACAAAAATCATTTGGGGCTTTGTCCATTTGAGCGGTTCTTCCAGGGATTCTTCGTGCAGAGTTAGTTGGAAGCCATTTTGATATTTTGCAACGCCCATCCCTTTCAGGCGTTTTGCCATGCGCTCGGCATAACAGTGCTTACAGCCGGGGCTGATTTTGTTACAACCTGTGAGGGGATTCCAGGTTGATTCTGTCCATTCAATAGATGACTTACTCATAGTCGAGCCTCCATAAATTCTTGTTACCTATAATTATTGTAGCACGCATGTTCGATTTTAGAGCATTCGCATTTGACCGTCTGCCATTTTACTGGTGACATCTTTCCAAAACTTGTTTCCGAGCGATGATTTGCACACAAAAAGCAGGCGGTAGAGCGGAGCGTCTTTAGAGTTCTTAAAGACAGGCTCATCCAGCGGGTCATCCACCTGATACCCAAAGGCTTTTAGTTTGCTTTTATAGTAATCGAGAAGTGGACGGTGCAACGATACGCCGCCTGCTTGATGTTGGCGGTAGATGTCGCGCCAGCGGGTGTCGCCAAAAAAGTTATCAATTGGCGTGGGGGATGGCATATTAATTTCCCTGGGCGCTTCCCTGGTAATGCCCATCTGTGAATAGTAGATAATCATATCTGTTCTTAATTGGGCAAGGCGCTCCACTGTTTGCCAGCCCAGCTCCATGCCATGAGGGTCAAGGAATGCCAGGTTTAGAGAAGGCCAAATACCAGGGCGATATATGCGGTTTTCTTTTTCGATGATTTTGGCAACGTCTTCAATGATTGCGCCAGCATCTCCGACACGAAAAGAAATCCGACTGTATTCCGGCGAGTTTGCGCATCGCTTTTTGAGCGTTTCGATGTTTTCCGGGTCAATATCTGAAAAAAAGTATTTGTCGAAAGATTTCGCCTGGCTGATGGCGATAAGCGGTGAGCCATGCAAAGTTTTGCCATTAGGGAGTCTGTTTTTTCCGGGGCCACTGAACAAATCAATGTAATTGATGGATCGCCATTTCTGCCCGCGCATAGATACGATGAATCGATGCAGATAACGCGACAAAAAATACAGTTTGTTTTCAACCCATTCCCCGGCGTCTCGAATAGGTAAGCCATCATCTATAGATTCTAAATTTTGGTCATCCATGTTGATTTTCTCCCTATGAATTTTTTAGTACGGTGTCTCGGTAGATTTCATTCCCATTTTGTAGGATACATCCAGCGTGTCTGCATATTTTTACAG
>CAIJPN010000071.1 GCA_903822545.1 uncultured Anaerolineae bacterium | reverse complement strand
CAGGCCAGAAAGCCAGTCTGGGGCTGAATCCACGGCTGGAGCGGCTGAATCTGCCGGGGCGCTGGGTTCTGTTCCCAGGCCAGAAAGCCAGTCTGGGGCTGAATCCACGGCTGGAGCGATTGAATCTGCCGGGGCGCTGGGTTCTGTTCCCAGGCCAGAAAGCCAGTCTGGGGCTGAAGCTGTATCAAGCGCAGAATCCGCACTCGGGGCAGAGTCGACGCTAAAACTGGAGAGCCAGTCTGGCGCAGCGGGAGTTTCCGGCGCGGCAGCAGGCTTTTCTTCCATGCCGCCCAGCCAATCAGCCCCCATCGCAGAAGCGCCAGCAGCAGCAGCACCCAACCCCGCCAGCCAGTCTGCGTCAGATGCCGAAGTCTGCTGGGGCGCATCGGATGACGAGATGGGAGCGCCAAGCCCGGCCAGGAAATCCATATCGATCTCGTTAGAAGCCGGGGGTTCAACCAACCCATCAATTGTTATCGGAGCACCTGGAGGCGCCATAGATTTGAGCCAGTCGGGGATATTCGCCGCGGCCAATTCGCCAGTGGATGGCTTTTTAGCAGGCTCAGGCTCATCAAAATTGACCGGGCCATCCTGGAATTCCCCACTGGAAGGCCCCCAACCCTGTGATTTCATCCAGTCAGGGATATCGTTGGGGTTTGCCTGGGGCGCAGCCACCGGCATGGGTTGGTTGTTCCAACCAGTGGGCGGCTGGTCGGGGTCATAGTCCAGCCGGTCAATGGTGACGAGGTTATCAGGCAGGCTGTCAGCCTCGAAAATGGATTTGGCAACGTAAGCCGCATACGGGTCGATGGCAATCACCCGCTTGCGATACACATCGGCGCTTTCAGCGTGGCTAGATGTTGAGAAAATCTCAGTCAAAATGCGATTAGCATCAAAAACATACGGGTAAATATCCAGCAATTCGCTGCACACATCGCCCGCATTGGTACGTTTGCCATCACGGAAGTAAGCCCAGGCCAGCAGCATTTTCATATCGGTGCGGGTAGAATCTTCGGCCAGTACCGAGTTGATCTCGGCCACCGCCTGCGCATACTGGCCGCCTTTGGTGTACATATAAGCCAGCGCGCCGCGCGTCAGGCGGATTTTGGGCGGTTCCAGGCCATCACGGCGTCCATACAAGCGGCGCAGTTCACCCGCCACATTGGCATTCGACGGGTTGGTCTCGTAAGCGCGCTCCATGTGCCAGATGGCAGCATCCATATCCTTCTGCTCATCACGGATCAGGCTCATACCCAGTTGGGCCACAAAATCATCAGGCGCGGTTAAAAGCACACGCTGGAAGATATCCGCCGCTTCAGGGTAGCGCCGCGCTTCCAGGTACGCTTTGCCCATCATCCGGTAACTATCCAGATGCTTGGGGTAAGCCTTGAGAATATGCTGGCAGTGCGCCACCGCTTCCTCAAGATGCCCCTGGTCAACCAGGGCCTCGATTTGATGTACGTACACACGCAAGGCAACTTTACTCATGAGCAGGCTCCACGCTTCGATATGAGCAAATAACAAGAATCACCAAACCGCAAAATCTCTCGATTTCGCGCTAACTTAATTATAGAACAAAGGCAGAGATTCAACACACGAATTACTGAATTGGTGCGCCAAAAGAGCCTGTTTGCGGGCATCTTCCAGCTTTTGCAGATCATTGGCGTGCACCACGAACAGCGCCGCGCCCTTTTCCACATACTCACCAACTTTGTGCAAGATTTCAAAACCAACCGCATGGTCAACCGGGTCAGTCTTTTTGGCGCGTCCGGCTCCCAATGCCACCGAGGCTTCGCCAATCAGGCGCGCATCAATATGAGAAAGGTAGCCAGATTCTGGCGAGGGAATGGTTTCCGTTAAACTGGCTTTGGGCAAACGCTCGGGCTGGTCTACAAACGAAACATCTCCGCCCTGGCGCTGCACCAGCAACCGGAACTTTTCCCAGGCTGAACCATTTTCCAGCGCAGATTCGGCCATTTGTCGGGCAGCGCCTAGGTTGGGGGCGCGGTTGCACGGCACAAGCATGTGCGCAGCCACATGCAGGCAGTGTTCGCGAAAATCTGCCGGGCCGCCGTTGTGCAATGTGTCGATGGCTTCTTTCACCTCGAGCGCATTCCCGACCGCAAAACCGAGCGGCTGGTTCATGTCTGACAAAAGTGCGGTGATGTGCCGCCCGGCCAGTTCGCCAATGGAAACCATCAACTTTGCCAGCTTGCGAGCATCTTCCAGCGTTTCCATAAAGGCGCCGTTGCCGGTTTTAACATCCAGCACAATAACATCAGCCCCGGCGGCGATTTTTTTGCTCATAATGGAGGATGCAATCAGCGGAATCGACGGCACTGTGCCGGTCACATCGCGCAGGGCGTAGAGTTTGCCATCAGCGGGGGCCAGGTCGGCGCTCTGGCCGGTCAACACCACGCCGATGTCTTTTAGCTGTTGCTTGAACTGTTCTGTGCTGAGATTGACGTTATACCCCGGAATGGATTCCAGTTTATCGAGTGTTCCACCGCTGAAACCCAGCCCGCGCCCCGACATTTTCCCGCAGGGCAGGCCGCAGGCCGCCACGATGGGCAGCACCACCAGCGTGGTTTTATCGCCCACCCCCCCGGAGGAGTGTTTATCCACGGCGATATCGACTACATCTGAAAGGTCGAGTACTTCGCCGCTGTGGGCCATGGCCAGGGTCAGGTCGGTAGTTTCTTGCGGGGTCATGCCGTTGAGCAGCACGGCCATAGCTAACGCCGAGGCCTGGTAATCAGGAATTTCGCCTTTGGCGAAGCCGTTGATGAAAAATTCGATTTCAGCGCGAGTGAGTTCACCCCGTTCACGTTTTTTGATGATAATGTCGACTGCCCGCATGGGAATGCTCCTTGTCTGACATTATTGTAATGCAAAAAGGTAGGGGCGCAGCAATGCTGCGCCCCTGGAATTTGTTAATTGCGGGTCAATTTGGGCCCAGTGGGGGTGTCTTGCACCGTCCAGCCAAGAGCCAGGAGTTGGTGGCGGTATTGGTCTGCGGCAGCCCAGTCGCGGCGAGAGCGGGCCTGCTGGCGGGCATCTGCCAGGGCAGTGACTTCGGGTGAGGGAACTTCTTCCATAACGGGGGCAAGCGGCGGGGCGGTTTGGGCCAGCGCCCAGGCTTCAGGGGAAATCCCCGTGGCGGGGTCGGCCAGGGCGTCGAACCGGCCAATTTCATCCAATGAAAATACGCTGCCCGCCGGGTAGATGACCGGGTTGCAGGTGCGCACGAGTGAAACGGAGCTAACGCCCATGATGGTGCAGGTTCGTTTGCCAAAATCGAAAATGATGCCGGTGTGTTCGTCGAGGCCGAGGGTGGTGTGGTCTTCGGGAAGTTGGGCGCACCACTCGGAGAAGCGCTCCAGGCCCATGAAGCAGCGGCTGGTGTCTAGGTCGGTGCCGCCCTCGGCGTTGTTCCAATGTGGGATGAAGGAGAGCGGCACGCCAAAGTCGCCGAAGAAGTTGAGGCCGGGGACGGTGTGAACATCCATGCCGACTTTGTAGATTTCGTAAACGGGCAGGCCGGTGTGGCCGATGGCGATGGTGGCGGCGCTGGCGAAGATCAGGGTGGCGCCCATGCGCTGGCGGGCGCGGACGAGTTCCCAGGCCAGGCTGCCCTGTAGCTGGCGGATGGCGTAGGTGGGACTGCCTGGGCCCATGAAGATGAGATTGGCGCTGAGCAGCGGGGCGACGATTTCGGGGTCGTCGGGGCTGTAGGATGAGTTTTTTTTGCGGGCGGGGATGATGTCGATTTGGGGTTTGTAGTTGGCGAGGCGGGTTTTGAGAAAGTCGGCGATGCGCCCGGCTACCTGGGCAGAGTTCAACTCGAAGCCGGCGGGGGTTTCGAGGATGGCGATGCGCAACGGGGCGGGAATCTGTTTTGCGAGATTCTCGAAGATGCGTCCTCCAGCGAGGGAGGTTTCGCCGGAGCCGAGGAAGGCGATGGGGCCGATGGGAGGCATTTGTTTACCTGTTTACTTGTTTATCTGTTGCATCCATTTCATCCAGCAAGCCCAGCAAGATGCCATTTTCGGGGATGTCGGACATCGAGTTGCTGTAGTGCTGGTAGGTGATCTGACCGGTTTTGTCGATGAGCAGGATGGCAGGAATGCGACCAAGCTTGAAAAGGTTCCATTCCTGGCCGTATAGGTTGGCGACGATGTGTTTGGGGTCGGGCAGGCCGATGAAGGGCAGGTTGTTCTCGCTCCAGTAGCGGCGGTAGGCGTTGAATCCATCGGGGCCGATGGCGAGGATTTCCGCGTCACGCGCGGTGAAGGCCGCATAATCGTCGCGCAGGCGCGCGAGATGGGCGCGGCAGTGCGGTCACATAAATCCGCGCAGGAAGATGAGGACGAGATGCTTTTTGTTTTTGAAATCGGATAAATGGACGGGAGTGCCGGAAAGATTGGGGAGGGTGAAATCGGGCGCAGGGGTGAGGATTTTCATTGGTTGTAGAAAGTGGAAAGTGTGGATTGAAAGGTGAAAGATGGGTTAAGGGGCGATGAAATTTTTGATGGCCTGCATAAATTCTGCGGGTTTTTCTTCGTGGGGCAGGTGGCCGGAGTCTTTTATTACGGATAGGGTTGCGCCGGGAATGTCTTTTGCCAGTTGCAGGCTCTGTTCGGTGGGGACGATGCGGTCATCATCACCGGTGATGACCAGGACAGGCATGGTCAGTTCGGCCAGGCGGGCGGGCAGATCGAGCGGATAGCTGGCTTTGGTCAGTTCCCAGAGGGCTGTATCCCAGTTGTTGGCGCGCAGCGGCTTGCGGTAGCCCGCCAGGATCTCAGCGGTGACGAGGGCCGGGTTGTGATAGGCCGTGCGGATGAAATCATCGCCGCTGGTGGAAATCTGGCGGGCAATTAGTGGGCCGAGGTGGTCGAGTTGTGGTGTTCCAAGCAGCGGACGCGCCCAGGCTGGGGAACCGCCCCCAGCATAGACAGCCGCATCCACCAGGATAAGTCCGGCAACACGCTCAGGGTGTGCCAGCGCGAATGAGATAGCAACCGTCCCGCCCGCGGAGTTGCCGACCAGGTAGGCTTTTTCCACGCCGAGAGAGTCCATCAGCGCCAGGAGAAGATTCACCTGGGAGGCGGGGCTGTAGGGGCTGTCGCCGGTCCAGTCCAGCGGGCGGGAGGTCAGCCCAAAGGCCGGGCGGTCGAAGGCGATGACACGTCCGAGCCCTGAGAAGGGCTGCATGACTTCACGCCAGGAAAAAAGCGAGGCGCCAAAGCCGTGCATGAGGATGAATACTGGCTCGCCCCGGCCTTGTTCTTTGTAGTGAAGCGTCAGACCGTTGAGTTCGATGAATTGGCTATCGGGGTCGGCCAGTTCTTTTTCGGTGACGGTCCCGGTAAGCGGCGGGACGGGAACCAGGAAGGGGCCAACCAGGATGGCAAGGAGGATAAAAATAAGGAGGCCGAGGAATATTTTTTTCATAAAGGTTTCCTGGTTGTCCGGTTGGTATGGGAAAACAGGGCAACTGAATCACCGGATAACAATTAATGGGACAATGATTGCAGGAAGACTACTGTGGCATCTGTGGTTTGCTGCCACTGCTCTTCGGGGGCGATGGTGGCGGGGTTGTCGCCAAACTGGGGGCCGTAATCTCCAAACTGGGCATGGTTGCCCCCCGGAATGAGGCTAAATTGGGCGCTGGCTGGCATTAAGGTTTTGTTTTGTTCAATCATTGCGCCAGATGCCAGGCCATCATTTGAGCCATAAATGGAGAGCATCTGGGTATCCGAATTCTTGAGTTTGTCATCTGCGGGGTAGGATGCCAGGAAGATAATCCCCCTGACCTGGGGGTGTTTCTCGGCAAAATAACTGGCCGCCACCCCACCCAGGGAATGCCCACCGACAGCCCATACTTTGATCTGCGGGAAATCTGACAAAACGGGTTCGCCCGCTTCGATGCTGAAGAAGGCCAGGTTCAGGCGTGCCGGAACGACAGCCACAAGGTAGCCCTGGGCCGCAATCTGGCGCAGGATGGGGGCGTAGGCGCGATAGTCCACACGGCCACCGGGGTAAAAGATAAGCCCTGTGGAAGGTTGCAGGTTGGCCGGTTCAAAGGTGATATAAATGTTCCTGTCTGTGATCACAACTTGCTGGTCTGATTGCAGGGCCAGCATGGCCGCAGGCCCGGGAACGGCGGCGATTCCGGCCCACAGGATAAACCCGCCAAAAGTAACAATGGTGATCAGGAAGAATACGGCAAGCAGTTTTTTCATGAGGAATTTGGGATAATCGGGTGATTTGGTCACTGGTGGATGAGCGTTCGGGCTTGTTGCCAGATGGTATCGAACATTTCGACAGTCAGTTTACCGGTGAGGGTGTTTTGCTGGCTGGGATGGTAGGAGCAGATTAAGTATGAATTATGAGGGATGAAGTTAGAAGGGGGAAGTGAAAAAACGGCAGCGTGAGAGAATTTGAGGGCTGTTGGCCGGGTGGAGGTGATGCGCAGGATGGTATCGAAGGCGATTTTGCCGAGGGCGACCAGCACTTTGGGTTGGATGAGTTGCAGCTCGGTTTTGAGATAGGGCAAACAGGTGGAAAGTTCTTCGGGGGTTGGTTTGTTGTCTGGGGGTGCGCAACGAGCGGAGGCGGCGATGTACATATCAGTGAGGATGAGTCCATCGTCACGGGAGGTTGAGTCAGGGCGGTTGGCGAATCCCGCGCGGTGCAGGGCCGGGTACAGGAAATTGCCCGACGCGTCTCCCGTAAATTGTCGCCCGGTGCGATTGGAGCCGTGCGCGCCTGGGGCCAGGCCAACAACAAAGACACGCGCTGCTGAATCGCCAAAACCAGGAACGGGTTTGCCCCAGTATTCGTGATCGCGGTAGGCTTTGCGCTTTTCCTGCGCTACTTTTTCGCGCCATTCCACCAGGCGCGGGCATTTGCGGCAGGAAATGATTTCGGAATTGATGGTTTGAATTTGCATATAATGCATTGTATCAAGGGTTGTGTCGATATAATTATAATAATCATTCTAACCTGCACGTAGGAAGGCTCTTATGAAAAAGATTTTTCGGTTGGGTCTGTTCGTAGTGCTGGGGGTTATGTTTTTCTCATTTTTCCCATCAGCTACTTCACAGGCAGAATCAAATGTCCCGGCAGCGCGTTATGATTGGACAACCCGTTTCGAACGTTTGCTGGTGGAGGATGGGCTGCCAAATGCAACGGTGCTTTCGGTGCTGCAAGACCAGGATGGTTTTATGTGGTTTGCCACTGCCGACGGCCTGGCGCGCTACGATGGTTCGGATTTCACGGTGTTTCGTCATCAAGCCGGGAACCCGAACAGCCTGAGCAATAACAACACGTTTTGCCTGATCCAGACGGGGGATGGGCTGTTATGGATCGGCACGGATCCCGGCGGCTTGAATGTCTATGACCCGGCGACGGGCAGTTTCAAACTCTACCGGCATGATCCGCAAGACCCACAAAGCCTGCCAGATGACAGCATCTGGTCGCTAATGGAAGACCAGGCAGGGAATGTCTGGGTGGGCACACGCGGCGGCCTGAGCCGGCTCGACCGCACAACGAATAAGTTCACCAATTATCTGTATGATGCTAAAAATCCGCGCGGGCTGGCCGGGGCAGTGGTGTATCGCATCTACCAGGATAGGGATGGGATAATCTGGGTGGGCACGCGCAATGCCTTGCAACGGTACGAACCCACCAGCGACGATTTTACATCGTTCAAAAACGATCCCAATGACCCTACCAGTATCAGCAACAATGCGGTCTGGTCGATGCTGGAAGACAGCCAGGGCAATTTTTGGGTGGCAACGCGCGGCGGCGGGCTGAACCGAATGGATCGCGCCACCGGAAAATTCCAGTCCTTCCGCTACGACCCCGGTGATGTCACCAGCATCAGCAGCGACCGGGTCTGGTTCGTTTACGAAGACCGGGCCGCAAACATTTGGGCGCTAACTGAAACCGGCGGGCTGAACCTGTTCAACCGCGAAACCAATCAGTTCACACACTTCAAATATAACGACAGTGACCCATTCAGCCTGAGCAACAATGACATATTCTGGATGACCGAAGATCGTTCTGGCGCTTTGTGGATCACCAGCCGTTATGGCGGGGTGAACGTACTGTCCCCGGCGCAGCAACGTTTCGGGTTGTATCGCAATGTTCCAGGGGTTGCCAATTCACTCTCATCCAACAGCATTTACTCCATGTGGGCCGACCGCGATGGAACCTTATGGGTGGGAACCTTCGGCACCGGTATCAACCGCATCGACCGCAAGACCGGGCTTGTCACCGTCTACCGAAATGACCCCAACAACCCGGAGAGCATCTCCAGCGACAAAATTTACTACCTTTACCGTGACTCCGGCGGCATACTTTGGGCAGCCACTTCGGGCGGCGGCCTGAACCGTATGGACCCGCACACGGGCAAATTCAGTAGCTACCGTTACACCGATGAAAACCCCAATGTCATCGGCACGAATTTTCTCACGGTCATTGCGCCAGCATCCAATGGGCGGCTGTGGGTGGGCACATTAGGCTATGGATTGAATTTATTCAACACCCAGAGCGGATTGCTGGAAAAAGAGTTTATCCACAACCCCGATGATCCCAATTCCCTGTCCGAAGACACCATCTACGACCTGGAAATTGACCAGGCTGGCAATGTGTGGATCGCCACCGCGCGTGGCGGGCTGGAAATGCTGAACCCGGCCACCGGGGCTTTCACCCACCACCGCAACGACCCGGCCGATCCCACTGGCAGCATCCTAAGCGACACCATCCACGCACTTTACTTTGACCAGCAGGCGAACATCATCTGGGCCGCCACCGCCGAAGGCCTGAGCGGTTTAAACCTTAACACCGGGCGCTGGACCAACTACACAGACGAAGACGGTCTGCCCAACAATACCATCGTCGGTATCGAGCCCGGGCAGCAGAACGACCTGTGGCTCAGCACCGGAAAAGGCATCAGCCACTTTGAGCTTGCCAACGGCAAATTCACCAACTATGATGCGCGCGACGGCCTGCAAGGCGACCAATTCCAGATTGCCAGCTCTCACCGGGCTGCAAATGGAGAGTTATTCTTCGGCGGCTCTGCCGGGTTGACTTATTTCCACCCCGAACAGATCCAACCCAACCCCAACATCCCCGTCACCGTCATCACCGACTTCCAGCTCTTTTACGAATCTGTGCCAGTAGGCAGCCCGCTGCTGCCCCAGCCCGTGGAAAAAACCCGCCAGATCACGCTCAGCTACGACCAGTCGGTCATCACCTTCAAATTTGCAGCCCTCAGCTACCAGGTTTCATCCAAAAACCTGTTCCAATATAAACTGGAAGGTTTCGACAAAGACTGGTCGCCAGCGCGCGCCAACAATCACGCCACCTACACCAACCTTTCACCCAGGCAATACACCTTTATGGTGCGCTCATCCAACAATGACGGCGTCTGGAACGAAACCCCCGTCAGCGTGGTAGTAAACATCCTCCCGCCCTGGTGGGAAACCTGGTGGTTCCGATTCCTGGTTGCCGCGCTGGTAATTTTTGTCATCATCGCGGGGGTACAGATACGCACCAGCGCCATCCGCGCCGCCAACCACGAACTGGAAAAACGCGTCAACGAGCGCACCCACGAACTCCAGGAAGCGCAGGATAAACTCCAAGATGCCAATACCGAATTACAGGCTCAACTGGATGAAATCACCGCCCTCGAGCAAAAAGTGCGCGAACAAGCCATCCGCGATGCGCTGACCGGCCTGTATAACCGCCACTATCTCTCTGAAATGCTGGATGCCGAACTGAGCCGGGCCATCCGCGGCGCATACACCGTCGCCTTCCTGCTGGCCGACCTCGATCACTTTAAGAATGTCAATGATCGCTACGGCCACCCGGCAGGCGACCAGGCCCTGAAAACCGCCGCCCAGATCATGTTAGCCCAGACCCGTCGCAGCGACATCGCCTGCCGCTATGGCGGCGAAGAATTCCTGATCATCCTGCCCGAGATCAACAAAGATGATGCTCTCAAGCGCGCCGAACATCTCCGCACCCAGATCGCAGACCTGAACATCAGCGCAAACGGGCAAACCTTCCAGGTGACAGCCTCCATCGGCGTAGCCGTTTTCCCGTTTCACGGCGAAAACAGCGATGAAATCCTTTCAGCGGTGGATGCAGCCCTGTATACAGCCAAACAAAACGGGCGGAACCAGGTGATTATCTCTGGCCCGCCCCGGCAAAAATAGCAAAAATCCCGGCTTTACACGATCAACATCGCATCGCCGAACGAGAAAAACCGGTACCCTGCCCGAATGGCCGTCTCATAGACGGCCATTATTTTTTCGCGGCCCGCAAACGCGCTGATCATCATGATCAGCGTCGATTTTGGCAAGTGGAAGTTGGTGAGGATAGCATCCACAACTTTATATTCGTAGCCGGGCAGGATGTAGATGGACGTTGGGCCGCTGAAGGGCGAGATGCTATCCCGCCAGCCAAGCCACTCACCATTACGCGGGATAACATTCCGCCCTACAACTGCTGCGCTCTCCAGCGTCCGCACACTCGTCGTCCCGACAGCGATCACCCGGCCGCCGGCTTTCTTCGTCGCGTTGATTTTTTCGGCCGCATCAGGCGTCAGCTCACACCATTCCGTGTGGATTTTGTGCTCCGCCGGGTCATCCTCCGTCACCGGCGCAAACGTATCCAACCCAACGTGCAGAGTCACCTCGGCAAATTGCACACCCTTCGCGCGCAGTTCATCCATCAGGCGCGGCGTAAAGTGCAGGCCAGCCGTCGGCGCAGCGGCAGAACCGGGCGTTTTGGAATAAACCGTCTGGTAGCGTTCCGGGTCCGTCAATTTTTGGTGGATGTACGGAGGCAGGGGCATTTGCCCGTCTTTTTGGAGATGATTCTCCACCGCATCTTCAAACCGCACCCGGCGGCGGGAACCTTCCAAAACGGAGATGATTTCCGCTTCGAGACTGTCTTCCAACCTGAGCTTTTTCCCCACACCCAGGCCCTTCCCGCCAACCAGGCATTCCCACACCCGCTCATCTTCCCGCCGCAGCAGCAGGATCTCGGCCTTGCCGCCAGTCTCTTTCCGCGCCGACAATCGCGCCGGGATGACACGCGTCTGATTCACCACCAACAGGTCGCCAGGGTTGAGATGTGCGCCGATGTCTCTAAAAATGCGATGTTCCAGTGTGCCGGTTGTGCGGTTCAAAACCAACAGCCGCGAAGAATCGCGTGGCTCGGCAGGAGTCTGGGCAATGGAAGATTCGGGGAGGTAGTAGTCAAAATCAGAAGTTTTCATAGAGCGTCGGTTATTTTCGGCGCAACAAAACGCGCCAGGTAAAGCATCCACGCGATCAGGAAGATGTGCAAAACATCATTTTCAGAGAACCAGTAGCCCCTGGCCCACAAAGCAGCCGTATTGTCTGAAATGAGATACAAAAAATAGGCCGCGATGGTCAATCCCAGCCAGAGCCACGCGCCCAGCAGGGATAATTCCATGGCGCTTTTCGTGCGGGCATAGCGCCAGGTATTGATGGCAAACAGCGCCAAGATAGATGGTGCGGCCACCGCCAGCAGGAACTCAAACGAGATCAGGAATTTGAGCGGGATGAAAACGCCCAGCATCACCAGCACAAAATAAATGGCTGCATTAGCCCAGGCGTAGACTGTCAGCGCCTTGCGCAGGCCGCCCACCGCGCTGGATTGGGCTACCGCCAGCATCATCGCGTCGATGCTCCAAACCGAAACCAGCAGGTAGCCGATTTCCCACCAGCTTGTCCACAGGCAGGCATCGCGCCCGGCGCATTTGATGTCGTAGCTAAAGGCTTCGTAGCTCGTCCCGGCCAGCAGCGCGCCGATGCCCCACAGCGCCAGCGCCACGCCCCACCAGGCTCGCGAATGTTGCCCAGCGCGGATTTTCCAAAAGTGGTACCCAGCCCAGATGGCGAGAATCCCCAAAAGGTAGACGATGGCCGAGGTGCTGGGCTGCATGATGATAACGGTATGCGCCCCCAGGGCGATCTCTGCATGAGGCTGGATTTGCAGCCAGGTAACGGGAGTCTGCGGCGGGTTGTAGGGCAGGCTGTCGAGGCGTCCACAGGCTGAGAGCAGGAAAAGGCTGATGATGGGAATGTATCTTTTCATGGCGGCAATCATATCATGAGAGAAAAATCAACCAGCTTGAGGATGAAATAATTAATCGCACTAAGCAGTTTGGATATGCGCCATCAGGTAAAAACCGGATGTCCTGCCAGCGGGTTTATATGTACAATGAAATTACCCGCAAACTTCTATATAAGGCTCTCCCGTTTTTAATGTGGTGGTGGGTAGGGGCGACCCGCCTGGCGCGAAAAATCATGGCTTTATGCCGGGGTTTTCTGCAAAATTGCATCCGCTTACACCCTGGCGAGTCGCCCCTACAAGTTTTCACGCCAAAAACGGTAGAACCCTATATAAAAACGAAGAGCACACAGGAGCTTACATGAAACTTGTCACAGGCGCAACCGGGCACATAGGCAACGTGCTGGTGCGAAAGCTGGTCGAACGCGGCGAAAAAGTCCGTGCAATGTTGCAGCCAGGAGAGGATGCCACCCCGCTCAATGGCCTGGATGTTGAAAAAGTGGAAGCCGATGTGCTGGATCAGGATGCGCTAGGCGAGGCGTTTCGCGGTGTGCACAGGGCTTTTCACCTGGCAGGGGTGATTTCGATTATGCCAGGCGAAAACCCGCAGGTATGGAAAGTGAACGTGGATGGCACTAAAAATGTGCTCAAGGCAGCCGCGCAAAACGGTCTCGAGCGCCTGGTTTATACCAGTTCCATTCACGCGCTGGCGCGCATCCCGCACGGGCAGGTGGTGGATGAAAACGCCGGATATGACCCGGAGAACCCTTACGGGGCTTATGACCGCTCTAAGGCCGCTGCCACACTGGAAGTGCAGCAGGCCGCCCAGGCTGGCCTGGATGCGGTCATCGCCTGCCCGACCGGGGTGATCGGCCCGCATGATTTTCGCAATTCGATGATGGGCAGCGTTATCCGGGGCGCGGCAGAACGGCGGCCCACGCTGTATATCGATGGGGCGTACGATTTTGTCGATGTGCGCGATGTGGCTGATGGGTTGATCGGTGCGGATGAGAAAGGCCGCAGTGGAGAAAGCTATATTTTGTCTGGGCAGAGAATTTCGGTGCGATACCTGCTTGAGACGGTGCGCGAAATTACCGGCCAGCACTTCTTCCAAATGAAAGTCCCGTTTAACCTGGCGAGGCTGGCAGCTTTTGTGACACCGCTTTACTACCAGATGAGCCATACCAGCCCACGATTTACTCCCTACTCGCTGGAAGTGCTGCAAAGCAACTCGGTCATCAGCCATCAGAAGGCCTCCATCGAACTGGGGTACGCTCCGCGCCCGCTGAACGAAAGTATCCGCGATGCGGTGACCTGGTTCCTTGAAATGGGCCAGCAGCAGCGGGCAGCCTGAGCCACGGCATGATTGGGAAAACGTTCACACTGTTGTTTGGGCTTTGTAAGGCGCTTAAATCAAGTTCCCGGGTTTTACTTAACACTGGGAACCAAACAACCCAAAAGCGCGTCATGCGTATATCGTTCAAATCCTGAAAGGAGGTTCAAATGTCCGTTTTTGTAGTTCTGGTTGTCGCAAGTCTGATTTTCCTGTTTGTGCCGTTGATCCTGGCCCCGATCCTGCTCGCTGACCGGGATGCTGCTTCCCTGGTGCAACTGCCGGAATGAAGATGAACGATAATCCCCCCAAATAAAGGGCGACCGTCCGAAAGACATGGTCGCCCTGAATTTTTAATTGGATTTCGTGGTGCGGGGATGGTACCCCGCTCTGTGGCGGGGATGGTACCCCGCTCTGTGGCGGGATGGTACCCCGCTCTGTGGCGGGATGGTACCCCGCTCTACAAAGTTAGCCAATGGTTCTTGCTATCTTCTCAGCCAGCGCGCGGGCTTTTTGGGGGGCATTGCCAACGTGGGCGTGATAATCCATCAGTTCCAGCACCCTGGCTTTATCCAAAAACTTCAAGATTTCGGCATCCTGGCAGAGATTCTCTGCCAGCGGGTTAGGTTCGCCGTTGCAGACAACTTCCCAGGCTTTCATCGCCTGGTCGCGGATAAGTTCGTGCATATCCTGGCGGCTGGCCCCGGCTTTGACAGCTGCCATCAGCACCCGCTCGGTGGCGGCAAACGGGCCGTAGATGGCCAGGTTGCGCGCCAGGGCGCGCTCATCCACGCGCAGACCGTCGAGGATGCTTTTGGCCGTTTTGAGCATCTCATCGGCGGCCAGGAAGGCTTCGGGCAGGATGGTGCGGCGGTTGGCAGAATCGTCCAGGGTGCGCTCAAGCAGGCTGTGGGCGGCATTGTCCCAGGCTACACGCGGAAGTTGCGCCAGGGAACGCCCCAGCGAATCGATTTTTTCGGCGCGGATCGGGTTGCGTTTGAAAGGCATGGCCGAGGAGCCAACCTGTTTGCTGCCAAACGGCTCAGAAAGTTCTCCGATCGGCGGCGATTGGAGAATCCGCAGGTCGAAGGCCATTTTGTAGAGCGACTGCCCGAGGGCGGCTAAAGCCGCCACGACAACGTAATCTTGTTTGCGGGGATACGTCTGTGTGGCAACATCGAAGAAGGGCAGATCGAGTTTTTCGCTCAGGCTGTGTTCAAACTCGCAGAGTCTTTCTACGCCGATGAGTTCGGCGTAGCTGGCAGATGTGCCCACCGCCCCCTTGAAGCCTTTGCCCCGGATGTTTTGCCGCTGGGTGGTAAGTGCCTGGTAATCTTCGAGCAGATCCTGGGCGTATTGGGCCAGGCGGTAACCCAGGGTCGATGGTTCGGCGGGCTGGATGTGGGTGAAGGCGATCAGGGGGGTATCGGCATATTTAACAAGATGCGCTTGCAGGGCGGTCAAGACGGCACGTACACTTGCCAGCGTCAGGTCAAGCCCGTCGCGCAAACGCATGGCGTCGGCGTTGTCTTCCACATCCATGCTGGTCGCACCAAAATGGATGATTCCGCCGCCGATCCTGGCCTGTTCGGCAAATGTGCGCACTTCGGCCATCAGGTCATGCTGGATTTCTGCTTCGATGGCCAGGGCGCGCGGCAGATCAATTTCTTTGGCATGAAGACGCAGGTCGGCAGCCTGTTCGGGCGTGACCAGGTTGTAATCGACCTGCACTTCGGCCAGGGCCACCCAAATGCGCCGCCAGAGCAAGCGCTTGGTGTGCTCAGACCACAATCGGCGCATGGCATCGCTGCCGTAACGCCAGGTGAAGGGAGATTGGTAGGTGGTGAAGTCCATAGGTTTGGCTCAGTATATCAATTTGACGATGATTATGACTATTTTTTTAAACGCAATTTTTTAAAGTTGTTTGGGTTTGATCCATCCCATTAAAGAGAAAAAAAGCCAGCTTCAACCCAATCCCATTAAAAAGGGTGCAAGACACGACAACAAAAAGAAAGCCGTGCGAATTTCTCACTTTTGTTTGACTCGCGTTCGGCGCAGTGATAATATTTTTAATAGATTTACCCATCAAACCACAAAGGAACAAAAAACATGTACGTTGAAGTGGAATTTTTCACCGCAGACCACGTTATTCGCGGGTTTATCGACTCACCTGGCGAACGCGTCAGCGACATATTGAATATCAAGCACCAGACAACCCTGTTCCTGACAGATGTGGAAATGTCGCCCCTTATCAGTGTGGGCCGTAACACCCCCACCCGCTTCAACCAGGCCATCGTTGAAAAGAAAACCATCCTGTTTGCCATTCCGGTGGTCAAAGATATGACCCACAAAAGCATCTACCGGCGCGCAGTGCGAAAAAATTTCATGATCCACCTTGCCATGCCAAATTTTTTGGTAGATGGAACCATCCACCTGACCGAAGCTCTCGATATCCAAAAAGTTTTTGTGGTACGCCCCGAAGATTTCATCCCCATCACAGATGCGCGTGCCATCTATACACTCAACCCCAAAATCGACCTGCATGCCGGAACCATTGTTTTCAACAAAAACAACGTACAACTGCTGGGTGAACGCTTTTCAGATGAGCCAACAACCACCCCGCGCGAGACCCCCAATCCATAAGGAAGTGGATTTTTCCACACCCCGGCATGTTCAAGCGCGATTTGATTTTTTCCCAACCCCTGCTGAATGCCGCCGGAGCACTCGGATTCTACCCTGACTCCCGCCTCCCGTTAAACTGGCGGGAGTTTGGCGCTTTTATCACCAACCCGTTAAGCCTGCGCCCGCGCAAACCCGCTGCCGAGCCAGCTTTGGTTCATACCCCCGCTGGATTTTTACTCCACACTGGCCTGCCCAACCCCGGCCTTGATTCTGCCCTGAAGCATTATGCCGCCAAATGGGCACGAGCTGCCCTGCCCATCATCCCACACCTGATGGCGGATCGCCCCGAAGAAACCGCCCGCATGGTGCGCCGCCTTGAAAGCCTGGAAAATATCCTGGCGGTGGAGTTGGGCTTTGCCCCGCAGCTGGCAGATGACATCATCCTCTTGACGATTGGGATGTGCGCAGGTGAGATTCCGCTGATCGTGCAGCTGCCTTTTGAACAGGTGCTGCGCATCGGCCCACGCGCCATCGATGCTGGGGCGGTAGCTATCAGCCTGGCAGCCCCGCGCGGGTTGCTGGGAAGTGTGACAGGGCGGATGTACGGCCCGGCGCTGTTGCCACAGTCGATGCTGGTGGTGCGCGATGCAGCCCGGGCGGGAATCCCGATCATTGGCGGGGCCGGGGTTTTTTCCAAAGAAAACGCCAGCGCAATGCTCAAAGCAGGTGCGCTGGCAGTACAGTTAGATACAGTCTTGTGGCGGGGAGATTTCAACCAATCGTAAAGTAGAACGTGGAGCCTTTGCCAGGGGCTGATTCGGCCCAGATGCTGCCGCCATGCCGCTGCAAAATGCGATGAACGGTTGCCAGCCCAATGCCGGTGCCCTCGTATTCTTCATTATGCAGCCGCTGGAACACACCAAACAGTTTGTTCGAGTAACGCATATCGAAACCAGTCCCATTATCCTGCACAAAATAGATGTTTTTGCCATCTTGCTGCAAGTAGCCCACATGGATGATGGCCTGTTCTTGTTTGCGCGAATATTTCATGGCGTTATCGAGCAGGTTGGCAAACACCCGGGTGATGAGCGCCTGGTCGGCTACACAAGCAGGCAAAGATTCGACCGTAATTTCAACTTTGCGATAGGCTAATTCCGGTTCCAGGTCTACCAGGATGCGCCTGACCATCTCGTTGGTATCAATCGACTGCTTACGCAGCGCCTGGCGTCCCAGGCGAGAGAATTGCAGCAGGCCATCTACCAATTCACCCATGCGGCTGGCTCCCTCACGGATACGGGCGAGATAGCGGTGGCCTTCTTCGGGCAGCAGCTCTGAAAAATCGTTGTCGAGCATCTGCGCAAAACCATTAATGGCGCGCAACGGCGCGCGCAGGTCGTGTGAAACAGAGTAGGAGAATGATTCAAGCTCTTTATTGGCAGTTTCCAGCTCATGGGTGCGTTCGATCACCCGTTTTTCCAGTTCCGCGTTCAAGCTGCGGACTTCTTCAAATAACTGGTTTTGCTGGATGGCGACCGCCAGCAGGTTGGTGATCTCGCGGGCCACCTCCACCTGTTCTACTGAAAAAGCCAATTTTTGCCTGGCTCCCAGGTTAACCGAACCGATAAGTTTTCTCTGCAAGATCAGGGGCAGGCACAACCATGAGATGATGCCATGCCGCATGTGCTCCAGGTCAGACTCTGTGAAAGATTCGGCCTGGTTCATATCTTCCAACAGATAAGGCTGCTCTTTTTTCAAAGTTTCGATGATGTACAGCCCAAAATCTTCCAGCGATGATTCTGCCCCAACAGGCATGTAATCGTTACTGTCGTTGCTACTGACAGCCAGGAGGCGCGAAGTATTTTTCTCAAAATCGAATAGGGAAACACTCACCCGCTGGCAGCCAACCAGGCGTCGCATATTTTCGGCAGCAGCTTTGGCAATCGCCTCCACTGACACTGCGGTGCGCAGCGACTGGTCGATCTGGTGCAGAATCTCCAGGCGCGCAGCGTATTTCTTCAGGGATTCCTCGGCGCGTTTTTGCTCGGTGATATCGAAAATAACGCCGTGGATCAGCGCCGGTTTGCCATCTGCATCTCTTTGCACCACGGCCTGGTCGTGCACCCAAATATATTTGCCGGCCGCTTTCAAGAAACGATATTCCTGGTTGAACAAAACCCCACTTTCGCCGCTGGCCTCGTAGGCTGTTTTGATCCTTTCGCGGTCTTCCGGGTGAATGAGATTCATCCAGAAATCCATGGTGCCTTCCAGCCAGGCACGCGGTGTCTGCCCCAGGATGGATTCCACCTGCGGGTTGATATATACCGTTGCGGCGCTGTTATCGGCCCGGTCGATGTAGGTAACTGCTGGTAGTTGCTCCACCAACATGCGAAAGCGCAGTTCGGCCTCACGCTGGGCAGCCTCGGCGCGATTGCGCTCGGTCACATCGCGGGCAATGCCCAGCACACCGATGATATTGCCGGTACGGTCACGCAGCGGCAGGCGGCTGGTTTCAAATATCCGCACACTCTCATCCACCTTCGCCGAGTGCGCATGGTGAAATACCTGCCCGATCAGCACAGCACGCTCATCCACATCACCGCCGCCCAAGATGTGTTCAAGGTGCAGGCTGTTTTCCGCATCGGTGCGCCCGTACATTTCCTCAGGACGCTTGCCCAGGGTTTTGCCAAAAGCCTGGTTGCACAAAATCATCCGCAGCCCGGTGTCTTTGACAAAAATCAGGTCAGGAGAAGCGTTGATAACGTTGCTGAGCAGCGTCAGGGCGTTCAGGTTGCCCAGTTCTATATTTTTACGGTCAGTAATATCCTGCAAAAAGCCAATTGAACCGGTTGCAATCCCGCGCTCATCCAGCATTTTAATGGCGGTATCTGCCACCCAGCGCGCGGCACCGTTGCGTGTCAGGATGCGGTAATCGCACTTCCAGACCTGGGTACTGCCTTTGGGGCCATCTATTAAGGCAGCCCCATCTTCGCTCATCATGATCGTTTCCTGGGTGATTTCATCCCATTTTTCAGCAGTCAATTCAGCTGGAGAATAACCGGTAAGCTTCAAAATCCCATCACCCATAAACTCATAATGATTTTTGCTGAAAATCTTCAGGTACGGAACCCCACCGGTAGCCTCAATCGACTGCCGATAAATGCGATGAGACTCAACCAGGGCTTCATCTGCCAGATCGCGCTGGATGGCCGCTCCGATAATATTTCCTGCTGTTTTGAGCGCATCCACCTCCGCCCCCGACCATTCCCTCTCATTCTCATAATCGTCAAACCCGATGGTTCCCCACCACTGCCCGTTAACAAAAATCGGCATCTCCAGCATAGCTTTGACGTTGATTGAATCCAGGTATTCCTTTTCTTTGGGTAGGAATGTGTTTGAGTTACCGATGAAAACATCCCCGCGGATAAGGGTGTTGTATGAACGCTCGAAATCTTCTTCGAAAAGCTGCATATTCTGGAAATCTGGCACACCTAATTCACTTTGGTAGCCTGGAGCGCACCACTCATAGCGCATGGAGGATACCCGGTCACCGTTCGGGCCAGTATGCTGCTCAAAAAGATACGCATGGCTGGCCTTGGTGACCTGGCCAAGTTGTTCAAGCACATAGTCGATCTGTGAACGCCAATCTTTGGCCCTAAAGAAACGTTCGGCAGCCAGCGCCACCGTTTTCAAGATAATATCGCGCTGGCGCAGGTCCTGCTCGGCGCGTTTCTGCTCGGTGATATCCTGAATGAAATACTGCACATTCCCACCCTGAATATACAGGCTGGTTACCAGTGTATCCAGTTTGGCGCCATCTTTACACACAATCCGTCGTTCCGTTTTGGAAGTTCCCAGGTTTCGGATGGTATCTAACGAGCGCAGGGAGCGTTCGGCCAGGTTTTGCGGGTCGATAAAATCACGAGGCAGCTTTCCCAGGGCTTCCTGCCGGGTGTAGCCGGTCAGGTTGCAGAGCGTCTGATTAACCTGGATGATGCGATTCTGTTCATCCACCACCAAAATACCGTAGGGCGCTTGCTCAAAAAACATCCGATATTGAGCTTCACTGGCCTGGGCACGCGCCAGCATTTGTTTCATAGAGCGTGCCGAAAGGATTTGGGTGACGCTGACGACCAGGAAAAATGTTCCACCAATAATCCAGGTTGCCAGGGGGGTGAGTGTGGGCGGGCGGGTGTTGATATCGGTGCTGATGATGAAAAGGCCCGCCCCCAGGCTGGCTACGGTGACGATGAAGCTGGCACGCCCGCCCAGCAACAAACCCGCCAGGGTGATCACCATCAGGTGTCCGGCGATCAGTGTCGGGGCGTAGATACCGTTGCTGGTAAAAGCCAGTTGGGTCAGTCCCAGCCAGAAAACAGCGATCAAAATCCCGCTGGCAAGTCGCACCCAGCCTTTTCGCGCAAGAAAAATCATCCCCAGGCTGGAGATAAACAAAATAAGGGCCATCCAGGCAAACCTGGCATGGTTTGTGGGTGAAAAAATCCAAAATAAAGGGGTGACAAGAATGGCCCCCGCAATGATCGTGTTTAGAATCGAAAAAAGCATTTGAGCGGTGACAGCTTTGTTCTCATCCGAAGAATCTGGAGGGGAGAAAAAACTGTCGGATGGTGTCATTGGCCAAACCAGAAACGTTCGTCGCGGTTGAAACGGGCTGCGTATTCGCGGGCCAGGATAGATGCGCGCCGTACCAGGTTTTCTTGCAAATCAGGATTGTCCAGCATGAAAACCAGCGTACCCAACATACTGCCGATATAAAAGCCTTCGATCTGGCGGGCAAAATCGGTTGGCAGTGGGCTAAAACGCTGGTAGCTTTCAAGAAAAACCGGGTGGAATTCCTGCCGCAGGTTGGAAAGGCAAATCCCCAGGTCGAACATGTAATTTCCAAAACAGCAAAAAGAGAAGTCGATCACCCGCACTTCGCCATTGTAAATCAGCAGGTTGCCGCGATGCAAATCGCCATGCAGCAGGCCGTGTTCCTGGCGGGTGAAACGCCGGGCTGTCAGCATTTCTTTCAGCGTAGCCGTGGCAGTTTGCAAGGTTTTGAAGTCGGTGTAATCAATCCGGCCATCATCCACCGCCACCGCGAGCTGGCCAAGCATCGCCTGGAAATAAGCTGCATCACGTTTGGGGCGGGTAAACCCGGCGGGTAAACGCCAGTGGCTGGCATGCTGGTGGATTTTCCCGGCTATTTCGCCGATCTGAGAAGCTGTATCTTCGTTTTCAAGATCGCGCGAATAGGTTTCTCCCTCCAACCACCCCAGCATGGTCACATTTAACGGGCCGTTGCTGGTCTGGATGGTGGTCACAAACTTCCCGGCGCGGTTGCGCTGCGGCGCTTGGAGCACCAACCCGCTGGAGCGGCGCAGTGCATCCAACCATTGCAATTCTGAGCGCAACATAACAGGGCTGCTGCCATGTTCGCCCATCGCCTCGGCCAGTGGCACGTGGATGCGCAGCAGGTATCGCGCGCCACCGGCAGCCTGCACCTGGAAGGTGATGCTATCGCTTTGCTGCAAAAAGCCCAGGCTGGCACCTTGCAAGCCATACTGGATCAATGCCTGGGCGGCAACATCCTCGAAATCCTGAAAAGCAAAAGTACTCATATTCTTATTGTAGCAGTTTTCGCAAACAGGTTTAACTACTTTTCCAGCCAGATGGTTACCGGCCCATCATTGAAAATTTCCACCAGCATATGCGCGCCGAACTCGCCCTGTTGGGTTGGCACTCCCAGGTTGCGCAGCAGTTCTGCAAACCTGTCTACCAGCGGGCGGGCCAGGTCGGGCAGGGCCGCATCAATGAAAGAAGGGCGTCGCCCCTTGTGCGTATCGGCATATAACGTAAACTGCGAAACCACCAGCGCCTGACCCGCGATATCAAGCACAGAACGATTGATTTTTCCAGCATCATCTTCGAAGATACGCAAATTGGCAATTTTCTCAGCCAGGAAGCTCGCTTGCGGCTCCCCGTCAGCATGGCCTACACCGAGCAAAATTACCAACCCTGGGCCAATTTCTGCCACTGTGCGCCCCTCCACGCTGACCTTGCCACTTTTTACCCGTTGGATCAATGCGCGCATACAACCTCCTGGCATCATTGCACATGAGCATCATCATAAAACACACGGGAACACCGAGTCACGAAGTTTTTGCAAGCCTCCGTGTTCTCTGTGTTCCCGTGGCAAAATTTACATGTCCTGGTAGATGCTAGCGCGGAAGCTGCACCGCTTCGCGCACATCATCCATTGTCTTTTGGGCGATCATCCGTGCGCGTTTCGCGCCATCATGCAACACATCCCAGACTGCGTCAGGGTTCGCACCAATTTCATCCCGTTTGGCGCGGAATGGGGCCAGGCTATTGTTCAGGTTGGCAGCAAAACGCTTCTTGCAATCCACACAACCGATACCCGCGCGACGACATTCGGCATTAACCATCTCCACTTCTTCCGCGCTGGAGAAAATCTTGTGCATAGTGAACACATTGCACACATCCGGGTTGCCCGGGTCAGTGCGCTTCATACGCTGCGGGTCAGTAACCATCTGCATCACACGCTGGCGGGTATCATCGGGCGATGAAGCCAATTCGATGTGATTGTTCAGGCTTTTGCCCATCTTCTGCACCCCATCAATACCCAACACCTTTGGGATTTCCGTATTCTTCATCTGTGGCTCGATCAGCGCCTTGGTGTTGAAGCGGTAATTGAAGGAGCGCACCGTTTCACGGGCAAATTCCAGGTGCGGAGCCTGATCCACGCCCACCGGCACCACATCCGATTTGTAGAGCACAATATCGGCAGTCATCAAAACCGGGTAGCCCACCAAACCATAGTTGATGTTATCCGGGTTTTCACGCACCTTCTCTTTAAATGTTGGCAGGTCGGTCAGCTTTCCCAGCGGGGTCACCATCGAAAGAATAGTATGCAGTTCGGTCACCTCAGGCACCTGGCTCTGCACAAACATAATCGTCTCTTCCGGGCGAATACCGGCGGCCAGCCAGTCCAGCGCCATTTCATAGGTATTCTGACGCAGGTTTTCAGTTGTATCTACCGTTGTCAGTGCGTGCAAGTCAACAATGCAATAGACACACTCATAGTCATCTTGCAGCGCAACATAATTTTTAATTGCTCCCAGATAATTGCCCAAATGTTGGCGTCCGGTAGGGCGAGCGCCCGAAAAAACGCGGCCTTTTTTTGCCATAAAAACCTCACGATTTCAAAAATTTTTCAAACAACCCGGAAATTTCCCCGGCTTCAGCATGGCGTTTGGTTGCCAGCTTGGAGTAAATCAACTTCCCATTCACCTTCACCTCGAACCGGCCACCATCTGACGGCACCAAAGCAATGGATTCAATCTCTGGCTCATAATTTCTAAGCAATTCATCTGCCAGGCTCACGGCCCGGCTGGTGTAATGTCAAACCGCACAATAGGTAATTTCCGCTTTTAGCATGTGGCTCTCCGCGCAGGGTGAATTGCGCGAAATTATAACATAGCGGACTTGACGCCTCCGCCAAATCCTGATAGACTCTGCGCCCGCTGTCATAGGCGTTCTTTGTGAAAAATAGTAAGAAGAAGAAGTCCAACCAGACTTTATGAAATGCCTTGTACTGGCGGGAAGCCTTTGGTATAATTCCCGCGCTTAAAGCGGGAGCAAGTACCGCCGACGTAGCTCAATCGGCAGAGCACCCGCCTTGTAAGCGGGCGGTTACGAGTTCGATTCTCGTCGTCGGCTCCAGTTAGTCTGTTTGTCGGTTAGCCCTTTCCCTGTGAAAGGACTAAGCGACCAGTAGATTAACAATATACTGGGACAAAATGGGCAGTTACCCAAGTGGCCAAAGGGGGCTGACTGTAAATCAGCTGGCAGACGCCTTCGGAGGTTCGAATCCTTCACTGCCCACTTAACGCCAGAGAGTGCTGGCGTGGTAAAAAAGCCCTCATAGCTCAGTCGGTAGAGCACACCCTTGGTAAGGGTGAGGTCATGGGTTCGAATCTCATTGAGGGCTCATAAATATGCACTCTGTTCTATTTTCATCAAGGAGAGTGAAAGATGGCGAAGCAGAAATTTGACCGCAGCAAGCCGCATTTGAACGTAGGGACGATGGGACACATCGACCACGGCAAAACGACGCTGACGGCCGCAATCACCAAAGTATCCCAGATGATGGGCATGGCCGAATTCAAGGCCTAT
>CAIJPN010000070.1 GCA_903822545.1 uncultured Anaerolineae bacterium | reverse complement strand
CTCCGCATCTTTTTGGATGCGCCAGAATTCCGGGGTGCGGCTGCCAAAGTTCAACACCAGCCCCACCGTGCAGTGCGTCCCGGCCAGCAGGCGTTCCAGCGTGGCCCACTCCCGGCTGCGCAGGTGCACAACTTTCAGCAGGAGCACCAACACCTGGTCATTCACCAGGAAGACAACCTGGATGACGTGATTGTTGGAGCCAGCCTCACGCTGGCGCAGCGGCGGCAGTTCCACCGTCTGCCAGACATGCCTGGTCATGACCTGCCGCAAATCACGGGCCAGTTTTTGGATATCCTGCTCGTGCTGGGCATCCCGAACCATTTTCATGTAGCTGCCAATCAGTTTGGCAGTGATCTGGGCGCTCAAGGTTTCGTCCATATCTTCACTTTCCGGCCCGCCCATTGTTTGTGTCAAAAAATGGCTGCCCATTCTTTGACACAAACAATGACCCGGCCCAATTTGCTCGTTATCAGCTCAAAAAATCGGCAATACTTTGCTCCAGGTCGTCGTCGCCGGGCAGCCCATCGTTGGCAAGGCCCTGCAATCCGCCCGAACGCATGGCCGCCTTGATGAAAGCGGCCCGTTTGCGCGCCGGAATGCGCTCGAAAGCCTGGATCAGGTCATCGTCCTCGCCCGGTCGCAGGCTGATCGAGGCCCGGATCAGCAGCGGACGCCTTTCCAGGCGGGTGCGCCCACCCATTATTTCTCCTTGCCGGAGCGTGTCATCTTGTACAGCCCGCGCGCCACCGAAAGGATCGGGTCGTCGGGGATGTAGGCCTTGCCGTTGAAGCGGTAGGGCAGGCTGTTCTTGAGCAGGATCGTCCCGCCGCCCACCAGCAGCACCGCCGCGAAGCGCTTCCAGAACGTGCCCCACTGCTTTTCGATCACGCCGGTGACTTCCCGCTCCCAGACCGGCAGCGCCCCGGACAGATCCACCTTGCCCTGGCGCAGGCGCAGGTCGGACTCGCCCAGCGAGTACATCTTCTGGCTGTCCGCGATCTCCAGCAGGCGCCGCACCCCGGAGGCCGTTCCCAGGGTGAAGCGCTGGACGATGGCGCGGTTCTTGATCACCAGCATTTCCACCGTCCCGAAGCCGATCGAGATCACCCCGACTTCTTCGGTGAAGGCGCGTTTGCGTTCCTGGATGAATTTGCCGCTCTCATCCAGCAGGTAATCGAACAGCGCGCCCGTGACCTGCGAGGCGATCTTGACATCCACGACCTCCAGCGAATAGGGCTGCCCGTCTGCTTCCCACTGGTGGCGGCCCACCAGCCAGCGCCGGACGCTGTCGCGGGTCACCTCGGCCTTTTCGCCGCTCAGGGCTTCCTGTGGCAGCCCGATCACCAGCGAGATCGGGCCGCTGATCGGGCCGTAGCGCTGGGTGAAGCGCGTCAGGCTGCCATTCAACAGGCTCTCCATCTCGGGCGTGCCGTTGTTGCGCTCGATGTCCAGGCTTTCCACCGGGCGACCCCAGTCGTGCGCGCCCTCGCCGATGTAGAACGAGCCAAAGCTGTTGCGAATGTTCAGCGGCGCTTTTTGCTTGTGCAGCCCGAACGAGCTGGCGATCTGCTTCGTCCCGTTGGTGGCTACCTGCGACAGAACTTCCAATCCGCCCGCAGGCCCGTACAACTTGATGGCGCCGTTCCCGGCGTCGAAACCGATGTAGTTTGTTTGCATCTCAATCTCCTTGTGGTAGAAAACGATCGAATGATTACCCGGCAAAAGCGGGTTTCGCCGGTTTGAAAGCCAAATTCTCCAAATTCTCCAT
>CAIJPN010000069.1 GCA_903822545.1 uncultured Anaerolineae bacterium | reverse complement strand
GGGACGATCACTTTTGGCGGCGATTACACCATCACCCTTACCAGCCCGGTCATCATTCCCAGGACGATGACGATCAATGGGGCCGGGCGCAGTATTGTTGTCAGCGGCAATAACGTGTCCCGTGTTTTCACGGTCAATTCAAGCGTGACGTTCAACCTGCAAAATATCACTGCCTCACGCGGGGGCGTTTCCAATGCCGGGACATTCAATGCTACCAACGTTACTTTTACCGAAAATACCGGCAACGCTATTTACAGCAACCCTGGCACGGTCAACCTGGTCAATACGACCGTCTCCAATAACACCAGCGACCCGGCCATCTTCCAGGTCGGCGCGATGACGGTCAACAGCAGCACGTTTTCGGGCAATACTGGCGGCAGTTACGGGGCGATCTATTTCTACAGCGGCACGGGGACTGTGACGAACAGCACCTTCGCTGGCAATGCAGCTGGCATCAGTATATACATCAGCACGGTCAGCCTCACCAACAGCACCCTGTCCAACACAAACAGGAATATCAAAATTGGCAGCACCAGCGCGACCCTGACTGCCAAAAATGTGATCCTGGTTAAAGGCTCATCCAATTGTTACTATCAGGGTGGGTCCACCCCCAGCCAATTCTCTGGAGGAAACAACCTGGCGGATGATTCGACCTGCGGATCGATTTTCCCCAACTCGGCCTCCATTTTGACCGGCGCGGCTGGTAATTACAGCAGCTCTCTGGCAACCATCCCGCTGCTACCCGGTTCTGCCGCCATTAACGCGGGGGATGCCGCTGCCTGTCCATCCACTGACCAGCGCGGGATGAGTCGCGTCGGCGCCTGTGACATTGGCGCGTTCGAGTCGCAGGGTTTTACGCTGACAAAAACCAGCGGCGACGGGCAATCTACGGCGGTTAACACGGCTTTTACCAACCCCTTTGTGTTGGCCGTGACAAGCACAGCCGGTGAACCGGTGGATGGCGGCAATGTGACTTTCACTGCCCCTGTCAGCGGTGCCAGCCTTACAGCCACAACAACATCAGCCACGATTGTGGCAGGCGCAGTCTCACAACCAGTGACCGCCAATGGCATCATTGGCGGGCCATACAACGTCATCGCCAGCGCAGCTGGGGCGGCCAACATCAATTTTGCCCTGACTAATACCTGCGGGAGCAACATCACCGTCAGTAATGCCAATGACAGCGGCGCAGGCAGCCTGCGCCAGGCGCTTGCGGATATTTGTTCGGGAGGCATGATCACATTCAATGGCGATTACACCATCACGCTTGCCAGCCAACTGACAATCGCTAAAAGCCTGACGGTTGATGGTGTGGGCCATACGGTCACGGTCAGTGGGAATAATGCGGTGCGCGTGTTTACTGTCAATTCTGGGGTGATCTCCAGTTTGCAAAACCTGACAGTGGCGAATGGCAATTGCGTTGCCTGCAATGGCGGCGGTATCTACAACAATGGCGGCACACTGAACCTGGCGAGTGTCACCCTTTCGGGTAACCGCGCAACCAATGATGGTTATGGCGGCGGGATTTACAACCTCGGCACGTTGAATATCCAGGATAGCACCTTGACTGGTAACATTGGCGACCACGACGGAGGGGCGATCCAGGCTTATAGTGGCATCGTAACGATTTCGAATAGCACCATCAGCGGGAATCGGACAAATAACTGGAGCGGTGCTGGTATCTTTATCAACAGCGCGACGGTCAACTTGAGCAACAGCACTGTCAGTGGGAATACATCAGCATCCACCGGGGCTGGCTTTTACGTGGATAATGGCACACTCAACCTGAGCAATGTAACGGTTACGGGCAATTCGGCCAGCGCCGGGGCGTCCATCAATACTTCTGGGGTGGTTAATATCACGAACAGCACCATCTCGGGAAATACGGCTTCATCGCAAGTTGGCGGTATCCGCACCTTTGCGTGGAGCGGGCACAGCGGACAGGTTACGCTGAAGAATACAATCGTTGCTAACAGCACAGGGGCGAATTGCAATACTACCAATGGTGGCACGATCACGGATAGCGGCGGGAGCTTGACCTGGGGTGATGCAACCTGCCCGGGTACCAACGCCAACCCGTTGCTGGGTGCGCTCGGCAATTACGGCGGCCCAACCAAGACTCTCCCGCTGCTGCCGGGTAGTTCCGCCATCGGCGCAGGGAATGCAGCTTTTTGTCTTTCCTCCGACCAGCGCGGTGTGACACGTCCTTCCGCCTGTGATATCGGCGCGTTCGAGTCGCGAGGCTTTACTCTCACAAAAACCGGCGGAGATAGTCAGTATGCAAAAACCGGTTCAGCCTTCTCGAACCCTCTCACGCTGGAAATAGCGAGTGCTTTTGCGGAGCCAGTGGATGGCGGGATGGTCACTTTTACTGCTCCTGGCAGTGGCGCAAGCCTTAACCCTGCGATCCAGGCTGTTACCATTTCCACTGGGGCCATTTCATATTTGCCCACCGCCAACAGTATTCCTGGCGTGTATACTGTGACAGCCAGCATGATGGGGGCCCCCAATGTTACTTTTTCCCTTGAAAACCGCAGTGGGCCAACTGTGCTAACCGACCCGGCTACAGACATTACCCTTAACGATGTCATCGTACACGGCACGGTCAATGCCAATAACGCAGTAACCACTGCGATTTTTGAATATGGCCTGACCACCGGTTATGGCGCAACCACATCTGCCATCACGGTAACAGGTACCACCAACACAGCGATCAGCCAGGCCATCAACGGGCTGCCATCCAACACCACATACCATTACCGTGTGGCTGCCACCAATCTTGTCGGGACAAACTATGGCGCTGATCGCACCTTCACAACATCCTGCCTCGCGCCAATCACCGTAACCAATAATGCTGATCGTGGCGCAGGCTCCCTGCGCCAGGCGGTTGCCGATATTTGTGCGGGCAGTGCCATCACATTTGATAATGATTACGCTATCACCCTTGCCAGCGAATTGATCATCCCCCGAAGCATGACCATCAATGGCGCAGGGCATACGATCGCTATCAGTGGTGGTAATGCAGTCCGGGTGTTCAACGTCAATCCCGGTGTAACTTTCAACCTGCAAGGTATCAGCGTGGTGAATGGTAATAGCGACAATGGCGCGGGCATCTATGCCGCCGGAACCAGCTCTGTGAATATCCTTGACAGCGCTTTTTCTGGAAACACTGCTGGTTTTGGCGGTGGCATTTACTCCAGCGGACAGCTGGACGTAAAGAATTCCACCTTCTCTGACAATGTTGCCACCGTTGGTTTTGGTGGCGGGGTTTATGTTTTCAGTGGCGCTGCAACCGTGAGCAACAGCACTTTTTCAGGGAACAGCGCCGTCTTTGGTGGCGGGATTGTCAATCGCGGCGCAACCACGCTGACAAATAGCACCATTTCTGGCAAAAATGATCTCACATCCAGTGGAATCCAGAATGTGCAGGGTACGTTTACTGTCCAGAATACGTTGCTTGTGCAGGGTAGCGGCTCCAATTGCGCGGGTGTGCTCACCGGCGCTAATAACCTTTCGGATGATAGCTCCTGTGCAACTTCTGCGGGCTTTGCCAGGTCAGCATCCATCCAGCTTGGCACGCTCGGGAATTACGGCGGCCCCACCCCAACCATTCCGCTGCTACCTGGTAGCTCGGCTTTTGATGCTGGCAATGCTGCCGTCTGCCCGGTCACTGACCAGCGTGGAAAGTCTCGTCCCCAGGGTGCAGGCTGTGATATTGGCGCTTTTGAAGTTACACCAGTAGACACCTACCCGCTCTCCGTAACCATCAACCAGGCTTCCGGGCAGGGTGATCCAACCAATGCCAACCCGATTTTGTTTACGGTTCAATTTACCGACCCTGTTACCGGGTTCACCAGCGCAGATGTTTTGAGCACCGCTGGTACTGTAACAGTTGTGCCATCTGGCAATGGCACAACATACACGGTGCAGGTTTGGAATATGCCCACCCCAAGCAGTGTGGTGGTTTCCATCCCGGCTGGGGTGGCGCAAAACTCGTTGGGCATATCGAATGCTTCACCTGCCAGCTTCAGCGACAACTCAGTCAATTATGATGCCACCCGCCCCGGCGTGGTGATCAATCGCGATACCGGACAAGCTGATCCAACCAACCAGAATCCCATTCGTTTTAAAGTAGAATTTTCCAAGCCGGTCACTGGTTTTTCAGCCAATGATGTGATTCTCACCGGAACCGCCAATCGATCATCCGCGACCCAAACAATCACTGGCAGCGGTACAACCTACATCCTTTCAGTGAGCGGTCTCACCGGCTCAGGTAACGTCATCGCCACCGTCCCAGAGGGAGTGGCCTACGATGACCTTAATAACTCGAACACGGCCTCATCCAGCGGGGACAACGCCATTGTTTTTGATAATGTCCGTCCGGCCATCCAGGTACTTAGCCCAAGTGCCTTACAAGCGCTTGTAACCAGCAAATTCCCGATCAGTTTCGACATCAAATTCACAGAACCGCCCAAATTCTTCGGGAAAGACAGCCTGGCTTTTTCTGGAACAGCCGCAGTCACAGAGTACAGCATCAGCGGCAGTGACACCGAATACCTGCTTACCATCAATAATGCCACTGGCGGCACACTGATCGTCTCCATCCCAGAAAACAAGATCGAAGACCGCGCCGGGAATGGTAACCTGGCTTCACCTGCTGCCAAGATCATCATCCCCAACACCATCATCACCAAGCGGCCTGCCGTGATCACACCTTCCACCGAGGCTGTCTTCACGTTCGGCAACAGTGTCTCACTGCCTGGCAACCTGAAACTGGAGTACCAGTGCAAACTGGACAATGCCATCGCATGGAGCGCCTGCGCAGACAGATACAAGGTCGACCCAGGACGGCATACCCTCCAGGCGCGCCTGGTCATCCACCAGAATACCCTGCTAGGGAACATCGATGATATCGAACCCACACCGGCAACCTACACCTGGTCCGTCGTAAAAGAGCTGCTCAAAAACGGCTCGTTTGAAACCATCGGTGCCAACAAAATCCCAACATCCTGGGTGATTACAGCCAACTATGACAAGAACTACGACAAACTAGTCTCCATCCCCAAATTTGGTACCTACTCATGGCAGTTTGGTCGTTTTACACCAACCTCCACATCCAAGTCAAAATACCTGTCCCAATCCATTGAAGGCCCAGGCCTGGCCTCCGATACCTTCACATTCAAATTGTGGAGCAAAGCCGAAAAAGTAGGCTCAACAGGCCTCTACCAGGTTGAAATCTGGTTTTTCAACGGCACAATCCCCTACAAATACAAACCGATCCTGTCGTTTACGTCCGACAGTCACCCCTGGCAGCTATTCAGCCAATCGTTCAAAGCGCCTGGGCCATACACCAAAATCTGGGTGCGCATCGTCTTTTCAAAAACCGCTGGAACTGCCTGGTTTGATGGCGGCAGCCTGCTACTCATACCATAGCGCAAGGATGGAAACCATGAAACATATCTCCCACAACCTTTTCCTGTTGGCGCTTGCCAGCCTGATCCTTGTATTTGCCAATGCTCCACTGCGGGCACAAGCGCAGGACGAAATCACCACCACGCCAACACTGGTGGAGATGACCCCCACATCCGCCCCGGCCGAGCCTTCCGCTACCGAAACAATCGAACCAACGCTGGAATCGACCGCCACCAACCTGCCATCTGAGACAGCCCAGGCTACCCCCAGCCTGCCAGCTACCCAAACACCTCCTGGCGCCGAAACACCTACCGAAACCGAAACACCTCCTGACGCCGAAACACCTACCGAAACCGAAACACCTGCCAGCCCAGAGCCGCTCCAAAGCCCCATTCCAACCGGGACACCCTCTGCCCTGCCCAGCCCCACGCGTCAAGAGCGTGAACCCACCGCTACCCCCACGCTCGATATGTCAACCCCCATCACCCCAGAGAGCTCCCCCACCGCCGAACCTACCGCCACCCCCACCGAAACCGCCCTGGCAGAGCCAGCCCCCCTGCTCGAGACCATCCCTGCCGATACATCCGTAGTTGTGGTCAACAGTGCCGGGACGAGTGAACCGCTCGCCACAATCGCCGCCGCCCAGGCTGTTGCAGATGGCGACCCAATGTGGTGTCCTGGCGATCCCATCAGCAACCCCGGTGATGGCTCTGTCTTCGCCAGTTGCAAAAACTTCACCACCTTAACTGAACTTACCGCCTACCTTGCCAACCAGACCGGCAGCGGGACCGTGTACTTTACAGCCACCTACTCTGACTATGATGTGACGTTTAACCACAACGATATGGCTGGCCTCACCAACCTGACCATCCAGGGCGGATGGAATGGGCTAATGGATGCATCCTATGGGCTTTCCGGGCAAACAACCCTTAGTGGACAGCTTTCCTTGCTCAATTGGAACGGCAACATCACCGTCAACAACATCGACTCCCTGACCAATGGGGCCTATATCCAGACAGGTGGCACCATCACAATCAATAACAGCAACTTCAGCGCTCCGGGCAGCATTGCATTGGTGGCTGTTTCTGGCGGTGAAGTTCGTATTATTGGCAGTTCTTTCACCAATAGTGAACAGGGGGCATTTGTCAATACACCTGGCAGGGTGTATGTTTCAAAAAGCACCTTCGCCGGCAACGCTGAGAGCGGCTTGAGCACTTCCAGCGACACCCTGACCCTGGATTGTGTCAATTTCAACGGCAACTCCCAGGATTTTCGTGCCCAGGAAGCCAAACTCATTTCTTGCAGCGGCGAAGAGACGATCGTGACCCAAGGTGGCGGTGAACTTGCCCCACTCTACTTCCCGCCGGATCAGGAAGAATATCGTTTGATCCTGGATTGCAGCAAGCGTTCCAGCTTCCCCGTGCTGCTGCCCAATGGAGACCGCGTGGAGCTGTTCTGCCCGCTCAGCGGCGAAGCGCGCATCTCGCGGCTGGATGTGGCCGAAATTTCGGCAGACTTATCGGCAGAGAATTACCAATACATTTCCGGCTATCGTGTTGAAATCATCAAAGATGATTTAGCCTGGGCAGTCATCCCAACAACCGGCTACGTGCAGGCTTCTTTTGCCAGCCCCACAGGTGGCAGCAACCTGGGAATTTTGTATTGGGACGAAACCCAGGGACAATGGCTCCTGCTAAATAATTTCATCTGGAACCGGCAAGGCGGCCCGCGCATTTTCATGCTCAACCCCAGCGACCAGGAAGATTTGCGTAAAGTTTTGAGCGGTGTCCAGCATATCGAGTACAAGGATTTCCAGGTTGAGCAGGTGAGCGTCAACTTTTTGGGACGGTTTGTGTTGGTGCAGCGTTAATTGCTCGCATTGTATTCCTTCCAAAGGGCAGCGTGCGTTGAAAAACGAACGCTGCCCTTTCTTCTTTTACGCGCGAATTCTTGACATTTGTGTTCAGGAGGCATATAATTTTTGATAAATAAACCGACAGTCGGTTTATAAAAGAGAAGGAATATGGCAAGAATTTTCAAAGAAGAAGATTATGCTGCGCACCGCAATGAGATCTTGGATGTCGCCCGCCAGTTGGTGTATACCAAAGGCTACGATGCGATGTCCATCCAGGACATCCTGGATGCGCTGAAAATCTCGAAGGGGGCTTTTTACCACTATTTCGACTCGAAACAAGCCCTGCTCGACGGGATGATTAACCGGATGCTGGACGAAGCCGAACTGGTGATGCGCCCCATCGTGAATGCCGACCTGCCCGCCCTGGAAAAGTTCCGCCGTTATTTCGACACCGGCGGACGCTGGAAAACCGCCCAAAAAGCCCTGATGATTGGCATCCTGCGCGCCTGGCGAGCCGATTCGAATTCGTTGATGCGTCACAAGCAGGAATCCGCCGCCATGAAGCGCATCGCCCCGATGCTGGCGCAGATCATCCACCAGGGCATCGCAGAGGGGGTGTTCACGACGCAGTACCCCGAACAGTTCGGGAACATGATTCTGGGCATCTCGCGCGGTTTCGAGGATACGATTTCTGACCTGCTGCTGGCAGACAAGCCCCCACCCGACGCGCTGGAGCAACTGACCGCAGTGATGGGCGCGTATTCCGACTCGATGGAGCGGCTTTTGGGCGCGCCGCCCGGCTCGCTTCCGGTTGGCGATGCGGAAATGCTGAAGGAATGGCTGGAAGCGCCGTAAAGTGTCTTTGTGAGCGATTTCCGCGAAGCAATCTCCCCCCCCCCTGGAAAAATCCCGTTAAACGGGTATTCCTGACCTTCATCAGATTGCTTCACTCGCTACGCTCGTTCGCAATGACAATTGATTGAGAAAAGGAGCAACAATGCAACTTTACCTGCGCCTTGCATGGCGCAATGTGTGGAGGCAGAGACGCCGCACACTCATTATCGCAATTGCGATGGGTGTGATGATGTCGATGCTGGTTTTATATGATGGCTTGATTGGCGGTTTCGAGCAGGCCATCTATGGCAATGCCATCCAGCTTTTGGGTGGCAATATCCAGGTGCATGCGCCGGGATATAACGAAAAAGTGGGCAGCAAACCGTTAATCCCGCTTACCGACCCGGATGCGCTCATCCAGGCCGCCGAAGGCCATGCGGATGTGGTGCTGGCTGCCAAACGCATCAATACTGGCGGGCTGGTGACCAACCGCGAGGGCGCGTTCTCGGTGGCGGTGATCGGGATTGAACCCGAGAAAGAAGCAAGCATCAGCCCGGTGGCGCAAAATATCAGCCAGGGGCGCTATCTCAGTTCTGAAGCGGGCGATTACATCGTCATCGGCCAGGGCCTGGCAACCGCCATGGATATTGGCGTGGGCGACCGCATCACTATGGTGGCGCAATCCACACACGAGCAGACCCGCCAGCGCACGCTGGAAGTGATCGGCATTTACGATGTCGGCGTGCCGAGCGTGGAAAAGACCACCATTTACATGTCGCTGGCCGAGGCCCAAAGCCTGTTTAGCCTGGATGGGCAGGTGACGGAAGTGGTCATCTCACTCGAACAGATCGGGCAGGAAGCAGGCGTGGTCAGCTACATCAACAGCCGCGTTACCGGGTACGAAGTCAACACCTGGATCAATTCCTTCCCCGATCTCAAGCAGACGATGGATATGAAGAGCGGCGTGATGGGTGTTTTCGGCATCATCATGTTGTGCGTGGCAGCCATCGGCATCCTGAATTCGCAGATGATGGCGGTCTTTGAGCGCACCCGCGAAATTGGCGTGCTGGGCGCGCTGGGGATGAAACCCGGCGGCGTAATGCTGCTCTTCCTGCTCGAAGGCACGCTGATCGGCGTGATGGGCGCAATCATCGGCGCGATCCTGGGGACGCTGGTCAACGGCGCGCTGGCTTATTATGGCCTTGACTACAGCCAGTTTGCCGACCTGACGGAATATACCGCCCTGATCAGCGGTCGCATCTACTCGCAGATGGTGCCGATGAAGGTTCTCCAGCACGGCATCACCGTGCTGGTCATCGCCACCCTGGCCGCGCTAATGCCCGCCCGCGACGCATCCATGCGTGAACCGGCGACGGCGCTGCATCACGTCTAGGAGGCCAGTCATGTTTAATTATTTCAAAATGGCTTTTCGCAATCTATTGCGTCACCGCCGACGCTCGGCGCTCTCTGCGCTGGCGCTCTCGGTTTCGCTGACCTTGCTGATTTTCATGGCCACCTTTTTCAAAGGCGAGATGCGCACTTCGATGGAAGATACGCTCAGGCTGAACAGCGGCCACATCCAGGTCGCCAACGCCAATTACGATCCCGATAAACTCAGCGTGGCCTGGGAATACCTGGTGGAAAACCCGGAGCAAATCGCCGCCCAAATCGCGGCCTTGCCGCAGGTCAAATTCGCCACCCCGCGCCTGTTTGCCAGTGGAATTGTGGCATCAGGCGATGCCTCGACCGGGGTGCAAATCATGGGCGTTGACCCCGCCTCCCCGGCCAATGAGCCATATCAGGTGGTTTCGGGCCAGTTCCCGGCCGCGGATGACCGCGATGGCATCCTGATCGGCGCGCCGCTGGCTGATACACTCCAGCTCGGGGTGGGCGATACGATCAATTTACTGGTCAACACGGCTGAAGGGAGTGTCGATGAGCAACCCTTCACCGTGCGGGGCATCTTCTCCACCGGTTCCAGCGCCTACGACAAGGGCATTATCCTGCTCCCGCTCGCCAAAGCCCAGGCTTTTTCGGGCGCCGGGAATCATGCCAGCATAATCTTCGTCATGCTGAACGACCGCGAACAGGCAGCCTCCGTAGCCGCATCCATTACCGGCTCGGCGTATTCGGTCAAAACCTGGGCGGAACTGAACCAACTACTGGTGCTGGTAAACGACTTTTCCGATGCCTACATCGGCATCCTGAGCCTGATCATCCTGGGCGTGACCGTGACCGTCATCGTCAATACCATGCTGATGGCCGTCTTCGAGCGCACCCGCGAAATCGGCATCCTGGCTTCGCTGGGCATGAAAGGCTGGCAGATCATCATCCTATTCCTGGCAGAAGCGGTTCTGCTTGCGGCGGGCGGAATCGCCGTTGGCCTGCTGGCAGGTGGGGCGCTTTCAGCCTACTTTGGGCAGGTCGGCATCTACTTTGGCGACCTTGGCCTGAGCAGCGGGTTGATCATGGATGACCGCATCTTCCCCTACCTGATGCTCGAAGATGTCATCGACCTGACCATTACCACCTTTGTTATCACCATCTTGGCGTCTTACTATCCCGCCCACCTGGCCTCCCGCATGGAACCAGTGCAAGCGCTGCGGGCTGAAAAATAAATTATTCTGCCCCCTCCGGCCCGCTTCGCAGGGCCACCTCCCCCATTTTCCGCGAACTTCAGCGGAAAATGGGGGAGGCCGGGAGGGGGCGGTTAAGGAGAACTACAATGGAAGTCGTAAAAATTGAAAATGTCACCCGTACCTACAAACTCGGGACAATCGAAACCCAGGCCCTGCGCGGCGTCAACCTTTCCATCCAAAATGGGGAATTTACCGCCCTGGTGGGGCCTTCCGGCTCAGGGAAAACCACCCTGCTGCAAATGATCGGCTGCCTCGACCAGCCCTCCGCTGGCCGCGTCTTCGTGGATGGAAAAGATGTCACCACGCTGAATCGTAACCAGCGCGCCGACATGCGCAAAGGCCACATCGGCTTTGTTTTCCAATTCTTTGCGCTGATTCCCACCCTGACGGCTTACGAAAACATCGAAATGCCGCTGCTGCTCAACGGTCACAGCGCCGCTGACCGCAAGGCCCGGGTGGAAGAACTGCTCCAGGCCGTTGGGCTGACCGAACAGGCCCACAAACGCCCCGACCAGATGAGCGGCGGCCAGCAGCAGCGCGTCGCCATTGCCCGCGCCCTGGCCCCCAAACCAGCCCTGATCCTGGCTGACGAACCGACCGCCAACCTCGACAGCACCAACGGCGAACAGGTCATGGAAATCATGACCCGCCTGAACAAAGAGACCGGCGTCACCTTTGTTTTTGCCACCCACGATCCGCGCGTCATCAAATACGCCCGGCGCGTGGTCACCCTGCGTGATGGTTTGATTGCTGAAGATAAAACCAGCCAATAATCAGGCAGAATGGATAGTTTTCGATAGGTTTTGTACAATAAAATCTTGACAATTGTTGTACAAAAATGTCCGACCTGGCTTTGATTTGTCGGCACAAATTGAACTATCCAAAAAAGATTCGGAGAGAACGTATGAAGAGAAATATGATCCTGATTTTGATCCTGGCTTTTGCCCTGGCGGCTTGCGGAACAACTTCCGGCCAGCCGACGGCCCTTCCAACTGTTTCATTGGATGGTGGTGATTCTCCTGATGCTGGCGGGGGTGGGCTGCTGTCTGTGTCGGGTGTGACAGCCTCCGGGAATGTATTCCCGGCCCAGGATGCCCAGCTGGCATTTTCAGTGAGTGGAAAAGTTGCCAGGGTGAACGCTGCTGAGGGTCAGCTTGTCAAAGCTGGTGACATGCTCATCGAGCTGGATAATACCTCCATCCTGCTGGATATCGCCCAAGCTGAGCGCACCTTACGCGATCTGACTTCCCCAACTGCTGTGGCAGCTGCTGGGCAGGCGGTGGCAACTGCACGTAAAAACCTGGAAGATGCCCAGAAGGAAGCCAATCGGCTGAATTATCCCCGCGCTTCAGATACGCTGCGCGATAAGACTCAGGGTGAGATTGATTTGGCCCAACAGGCCCTGACTCGTGCTGCCGATGCTTACAGGCAGGTTGCCAGGCTGGCAGATGGCGATCCCAAGAAGGCCGCGGCCCTGGTGAACTACACCAATGCCCAACTTTATCTCGACAGTCTGATCTCCAAGCTGAACTGGTATGAAGGCAAAGCTTCGGAAGTGGACGCAGCCCTGGCGAATGCCAATCTGGAAACCGCCAAGGCGGATTTCCAGGAAGCTCAATGGTATCTCTCTGCCCTGAAAGGTGAACAACTTCCGCCGGAAGCTACTGGCCCGCGTCTTTCGCAGCTGGAACAGGCCCGTGATGCCCTGACCGCTACCCAATACCGGCTTGACCAAACCCGTTTGCTGGCTCCTATCGATGGAACGGTTATTACCTTCAGCCTGGTTCCCGGTGAATTTGTCTCTCCCGGGCAGGTGGTGGTCGTTATCAGTGATGTAGCAACCCTGCATGTTGAAACCACTGACCTGAGCGAGCGTGATGTTCCCCAGGTGGAAGTTGGTCAACCCGTGATTGTGTTCGTTGAATCGCTTAACGTTGAAATTCCTGGCAAAGTGGAATCGATCTCGCCCCTGGCCAACACCCTGGGTGGGGATGTAGTTTATAGAACCAAGGTTACGCTGGAAAATCCCCCGGCAACCCTGCGCGCCGGGATGAGCGTCGAAGTGCGTTTTAGTAAGTAGAAGCTCCAACCTTTTATATGAAAACAGCATCCTGTAAATTGGGTGCTGTTTTCATGTCATTCTTCGCTCAGCCCTGGCAGTGCCTGGTGAACCCAGTTTTGGGCCAATTTGTCGATGGTGTGGCCTGTCCTGGCCCGGCCAGCCCGAATACCTTCATCCAAAAGCCGATGAGTTCTGGAAAATAACCCTCAGGCATATGAACCCAACCATCCCTGGTTTGTAAGAAAAACGAACCGCCGCCTTCGCAGCGATCATACTGGAGTGGGGAACCATCGGCCCGTGAGGTGGCATGTACGTCAGCGATGACATACCATATATGTGGTGCGCTGCCGTTAAATCATATTTTATTTGACCGGCGTAGCGTGTAGTAATTTCCAGCTAACATACAGCTGACAAAGAATGCCCTTGCGTTGAGCTGCTTATAAACCATTCAGGAACTGCTGGACAACTTCCAGGTAGCGGGTGGGTTGATCACACCGGATATTGTGTCCGGCTTGCGGAATATGAGCCACCTGGAGCTGCGGAACATACTCCTTTAGTTGGGCAATTGCATCTTCATTGGATGCCGCTCCACGCTCTGGATCGGCGCTGATGAAGAGTACCGGGCAGGAAATGTGCTTGAGAAGCTCGGGGAAATTGATGGAAACCATGTCCGGTGGATCAATCAAGCCTGCAACGCGCAGGCTGAATCGGTGCTTGGAATCTGCCCAGGGGTTGAATTCTGCTTCAGGCCAGCCCGGTTTTTGGGTGCGGCACTCGTTAAGCAGCTCGTCACGGGTCTTACGCTTGTTGGATTCAAGCCAGGCATAGAAACCTTGCAGAAAGGCCTCGTTCCGCCCTGGGGATGGCATCCAGAAGGCGGGCGGGTCTTCCAGCAAAATGGCGCGCGGCAGGTCTGGGAATAGACCCGCCAGGACGAGCGATGTAATTGCTCCCATGGAGTGCCCCAGGAAGGTTGGTTTTTCTAATTCCAATTGAACATAAAATCCTCGTGTTTGGGTCAAGATGTGAGACAGGTTACGTTTAGCCGCCGCTCAGGTAGAGCATAGCATAGCAGGCCAGCCAGTGTTCTACCATGTAATGAGAACCGGTCACAGCGCTCATGCTTGCCTGGGCATGAATGCTGGCTGCTGTCTCCAAATAGGGTCTGCGCTTGTCGTCGGCTGGCAGGATCCTGCTGAGATGTTTCCAGATAAAGGCTCGATACAGGTTCAGCCCGTGCAGGTGGGCTAGCTGCCCATCGGTTGGGTCAGAAACATGGGCGGGTTGGAAGATTGATCGAGGCTCGCCTGTTGGAAGTCCGGGTAGAAACCCGTCCAACCATGTGAGAAAAATTTCCCGGTTTAGAACCAGGCTCATTAGGTCCACTTCGGTTAAGGCAGGTGAGAGGAAATCACTCCCGCCGGGTTCATAGTGAGCCGGATAGTTCCGGTCATCCCCATACCAGTCAATTGCTTTCTGGGTGATAGCGGTCAACAAGCGCTCATCACCTTGTTTTGCCAGGGATCGCGCCCAGGGGATTGAGCGCGCCAGGCCAAAAGCGCTGTTACTGTGCATTCCCACTCGAATGGGATAGGTGGCTTTGGGAAGCCAGTCCAGCATGAGGCTGGTAATGGCATCCGCAAGTGGGCGGCAGGCTTCCAGCCATTTCCCTGCGTGGTCGTCTTCCCACAGCGTCAGTTCGTGGATGAATGTCAGAGCCCAGCCCCAGCCGTAAGGACGCTCGAAACTGCGCCGGGCTAGCATGTAGCGGGTTTCCTGTGCTAAGGCCGGTTCGGTGAGATGAGCATCCAGTACCATCAGGACAGGTGTGGGATCGAATTTCTCCGGCGCCATGCGCAGCAGGCGGATGAGTGCCCAGTGCATCTCCACGCTGGAGTGCCAGTCAAAACATCCATAAAAAGCCGGATGCAGTTCGCGCGGCGTTGGGCGATCCTCCGGGCCGGTGGTCAAGTGCTGCATCTGGTTGGGAAATTCCTGCTGCACCACGCGGATGAGCGCCGGGACATAAATGGGGGCCACCTCGCCCAGATTAACTGTTGCGTCTTGGAAAGTCATCATCTGAAAATCCTTGTGAGTGCGATTCAAATAGCTTTCCAGGGGAAAACCGTTTAAGCTGTTTGGTTTTCGCATACCCGAAGGATTCCCGGAAACGCTGGCAGGCATCTTCGTAGCCTTTGAGCGGAAACAGCGCCTGGTTGATTTCCTGCCAATTAATTGTCATGGAACCTCCCTCAAGCTTGCGGCTGGCTTCTGCTTTTCGGCTAGTTCGGGAGCCAGCCGCAGTATTTCAGGGATCAACTCATCCTCGGACATCTGGCTGCGTCCCTTGATCCCAAGCTGGGCCGCAATCTTTTGCACTTCGCTGTGAGAATGGGACTGCTTAAACAGGCGCACCGGATCGTAATAGACCGAACGCCACACATCCAGCGATGACAGTCCGGGTGTGCCCCCTGGGCCGCCCGCCAGGGTTTCAATCAGTTCACGCACCTGGTCAGTGTTTCCCTGGATGACATTCTCCCCGACCGGCATTCGTGCCACCCCTTGCATTATATCGCAGCGGTTCGCGCGCATACTCGCCGCACTCCCGGCATTTGACCCGCCCGGTTTGCTGGGCTTCGCGCACATCAAACATATCGCTCACCCGCGCATGGATGGCGAAATGAACCTGATCGAGTAGTTCTTCATCCAGCACCCCCTGCGCATCGCTCTCATACAAGCGTTGAATATCCCTGCGGGAAACCCGCTTTGCCCAATGGAATTTGTCTTGCCCTGTCATTGAAAACTCCTTTCGCAAGCCCAATTTCGTGATCACTTACGGCTAGTTTAGCACCTGTTGACTAAAAATATCAAGCCAAGAGCAGCGCCTGGCAGGGCTTTTTGTAGTCATTACAAGAAGCAGCTTTGAGTCGCAATTGCCGCCATTAAAACCTGGTTCTCTTTGCGGCGCGGAAAGTCAGGCATGCAGATTCGTGGAATCAAAACTCCGCCAGTGCCTGACGGAGTTTTGCCGGTGTTTTTAGAAAGCGCGCAGGTATTGTGGCGGGACTGGCAAGGGCTGCCTGAGAGCCTGGGCTGCGTGCAAAGCCCAGTATGGATCGCGCAGCATTTCACGCCCCAGCAAAACCAGGTCGGCCCGCCCGTTGCGGATGATCTCATCAGCCTGCGCCGGGGCGGTGATCAGCCCGACCGTGGCGGTGTGAATATCGGCTCCGCGTCGAACTGCTTCAGAAATGGGCACCTGGTAACCCGCGCCCACAGGAATCCGAGCCGTAGCTACTGCCCCGGCAGAGGAACAATCCACCAGGTCAACGCCTTCCGTTTTCAGCCGCCGGGCCAATTCAACCGAGTCCTCCACGCCCCAGCCACCGTCCACCCAGTCAGTGCCGGAGATGCGCACGGTCAGCGGCAGGCGCTCAGGCCAGACCGGGCGGATGGCGCGCACGGTTTCCAATAAAAACCGGATGCGATTCTCGAAGCTGCCACCGTATTCATCGCTGCGCAGGTTCGAGAGCGGGGAATAAAAGCTGTGGATCAAGTAGCCATGCGCGGCGTGAATTTCCAGCCACTCAAAACCGGCAGCCAGGGCGCGTACAGCTCCGGCGCGAAAGGAATCTTGGACTTCCTTGATTTCCTTCACGCTCAATTCGCGCGGAACCAGCGCTTCTGGATTGAAGGCGATCGGGCTGGGGGCAACCCCTTGCCAGCCTGGCCGCTCGGGCTCTTTGCTTTCCCAGGGCCGTTTGGAACCGGCTTTCCTGCCAGCATGGGCAATTTGGATGCCTGCCACTGCGCCATTTTCTTTGATAATGCGGGTGACCCGTCCCAGGGGCTCAATCTGCGCATCCGACCAGATGCCTGCATCCCAGGGTGTGATGCGGCCAAGCGGGTCAACGGCGGTGGCTTCGGCAATTACCAGCCCTGCGCCGCCAACCGCGCGGGCGCCCAAATGTGCTACCTGCCAATCGTTCGAAAAGCCATCGGTATAACTGTACATACACATTGGCGAAACGCCGATTCGGTTGCGGAGGGTAATATCCTTGATGGTTAGTGAGTCAAAAAGATGTGGCATTGCTTATCTCCAGGCCAGCTAATTTTAGTGAGATCAGAGAATCTGTCGGCGCCCGAAATTATTACGAGATTTAGCAACCCGTCTGATGCTGAAAACCGCAGACGGGTTGAAGAGAGGTGGCTCACACAATTAAAAGGGAACACTAATGGAATTTCAGAGCTTTCACGAACTTGCAAGCTTGTGCGATCTCCTGTGGATAAATGATCTGGTTTGTGCCCGGCAGTTGTTCCATGAACATGCCAGTATTCAGGTTGATGCCCACTTCGAGATAAGCCTTGTAAGCCAACTGGCTGCAATAAAAGGCTTCATCCGTATCGGGGTTCAGGAAGTTCAGGTTGTATGGGCGTCCCAGGTGACTCAGGCAGTAATCGGCCACCTTCTGGCGCATGTGAGCTTCCTCATCATCGCTCAATTCCAGATCGCCGAGCGGGTATGCGACACCATAGAACGTATCCACCAGTGTACCGCGATCCATCATCACATGCTCTGAATCCCATACGCCGTCATGGATTTCGAACAGTGAAACCCCCAGCGCACCCGCCTCCACACAGCGCCCATCCGGGCCGAGATACATTGCTATGTGATCCACATCGCCAGGCACCAGCCGCCCCACCAATCGCCAAAATTCGCCTGGCAAGACGTTTGGTTTGCCGTTCATTGTGCAGATAATATCCCCGGTTTGCACCGGGATGCCGTTGATGGTATATGTGTATATCATACAAAATTCTCCGTAATCATTATACGCCAGCTAGCCCTGGGAGTTTCTTGTTTTGGGCAGGCTTCTCATTAATTGGTCTTTACCACCTTTCAGCCCTGCCCAGATGCGGAACATCCGGGCGGGGCAATCCAATTAAGCCAATTTATGGATGTTAATCCTCCGGTTCAGGTAAAATAAACCCATGACCCAACTTTCCCGCCGCGACTTTCTCAAACTTACCGGTATCTCACTGGCTGGCCTGGCATTTGCGCCCTACCAGCCGCCCTACGACAGCTTCGACGATGGCCTGCTGGGACGCGTCGCCACCACCCAACTCAGCGTCTACAGCCGCCCAGACGACACCAGCTCCATTGTCGGCCAGCGCTTCCGCGACGAAATCGTCCACATATACGAAGAAGTCACCGCCACCACGCCGGGCTACAACCCGGTCTGGTACCGCGTTTGGGGCGGCTACCTGCACCGCGCCCGCGTGGTCAAAGTCAAAGCCTTGCTCAACCCGGTGGCCAGCTCCCTGCGCAAAGACGCCCAGATTGGCGAAGTCACCGTCCCGTTCACCCAGGCCATGCGGCTTATCGGTAAAACCTGGCAAATTTCCTACCGCCTGTACTACGGCACCATCCATTGGATCGATAGCATTGCCCCCGGCCCCGATGGCAAACCCTGGTACGGCATCAAAGACGAACTGCTGGAAGTCATCTACTACGTACCCGCGCCCCACATTCGCCTGATCAAAGATGAAGACCTGGCCCCCATCAGCCCCGAAGTACCCTTCCAGAACAAACGCATCGAAGTTTCCCTCAGCACCCAGCGCCTGACCTGCTACGAATACGATCAGCCCGTTTTCACCACCATCATTTCATCCGGCCGCCCTAGCAGCCAGCCCGGGCCCAACGGCATCCCCACCCGCACCCCCATCGGCGAGTTCAACGTGCGCGTAAAAATGCCATCCAAACACATGGGCAATGGCTCCCTCGCCGCAGACATCGAAGCTTACGAACTTCCCGGCGTCCCCTGGACAGCCTTCTTCACCGTTCAGGGCCACGCCTTCCACGGCACCTACTGGCACGACAACTTCGGCGTCCCCATGTCCAGCGGCTGCATCAACATGCGCACCGAAGAAGCCCAATGGCTCTTCCGCTGGTGCCTGCCCAGCGCCGCCATGAGCGAACTCAACCCAGCCACCATGGATCGCAAAGGCTACGGCACAAAAATTATCATCACGTCATAGGGAAATGGGGATCCTTTCCCAAACCCTGGCCTGATCCAACAACCCGGAACTTCATGCCCACCCTCACCTGGCCCAACAAGGATTTACCCGCCCCACAGCCTGCCTCGCCGTTTCGAGATGCAGTTATCACCCCGCAAGGCAGCCCCAACCCGCAAAATTCACCGTCAAACCGGCTCTACCTCGGCGACAACCTGACCATCATGGCCGCCCTCCTGCCCGAATATGCCGGAAAAATCGACCTGATCTACACCGACCCGCCTTTCTTCACCAACCGGAAATTCCCCGCCCGCATTGGGCGCGGTGAAGACTCGCGCAAACCCAAAGACTGGCTGCTGGCCGAAGGCTACGCCGACAACTGGCACAGCCTGGATGATTACATCCAGTTTCTCTACGAACGCCTGTCGCTCATGCACCGCCTGCTGGCCCCCAACGGCACCATCTACCTGCACCTCGACTGGCACGCCGATGCCTACGCCCGCCTGCTGCTTGATGAAATCTTCGGCCCCGAATCCCTGCTCAACGAGATAATCTGGGCCTACCACGGCCCATCCCCCATCCGAACCGCCTTCAACCGCAAACACGATACCATCCTGGCCTGCACCAAAGGCCCCGGCTACACCTTCAACGCTGACTCTGTGCGCGTGCCTTACGATCCCACCACCGTCAAAACCTTTGCCGCCTCCACCAAGGCTGGTTTTGGCAAAATCCCCGATCTCCAGCGTGGAAAAGTCCCCGAAGACTGGTGGTACTTCCCGGTTGTCGCCCGCCTGCACAACGAACGCACCGGCTACCCCACCCAAAAGCCCGAAGCCCTGCTTGAACGCATCATCCTGGCCTCCTCCAACCCCGGTGACCTTGTCGCCGATTTTTTCTGCGGCTCTGGCACCACCCCGCTCGTCGCCGCCCGCCACGGACGGCGCTTCCTCGCCACGGATACCACCTTTCGCGCCATCCACACCGCCCGCGAGCGACTCGTCCGCCAGGGTACGGCCCCGTTCGAGCTTTGGGATACGCCGCAGTCCGGGCGCCACCCCATGTTGTTGCAGGGTGTTTTTCCTGGCCCCGAGAAAAGCCCCTCGCCAGGATCATTCCGGGCTGTATGGTGTGATGCGCCTGTGGGCAAACTCACCTTCGAGCTTTCTCCCCGCCAAATCCGCCTTGCCAGCCGCGAATTTATCCGCTACTGGGAAGTTGACCCGGGTTTCGATGGGCAAACTTTTCACAGCGCTGCCCAGGCTGTTTTGCCAGTGCGTGGTGGCGAATTGCCCACCACCCTGCCCCTGCCCCAAGCAAAAACCGGACGCCCCATTGGCATCCGGTTGATCTCCAACCAGGGAGAAGAATTCCAGGTTGTCATTACTCCACCTTAATCGAAACCGCACGATCTTTGCGCGAAACAGAAGGCCAGCATAATCGCTGGCCTTCGTGTTTACACATCCAACCGATATCCCACCCCGCGGATGGTATGCAAAAACCTGGGATGATCGGGGTCAAGTTCCAGCGCCTTGCGCAGCCAGGAAATATGCACATCCAGCGTGCGTGTATCACCGGTGTAGTTCGTATCCCAGACTTTTTTGAACAACTCTTCCCGGTCGATCACCTCGCCCCGGTGCTGGATCAACACCTGGAGCAGCATCGAAAGCCTCGGGGTCAGCTTGCCATTTTTCCCAAGGCATTTTACGCGCCGGTGTTCCACATCCAACCGGATCGGCCCGGCATGAATGACATTGGCGTCATCGCCTGGCAGGAAGGGTTTAATCCGATTTGCCAGTTTTTGCACCGTAAACGGCAGGTTGAGCACCGCATCGGCTGCCCGTTTGTCCACCGTTTTCCCGGCATCCAGGATCAGCAAGATAGGCAGGTGCTCTTCCTGCTTGGCCTGAATCGATTGACAGATGCGCACACCGGTTGAGCCGAGCGAAGCCGCATTTACCACCACCACATCTGGCCCCATCTCATTGAGACGGGTCACCGCATCACTGCCGTTAATGGCTGTAAAAACAGTAAAACCTTTCTTTTGCAACTGTGCTGCAAAAGATGGTTTTTCTGTTTTCTTGCCTTCGACAATTAAAATTGTGGCTGGTGACATAATTTGGTTCCCGGCTCTCCTGAGAAGTTTACAAAAAAAACAGCTGACCCTGTTCAGCCATTAACGTTAAAACATTATACCCCAGTCTTAACAAATTCCACCCTTACAACCAGGAAACTGGAAATATTCTTAAGTAAATTTCTTTAACAAAAGAAATTCGCGATCTTCCCCCTAAACTGCGCGGTAACCGTTTATCCAAATCCCATTTGCTGATATGATTGCAGGAGTGTCTCTCCCGCAAAATGGTAGTTGCCGCAGGGCGCGCCGAGATTTTCAGAGATTCCGCAGGTAAAAGGTTGACCCTTCGTCGATTTTTTGCTTTTTATCTCCACGTTCCGCGTTCTCAGCGGTTAATGGTTTTTGCAGCGAACCCGGTAGTTTTTTGCTAAATTCCCCCAATTAAGTTGAGAAAATCCTTCCAATGCACACTTCTCCAAATTCCAAACCTTGGTGGCAAAGCTGCGTGGTGTACCAGGTTTACCCGCGCAGTTTCAAAGATTCGAACGGTGATGGTGTCGGTGATTTGAATGGCATCATTGAAAAGCTGGATTACATCCGCGACCTGGGAGTACAGGCCATTTGGCTGAGCCCGTTTTACCCATCGCCAATGGTTGATTTCGGCTACGATATCGCCGATTACTGTGATGTGGACCCGCTCTTTGGCAGCCTGGATGATTTTGACCGGCTGGTGCGTGAAACCCACGCTCGCGGGCTGAAAATCATCATCGACTGGGTGCCCAACCATACATCCGACCAGCACCCCTGGTTCAAAGAATCTCGCTCCAGCCGCGATAATCCCAAACGCGATTGGTATATCTGGCGCTCCCCCTCGCTCTCCCAAAATTCGGAGAATTTGGGAGGAGATGGGCTGCCCAACAACTGGGGCAGCGTCTTTGGCGGCCCGGCCTGGACGTTTGATCCGCACACCGGCCAATATTACCTGCATCAGTTCGTCAAAGAACAACCCGATCTTAACTGGCGTAACCCCGAAGTGCAGACCGCCATGTTTGAGACGTTGCGATTCTGGCTGCGGCGCGGTGTGGATGGCTTTCGCATGGATGTCATCGCCATGACCGTCAAAGATAAAGAACTGCGCGACAATCCGACCAACCCCAACGCCAGCCCCAACCTGCCGCCCAACGACATTTATGGCCGCCTTTTGGAAAAATACAACCTTGACCAGGACGATGTGCATGAGTTGATCCGCCAAATCCGTGGTGTATTGGATGAATTCGACGATCGCTGCGGCATTGGCGAATTGTGGGGGCCGCTGCCGCGCTGGGTGCGCTACTACGGCCAGAATGGTGACGAACTGCACCTCCCCTTCAACTTCCGCCTGATGTGGGTGCCGTTCAGCGCGGAGGGCATCCGTGGGTCAGTGGATGAGCTCGAAGCAGCCCTGCCGCCGTTTGCCTGGCCCAATTACGTGCTTGGCAACCACGACCAGCCGCGCCTGGCTACCCGTTTTGGCGGACAATCGCAGGCCCGGCTGGCAGCCATGCTGCTGTTGACCCTGCGCGGTACGCCCACCCTTTACTACGGCGATGAACTTGGCATGGAAAACGGTTACATCCCGCCCGAGAAGGTGGTGGACCCGCAGGGCAAAAATCTCGGTCATGCGCGCACGCGCGATGTGTGCCGCACGCCGATGCAGTGGGATGACAGCCCATTTGCAGGATTTTCACCCAACGAGCCGTGGCTGCCGGTTTCGGCAGATTTCCAAACGCGGAATATGAATGCCCAGGCAGATGACCCGGCCTCCATGCTGACTCTCTACCGGCGGCTGCTACAGCTGCGGCGGGAAACCCCCGCCCTGGCAGTGGGCAGCTACAGCCCGGTCACTGTCAGCGCCGAAAATTGTTTTGTATACCGGCGAACCAGCGACAGGGCGGAATGTATCGTGGCGCTCAATTTCTCAGCCGAGAATCGCCAGGTCAGCCTGCCCAATGCCCGGCGTGGGAAAATCCTCCTTTCCACCCATTTAGACCGGCATGAAACGCTAGAAACCATTTCGCTGCGGCCATTCGAGGGCGTCATCCTGGCGCTGGAAGGGTAGACGATTTGCAGCGTTATTCTCGCATTGGCATGGTGGCGCGCTGGCGGCCTGTCCATAATGGGCAGCTGCCGGTGCTGCGCGCGCTGTGCGAGCATGGCGGGGAGGTGCTGATTGGCATTGGCAGTTCCAACCGTTACAACCTGCGCAATCCCTTTACGCTGGAAGAAACGCAGGATATGCTTGGTCTTGCGCTGGAGGGCTTCGCCAATTACCGGCTGATTCCTGTGCCCGACCTGGATGACGGCCCGCGCTGGAGGGTGATGCTGCTCGATTTGCTTGGTCCGCTCGATTGCTTTGTCACCGATAACCCCTACGTCGCCAGCCTGCTCAAAAACGATTACAAAATCATCCGCCCCGTGGAATTTGTGCCACCCGAAGCGCGGACCCCGGTCGATGGCACGCTCGTCCGCCGCGAAATGGCCCGTGGCGATGGCTGGAAAAGCCTGGTTCCCGAAAAAATTGCCGCCTACATCATCCAAAACGGCCTGGACACACGCTTCCGGCGCGAATTCGGCCTGCAAACCCTATCCACCGTTCTGACAGACTCAAACGTTTCCTGATGTTTGAACTGGCTAGGATTTATTCTGTAGGTTGGCTGTTTTTCAGGATTTTTGCCGTATACCGCGCATTGTTAACTTCTCCCTGGCGCAACGGGTAATTGACTTTGAACAGCGAAATAGTTATACTAAAAAGTGAAGAAAGGTATAACCAATGGCAACCACTGTAAAAACCGCTATTTCCATCCAAAAATCGCTTTTTGAGCAGGCTGAAACCCTCGCGCAGCAACTCAATATTTCGCGCAGCACCCTTTTTGGGTTGGCGATTGAAACGTTTGTCAAAAACCATCAAAGTCAAAAATTGTTGGATGAAATTAATCAGGCTTATTCTGATGAACCTGATGCAACAGAAACCGTTCGTCTTTCCACAATGCGAAAATCGCATCGCAAGTTAGTGGAGGGCGAATGGTAATCAGCCAGGGGGACATCTATTGGGTAGAATTGGATGAACTTTCTGGTTCTGAACCTGGTTATAGCCATCCGCATGTTGTGATCCAGAATAATGTCTTTAACGCCAGCAAAATCAATACGGTGATTGTCTGTGCTTTAACTTCAAATGTGAAGCGAGCGCAAGCGCCCGGAAATGTTTTACTGGAACTGGGCGAAGGAAATTTGCCCAAGCCGAGCGTAGTTTTGGTTTCCCAGGTTTTCACAGTAGATAAATCACAACTTGGTGAGTTTATCGGCAAATTGTCGGAACGCAGGGTTAACCAAATCCTGGCAGGCCTCCAATTGCTTACAGAACCCCGCAACCTTGAGTGAAAACATTCTGGTTCTAACAATGTCGTTATTGTTATAAACTACTTGCTAGGCCAACAAATTTTTTATTCAGCCCCAATCACGATTGCCCACATTGCGGGCAAATCCCTGTTTTTCTACAACCAACCTGATTTTTAAAACATAAGGAGAAGCCAGCATGTACTCATGGGATGAAGATACCAGCAAGTGGTACGGCGAGAAAAAATACGCCTATGCCCCCGCCGCCGCGCCCGCCCGCGCCGCCTCTGCCGAGCGCGCCAAGGCTGCCGGCCCGCGCACCTACGTCAAAGGTGCCGGCCCGAACGAAAAGATCATCGACCCCAAAAAGACTGTCCGCAGCGAATCAGCCAACCCGCTCATCATCGTTGTGGATGTAACCGGTTCGATGGCCTCCTGGCCCGCTGAGATTTTCGACCGCCTGCCGCTGCTCTTCAACACCCTCTCGCAGTACCGCCCCGACCTGGAAATCTGTTTCGCGGCGATTGGCGATGCATCCTACGACAGCTGGCCGCTGCAAGTCACCACTTTTGCCAGCGGATTCGACCTGGAGCAGCTGCTCGGCTCGCTGCACGGTGAAGGCGGCGGCGGGGATGCCCCCGAAAGCTACGGGCTGTTCGCGCATTGGGTCAATACCCATGTGCAAGTCCCCAATGCCCAGGAAACGCCTTTCCTGATCGTTTTTGGCGATGTGACCATGCACAAGGAAATCCCAGCCTGGCAAATTGAAAAGGTATTGGGAGACAACCCCCAGGGCGATGTCGATTCGCTGCGCTCCTGGCAAAATCTCAGCCGCAAGTGGAATACCTGGTTCCTGCGCCGTCCCACCGGCAAAACAGGCGACCAGGTGGATGTGCAGTGGGCGGAAGCCATCGGCAAGCAGAAAATTTTCCACATTGAGGATGAACAACGTGCCGTGGATTACGCCATGGGCCTGGTGGCGCGTTCCTGGGGTTATTTTGGCAACTTCCAGGAAAACATGCGTGCCCGCCAGGATGAGAACAAAGTCCGCCAGGTTAGCAAGCCGCTGGAAATGATCTGCCCGCGCTGCGGCGCGCCCATCCCGACCTCGGCGGGCGGCATGTTCAAATGCACCTACTGCGGCACCACGCTGAAAATATAATGACCCATCCTTTGATTGGTAAGCACATCCAGGATTTGCCAACGCCCGCACTGGTGGTGGATTGGCCGCTTTTGCAGGCCAACCTGTCTGCCATGCAGGCCGCCGCTGATAGCTACGGCAAAGCGCTCAGGCCGCACGTCAAAACCCACAAGTGCAGCCAGCTGGCCCGGCTCCAGCTGGAAAAAGGCGCCATCGGCGTGACATGCGCCACCGTGGGCGAAGCCGAAGCAATGGCTGCTGCCGGCATCCGTGATATTTTGATCGCCAACCAGCTGGTGACACCTGATAAATTGGCGCGTGTTGCGGCGCTGCTGGAACACGCCAATGTCAAATTCGTGGTGGATAGCGCTGCCGGGATCACCATTGCCGACCAGTTTGCCCGTGAAAAACACGTCAAATTTGAAGTATTGGTGGAAGTCGATTGCGGTGGAGGCCGCTGCGGGGCGCAATCGCCAGCCGAAGCCCTGCAATTTACGCAGATGGTGCTCGACAGCACCTCCCTGCGCTTTGGCGGCATCCAGGCCTATAACGGCAGCGACAATTATCACCAATCTATGGATGAACGCGCCCGCCGCTGCAAACTGAGCGATGAAAAGACCCTCGCAGCGGCGGAACAGGTCAGGACGCTGTGTGAAATTCCCCGCGTCAGCGGCGCCGGAACGGGCAGTTCTGCCCTGATGATGGAATACGGCACCCTGACCGAGATCCAATCTGGAACGTATGTCTACTCTGACACCACCTACCGCAGCCTGACACCGCAATACCAACCAGCCTTGTTCGTGCTTGCGGCCGTACTCAGCCAGCCCCTGCCGGGACGATTCATCATGGATGGCGGATTAAAATCGATGGGGACGGAATTCTCCAGCCCGGAAGTGAATTCGTATCCGCAGCTTGAGTTCCAATCTTACAGCGAAGAGCACGTTCAATGGAACGTGACCGGCGACGGGCCGCTTCCCAGGCTGGGGCAGAAGGTTTTGCTGGTTCCATCCCACGTCTGCACAACCGTCAACCATCATCGCACCTGTTATGTGGTGGAAAATGAAACTGTGCGGGATGTGTGGCCTATCGACGGGTTTTAGATGATCTCAGCGATTGTCACCGCCCCGCCTTACGCGCCTTTTCTCCACGAAGTGGCTGCCCACCCCATTGTCAGCGGATTGCGGCTGAATACCGTCATGCCGTTGCGCGAAGGCCCGACAGAAGCGCTGGAACGGCTCTCGAAGTTCGGCCAGCCGCTGTGGGTGGATTTGAAAGGCCGCCAACTGCGTGTGGTTGGCGCGGCCATCCCACCCTACACCGAAATCTGCATCAGCCACCCGATTCATGTCCAGACACCGGTAGATGCTTTCCTTTCAGATGGCAACGAAATCGCCCGCATCGCCGCTGTGGATGGCGACCGCCTGATATTGGAAGACGGCCCGCGCCGCCTGATCGGCCCCGGCGAGTCGATTAACATCGTCCATCCCTCGCTCGAAATCGACGGCACCCTCACCGAGACCGACCGCGCTTACCTGGCTGCCATGCGCGCCGCCGGGCTGACGAAAGTCATGCTCTCCTACGTCGAGCGCCCATCAGATGCATCCGAAGTCAAATCCCTGCTGCCAGATGCCGAAATTGTGCTCAAAATCGAGAGCCAGCGCGGCCTGTCCTTTGCCCGCACACACAAATCAGCCCACGGACGCCTGATGGCGGCGCGCGGTGACCTGTACGTGGAAGTGCTGCGTCCGCACCGCATCATCCCGGCCCTGCGCGACATCCTGGCCGCCGACCCGCAGGCCATCGTCGCCAGCCGGCTGTTCAACTCGCTGGCCTACCAGCCCGTCCCATCCAGCGCCGACATCGGCGATGCCGCCTTCCTGCTCTCGCTCGGCTACCGCACCTTCATGCTCGGCGACGACATCTGCTTCAAACGCGAATCCGTCCTGGCCGCCCTCAACCTGCTCGAAGCCCTGGCCCGCGAATTCGATTATTGATTTGCATCATCGCCCTGAGCGGATTGACGAGCGGCAGCGAGGAACGTAGTCGAAGGGCATTTCGCCACTAAAATGCCCTTCGACTACGCCACACAAACCCTGTGTGGCTCCGCTCAGGGCGGGGAAACTGTTCATCCCTGATTAAAAACCCCACCTTTTGATGCCCAACCTCCGCATTGCCATTGCCCAGATCAACACCACCGTTGGAGACCTCGACGGCAACCTGGCGCGCATCCTGGGCGCCGCCCGGCAGGCCGCCGCCCACTCCCCCGACCTGGTGTTATTCCCCGAACTGACCATCCCCGGTTACCCTCCGCGCGACATCCTGCTGGATGAAAACTTCACCCGCGCTGTGGCTGCCGCCACCGGCGGACTCGCTGCCGAAGCCGCGGGCCTGCCTCCGCTGCTGGTCGGCTCGCTCGCCCCGGCTCCCACCCGCCAGCCCGATCACCCCAACCTTTACAACGCCGCCATCCTCATCCAGCATGGCCGCGCCGAACTGGTCGCCGCCAAACGCCTGCTCCCGGCCTACGACGTTTTCCACGAGCCGCGCTGGTTCGTCCCCGGCCCGTTCATGCCGCCCATCACCATCAAAGGCCAGCGCCTGGGCGTGCTCATCTGCGAAGACCTGTGGGACGACGGCTACCCCATCCATCCGCCCGCCGAACTCGCCGCCGCGGGTGCGCAAACCCTGCTGTGCCTGGCCGCCTCACCTTACCGTCACGGCATCGTGCAAAAGCGCCTGCGCCACGCCGCGCGCGCCGGACTGCCCATCATCTACGCCAACCTGGTCGGCGCCACCGATGAACTGATTTTCGATGGCCGTAGTTTTGTGTATTCTCCTCTCCCACCGGGAGAGGGGTCAGGGGTGAGGGAAAATAGATTTTCACAAACGCTAACAGCTTTCACCGATGACCTGGCCCTGATCGACCTCCCCGGCCTTGATTCCGCCCCGGAACAGACCGCCCTGCCGCCTGCCTCCCGTTATGAAGAACTTTTCTCCGCCCTGGCACTCGGCATCCGCGACTTTGCCCGCAAAAATGGGCTAAAACGCGCCTTCCTCGGCCTTTCCGGCGGCATCGATTCATCCCTGGTGGCGGTGCTGGCCGCGCAGGCCCTCGGCGCGGAGAACGTCACCGGTATTGCCATCCCCTCGCGCTACACCGACCCGCGCTCCACCACGTCAGCCCGCGAACTCTCTGCCAGCCTGGGCATCCACTTCGAGACAGTCGAACTGGACCCGCTGCACAAAACCGCCGAAACGGCCCTGGCCCCACTGCTAGAGAGCGGCACCGGCGCGGAAAATATCCAGGCGCGGCTGCGCGCCCTGATCCTGATGGCATATGTCAACAAATTTGGCGGATTCCTGCTCAATACCAGCAACAAAACCGAACTGACGATCGGCTACTCCACCCTATATGGCGACCTGGCCGGGACTCTCTCCCCGCTTGGAGATTTGACCAAACCTGAAGTGTATGCGCTTGCCCGTTGGGTGAACACCCGTTTCGACGGCCTGATCCCGCGCTTTGTGCTGGAGCGCCCGCCCTCGGCAGAACTGCGCCCCGGGCAGGTCGATCCCTTTGATTATGCTGCTGTCAGCCCCGAACTGGAGTCGCTGGTGCAATCCAACCAGAGCAACGCCGCCATGCGCCAGTCCGAGCACAAACGCTGGCAGGCTGGCATCATTCTCAAGGTCAGCGAAAAATCCTTCGGCACCGGGCGCATGATCCCGGTGACAAGGCTTTGATTTTTGGCGCGTCGTAGAATAATTTGCTTCATAGGACACAGGGAAACTTATGCTTATTGGCGGTATACTTTACTGAAATGCAAATTTACATCTGCACGCTCATGCTCGGGGGGTGTTTTTACAGAGTTTGGCATGTGCGCGTTGGCGATTGATAGTCAGAATGATCTCGTTTTTTCGATCACGAATCTTGTGAAAAGGGCGCGCCTGCGCCATAAAAACAAACAGATTTCGGAGGAAAAATGCGTATCACCAAAAAGAGTTCCATTGCCCTGTCTCTGCTGATTGCCTGCGCCTTGCTCCTGGGTGCCTGTAGCCCAGGCGCAACCCCGCCCCCTGCCACAGAAGTACCAACCACTGCACCGGCTACCGAGGCCCCACCGGCAAAGGTGACCGGCAGCCTGACCCTGCTGGATTGGTCGGGTTATGAACTGCCTGAATTCTGGAGTGATTTCGCCGCGAAGTATCCCGATGTGAAAGTCGATTTCAGCTTCATGTCCGAGAGCGCGGATTCTTACGCCAAGATGAAGAGCGGCTTCGCAGCCGATTTGGTGCATCCGTGCAGCAACTTCTGGAAGATCATGGTGGATGAAAATATGCTCCAGCCGCTGGATACTTCCAAACTCAGTAACTGGAAAGATATTAACCCTGCGCTTGCCAAACAGGGCGAATTTAACGGCAAGCAATATTGGGCTCCGTGGGATTGGGGTTTTGAATCCATTCTCGTTCGCAAAGACCTTGTGACAACCGTTCCCACCTCATGGGCAGACCTTTGGAATCCCGAATATAAGGGACACATCGCCCTTTATGATTCCGGCGAAACCGCGCATATCATCGGTGCGCTGGCGTTGGGATTTCCTGACCCGTGGAACACCACCCCCGAACAGGATGAGCAGATCAAACAAAAGCTGTTGGAACTCATGCCCAACGTGCTGACCATCTGGAGCAGCCAGACTGAACTGGATCAGTTGATTGCGTCTGGTGATGTGTGGGTTGCCGCCAGCGCGTGGAATGCTTCCTACGTGGGGCTGCTCAACCAAAAAGTGGATGTGGTTTATATCGACCCGAAGGAAGGTCGCGGCGGATACCTGTGCGGCTTTGCCATCCCGGCTACTTCAAAGAATTACGATCTGGCGCTGGCGATGATCGATGCTTACCTGGCCCAGTCTTCCCAGGCGAAACTGGCGAATGATTACGGCTACGGCATTTCCAACACCGCTGCCATCCCGCTCGTCAACCCCGATACGGTCAAGCTGCTTTCGCTGGAAGATCAGAACATCATTTCGCGCACAGTGTTCTACAAGTATCTCACGCCTGAACAGCGCGATTCGTGGACCAACACCTGGTCGGAAGTAAAAACATCCAAATAAGTTGATATCACACAACAGCGCCTTCGGGATTTTCCCGAAGGCGCTGAAAGGCAGTGCAGCCTATGGAAAATCGTGGTCGATTTGCGTCCCTGATTGGCCCTCCAGCCTTGTATTTGTTCCTGATATTCCTGTTGCCCATGGGGTTGATGTTCGCCTACAGCTTCCGCGCCGGTATCTCAGGCGCGGCGCATGATACCTTCACACTTGCCAACTATCAAAGTTTCCTGGCGAACTCCAATTTTCATCGTTTGCTGTGGCGTTCTGCCACAATCGCTTTCACAATCGCATTAATCTCAACTTTGCTGGCCTATCCGCTGGCCTATTACCTGGTATTCCAGGCGGGCGCGAACAAAATGACCCTGATGACCCTGCTCATCATCCCCACCTGGACAAGTTACCTGCTGCGCATCTTTTCATGGAAACTGATCCTCGGTTCCAGCGGCGTGCTGAACAGCCTGCTGCTTGCCACAGGGATCATCGAAACTGCCTCGCCAATCTTGATTTACAGCCGCGGCGCGGTGATTGTCACGCTGGTGTATGTCTGGGTTCCGTTTGTGGCGCTGCCCATCTTCGCCGCCCTGGAGCGGATCGACAAAAACCTGCTCGAAGCCGCCGCTGATTTGGGCTGCCAGCCCTGGGAAGCGTTTTTACACGTCACGCTGCCGCTGAGCCTGCCCGGTGTGCTGGCCGGATTCTTCTTTGCGCTCATCCCAACGCTGGGAGAATTCGTCACGCCACTGCTGGTTGGCGGCGCATCGGGTTCGATGTATGGCAACCTGATCCAGGATCAGTTTATGCGCGCCCTCAACTGGCCAATGGGCTCGGTGATGAGTCTGGCGATGCTGGTAATCGTTTTACTGCTGGTTTTCATCCTGTCCCGCCTGGGAAATCTTTCGGAATTGGCAGGGTTCTAACATGTCCAGGTTCAAACTTCCATCTTTCGGTTCGGTCTATTACCTGGCAATTTGCGCAGTGTTATACCTGCCCATCCTGCTGCTGATTATCTTCTCGTTTAATGACGCCACCGCGCTGGTTTTCCCGCTCAAAGGCTTCACCCTGAAATGGTACGGCCAGCTGTTCGAAAACAGCGAATTGCTAAAAGCGGTCGGCAACAGCCTGGTGATTGGACTCGGCTCTTCGCTGGTGGCGACCATTTTCGGGACGATGGGAGCGATTGCCATCGTCCGGTTTAAACTGCCGGGGCGGGGGCTTTTTCTCTCGGTGGCTGCCCTGCCCCTCGTCATCCCCTACGTAATCCTCGGCGTCTCCCTGCTGATTCTCTTCAACGAAGTCGGAGTGCCGCTCTCATCCTTTGCGGCGGGTATGGCGCATGTCGTCATCAGCATTCCCTACGCCATGCTGATTGTTTCTTCGCGGCTGGTGGGCTTTCCCGACAATCTCGAAGAAGCTGCCATGGATTTGGGCGCATCCTATTGGGGCGCGCTGCTGCGTGTGACCATCCCGATTTGTTCGCCCGCCCTGCTGGCAGCCTTCCTGCTGTGCTTCACCATGTCGTTTGACGAATTTTCCATTTCGTCCTTCCTCGTTGGTACCGATGCGACCCTGCCTGTTTATCTGTATTCGCAGCTGCGCTTCCCAACCCGCCTGCCGATGGTGGTTGCGCTGGCTGCCATCCTGATGACCATTACAATGGCGGTGATGCTGCTCTCCGAGTGGCTGCGCCGCGTTGGACAAACTCCCACGCCAAAGGCATAAGCTATGACGAATTTCGCTGTCGAATTCCAAAACGTTAGCAAGGTATTTTCTTCGCGCGGGATAAAAAAGGTCGAGACGGTCTACGCGTTGAAAGAAACCAATTTGACGATTCCGCGCGGGAAGTTTTTTACGCTGTTAGGCCCCAGCGGCTGCGGGAAAACCACCACCCTGCGGCTGATTGCCGGTTTCGAGTCGCCCAGTTCTGGCGAGGTGTTCATCCAGGGCAAGCCGATGAGCAAAGTTCCGCCCAACATGCGCCCGGTCAACACCGTCTTCCAGAATTATGCGCTCTTCCCGCACATGACCGTTGCCAAAAATGTCGGCTTTGGGTTGGCAATCAAGCACACGCCAGCCGCCGAACGGGAGCAATTGGTGCGTGAAGCCTTAGCGATGGTCAAACTGGCGGATATGGGCGACCGCAAGCCTTCGCAGCTTTCCGGCGGGCAGCAGCAGCGCGTGGCACTGGCCCGCGCCCTGGTCAACCGCCCCGAAGTGCTCCTGCTCGACGAGCCGCTCGGCGCGCTGGATTTGAAACTGCGCAAAGCCATGCAGTTCGAGTTGAAGCACATCCAGGAGCAGGTCGGCATCACGTTCGTTTACGTTACCCACGACCAGGAAGAAGCGCTCACCATGTCCGACACGATTGCCGTGATGAAAGATGGCGTCATCCAGCAGTTGGGCGACCCACTGACCCTGTATAAAAAACCAGCCAACAAGTTTGTGGCAGATTTCATCGGGGAGAGCAACTTCATCAGCGGGGTGGTGGATTCGGATAACGGTGGCAAGCTCACCCTGAGAATCGGCCCGGAAACGGTCGCCCTCCAGGCTGAATCCATCCACCCGAAGATTGACCAACCCGTGACATTTACCATCCGCCCCGAAAAGATCGCGCTCGGCAAACCCGATGGCGAGGGTTTAACTGGCATTGTGCAAGATAAGGTTTACATCGGCACTGACACGCGCTACCTGGTGGCGCTGCCTTCCGGCGAGACCGTCATCGTGCGCGTCCAGAACGGTTACGGCAGCGAAGTGGTCGGATTCGAAAAAGGCGATCAAGTCAGAGTAATCTGGTCGCCGGAAGATGCCCACCTGTTGACAGATTGAGCCTGGTTGACCATCTGCAACATCCCGAAGGTTGCTTCGGGATGTTTTGCGTAAAAATTACACACAGGAAAACAAAAATGGAACTTCCCGCCAACCTTCACATCACCCAACTCTCAACCGCGCAGGTTGAAAAAATCCATGCCGCCAGCCTGGAAATCCTGGAAAGGATTGGCGTGCGGCTCGACCTCCCGGAAGCGGTTGACCTTCTTAAGAAGGCAGGCGCGCGCGCGGAGGGCGAGCGGGTTTTCGTTCCGCACCAACTGGTCGAAAAAGCGCTGGCGACCGCGCCCAAAAAAGTTACCCTGCATGATCGCTTTGGCAACCCCGTCATGCCGTTGGAAGGCAACCGCTGTTTCTTTGGCCCCGGCTCGGACTGCCTGAACATCATCGACCACCGCACCGGCGAGCGCCGCAAACCGGTTTTGCAGGATGTGATCGAAGCCGTTACGCTCTGCGACGCCCTGCCAAACATCGATTTTGTGATGTCTATGCTGCTGCCTTCGGATGTGGATCAGGTCATCGCCGACACGTACCAGATGGAAGCCATTCTTTCTTACACCACCAAACCCATTTTGTACGTTTCCTATGGCTTGCGCGGCCTGGTGGATGCGGTGGAAATGTCCGAAGCGGTGGTGGGCGGCGTGGCAGCGCTGCGCGAAAAGCCGATTTTGACCTGCTACATCAACGTTGTCTCTGGCGCGGCGCACAACACCGAGAGTTTGCAAAAGCTGATGTATCTCTCCGGCAAAGGCCTGCCGACCCTTTACATTCCCGGCTCGAACGCGGGCGTCACCAGCCCGATGACCCAGGCCGGAGCGGTCGCGCTCGACCTGGCGGGTGGATTGGTGGGGCTGACCCTGGCGCAGCTCAATCATGAAGGCGCGCCTGTCATCGTTTCCGCGATGGATCCGGCCTCGCTCGATATGAAAACGATGGTTTCACCATATGGTTATCCCGAACGCGGATTTATCCGCGCCCTGTCGCATCATTACGGATTCCCAACTTTATCGCTGGCTGGATGTTCTGACTCCAAACTGCCCGACCAGCAAGCCGCCGCCGAAGCCTCCCTGACCATGCTGGCAGATGTCATGCTGGGCGGGAATTTGATCCACGATTTGGGCTATCTCGAATCGGGCCTGACTTATTCCTTCGCGCAGCTGGCAGTTTGTGACCAGATCGTGGACTGGATCAAAACCTTCACGCGCGGCATCGAAGTCAGCGATGAAACCCTGGCCCTGGATGAAGTGTCCGCCGTCGGGCCGGGTGGGAGCTACCTGGGGCGAAAACACACCCGCAAACATTTCAAAGACACCTGGTACCCCGGCCTGTTCGAGCGCGATATTTACTCCAACTGGGCCGCCAAAGGCAGCAAATCCCTGACCGAGCGCGCATCAGAACGGGTGCAGCAGATACTGGACGAACACCAGCCCACCCCGCTGCCCGAAGATGTCAAAAAACGCCTGCAGGAGATTGTCAATCGCGCTAAAGTAAAATAGGGCATACCCTTTGGAGAATACATTATGAAACCAAACCAATTCCTTGCCATCCGCATTATTTGGGGCCTTGCCGCCCTGGTTGCCCTGCTTTTCCTGTTGATGGGACTGTCTCCTTACGCCGCCGATTGGCAGCGCGGCGCCATTGGCGTTGTGCTGGAACCAAACAGAAGCGGGGAAATAACCCTTTCCCCCATCGCCGGGCGTGAAGCAATCCTGGCTGGTGTCCAGGATGGAGACATCCTGCTTTCCATCGCTGGGGTTGACCTGCCCGCTGGTGCCACCATCGAAGAAACCAGCGCGCAGCTGCGCGGCCCGTTAGGCACCCCGGTCACCATCATCGTGCGTCATGTGGATGGAACCCAACAATCCCTGACCATCATCCGCTCCGAACAATTTTTGACGCGAGTTGCATCTGCCGGTCTGTCTGTAGCTTTCTTGCAAAACTACAACATTGCCCTTTCCCTGCTCGTGCCGCTCATTCTCCTGGGGCTTAGCGCCTGGATCATCTGGAAAGGTAGTGCCAAAACCATTACCATCCTGACAGGCTTTATCCTGCTCCTGCTCCCATACAGCCTCAACCTGACCGATCTGGCTCCCTTGGGGGCGAATTGGCTCAATGCTTACTGGCTCTATGCCCTCCTGCGCGCAGCTGGCCTATTGGGGATTACCCTTTTCCTGGTGCTCTTTCCAAACGGGAAATTTTTCCCCGCCTGGGCGCGCTGGCTGGCAATCCTGACTGGGGTCTGGATGCTCCCTTTCTACGCATCCCAAATCGTCGATAACCTGCTCCCCACCTTTGTTGTGGATTGGGCCTGGATATTGATCTTCACGGTGGGCATGGTGGCCCTGTTGCTCCGTTTCCGCACATCTGAACCCATTGCTGCTGAAAAAGACTCGCTCGATAAAATCCTGCTGGCCGGAGTGGTCACCCTGGGTTTTTATGCCCTGGTCTGGCTTTTGGATAGCTTCCTGCCTGGCTCCTTCTTCTCCGGCCCTGCGGGAATTTGGTTTGATGTAATTCGCCAGCTGGCCTGGAGTGCCATAGTGGTATTCCTGGGTATCCAGATGGCCCGCTCCGCCCGTTGATCAGGCAGAGCGATGTTGTTTATTTTTCGCTCAAACTCAACGCGAGGGCTTCATCAAGCGTCATTCCCTGCCCGGAATCATAAGCTAATTCAAATCCACCGGAACCAATTCTCTCAATAATAGTGGCCGCATCGCGATCCACGCTCACCTGTTCAAGGAGTGCGCGTGGATCGCCAATTTCCTGGCGAACCTTGTCTGACCATCCGAGGAGACGGGCCGCAGGTTCGAGCTTGGCAGTGACAACATATAAACTGGCGATTTTATCCAAAGCAAAGGCAAGTCCACTTTTGTTTTGATCCTGATGAAAGCTCTCGACAGTTTCGATAAGGATGTGACGCGCTTCTGCCACATTCCCAGCGCACAAAGCAACGTATCCCAGGCGGGCGCGCGCCCAGAGATATCCCATTCGATTTCCCATTTCTTCGAGGGCAATTGCGTTTTCTTCCAGATAGGCAAATGCCTGGTCATATTCACCGCGCATCAAGGCTATGTAGCTCTTGCCAGTTAAAATAAATTCCATGCCTCGTTTGCCATTCATCTGCCCATTTATCTCATACGCTTCATCTAGATAAGCCTGGGCAGCTTCTACATCACCATTCAGCAAGACTGTGTAGCCTAAAATGCCAAGGGTGTCCACCAGGTTGCGCCAATCATCTATCTGGCGAAAAAGGCCAATTGCTTTTTCCCGGCAGGCGCGGGCTTGTGCGACATCACGCTGATCCCATCCCAGGGCGGATAGTGCCAGTGCCTGTTCCCATAAGCCCCCAGTCGATTGGGCCAGAACCAAGGCTTGTCGCTGGAATTCGATTTTTTTCTCCATCCCTTCCAGGAACTGCATTACAGAACCCATCAGCAGCAGGCTTTCGAACTCGCCCTGATAGTCGCCGCAAGCGCGAAATAACGCCAGGCACTCATCTGCGATGGAATGCGCGGACTCGAACTGCTGTAAATACCAGAGAATATTCCCCTGTGCCAGCAGGGCTTTGGCGCGTCTGCGTGGGTATTGTGTTGACTCGGGTTTTTGAACAAACTCTGTCGTCCAGCGTAAGCCTTCGCGTAAATCGAAATTAGTCCAATAACGGAGCAACCTGCCAGTGAGCAACAACCCCGCTTCTACATCCGTTTTTGAAGCATGTTCCATAGCAGTATGGATATTGCCACGTTCTTCGTTGATGCAGCGAAACCATTCTTCTTGCTGGACGCCATGCAAAGCAGGCTCATCTTGCGCCGAAAGTGCAAGAAAGTATTGCAGGTGCAAGCCGCGAACGTTCTCAACTTCGTTGGCCTCAACCAGCTTTTCATGCGCGAATTGACGGATTGCTTCATGAAGGCGGAAGCGTCCTGTCTCCTGGTGCGCGTTCACCAGTGACTTGGCCATCAGTTGGGCCAGCAGCCCCAGGATTTGGTGGGCCTTCATGCCATGGCTGCTGCAAATTGCCTCGGCCGATTCGAGCGTCCATCCGCCCGAAAAAACAGCCAGGCGGCGCAGAAGGGTGTGCTCTACATTGGAAATCAGGTTCCAACTCCATTCGATTGAAGCGCGTATCGTCTGGTGTCGGGGCAGCGCTGTGCGATTCCCGCCTGTGATTAGATTAAAACTCTCATTCAAGCGTGCCGCTATCTGGCTGGTTGAAAAAAATACAGTTTGCGCAGCGGCAAGTTCGATTGCCAGTGGAATACCATCGAGGCGTGAGCAAATTTGGGCAACAGACTTTACATTTTCCTGGCTCAGTGAAAAATCTGTTCGCGCAAGCTGGGCGCGTTCTTCAAACAGGCGCATCGATTCGCTGGCCCTGCCATCTTCAAGTGATCCCTGGGTATCTGGCAACCCAAGCGAAGGAACACGATAGGAGAGTTCTCCCAGAATTCCCAGGGCTTCGCGACTGGTGGCAAGGATTTTCAGGTTGGGGCATTTCTTCAACAAAACATTCGCCACTTGGGCACAGGTTTCCAATAAATGTTCACAATTATCAAGAATGAGCAAGATCGTTTTTGTGCGGAGGAAATTGGCCAGTGCTTCGACGAGAGGAATATTGGGTGATGTCACCAGGCCAAATATTGATGCGATGAATTGTGGCAATAGGGCTGGATCATTCAGCGGGGCCAGTTCCAGCAACCAGACCCCATGGGTGTAATCTGCCAACACCTGTTCTCCAATTTTTATGGACAAACGTGTTTTTCCAACCCCGCCAGAACCCGTCAGCGTAACCAGGCGATATTTCTTGAGATGCTGGATAATTTCGACTTGATCTTTGTCGCGGCCGATAAAGGTGGTCAGCAAGGCTGGCAGGTTACTCAGCGGTTTGGCAGAGAGATATCCAACGGGTGGTTCTGGATGCGCTGTCAGGCCGCGCGCAAATTGAACCCATTGCGGGCGTTCATTCTCGCAAATGCCGAGCTTTTCCAGCAGGATGTTGGCCAGTTCTTGGGAAGGTTTAAGCGAGTCGTCTTCAATCCGGCGCAAGGTGATTTCAGCGCAACCCACCTGATTTGCAAGAGCCTTACGCGTCAAATCCAGTGAGCGGCGTTGACGATATAACCAGGCGCCAAACGAGCTTTTGTTTTTCATTATTACCTGTTTTATATCACTATTTGTATCACTTTTCGCATTATGCCAGCTGCGGCATTTGGATACATTGGATATGTCTTATCTACCAATCAATTGCCACAAGGAGAAAATTATGACCCAAAAAAGTGCGTATCTATTGGTTTTGCTGTTAGTCGCATCGATCCTGACTGCCTGCGGCGCACCTGAACCAACGCAAACAGCATCTAAATTTCCAAATGGGAGGTTCATCAAATCCGGAACCACAGACGGTGGGCTTGTATTCAGCGATGGAACATTCTCAGTCTTCCAGGGTGAGAACACGATTGTCACGGCCAGTTATAAGGTGGAAGGGAATGTCTTTACTGAGACATCCAATAATGCTGGCTGTAAAACGAACGTGGGTTTCAAATATACATTTGATGGTGTGAACCTGAACTTCAAATATGTTGACAAACCCGAAAATGATGTCGCCTGCAACGGGCGCCATGCTGATTTCAACGACGTGACCTATATCCTGACACCGTTATCCCTACCTTTCCCAACCGGGAAGTTTACCCGGGCTGATCGGGTGGAGCCGGTTGGCTTTATTTTTAGTGAAGCTGAAACCTGGCAGGCCTGGGACAAATACATGAATATCGCAGCCGAGGGAGCTTATCGTGTGGATGGACAAACCTATACAGAATTGAGCAATGATATGGGTTGTTCCGTTCCAATGAGTTTTAAATATACATACGATGGGAAAACACTGACATTCAGTTACGTTGACGACCCGGCGAGTGATAATTGTGATGCGCGTCGGGCAGCCCTTGATAATGTTCCCTATACCCTGGCCAAAGAATAATCTTGCCTGGAAAAGAGATCCTTTTGATGCGATACCCCCCTTTTTAGATCCGGATTCCCAACTCCAAGACAAAAATCGTAAAGGGATCTTGCCCTCGCGATTGACCAACATTCCGGGATTCTTTGGGGCTCAAAATAAAAGCGCCCCCGCTCATTTGTGTGATTGGGCGGGGGCGTTGTGTTCCCATAAATTGCTGCTATGGGCTGGCCATTAGCGTGGATGGGTGCGCGGGCAGGTTGGGGCAGGTCTGGCGGTAAGCCTGTCCGGGGAAGTAGCGCTCCCACTCATTGATGATGAAGTTGCGCCCCACCACCTGGCAGGCCTGCGAAATCAACTCATCGATGTTGGTGCTCCAGAAGTGCACCAGGTTATCATCCGTGACCAGCACCAGCCAGCGGCTGTCGGCGGTGAAGCCGATGCTTTTCAAGCTCCCGGCCAGGAAGGGCAGCAACACGGGACGCGTATCAGGGCTGGCCCACATGGTGGCGGTATCCCACAGCCGCAGGGATTCTTGTTGGTCGGGGATGGTGACCACCCATTTTTCGTCCGGGCTGAAAATCATACTCTGCACCTGCGTTTCGTGCCCGCGCAGGGCAACCACACGGGGCGAGTCGCCAGCCGGTTTGGCGTGGGTCTGCATCAGGGTGGCGGCAAAATCGGTTTTGAAACTGCCAAGGCCGCCCCCACCACCGCCACCGCCCCACCAGAGAATATACCCGCGCCCGTTCAGGCTGGATGTAACGTAATTTACCCCAACCCAGGAAACCGTGCCGCCTATGCCAATACCCTGCGACATACCAGAGTAAACCAGCCAGTTCCCGCCCGGGCTGCCCCAGAGTAAATAATAGTCTGGGGCTTTGTAAGTTCCCCATTCCACCGGCTGGGCTGCCTGTCCATCTTCATAAGGTTTCAGGTCAAAAATGGTGTGTGTGTATCCGGTAAAATCAGCATTTTCCAGCTTTAACACCAATTGATGATCGCCCGGGCTAAAAGTACCTGTCGAGCTTATCCAGAAATCGTTGTCTGTCACATAACCTGGGGCTGCCACCTGGAATTTGCTTGGTGTGCCGCTGGAAAATGTTTTTTCCAGGTCCCAAAGCATTCCATCATCATCGCAATACAGCCAGCGGCCATTGGTGCTGATGTGCGTGCCCCAATTACTGCCACGCATCTCATAACTTGCAGCCTGGGTCGGGGCGCTTCCATCTTCGGGCAGTTTCCATTGCGCGACACTGATATTGGTGTAATACGCAGTTTCCCGCACCCCGGCTCCGGCGGTGACAACCAGGGAGCGGCTACCTGCTGTAAAGGCGATTTCAAACACATCTTGCCCCAGGGCATAGCGTTGGATATTTTCGGGGTCAGCAATATTCCAGGTGTAGCTCTCTACGGATTTTTGCCCGTCGGGCCCAACCGTAGACTGGCCTGAGATCGCTATCCAGCGGCTGTCTGGGCTGAATGCAATAATTTCGGGGAGTTGCGCTTTATCTATTTCGAGCGGGATGAAGGTTGGCAGGTCGCCCTGGTTCATTTTTTGCATATCGAGCAGGTAAACTGTGACGGAACCTTCTTCCTCGGTCGATGAGTCTTTTACAAAAACCATCCAGCGGCTATCCTGGCTGAAAACAGCCAACATACCAGCCCTGTCGCTCAGTTGGATGGGCGCACCTTGCGCGTGTCCATCGACCAGCCGCCACAGGAGATTGCCGGTTGCCATCCATTGGTTATCCGGGCTGAAGGCCATGTAGCTGCGGCTAAAAAAACGATACGTCACGGGCATGTCGCCCGAATACTGGCGCTGTCCGGGCAGTTCTTCCATATTCCACAGGCGCAGGTTGCCGTCTTCGGTGCCGCCCGCCAGCCATTTCCCGTCTGGGCTGATGGTGTGCAGTACAACAAAAGCCTCGGGGCCGGTCAGCGCAAGCGGGGCTGCGCAAGACTGGCAGCGGCTATCCTTGATTCTTAGGGTCGGGTAATCTCCGTCTGGCTCAGGAATGATCCAGCGCGAGGCGGGCTGCCCGGCTTCTTCCACAGCGGCGGCGGGTTTAAACACATCCGGGGTTTCTGCTATGGTGTAGGCCGCCGGGTTTTCGAGCGCAAGGTTGAAAAAAATGTGTCCGGATTGATAGGAACTGGCGAAATCTACGCCCAACATCTGCTGCTTTTTGGCAAACTCAGCCATGTAGACGCCTTCATCGCGCTCTGATGAGAAGGTATAGCGATAATAGGTCGGGATGTTGTCCGATACCGGGAGAAAACCTATTTCATTCGATGAGACCAGCACCAGCCATTTCCCATCTTCTGAAAAAGTCCCCGCCACGAATTGATACGAAACCGGCAAAGTGATCTGTTTAGGCTGCTCCAGGTCGGCTAGATCCCAAAGTTCTGTTTTCCCTGTGACAGAGTTATTCATGACCAGCCAGCGCGAATCGTTGGATATTGCATAGTTGCTATAGGCGCTGGTATCAGACAGGAGAATGCCCTTGCCAGGGATGCCGTCTTGGTCCAGCGGCCAAATTAGCATGTTGGCGGATTGGTAAGAATTGAAAATTACCAAACGGCTATCCGGGCTGGTTTCCAGGGAGAGAACATCCATCGTCGCGCTGAGAACCTGGGGCTGGGGCTGCCCGGAGCCGAGCGGCAGTCTCCAGAGCAGGGAACCCTGTTCGGGGGAATAGGTCACCAGGTAGCGGTTTTCCCCATCCACAAAGCGAAACGCCCCCGCCAGCGCCTGCTTCCCGGTCACTTTTGCGCCAGATGGATCGATATTCCAGATAAATGTGTCGGTGTCGGAATAGCCCAACAGCCAGCTGCCATCCGGGCTTTCCCGGTCGATAGTCACTTTGGCAGCGTCCAGTGGACTCGGTTCAACCGGCAAGGCCTGTGGGGAAAGTTCCCACAATAACGCGCCTTTCCCCTCCGAATATGTCACGATAAAACGGTTTTTCGCGCCGACGAACAGGATAGTCCCGTCGAAAACCTGCCTGCTGACGATGCTTTGCTTCACCGGGTCGAGCGTCCAGACAAAAGTTTGGGTTTCCGTGCTGGTGATGAGCCGGTCAATCTCACCGGGCAGATCGCACCAGTATCCATCCAGGGTCAGGCCCTCGCCATAGCGTTTGGAACTGCTGTCAGACCACAGGTAGGTTTTTTCCAGCTGTGAAACCCCAACCCAGTGCCCATCTTCTTTCACAAAAACGAAATCTGTCACGTTATCGCCAAAATCCTTCTCAAACGTGGGGGCGATGGATGTGCTACCAGCGACCTGGTTCATATCCCAAATCTTCACTTCTCCCGTATGACTTGCGGCCAGCATCCACTGGCTGTCTGGTGAAAAAGCGATGCCAGATACCTGCCGCCGGAAGCCTGGCAGGCCCATCCCGGTGACGGTTTCATTGGCGGCGCGCAGGGCGGCTTCGGCTTCGGGCAAAACCGGCTCCCCGGCGTTTTTGTTGATGTAGACGGCTTCCAGCGCCAGGAGCAGGCTGCGCATGGGATAATCCTCGGCCACGCTTTTGGATTGCAGCGCCAGCTGCCCGGCAGTGGCATTGCGGCTTTGGGATTCCGCTTCCTTTTGCTTTTGCTCAGCCAGCACTCGGGCTGTTTCAGCGTTCTGGCTGGCCGCCTCGGCGGTGGATTGGGCATAAAAGGCTTCTGTGGCTTTGGCCTGGGCCATCGCCTCCTGGGTGACAGCCACATTTTTCTGTTGCGTGGCAACCTGGCCCTGGATGAAGCCATAGGCTCCCAGCACTGCCATGATGATGGTCGCCACCAGCGAGACCCCCAGGGTGATCCTGCGGCGGCGCTCGGCCTGCTTGCGGGTGTCCTCGCGCAACTTCACACAGGCATCCAGGTAGGCCTGTTCGAGCGCATTCGGGCGGAAGCGCGGAAGCTGGCTGAGTTTTTCAGCTTCTTCGAGGCGCACGCCGCGATGCTCAATAAAACTCTCGTCGGTTTTGTTTGATTCCCATTCCAGCGCGCTCTCGCGGATGGTTTCGCGCAGCCGCAGGTTGGAGCGGTCTTCATCCAGCCAGTGCCGCAGCCTGGGCCAGTACCGGATGAGTGCCTCGTGCGCCACTTCCACATCCTGCTGATCGGTGGATGCGTTCTCGCCGGTCACCAGCAGGCGCGCATCGGCCAGGCGCGCCACCAGCGCTACCGTCGGGGCCGGGTCGTCGCCCGCCGGGATCAGTTCCTGCATATTGACGCGCCGCCGCGTGTCGCGCGCGCTGCCGCCCGAAACATCGTCCACCACCGTCAGGCGCACGAAAATATTGCGCATCCGCTCGCGGTCGACCATTTCAAGGCGGGTGTACAACTCGTCGGCGGTTCCGGCGATGGCTTTTTGCACGCCGCCGATGGCGCGGTATTCCTCGGTGCGCAGCCAGCGCCCGTGACGGCGATTCCACAACAGCAGCATGGCATGTTGCAGCAGCGGCATCGCGCCCGGCTCATCGCGCACACTATCCAGGATGTCTTGCGTCAGGTCGGCCTCGAAGCGCAGCCCCACTTTGGCGGCCTGCAATTCCATTGCCCGGCGCAGTTCATCGGTGTTCATGGGGGCCACGATTTCCTGGTGTTTCTGGATTTCGGCTTTAATCGACTCGTAAGGAGCCACCTCGCCGAGGAAATCTGCCCGCATCGTCACCACCACCCGGCGCTTTTGGGCCAGTTCCAACAGGCTTTTGATGAATTCCAGGCGTTTTTCGTGGCTGGTGGTGAGTGTGAAAAGCTCCTCGAACTGGTCGGCCACTACCAGCGCCGAGGCGGGGGCGGCCTCCAGTGCGGCGCTCATGCGTTCGAGCGGGTTGTCGGATGGTGTGAAGTAAGCCATCTCGCCGCCCAGCGCCGGAACAAGCCCCGCCAGCACCAGCGACGATTTGCCCGACCCCGAAGCGCCCAGAACTGCCAGGAAGTTGTGCTCGGCCAGGCGTTGTTGCAAAGTCTCGACCAGCGGTTCGCGCCCGAAGAAGAATTCTTTGTCGGTGGGTTGGAAGGCGATCAGGCCGGGGAAGGGGCAGCGCGCATCGTAGGCCGGGGCAGTTTTGCCCAGAGCCAGCGCGCCAAAGGACATATCCAGCACTTCGCCGCTGATCTGGTTGACGGCGGTCAGGGCGGTTTCATATTCCTGGCGGAGTTCTGCGCCCAGGGTGGCTGAATCCAGCCCCAGGGCGGATTGAATCCGCGCGGTGTGACCTGCCAGCTCGGATGAAAGCACGGGCGCGCGTTCTGCTACCAGCCGCGATAGTTCCCCCAATCCATATTGGATTTCTGCCAGGGTCAGCGGGCGGTTGAGCGAATCGCTGAAGAGTGGTCGCCCGCCCAGGCGGCTGAACAAGGCCGGAACGGTGACATCGAATTTGCCTTGCAGGCTGCCCAGCGACTCGGATAGGGCGCGATCTACCTCGCCGTGTTCGCGCAGGCGGGTGTAGAAGGCGCTGGCGAGGGCCTGGGCGGTTTTGATCTGGATGCGGTCGGTCATGGCCAGCACAGCGGGCATGCCCAGGTCGCGTACCAGGCGCTGGCCCAGGCCGCCCAGCCCGTTTTCGGCCTGGGGGTTGGCAGATTCGCAGGTGGAAAGGAAGGTGAAGTGCGGCAGCCCGCGTGGGCTGTTGAGCCGGTTGAGGCGTGTGATCAGCTCGGAGGCTTTGACGGGTGCGCGGGTGGCGTCGTCTTTGGGCAGGTACAGGATGGTTTCGCCGTTGGCTTTGTTGAACGCGCCGTGACAGACGATGTGCAGCAGGGTGTAGGGCTGTGCGATGATCTGGTCACACAGGGCGTCGAGCGTGGGCCGGGCGGCGGAGCCAGGCAGGTTGGAAAGCACGTCGCATTTGATCTCGCCCAGCGCGGCGCGGACGCTTTCGACTGTGGCGGCTACATCAAAAGAGCCGAGCTTGTAATCGCTGCCCAGGTCTTCGGGCGCGGCAACCAGCACCAGGGCGCGCAGGTCGCGACGGCCGATGGGCGGGAACCGGCGCTCGATCTGGCTGGGGAGGTAGATTTGGTAGGATGTTTGCTGGTTGAGGCTGAAGTAGTCCCAGCCAAAGTCAAAGGGGGCGCAGACTTGTTCCCAGCGCAGGCCGCGCAGGTCGTCGGCTTCGAGGATTAGCAGCACCCGCAGGCTTTCCCCGGCGGTTTTGGCCTCGGCCAGGGCGCGGGTGAAGGCATCGCGCAGGGTATCGTGGAAGAGGGCTTTGCCAAGCATTTCGCCGTATTCGCGGTCGGTGGGCAGGTAGTTATCCAATTCGGCCAGGTCGAGCGCCAGCTGGCTGCGGCTCCACAGGGCCAGGGCGTTCTCGCCCGGCTGGTGACGTGCCACCACCGGCCACGATTGGTCGACTTTGCGTTGCAGGGTGATTTCGAGGATGTGCATGTGGCTCCTTTGCGGTTGATGTGCTTGCTAATTACGAATCTGGGTGAACCCGACTTTTGCTCGTATCCTTTCAGTTTGATGCGCTAACTGGTAAGAGCCATCTGCTCTGACAAAACCAGTATTTTTACAGGATTTCTTCCAGTACAGCATCGAGTTGGTTGTAGATGCTCATGGTAAGGGTTTATGCTTACAATTGTTTGGTTATTTAGTAGCGGGTGTGGCCGGGAGGAAAATCGTTCAGTGATATGACTTTATCTACACTACATATTATAGCTGGCAACCAGTTAGATTGAGCAAACAAGGTTTTCTTAAGGTCAGAGCGCCTCGCACTGTTGTTGATGGGATTGGGTTAAATTAACTTTCTCACCCCCGTATCACCTGACAGGAAGTTGAAATCATGCGAACTGGCGCTGGTAGAGCGCAGCATACACCCCGCCCTGCGCCAGTAGTTCCTCATGCCGGCCCTGCTCCACAATCTGCCCGTTATCCACCACACAGATCAAATCGGCGCTGCGGATGGTGCTCAGGCGGTGGGCGATGACCACGGCGGTGCGGCCCTCCAGCAGTTTGCGCAAGGCGTCCTGGATCAAGCTCTCGGTCAGGCTGTCCACATTGGAGGTGGCTTCGTCCAGGATCAGGATGCGCGGGTCGGTCAGGATGGCGCGGGCAATGCAGACCAACTGGCGCTGTCCCACCGACAGGTTGGATGCCCCTTCCTGGATGCGCGTCCGGTATCCATCGGGTTTCGCAATGATGAATTCGTGGGCGTTGGCGAGCTTCGCGGCGGTTTCCACTTCATCATCTGTTGCTTCCGGGCGGCCAAAGCGGATGTTGTCGGCTATTGTGCCGGAGAACAGGAAGGAATCCTGGGGAACGAGGCCAATCTGCCGGTGGAGTTGGCGCTGTTTCACGCTGCGGACATCCAGCCCGTCGATCAAAACCGCCCCGGAGCTGGCATCGTAAAAACGAGCGATTAGATTCCCGATGGAAGTTTTCCCCGCCCCGGTCGGGCCGACGAGTGCCACCGTTTGCCCGGGCTTAATCTCCAGGCTGACATTGCGCAGCACGTCCGGCAGTTCCGGGCGATAGCGAAAGGAGACATTCTCGAACCGGATTCCGCCCTTAACCTGCGGCAGGTCGATGGCCTCGGGCTGGTCGAGCACTTCCGGGACAGTATCCAGCAGCTTGACCACCTGTTCGCCGCCCGCCATGGCCGATTGCAGGGTGGTGAACATCCGGCTGAGTTCCTGCACCGGCTGGAAAAAGCGCGTCACATACGAGAGAAACGCCACCAGCACGCCCAGGGTCACTTCCCCACTGCTGACGGCGCGCCCGCCAAAATAGAGCACAATCGCTGTCGCCAGGATGCCCATGAATTCGATGGCCGGGAGGAATATAAACGAGAGCGACATGGCGTTGATATTGGCGTTGCGGTTGACCTGGTTGACCGCACTGAAGTTTTCCTGGGTGGTGTTTTCCTGCCCGAAAGCCTGGATGACGCGCACCCCGGCAATATCTTCGGCCAGGCCGCCCACCACTTTGGCCACGCTGGTGCGCGTCTCGCGGAAGGCCACCCGGGCGCGGCGCGAGAACCAGACAGTGACCAGCAGCATTAACGGGAGCACGGTAAAGGCGAGCAGGGCCAGCTTCAGGTTCATGAAAAGCATCACCACGATGATCCCCACCAGCACCAGCATATCCCCAATCAGCGTGATAATCCCCGAAGAGAGCAGGTCGTTGATGGTGGCGACATCGTTCATGACCCGCGAAACCGTCACGCCGACGATGTGGGTGTCGTGGTAGCCGAGCGACAGGTTTTGCAAATGGCGGAACAGGTCGCGGCGGATGTTGGCGAGCATGCGCTGGCCGACCATCGAGAGCAGGTACTGCTCGGTGCGGGTGGCCAGATACAGCCCGAGGAAGGTGGAGGCAGTCCACATGGAGATGCGAATCAGCCCGGCCTGGTCGCCCTGGGTGATGTAGGTGTCCACGGTCACTTTCAGCAGGTAGGGGGCCAAAAGGGTCAGGGATGACTCCACCAGCATGGCGAGGAAGGCCAGCGCCATCAGGTTCAGGTAGGGGCGCAGGTAAACCAACATGCGCGAGACCACACGCGGGTTGTAAACCTGTCCGCGTGTGTCGCCGCCCTCGGCGAAGGTTTCCATTGCGTTGCGCGGGCCCATGCCCGGGCCGGATACTCCGATGCTAAAACCCATTGTTTGTTCCTTTGGTGGCGCGAGATTTATCTCGCGCTACTTTTTCAGTTGTTGCTGGTAAATGCTGCCATACAGCGGCGAGGATTTCAGCAGTTCCTCGTGCCGGCCACGCGCCACGATGCGGCCTTTGTCGAGTACCAGGATCAAATCGGCGGCGTGGACGGTGCTCAGGCGGTGGGCGATGACAAAAGTGGTGCGCCCGCGCATCACCCGCTCGAGCGCCACCTGGATCAGGTGCTCGGTTTCGCTGTCCACGCTGGAGGTGGCATCGTCGAGAATCAGGATGCGCGGATCGGTCAGCAGGGCGCGGGCGATGGCGAGTCGTTGTTTCTGTCCGCCGGAGAGCGTCCGCCCGCGCTCGCCGACTTTGGTATCGTAGCCATCCGGCATCTGCATGATGAATTCGTGCGCCTGGGCATCTCTGGCAGCGGATTCAATCTCTGCCTGCGTGGCGTCCGGCTTGCCGAAGGAAATATTCTCGCGAATGGAGGCCGCGAACAGGGTGGTTTCCTGCAAGACCATGCCAATCTGCCCGCGCAGCGAGTTCAGGCTGACGGCGCGGATGTCAGTTCCGTCGATGGTGATGCGCCCGGCGGTCGGGTCGTAGAAGCGCGGGATCAGGTTGACCACGCTGGTTTTGCCTGAGCCGGTCGTGCCGAGCAGGGCAATCACCTGATTGGGTTGGGCGACAAAACTGATATCTTTCAGCACCCCGGCCTGCTTCCCGTAGGCAAATGAGACCTTTTCAAAGGCCACTTCGCCGCCTTCCAGCGTCAGATCGGGTGCGCCGGGTTCATCCCTGACCAGCGGGGCGGTGTCGAGAATCTCAAAAATGCGCTCGCCCGCCACCCCTGCCACGGTGATCATCGGCAGCACCATGCCCAGGTAGCGCACCGGCGTGACAATCTGCGCCACGTAGGTGGTGAAGGCCACCAGTTCGCCCAGGGTCAACTGCTGGTTGATGACCAGCGTCCCGCCATAAAGCAGGATGATCACGCTGCTGACGTTGGCGATCAGGTTGAGCAGCGGCATATTGTTGGCCTGCATCCGCGCCGACTGGGCCGACAGGTCGTACCACTGCTGGTTTTGCACGTTAAAACGCTGGATTTCGGACTCTTCCTGCGCGAAAGTTTTAACCACGCGCATCCCGCGCAGGTTTTGCTCGACGCGGGTGGTCAAAACCGAAAGCTGTTTCTGGATTTGCAGCGAAAGGGGCCGGTACACCCGCCCGAAGGTGATCGAGCGGAAGATCAGCAGCGGCATCGAGACCATTGCCAGCAGCCCCAGCCGGGGATTCATCCAGATCATCATCCCGGCGGTGAGCGTCATCAGCACCACGCTTTCGATGATGCGAAAAATGGCCCGCCCGGTCAGGAAGCGGATGCGCTCGACATCCTGGATGGCGCGCGAGAGCAGGTCGCCCGCTTCGGCTTTGTCGTGGAAGGAGAAGGACAGCTCGGTGATTTTGCGCTGGAGGGCGTTGCGCAGGTCGAAAGCCACACTCTGCGAGGCGGTTTCGGTCCAGATGCCCTCGAAATAGGTCAGCACGCCCTTGATGGTGACCAGCACCAGCAGCGCGCCAACCGCCATCGCCAGCAGGGAATTGTCGCCTTTGGCGATGCCCTGGTCAATCGTCCAGCGGATGAGCTGAGGGTTGACCATCGCGATCAGGTCGATCAACAGCATCGATGAATAAACGCCCGCAACAAATTTCCAGTGCGGGCGCAGGTAGCTGAAACAGCGCATGATGATGGTGGTTTGGGAGGAGTGTTGGGATTGGGTTTCTTCTGTGGGGTTCATGGCGATTAGTTTTTTACCACAGAATTTGGAAAAGCTGCACATGGTTATGAGACATTGCCGGGTGGACAGGTGAGCGGCCTGTCTTGTGATTCAATCTACACGTGATTACCCACGTTGCCCAGACCAATAAAACGCGCCAGGAAATCGAAAATGGCCGGAATGGTGCGCGCCGAATATCCTGGCCGGTCAGCCAGGCCGCCACACCTCTTGCCGGGGTAACACCCCAATGGGCATTTCTAAGCGATTGGAACACTTATTATCGCCTTGTTGCCTGCCGTGCGAGTTGTTCGCGGATGATTTTAGAATTATGGCGCACATCTGTAGGGAAGCCCGGATGAAACCAGATATTCTGGATGGAACGCGCTGCCTCGTACGGTTTAGCCAGTTCGAATAATTCTGCCCGGATTTTATTTTTGTCGGCTTTGCGGCTGGAAGGGTGCAACTCCACCCACAGACAAGCTTCTACGCTGCCGCCTTTTTCCACCCCCACCAGGGCGGTGCGATACACCAGCGGGTGCGCATTAAAAATACCCTCAATGGGTTCTGTAAAAAGTGTCCCTGCAGCAGCGATCACCCGGTGCGATTTTCGTCCACAATACCAGAGACGCCCTTTTTCATCAAAATACCCCAGGTCACCCATGCGGTGGATGATTTCCCCACCCGCTGCCCGGATTTTTGCCAGCCGGTTGGCATGTTCCCTGCCAACGTATTCTGCCGTTACCGCTGCACCTTTTACAGCAATCTCTCCGATTTTGCCCACCGGAAGCGGTGTGGCACCGGCCAGGGTCAATTCATCATCACTGATGGGAATGATGCCCACTTCTGCCCCAGCCACCGGCCTGCCGATGCAAACCCCCGCCCCCTGCGCCGAAAGATGACGGGTTTCCTGTAAAATCTCGCGGCTGTTGACAATGGAGACCGGCAGGGTTTCGGTGGAACCATAAATTCCCAGAAGCTCTGCCCCAGGGGATAGCAATTCGATAAATTTCTCCTGCAAATCCATGGGGGCAGGCGCACCCGCCGTGATTACTTTCCTCAGGCTCGCCAGATTTGACCTGCTGGCGTAGTTTGAACGCGCCAGCCGCGCCAGCGCCGCCGGGGAAACGAACATGGTGTCCACCTGCCAGGCCTGGATGGCTTCGACCATCCGTTTCGGGTCAACCCGGCCCGGAGGCGGGAAGCGCATATCCGGGATGATCGCTGTCACGCCGAGCAAGGCATCGATCAGGGCAAAAACTGGAAAAGCGGGCATATCCATTTCGTCGCCGCGCACGTTCAGGGTATTCCGCAATAGTTCAATTTGCGCGGCGAAATTTTCACGACTGAAAATTACCCCTTTAGACAACCCTGTGCTTCCGCTGGTATACAGAATGGCGGCCTCGGAATGTGGGTCAATCGCTGGCAATTGAACAGCCGGCGCGCTTTGGCCGGCTTGCGCCACATCTGCCAGGGAGAGATTCAGGCGCAGGCTGTTCTTTCCCCAGCCCAACAAGAGCCGCAGCCCATGCGTGAGCGCCGAACCAAAATAAACATCTGGCGCACATTCAGCCAGGCAGCGCGTAACGTTGAACAGCCCGATGGATGGATCGGCAATGATCGGGACAACCCTCGTCTGGAGCAGGGCAATTGCCAGGGCAAAAAAATCCAGGCTGGGAGGCGACATCATTACGGCGCGCATGCCCGGCTGGATGCCGCAGGCGTATAAGCCGCGCGTAAATATTTCCGCGCGTTCGGCCAGCCCCCGGTATGTGAGTGTTTCCCAGGCATGTTTGTGCCCGGAGAAAATAAAAACCGGCTTGTTTGGGCAGCGCACAACATTTTCTTGAAAGCGGGCGAAGAGGGAGTGATTCAGGTCAGTATCCATCCGAAAATTTTATGCGATATCGCCTGGCATGGGAATACCACATCTGGTGTTGCGCTTAAAAACCGCTGTTATCGCTGCTTCCAGCGTTCCCGCAAACGATGAGCTGCCAGCTTGGGTCGCCGGTCACGGGTAAAAACACCCTTGTGGTTCAGGGCGCTTGCCCGTGTAACCCCTTGCGATGTTTTGAAATCGCAGAGATTCCAAACATGTTCACCAACCACAAAAGATTTCTGGCGCAAGATCGCAATATAGCTCAACACCATTTCAGCCTGGTATTCTTCACTGAACATTTCTGGCGGCTGGGCATGATGCCCGGCAATTGCATCTGCCCCAAACTCGGTCAGGAGCAAAGGCTTTGAATATAGCTGGTGGAGCACATCCAGCTCTTCTGATAGCAACTTCAGGGCAGATTCCATATCTCCGCTCTGGCTGTACCAGCCAAAATAGCGATTTAAGCTGAGCACATCGCAAAAACCAAAACTTTCTTCTGCCGTACCCAGGAAACTGACCAATGTGACAGGACGGGTTGGATCAAGGGTTTTTGCGGTGGTGTAGAGATCATGAAAAATCGACCTGGCGTGAGGTGGTTTTGAGTGTGGTTCGTTGGCGAGGCTCCACATAATTACGCTGGGATGGTTCTTATCTCGTGCGATCATGTCACGCAAATATTGTTGGCAGAGGGTTGTACGGCGCGCCAGTCCATCTTCATGGAAAAACAAGCCGACGGCTGGCGTTTCGGCAATCACCATAAAGCCCAGGCGATCAGCCAAATCCAGCATCGGCTCGGAGTATGGATAGTGCGTGGTGCGAAAGGAGTTGGATCCGATCCAGCGCATCAAAGCGTAATCTTTGACGATCAGGGCTGGCAGGTAGCCCCGTCCTATGATTGGAAAATCCTCGTGCCGGCCAAAACCGGTGAGGTATATGGGTTGTCCATTCAGGAGCAAACGGGTTCCTTCAATTTTGATTGTGCGAATGCCAACTTGCAGGCTGTAAGCATCAACGATTTCCCCATTTTCGGATAATTCGACTTGCAGTGTGTATAAATTCGGAGAATTAGGAGCCCAGAAAGCTGCCCCGGGAACCAGTATTTGTGCTTCAGCGGCGTGGTTCTCGCAAATGGTTCTGGCGCTCAGGTTTTCTCCATGGCCGCTCAGCCGAAAACAAATTTGTGCATTTGGGGTGCCAACTGTTTCGGCCCGCACGTGAACGTGGCCGGTTTCCCCTTCAATTCCTGTGGTGACAGTAATATCACGGATGGCAGTCGAGGCTGTGGCATAAATCCAGACCGGGCGGTGGATGCCGCAGTAGGGGAAAAAATCGAATTGAGCCTGGGGAAAATTCCCGGCGTGGCTTTCGAAAAAGTCTTCGGGGGAGCCGGTGATATTGCCGGGGGGGATGCGGTTTGGGGCAAGCGTGCCATCCACCCGCACGACGAGACAATTCCATTGGGATTGGATCAAGTTAGTGATATCGAACTCAAATGGCAGATGACCGCCCTCGTGCTGGCCCAGCCACGAACCGTTCAGCCACACTTCGGCCAGGTAATTGACCGATCCAAAGCGCAGCCAGATGCGGTGATTCTCCCAGCCCCAGGGTAAGACAAAAACCGTCTGATACCATGCCGGCCCCAGGTAATCCCTCCGATCTTCAAATTGATCGTTCCAACTGGCAGGCACAGCGATCGGGTGCTTTTCACTCAATCCCTTTTCCCAACCCAAATTGTATCCCTGGTTACCAGGATCAAAAACGAAATCCCATAAGCCTGAAAGGTCGATGCTTTGCCGGTGTGCATTCGATTGTGGATAAAGCATAAGATCACCTATGAACCAATGTCACGAAGCTTTAAAAATAACAGGGTGAGGCAGTTTGCAGCTTTCTATAATAACCTGTTTTTGCTTCGTGTATCCACTAAATATGAGGTTGTGTTCTTTTCTGAAACTGAAAAATAATGAATGTTACGATGCAGACGGCAAAATAGATCATCATAAAATATTTTCCATCGAAGGCAGCCTGTCCATGTACATTGCCTGACCAGATTCCTACCAGCCCTAAAATGTATGTAAGGGGAATGATGATCAGCACGTGAGGGGATAATTCGCGGGCTTTGCGGCTGATCAGGATGTAGATGAATCCCGTCAGGAAATTGGAGATGCCAAACACTCCCAGTAAGAATACCTGGTCCTGTGGGGTGGTGGCCATGTCGAATTTTGCAAAATTGGCGGCCGACCAGGTTAGCAGGAAGGTGTGCATAAATCCGCGCAGTACATCATATCCACCGATGAGAAGCAAGACAAGCGAGGGCAGCCAGTAAATATCTTTCAGCTTTGCTTTCATTTTTCTCTCCGTATTATTTAGTGCTGCACTTTATCGGTTTGGCGGTAAGCGCTCCACAGCGACCAGGCCAGCATGACCAGCGCCAGAGGGAGAAGGATCTGGTTGCCAATCGCGCCGGGCGGGGTGTGAGCAAATGTGACGGGTTTCATTTTACCAACGAGTTCGCGCAGGAGAACTTCCAGGGCCAGCATCAGCCACATGAACGGAACCAGTGACCGGTAGCGGATGACTACCAGGAGTTGAATAATGGCAAATAGCAGTTGGGAACTTCCCCACAACCCAAAGGCGAAGATAATTCCATCCGCGCCTGTCACAGATAGATCCATTCCGGCGATTGTCCCTGCGCCGCCATCGGGTGCGAGCAGGTGTATGAAGCTTCGCACAGTGCTGATGATGGCGTACAGGGTGAAAACGTAGAATGGGATTTTTGATCCACGGATGACGTTGTCGATTTTGGCTGGCAGGATGATCTCAAAGATGGTTTGCATGCTATTTTCCTTCTTGAGCATGGACAAAGCGATTAATGGCGTCGGCCACCTGCTGCGGCTGGTCGAAGTTGTCAAAGTGGCTGGCGTTTGTCACCCATTCGATGGTCACGTTTGGGCATTCGGTGGCGGCGTTGGCGAAGATTTCTGGCAGTTGGGCCGGGTCGCTATCCGCCTGGAGTTGCAGCACCGGGAAGGGGAATTCGTTTTTGCAGATTTTGCCGATGGCGCTGTACAAGTCCCAGTTCTTGGTGAGAAAATATTTGGGGTTCATTGCCGCCACACCGGGCCGGGAGTATTCGTAAACCAGGTAATCCCTATCCTCCGGCTTGAGCTGGGTCAACATCCGCTTGGGATACACGGTGTCGATCAGCCAACCCGCATCCTGGTACATGTATGAAGCAATCCAGTTATTCTGGAAGAGCAGCCATTGGGGTTTGGTCAGGTAGACTGAAAGGGGCGGGGTAGTGCCGTTTCCCTTCATGATCAAATCAGCTTCCATACGCACATAGCCCAGAATGCGTTCGGGATGATCACCTACCATAACGCTGCCGATGATCGTACCCCAATCGTGCGAGACCACGTAAAATTTATCGACGCCCAGGCTGTCCACCAAATCCAGGGTTTGTTGGGCAACCGTGTGCCAGTTGTAATCATCATCCTGCATATCCGAGCGGCCGTAGCCTTTCATATCAATGGCGATCAGGCGATAGTTCTGATCTACGAGCGGCAGCACATAGCGCCACGAATACCAGCCTTCGGGCAGGCCGTGCAGGAACAAGATCACTGGGCCATTTGGGTTGCCCTGTTCAACATAATGCCATTTCAGGCCATTCACCATCGTATCGTGCTGGTTGAACTGGGCATCAATGGCATCGTGCCCGGTCTGGTGTTCTGCGCGGAATTGCTCGTACTGTGCTGCCAGGTTTTTGGCGCGGATGGGTGCATAGACCCAGATAAAAAGCGCCAGCAGAGTAGCGAGTGCTCCAGGAATGATGACCAGCCATTTTAAGAAGATTTTCATTTTCGATAGTATCCTTTATGATATAATGTATACATTGTATAAATTATACATGGTAAAATTATTACGTCAAGAGTATCAGCGATTCAAATCGCAAACCCTATCCCCTTATCGAAAGGGATTTTTCCTTTATGCCCAGACCCAAAAAAACTGCCGCCCAAATTGAATCTGCCCGTGTGCAGATTCTCGATGCCGCTCTTGCCATTTTGCAGGAATCCGGCCCGGAAGCTATCACCAGCCGCGCGATCGCCGAGCGGATGGGGGTGGCGCATATGTCGCTTTATACTTATTTCGAGAATCAGGCCGCCATTCTGCGCGCCCTGCGTCTGCGAGAGATGACCAGGTGGCATTCCAGGCAGCAGTTTTTTAGTCAACGCGCTGAAACAGAAGATATATCTCTCGTGGTGAAGGATTTGTTGCGGTTTTTCATCGCTTTTGCACGCGAAAACCCCAACCTGTATCGCATCGCGTGGGTCATGTCAGATGTGGGCGGCGAAACACCCGCGGAAAGTCGTCAGCGCATGCAGGTGACCGCCGGACGGTTGGCAACTTTGCTGCAAAAAGGCATGGAATCTGGCGCGTTCGAGCCGCGTAATCCGCTCCTGGCGGCGGGGGCCGTGCTGGCGATGGTCAATGCTCCCTTTATTTTTTTCTACAGCGGGAAACTGGTTGATGCAGCTTTGCGCGACCAGATGGTGGATGAAGTTCTCTCGGCGGCGCTGGGATATTTGGAGAAAAAATGAATACTTTACCCACAAAAAACAGCATGAACGGAAAAATCTGCCTGGTGACAGGCGCCACTGCGGGGATCGGGCAAAAAACCGCCGCGGCGCTGGCCGCCCTGGGTGCGGATGTGATCATCACCGGGCGCAATCTGCAGAAGACTGAACAAACCGTTCGGCAGATTAAATCTGAGACCGGCAATAAAGCAGTTCATTCCCTGTTGGCAGATTTTTCTGACCTGGAGCAGGTTCGGGCGCTGGCGGCGACCTTCAAGGATAGATTTCCCCGTCTCGATGTGCTGGTCAACAACGCCGGGGCATTTTTCAATACTCGCCATGCTACGCCCTTTGGCGTTGAAATGACCTTCCTGGTCAATCACTTGTCGCCGTTTTTGCTGACCAACCTGTTGCTTGACACGATTCAAGCCAGCGCATCTGCCCGGATTGTGAATGTTTCATCCGATGCCCATCAATATGACACCATGGATTTTGACGATCTTGGTTTCCAACGCGGCTATTTCAGCTTCAAAGCCTATGCCCGCTCCAAGCTGGCAAATGTGCTCTTCACCTACGAGTTGGCGCGACGCTTGGGGGCTGGCAGCGTGACGGTCAACGCGCTGCATCCGGGGCACGTTGCCACGGATATTTGGAAAACCAACTTTTCGGTTTTTGGCCCGCCGCTCAAGTGGATGATGAGCTTTTTCTCGCTAACCCCGGCCCAGGGCGCGGATAACTCGATTTACCTGGCTTCATCGCCAGCTGTGGAAAAAATTACCGGGAAATATTTCGATAAACGGGAAGCTGTCCAATCTGCCCCGATCTCTTATGATGAAAAAATTGCGCGGCAGCTCTGGGAGTTGAGTGAAAGCCTGATTTCGATACGCAAATATCCGCTTGATGATCCAAATCTGGCGGTGAAATTCAAAGGAGAATAATCTGGATGAATGCAATAACGATTGTAACAATTGGTTTCCTGCTTTTGGAAGCCAGCAATGTTTTTACTCTATATTTTTTCCCAGGTTCGAAATATGCCAATGGCGTTGGCGTTTTCAAGGCCTGGGAAAAATCCAAGCAAGACCCGGAAGTGCATGATCTTGTCAGATACCTGGTCAATTGGGTTGCCGGGACAAAGCTCATTTTCATCCTGCTTTTGATCATTATTCTTCTGACCGCCAGTGAGAAGACTTTGCTGTTTACCAGCGGAGCAATGGTTCTCTCAATTGCTTCTTTCTTTTGGCGGCTTTTCCCACTGATCCGCAAAATGGATCGCGATGATCAAATAAAGCCAAAGAATTACTCCGTTGTTTTGGGCTGGATGATCCTGGCTTTTATTATGGTCTTTTTGATCGTACATCTTATCTCCGTCGCAGTTTGACAAAGCTGGTTTGCAGCGAAACACCCCATCCTTCTGTCCAATTTTTGTGCTCTGATTGTCCTTTTCGCCCTGGTAGATAAAACCTGGCGATGGTCTATACTATGGGGGAAAGGCAGGTGACCATGGAATATCAAGGAAAACCATTTAAAGATTCGGTCTATCCGGGCGGCCCGCAAATCATTCCGGGGCGGATCATGTGCGCGTATTATGATTTCGGCGGAGAAGGAGTCGCCTACCACGACTCGGACCCGGTCAATCATGGCAGCGGGGGGCTGAATCCTGCCGATGGCAGCTACCTGCACGAGTTTCGGATCAACGAGGCCGTGGATATCACCTATACCAAGGATGGCGAGTACGATAACCATCCTTATAATTTCGTCGAGCCTGAACTGGGGAGGTTGTATGTGGGCTGGACAGCGCCCGGAGAGTGGATCAAGTACACGGTGGAAGTCAAGCAAACCGGTTTGTACACCGTCCATCTTTTTTATACATCCAACCAGGGCGGCGAGATTGCCCTTTCGGTGAATGACCGCGATGTCACCGGGCCGATTCAAATCCAAACCACCTACCGGGAGGATGACCCGCTCCCCTGGCGGCAATGGCATCATTGGAATAGGATGAATGGCATCGCCATAATCCAGTTGGAGCAGGGGATTCAGGTGCTCACCCTGCATACCGTCTCGAACGGCAATATGAATTACGCCTATTTGGACTTTGAGCTTGTGTGAATTTAAGGAGTGGTCTCAATGAATAAGGTAAAAATCGCCAGGTGCGATCTCGATGCTTCAGAGATATCCCTGGGCTGTATGCGCATTGCAGATTTGACCAGGCAGGAAATCGCTACGCTTATCCACACCGCGCTGGATGAAGGCATCAATTTTTTCGATCACGCCGACATTTATGGCGGCGGGCAATCGGAAGCAAAGTTCGCCGAAGCGCTGGAGATGCCTTCGAGCTTGCGGGAAAAGATGATCTTGCAAAGCAAGTGCGGCATCCAGCGGGGCTTCTTCGATTTTTCGAAGGATTATATTTTGGCATCGGTGGACGGTATCTTGAAGCGCCTGCGAACCGACCGCCTGGATGTTCTTTTGCTGCACCGCCCCGACGCCCTGGTCGAGCCGGAAGAAGTGGCCGAGGCGTTTACGATTTTGGAAAACAGCGGCAAGGTACGCTATTTTGGCGTTAGCAACCAGAACCCGCTGCAGATTGAACTGCTGGCAAAGTTCGTGAAACAACCGCTGATCATCAACCAGCTTCAACTGAGCATCACCAACACCGGGATGATGGATGCCGGGCTGAATGTCAACATGGAAATTGATCCATCGATCAACCGCGATGGTAGCATTTTAGATTACTGCCGTCTGAAGGAAATCACCATCCAGCCCTGGTCGCCGTTCCAGTACGGATTTTTTGAAGGCGCGTTCCTGGATAACGATAAATTCCCGGAACTGAACCAGAAAATCAACGAGATCGCCGCAGCCTGGGGCGTGACCAACACCGCGATTGCGATTGCCTGGCTGCTGCGGCATCCCGCGCACATGCAGCCGATTGTTGGAACCACCAACCCGGGCCGCGTCCGCGACATTTGCAAGGCGTCTGGCGTCAAATTGACCCGCGAGGAATGGTACGCCATTTACCTGGCCGCCGGAAACCAACTTCCATAAAAATAGCCGAGGGTGCGTCGCACTTTATGGACAATCACTCAAAAAGGAAAATTAAAATGAAACGCTTGGAAAACAAATGGGCACTTGTCACCGGCTCCAGCCGGGGAATTGGCCAGCAAATTGCCTGGGGACTGGCCGAACGCGGCTGTAATATCATCGTTCACGGGCGGGATGTGAAGAATCTTGACGCCACCCTCGCCAAACTGAAAACCTTCGGCGTTCAGACCCATGTCGCCACCGGCGAGTTGTCCACAGACGCTGGCGTTAAACAGGTGATCGAACAGGCCATGGCCGCGCCCGGTCCGGTTGATATCCTGTATAACAACGCTGCTGTTCAGACTAAATACCAATCGATTTTTGCCGTCGATCAGGCGGAATGGGATCGGGTTTTCCAGATCAACGTCTGGGCCTTGATTAAACTCTGCCAGGCTTTCGCCCCCGGGATGCGTGAACGCGGTTATGGGCGCATCATCAACCTGACATCTGGCATCGCCGACCAACCCAGCCTGGCCGCCTATAGTGTATCCAAAGCCGCCGTAGATAAGTTTTCGCGCGATCTGGCCGCCGAGTTCAAAGGCACCAATGTGCTGGTGAACTATCTCGACCCGGGCTGGCTGCAAACCGATTTGGGCGGGCCGAATGCCCCGGGGCAGGTTGAATCCGTCCTACCGGGTGCACTGGTTCCCGCCTTGCTGGAAAAAGACGGCCCGACCGGGCGTTTTTACGGTGCGCAGGATTTTAAAGAGCTCGAGCGCTGAAAAGGCGAAGGTGAGTTATGGAGTTTTACACCAAATCGCTGGTAGCGCTCATCATCCCGGTGATGGTTTTTGTTTTGATCGGTTGCGGCAGCTCCGCAACCGATTCTGTTTCAGCGCCCAGTCCAGCGCCTTCGAGCAGTCCATCGCCCAGCCCCAGCCCAAGCAGTTCGCTGAGTCCGCGCAGCATTCCAGCCATGGATTGCGCATCTGCCAACACCGGGAGCAGCGGACGGGTGTTTATTCATCCCGGCGCGCTCAATAACCGAACTGATCTGGATTTCGTCAGAACGCAGATCGCGGCGGGACAAAATCCATGGGCCCGGGCTTTCAATGAAATGAAAACCCTGGCAACCCGCAATAAAAGCACAACTGCCCCGACGACCGAAGTTGCCCAGAAAAATGATGCCCGCAAAGCCTACGCCAACGCCCTGGCCTGGGCCTATACCGGCGATGTGAAATATGCGGAAAACGCGATCGCCATCCTGAACATCTGGGGGAAAACTTTCAGCGGGTATCCGTCTGCGGATGGGCAAAACCTGCTGCAGGGCGGTTGGATCGGCGCCCTGTTGGGGCCGGCGGCTGAAATCATGCGCTGCTATCCAGGCTGGAATCCGGCTGACCGGGCCAGCGTCCAGACCATGTTCCGGGAAAAGTTTTATCCGGTCTTGAATACGATGAGCACCTGGAACGGAAATGTCGATTTAACCCAGATCGACGCCATGATGAGCATTGCGGTTTTCAATGATGATGAAGCCGAGTTCAACCTGGGGTTGCAGCGCATGAAAGCGCGCTTCCCGGCCTATTTTTACCTAAAATCCGATGGAGGCGTTCCGTCGATTGCGGGGGATGGGGGCGATGCCAATAAGTTTTGGAGCAACCCGACACTGTGGGTGGATGGCCTGACCCAGGAAACCTGCCGGGATAACGGCCACCATGCCCAGTATGGATTGGCGTCCGCCCTGCACGCTGCCGAGGTGGCCTGGAACCAGGGTGTGGATGTCTACACTGAACAATCCAACCGCTTTATCCCCGCCCTGGAACTTTTGGCCGCTCAAATGTTGACCGGGGACATGCAGGGAACCTGCGTCAACAATTTCGCGACCACTGATTTGTACGATACCTGGGAAATTGGCTATAACCATTACCACAACCGCATGGGCCTGAGCCTGCCCAATACCGAAAAGCTGATCACCACCGAAGTAAGGCGGCGCGGGATGAACGACTGGAACATTTTTTACGAAACCCTGACTCATGCCGGAGCAAAGTAAGGGAACTCTGAATTTTCCCCCATCCCAATCGAAGAAATTAATTGAAGTAGAATAAGGGGGCTATGACAGGACAGGCTGCTTCCAACGAAACTCATCCTACTTTTGGGCAATGGGTTAAACACCAGCGCAAAGCGCTTGGTTTAACCCAGGATAACCTGGCGCAGCGGGTGGCCTGTTCCAAGTCGATGATTAATAAAATCGAAGGTGATTTGCGCAGCCCCGCCAAACCCATGATTGAACTGCTGGCGCTTCATCTCAAAATTTCCCCGACAGATTATGCGCGTTTCGTTCACCTGGCCCAACCCAACTTGCTCGTTGAGCCAGGTGATTTTTCGTCCCCGGCGGGCGCGAACCCCGCTAAAGTTTTGCCAACGCCCGTAAAACATCACCCTCTGCCGCTGACCCCGTTGATTGGCCGAGAGCGGGAGGTTGCGGCGGTAATTTCTGCCCTGCAACAGCCTGGAATTCGCCTATTCACATTGACCGGCCCCGGCGGCATTGGCAAAACACACCTGGCCTTGCAAGTGGCGACTGAATTAAAAGACAAGTTTGCCGATGGCGTCATTTTCGTTTCGCTGGCCCCGGCCCGCGACCCGGCGCTGGTGCTTTCCACCATCGTCCAGGCCTTGGGACTGAAATCCCTGGGCGAGCAGCGCGACGATGAACTGCTGGTCACGTATTTGCATGAAAAAGCAGCCCTGCTCATCCTGGATAATTTCGAGCAGGCTTTACCGGCTACCAAAGTCATCACCGACCTTTTGATGTTTACCGCCTACGTTAAAGTGCTGGTCACCAGCCGGGCTGTGCTGCGCTTGAGCGGTGAGCACGAATTTGTCGTCTCGCCGCTGGATGTGCCCGACCTGAAGCCGGCTGCCGACCCCGTCACCCTGGTGCGCTCGCCCGCTGTGCAGCTCTTTATCCAGCGCGCCCAGGCCGTGCGAGCCGGATTCGCGCTCACTGCTGAGAATGCCCGTCCTGTGGCTGAAATTTGCGCCCGGCTGGATGGCCTGCCCCTGGCAATCGAGCTGGCGGCGGCGCGCTGCAAGGTGCTCTCCCCGCAAGCCATCCTGGCGCGCCTGACCGGCGCGCTGGGCGGCGCGCTGGGCTTGCTGGCCGGGGGCGCGCAGGATTTACCGGCGCGCCAGCAAACCATCCGCCAGGCCATCGACTGGAGCTACAACCTGCTCAATGAACGGGAGCAGGCTTTGTTCAGGCGATTGAGCGTCTTTGTCGGCGGCTGTACCCTGGATGCGATTGAAGAGGTCTGCGACTCGCTAAAAGTTGGTTCCCATCCACGTCTTCGGCCTGCCACCGATATTTCGGCTTTAGACTCGGCGACTGCCCTGGTGGATCAGAGCCTGTTGCGCCAGGATGAAGATGTAAACGGCGAACCGCGTTTTTCCATGCTGGAAATCTTGCGCGAATATGCCTTTGAATGCCTGATCACCCGCAACGAACTGGATATGATGCGCCAGCAGCATGCTGCCTACTTCACACGCCTGGTGGTTTCGATTGAACCAAAACTGCGCGGAGCAGAACAGGAATTCGCTCTCAAGCGACTGGACGCAGATTACGATAATATCCGCGCCGCGCTTACCTGGGGCAGCACATCCGACATCGAAATGGCTTTGCGAATGTCCGCCGCGTTATGGGAGTACTGGCTCTCGCGTGAATATTTGAGCGAAGGCCGGGCCTGGATGACGGACATCCTGCAACGTTCCGGCGCAGTCCCATCGCTGCCGGTGCAACTACGCGCTCAAGTGCTCAACGGCGCCGGGTTGTTGATTTCAGTCCAGGGAGACCAGCCCGCAGCCAGCGTGTATCTCCAGGAAAGCCTGCGCCTGTTCCGTGAATTGGGCAATCAGCTGGGAGAAGCCTGGGCGCTGAATCACCTGGGGCAGACGCTGAATCTCTCAGACCAGCAGGAGCAGGCCATTCCGATTTTCGAAGCCAGCTTGCAGTTATTCCGCGCGCTGGGCGATAACTGGCACAGCGCGTGGGTGCTTATTAATCTGGGCGATGTCAGCCTGCAAAGAGGGGAAACCGAGCGTGCCTGGCAGTTTTTCTCAGAATCGCGCGATTTATTCGATGCCCTCAATCACAAACGCGGAAAGGCCCACGCCATCGACCGGCTCGGGCGGCTGGCAATCTTGCGTCACGATTCCCGCCAGGCCACGGCGCTCTATTCTGAAAGCCTGCGCCTGTTCAGGGAGATTGGTGAACTGGACGGCTGCGCCCTGGCGCTTCAAAACCTGGGGAGGGCGGCGTCTGACAGCGGGCAGAATCGTCAGGCAGTTGGATACCTGATCGAGAGTCTGCGTCTGTTTGGAAATTTGAACGATCGCTGGGGTTTTGCCTGGTCTTTGCTGCGCCTGGCGATCGTCGTTCGCGATCTACGCCAGCCCCAACAGGCCGCCATCTTATTCGGCGCAGCGGATGCCATGATGGCGGATTTCAAGGGCCGGTTATTCAATTGGGATCATCGTGACTTTATCAAGGATACGCTGGCGGAGGCGCGGATTCACTCTGACGCGGCATCCTGGGCTCACGGACAATCCCTGTCGATCGAAAAAATTCAGGCATGGGCTTTGGAGCAGTCGTTCCTGGTGGAATAACACTTTACGGCATCCATCCATAATCACGAAAAGCGCGCCAGGTCGGCGCGCTTTTCGTTTTGTATTTGTCCTATTTTTGTGCTCTTATTGTCCTTTGCGCATGATGGGGTGGATGGAGACGGCAGACTATACTGTTTTTCGTAATCCAACCACTGATCAAAACCATCTCTGTAGAAAATATCCAGCATCTTTTTTAGGAGGTACTTGCCAGGAACAGATAAAAGTTGAAGAGCAGACAACCAGCTAAAAGTAGATGACCGATACCCTGTCTGGATACCGGTCACTGTTGAGAAGAAATCCGCTTCCCGGTCAAGGATGAGTGGATTTCCAGTTCCAAAATATAACATAACTCTCAAGGAGAATGAGAAAGATGAAACGCTCATATATCGTTCTATCCGTTTTAGTGGCTTTGAGCATGCTGCTCGCTGCCTGCGGCGCCCCCGCGACTGAAGCTCCGGCTGCGACCGAATCCCCCGCTGTTGAAGCCCCTGCTGCAACCGAAGCGCCTGCCGCCACTGAAGCTCCCGCCGAATTGGAAGGCACCCTGAAGATTTGGTCCTTCACCAATGATACCTGGGTCATCGCGACCGCCTTCAAAGAACTCCACCCCAAAGTCAATATCGAATTCACCATGATCCCGATGAACGGTGGCGAATTCCAGACCAAGGTTCGCGCTGCCGCCGGCACTGCCGACGCCCCCGATGTTGTCGCCCTCGAAGCCGCTTTTGTGCGCGAGTGGGTCGAAGCGGATGGCCTGCTGGCCGACCAGAGCGACCTGCTGCCCCTGAGCCAGGAACTCAAGAGCTACCAGGCCGGTGTGGATGTTGGCACCTACGAAGGCGTAACCAAAGCCTATACCTTTGAGTCCACCCCGGGCGCTTTCTTCTATCGCCGCAGCATTGCCAAGGAATGCCTGGGTACCGATGATCCCACCCAGGTGCAGGCCATGGTTTCTGACATGACCAAGTTCGTTGAAATCGCTGAGAAGATCAAGAACTGCGGCACCAAAGACTACTACATGGTCGGCACCGCTGGCGAACTTTCCAGCCCGTTCTTCACCACTCGCGAACAGCCCTGGGTTGTGGATGGCGCTCTCGTCATCGACCCCAAAGTTGTCGAATATGTCCATTTCGCCAAGATGATGCGTGACAATGGTTACGAATCCGGCGCTGGTCAGTGGTCCGAAGGTTGGTTTGCCGGTATGAATGACACCCTCAAAGATGCCAACGGCACCCCCAAGAAAGTCTTCAGCTACTTCTTGCCCACCTGGGGCCTGCCCTATGTTTTGATCAACAATGCCAAAGCCAAAGACGGCTCCAGCGACACCAGCGGCGACTGGGCCATGGTCAAAGGCCCCATGTCCTACCAGTGGGGCGGCACCTGGATCGGCGCTTTGGAAGGCAGCAAACAGGCTGCTCTCGCCAAAGAATTCGTCAAATTCAGCTGCCTCGACGAAGAATTCCTGACCAAACTGGCGCAAGGCTATTACACCAACGCCAAGCTGAAAGAAATTGATCCGACCGTCCCCGATAGCCTGGTCTTCAACCCCGGTGACTTTGTCTCCAGCCAGGTTGTTGTCGAAAAGATCATCCCCAGCTTCGACGGTTCCTCTGCAGCCCAGTTCCTGGGTGGACAGAACCCCTACGGCGCCTTTGCCGAAATGGCCCCGAACGTCAGCGGCCGTTTGATCCAGGGCACCGATGATGCCATTCAGCGCGCTCTCGGCGATCCGCTGGGCGCTTATCTGGCTGGCACCATGACCGAAGCCGAAATGTGGGCAGCCTTCTTGACTGCGGTCGGGAACGAAAACCCCGACCTGGTTCTCCCCGAACCTCCCGTGAAATAACCTTGCAGTAAAAAATGGGTGGGTCAGTGTAGATTAATACACTGACCCACCATCAGTTTCACAATCGCATCAGGCGCTGGCAAAGCCCTTAAACGGAGGCAGCATGAAGCTCAAAAAAATCCCCACCGGGTACTTGTTTATTGCACCATTCATCATTGGCTTTCTCGTTTTTGGCATCTATCCGGTGCTTAACACCATCGGGCTGAGCTTCACAAATACCACCCTGATGTCAAAGACCAGCGAATTTATTGGGCTGGATAACTTCAAACGTTTGTTTGCCGATGCTGTTTTCATCAAAGCGGTGGGAAATACCTGGTTGATCTGGAGCCTGAATTTTATTCCGCAAATCGGCTTCGCATTGCTATTATCTGTTATGTTCACGAATGCCCGACTCAATATCAAGGCCAAAGGGATTTGGCGGGCAGTCTTCTACCTGCCAAACCTGATGATGCCAGCCGCGGTGACGGCTTTGTTTGGCGCAATTTTTAGCTACTACGGCCCCGCAAACCAGCTTCTGGTGCGGGCCGGTTTCCTGAGTGAAGCCTTGCGCTTTTTCGACTCAGTGGCATTCGCGCGCGGCATGGTAGTTTTCATCAACTGGTGGACGTGGTTCGGGCAAACCATGATCATTGTCATGGCCGGGATGACCTCCATCCCCCTGCCCCTTTACGAAGCCGCCATGGTGGATGGCGCCAGCGCCTGGCAAATGTTCACAAAGATCACTTTGCCGCTCTTGAAGCCCATCCTGGTTTTTATCTTCGTCACCGCGCTGACGGGTGGTATGCAGATGTTTGACATCCCATACCTGCTGACAGACGGACGGGGCGCGCCGGAAAGCTCGATCCAAACCAGCGTCTTGCTGATGTTCCTGAAATTCAACAGCAGCAAAGGCCATATTGGGGCGGCATCTTCAGTAGGTGTCTTGATCTTCATCATGACTACGGTTTGCGCCCTGGGTATCTTCTATTTCCTGCGCGATAAAGAGATGGACGATGCAAAGCCGGCCAAAAAATCATTTTTCAAAAAGAACACGGAGGAATCGCAATCATGAACAGCTATAAATTAGGCACTTATGTATTGCGCTTTTTTTCCTACATCCTGTTGTTCATCCTGCTGTTGATCGTCATTGTTCCAATCTGGCTCCTGGTTGTGAATGCAACCCGATCCACAACAGAGATTCAGCAAGGTATCAGCTTGTTTCCCAGCACACATATCGTTGAAAACTACAGTTTTTTGGGTGGTCGGGGACTGGATCTGCCGCGCGGCTTCGTGAACAGCTTGTTTCTCGCTACCGCTTCGGTGGTGGTCTCGGTTTACTTCGGATTATTGACCGCCTACGGCATCGTTGTTTACAACTTCCCGGGCAAAAAACTATTCTCCAACTTTATCGTCGTGCTGGTCATGATCCCCATGCAACTTTCGATTATCGGTTTTTATCAGTACATGTCAAAGCTGGGGCTGACCGATAACTATGCCGCATTAATTCTTCCGCAGATTGCCAGCGCTGGCACCGTTTTCTTTGCCAAGCAATATCTTGAATCGCTGATTGTTTGGGATTTGATTGATGCCGGACGAATCGATGGCGCCAGCGAACTGGGAATTTTTCACAGCATCATGCTGCCCATCGCTGTACCGGGGGCGGCTACCATGGGGATTTTTGCCTTTGTCGGCTCCTGGAATAACTTCTTCACCCCCTTTATCCTGATCTCATCCAAAGATAAATATACCCTGCCCATGCTGATCCAAACCCTGCGCGGGGATGTGTACCGCACCGAATATGGCGCAATTTATCTGGGCCTGGCAATTACTGTTGTGCCCATCATTATCTTGTATGCTATTTTCTCCCGCTACATTGTCAGCGGTATCGCCATGGGCGCGGTCAAAGAATAGCCTGTTCCCGGGCTTGATTTGCGCGTCATAGATGTTTTATGGTGACAATTTCTCCTCAGCGCCCCCGTCTTGTGGTGGGGCGGGGGCCAGGAGAAGGAGATACACACATGTTAAAACAAGTCAGTCAGGTTTTGCTCAGCATGCAAAGATATTCATGGGAGCAGGGTGTCGCAGCGCAGGCCTTCTTGGAACTGGGCGAGACCAACACCGTCATCCTTTTGGCGCGGGATGCCGTTCAGCGCCAGGGAGCCGATGGCCGATTGGCCCTGATGCGCGACAACGAAGGCGTCACCGACCCGGCGGCCAACGGCGAAGCCCTCCTCGTGGTGGCGCGGCTGACAAAAGACCCGATTCTGCAAGCCGGGCTGGATGCGATGCTGGCTTACCTGCTGAAAACCGCACCGCGCGCCGCCGATGGCACCCTTTTCCATGTGACCGATGCCAGGGAAATCTGGGTGGATTCTCTGTACATGCTTGCTCCGTTTTTGGCTGTCGCCGGTCACGCGGATGAAGCCATCCGGCAAATCCAGGGCATGAAAGCCCGTCTCTGGAATTCAGAAGCGAAGTTGTATGCGCATATTTGGGATGAAGACCGCCAGGCCCTAAAACGAGCGTCGCACTGGGGTGTGGGAAATGGCTGGGCAGCGGCAGGCCTGACACGGGTCATCCGCACCTTGGCGGAATCCCGCGTCAGCGACAGGCAACTCCTTCAATCCCATCTCAGGGAAATAATTGATGGCTGCCTGGCGCATCAACGCGAAGATGGGCTGTTTCATGATGTCGTTGACCAGCCCGAAACGTTTGTCGAAACCAACCTGGCGCAAATGCTGGCCTATTCCATCTATCGCGGCCTGGCAGGCGGATGGTTGCCCCCGACTTACAAAGAAAAGGCCGATAAAATGCGCGCCGCTGTTCACCAAAAGGTGGATGCCGCCGGTTACGTGCAGGGCGTTTGCGGCGCGCCGACCTTTGACCGCCCCGGCACCGCTCCCGAAGGTCAGGCTTTCTTCATGCTGATGGAAGCGGCCTGGAAAGACAGCCAATAAAAGCGAAGGAAAATTAGCATGTCGCCTGTTAAATTTTCTGTGTGTGGCGGAGAGCGCGAAGGAATGCTGATGCAGGCCTTCCTCGAACCCTACAATGCCTCGCGCCCGCCCGAATCGCGCGTCGAGGTGATCAATATTCCGTGGGGTGAATATAAAGACACCTTAACCCAACTGGCCTTGCACGACCGCGGGGTTACGTCCGCAGTTGGGGCTGGCGCTCACTCCCGGGCCAGCCTATGCGGGTGGTTCCAGCCTGGTAATCTGGAAAAACACGCGCAATTATCAAGATGCCGTGCAGCTCATTCGCTATCTTACGGATCGCGAAGCCCAGGCCAACTATCCGGTGCAGATCGACCACCTGCCCGTCCGACAGGAAGTGCTCGATCAGCCGCCTTTTTCCACGGATACGATCTTAAGCGGTTTTGTGCGCATGGCCGATACAGCCAGGCCCTTCCCCACCATAAAGATGGGCGGTTTGCTCCAGACCCTGTATTGCACTTCCATCGCCCGCCTTTGGGCGCATATCGCAAGCGAGCCGGAACTTGACTTGAAAGACGCCATCCAGGACGAGATAAAAATGCTCTCCCGGCGTATTGAAACATGGTTCGAGTAAAGGACAGCGAAAGAAACCCTATGACAAACCAGACCACCCCTCCATCCTGGCTCGATGCCGCCCTGGAATTTTGCGTTGCAAAAACCCGCCATAATTTATCCACCCTCGTCAATTTCCCTGAACGAACCGAGGGCGGCCAATGGGTGCAGATTCCACCCGAACAGCATGGCTGGTGGGTGGGCGGACATTGGGTTGGGCTGCTCTGGCTGGCTTATGCCGCCAGCGGCGACCCGGCGTTCGAGACTGCCGCCCGTGATTGGGGCAAGCGCCTGTTGCCCCAACTGAACGAAAATGCCGACCATGACCTCGGCTTTCTCTTTGAATTGGGATTCATTCTCGGCAACCGGTTGACCGGCGACGAAAGCTTAAAATCCCCGGCCTTGCAGGCTGCCGCGATTCTCAGCCGCCGCTTTAATGCGCGTGGACAGTTCATCCAGGCCTGGGGCGCACTCGACTCGTCTCCCGAACTACGCGGCCGCACCATCATGGATACCATGATGAATCTCGACCTGCTTTTCTGGGCCAGAAACGAAACCGGCAACCCGCGTTACGCCGAGATTGCCGCTGCCCACGCCCGCACCACCCTGGCTCATCACTTGCGCACGGATGGCAGCACCTCCCACACCTGTGACTTTGATCCCGAGACGGGTTTATTCATCCGACAAGGAACCCACCAGGGCATGAGCGCCACATCCTGTTGGAGTCGCGGCCAGGCATGGGGCGTTTACGGCTTTGCCGATTGTTACCGCGCCACCGGCGACCCCGTTTTCCTGAACGCCAGCCGCCGCCTGATGGTTTATCTCTGGCCGCGCCTGCCCGCAGACCTGGTTCCGTTTTGGGATTATGACAGCCCGCTCATTCCCAACGATGTCCGTGATAGTTCGGCGGCCTCCGTCCTGGCCTCGGGTCTGCTCTCGCTGGCAGCCGTCGAAAACGACCCCAACCTGGCGAGCATCTGGCAAAACCGCGCCATCAGCATCCTTGAATCGCTCTGGAAAAGCTACACGAGCCGCGACACCGGCGAAGCCAGCCTGCTGATTCACGGTACACGCTCCAAACCGCACAACCTGATGGACCACGGCCTGATTTACGGCGATTATTACTTCCTCGAAGCCCTCCTGCGTCTCGCCAAACCCAAACTCGCGATTTCGTAGCCCAATTACCGATCAACCAATTACAAATTACTGAATTTGGAGCATCCTATGAAATACCATTCCCTGCTCACCTCCAACCCGGGCCTCAACGCCCTGCCGATCAACCCCTGCCAACTGCTTGATTTCAACCTGCTCAAACTGGCAGCCGGGGAAAAACACAGCGCCCACAGCGGCGGACGCGAAATCCTGGCGGTGATTTTAGGCGGCAAAGCCACCTTTGAAATCAACGGCCAGCGCTTCGAGAAAATCGGCGGGCGGCCAAACGTTTTCGCGGGCAAACCGCATTCGGCGTATATCCCCGCCGGGGCCGAGTACAGCATCCATGCCGAGGGCGCGGTGGAAATCGCCCTGCCGAGCGCGCCCAGCGACGAGACCAATCTCCAGCCCTATGTCATCGCCCCGTCACAGGTGGTGAACGGCGTCTGGGGCGCGGCCAATTTCAAACGTTACTTCCACCAAATCCTGACCTTGGCCTCCCAGCCCGAACTGCCCGCCCGCCGTCTGATTGTCGGCGAAACCTTCACCCCCAGCGGCAACTGGAGCACCTATCCGCCCCACAAACACCAGGTAGATGACCTGCCGCGCGAGGCCTACCACGAGGAAATGTACTACTTCAAGGTCAATCCCGGTGACGGTTTCGGCATTTGCCACTACTACAACGAGGAAGGCGAAGACGAAAACTTCACCCTGCGCGACAACAGCATCCACATGCTGCCGCGCGGTTATCACACCGTCGTCAGCGCCCCCGGTTACACCACCTATTACCTGTGGTTCCTGGCGGGCAACCAGCGCGTCCAGGCTGCCGTCGAAGACCCGGCGCTGGGCTGGGTGGGGAAGACGGTGGCGATGTTGAAAGAACTCGGGCATTAATCTACGCCCTGAGCGGAGCGCCGAGCAACGCGAGGCGCGCAATCGAAGGGCGATTTTCAAGCAAACAATTGTTTTCAAGAAACCGTCCTTCGACTACGCTGTGCTTCGCTCAGGACGGAAGTTTGTATGGAAAGGAATTTTTATGATTTTAGACCTCTTCAAACTCGACAACAAAGGTGCCCTCGTCACCGGCGCGGGGCGCGGATTGGGCCAGGCGATGGCGATTGCCCTCGCCGAAGCCGGAGCCGACGTGGCCGGGCTGGATGTCCTGCCCCTCGATGAGACCGCCGCCCGCGTCCAGGCGCTCGGACGGCATTTCCTGCCGCTCAGCGCCAATTTGCTCGCAGCGCACGCCGATGATATGACCACCGTGGTTGACCAGGTGGTGGCCGGTCTGGGCCGCCTGGATATTCTCATCAACAACGCCGGCATCATCCGCCGCGCCCCAGTGCTCGAATTCAGCGAAAAAGACTGGGATGACGTGATGCAAATTAACCTGAAGGCGGTTTTCCTGCTCTCGCAAGCCGCAGGGCGGGTGATGGTCACGCAGGGCAGCGGCAAAATCATCAACATCGCCTCGATGCTCTCCTTCCAGGGCGGCATTCGCGTACCATCCTACACCGCATCGAAGAGCGGTGTGGCGGGCATCACCCGCCTGTTCGCCAACGAACTGGCGGCCCAAGGGTTGAATGTCAACGCCATTGCCCCCGGCTACATGGCGACTGACAATACTGCTCCCTTGCGCGCCGACGCCGAGCGCTCCTCATCCATCTTGGACCGCATCCCCGCTGGGCGCTGGGGCCAGGCCGCCGACCTGATGGGCACGGTCGTCTTCCTGGCATCCGCCGCATCCGACTACCTGAACGGCGCGATAGTGCCGGTCGATGGCGGTTGGCTGACACGTTAAATCCCGAATTCTGGAGTGCGCAAGTTCTACTTGCGCAGGGCAAAAGCAGAGCTTTTGCCCTCCAAAATCGCCCGATAAAGGAAATTAATCAATGCACACATCCTATCAACTTTTGATTGACGGCGTCTGGCGCGACGGCTCGGACGGCACGAAGGTTCCAGTCATCAATCCCGCCACCGAAGAAGCCTTTGCCGAAGTCAGCTGGGGTACCACCGAAGACGCCAGCCTGGCGCTGGACGCCGCTCAAAAGGCGATGACCAGCGAATGGGCGGAATGGAGCCCAACGCGCCGGGGCCGTTTCCTGTTTTCTGTAGCCGCCACTGTCCGCCGGAACATAGTCGAACTTTCCGCGCTTTTTTGCCAGGAGCATGGCAAACCGCCGCACCAGGCCGCCGGTGAACTGGAGGATGCCGCCCGCTACCTGGAATATTTCGGCGGCTGGGCCGATAAACTGACCGGCATGACCATCGACCTCGGGCGCGGACAGCTCGACTACGTCCTGCGCGAGCCGCTCGGCGTGACGGTGCATATTGCCCCCTGGAACTATCCGCTGGATATTTTCTGCCGGAGTGTTGCACCAGCCCTGGCAGCGGGCAACACCTGCGTGGTCAAACCCGCCGAGGAAATTTCGCTCGTCACGCTGGCCCTGGCGCGCCTGTTTCAGGAAGAAGGTCTGCCGGCGGGTGTGCTCAATATCATCCCCGGGCCGGGCGCAGTGCTGGGCAAATACCTGACTGAAGACCCGCGTGTGCGCGGCATCGTTTTCACTGGCTCGGTCGAGACCGGTCGCAAGGTTCTCGAAGCCGCGGCGCGCAACATCACCCCGGTCATCTCGATGGAACTGGGCGGAAAAGCCCCCTCGCTGGTCTTTGTCAACGATGCAACCGAACTGGATGGCCCGGCGGGCGGCGCGGCAGGCGCCATAGCCTGGAACGCCGGTCAATCTTGCGGGCAGCGTTCGCGCTGGTACGTCCGCCGCGACCTGTATGAACCATTTATCGAACGGGTGGTTGAACGGATTCGCAGCCTGAAAGTCGGCCCGGCAACGGAAGCCGGAGTCAGCCTTGGCCCGCTGGTGTCCAAAAAACAATACGACAAGGTCATGAGCTATATTCAAATCGGCATGGATGAAGGTGCCCGGCTGGTAGCGGGTGGCGGACGCCCGGAAGGTCTCGGCGACAAAGGCTATTTCGTAGCCCCGACCGTTTTTGCCGATTGCAATAACAGCATGCGCATCGTCCGCGAGGAAATCTTTGGCCCGGTCATCACCGTCATCCCGGCGGATGGTCTCGACGAGGCGCTTGCCCTGGCGAATGACAACGCCTTCGGGCTTTCCTCCGAAATCTGGACGAGCGACATCACCACCGCCCATACGGTTGCTTCCCGGCTGGATGTTGGTCACGTAACCATCAACGGTTCCGCCGCTTTTGGGTTTGAAGTCCCGTTTGGCGGCGTCAAACACAGCGGGCTTGGCCGCGAGGGTGGCCCCGAAGCCATTCTGGCTTACACCCGCCTGAAGAATGTCTGGGTGAATCTCAAATGAAAATCGTTACTTTTGGTGAAATTATGCTGCGCCTGGCTCCACCCGAATTCCAGCGCTTTACGCAAACGCACTCCCTCGAAGCCACTTATGGCGGCGGCGAGGCGAATGTGGCCGTTTCTCTCGCCAACTATGGCGAAGAAGTGGATTTTGCCACCCGCCTGCCCAAAAATGACCTGGGCGACGCCTGCGTCAACACCCTGCGCGGACTCGGCGTCGGTACCCGTTTCATCGTCCGCGGCGGGGAGCGGATCGGCATCTACTTTCTCGAAACTGGAGCCGCCCAGCGTGCCAGCAAAGTTATCTATGACCGGGCCGGTTCCAGCTTTGCAACCATCCAGCCCGGCAGCATCGACTGGAAATCCGTCTTTACCGGCGCCGACTGGTTCCACTGGACCGGTATCACCCCGGCAGTTTCACAGGGTGCCGCCGAAGTCTGCCGTGAAGCCATCCTCGCGGCCCGCGAGCTGGGCGTGACCGTCTCCACTGACCTGAACTACCGCGCCAAACTCTGGAAATGGGGCAAAACCGCCGGGGAAGTGATGAGCGACCTGGTGGGAATGTGCGATGTGGCGCTGGGCAACGAGGAAGATGCCGAAAAAGTCTTTGGCATCAAAGCCCCTGAAAGCGATGTGACCTCCGGCAAAGTGGAGGCCGACCATTACCGCTACGTTTGCGAACAGTTGGCCGGGCGCTTCCCTTCGCTCAAAACCATCTCCATCACCCTGCGCGGCTCGCTCTCGGCCAGTCACAACACCTGGTCGGGCGTTTTATGGCGCAACGGCGAATTTTTCTCCGCCCCCACCTATGATATTATCCCCATCATCGACCGCGTCGGCGGCGGAGACTCTTTCATGGGCGGATTAATTTACGGCCTGCGCAAATACCCGGCTGACCCACAAAAAGCCCTCAATTTTGCCACTGCCGCCGCCTGTCTCAAACACAGCATCTCCGGCGATTTCAATGCCGTCGCCGTCGCCGAAGTCGAAACCTTGATGGCGGGGGATGCATCCGGGCGGGTATCACGATAAAACCGTCGGGTCGAAAGTCCTTGACCTTGGACTTTCGACCTTCGACCTTCCGCATTTCAAAGGATTTTCTATGGCTCGCTATATGCGTTTGGATGTGACCAACACCCTGCTCGACACGGGTGTCCTGCCCCTGTTCTACAACGGCGACCTCGAAACCGCCATTGAATTGGTCAGCGCCTGTGCGCGCGGCGGCGCGCGAACGATTGAATTCACCAACCGGGGCGAAATGGCTTACCCGGTTTTTACCGAACTGGTCAAACACTTCGCCAAAACCGACCCATCCGTGATTCTGGGCATCGGTTCGATACTCGATGCCCCTACTGCGGCGTTGTTCCTGGCTTCAGGCGCGAACTTCATCGTAGGGCCGAGTTTCAACCCGGAGATTTCGCGCCTGTGCAACCGGCGCAAGGTGCTGTATCTGCCCGGCTGTTCAACTGAGAATGAAATCAGCGCGGCGGAAGAATGGGGCGCGGAAATCTGCAAGATTTTCCCGGGCGAATCGGCGGGTGGCCCGGGCTTTATCAGCGCCGTGATGGCGCCCTGTCCCTGGCATCGCCTGCTTCCCACGGGCGGTGTGGATGCCACCGAATCCAGCATCGGCGAGTGGATCAAAGCCGGGGCGGCGGCGGTCGGCCTGGGGAGCAAACTCATCTCCGGGCAGGCGGTCAAGGATAAGGATTATGACGGCATCGCCGCCAAAACGGCGCAATGTGTCGGCTGGGTGGAGAAGGCGCGGGGCGGGTCGGTCTTTAGCGGCGTGGAACATATCGGGTTGTATGCCCACCAATCCACACCCGAAGCGTTGAGCGCCTGGTACGAGCAGACCTTCGACTTGAAGCGCAAGGAAGGCAACAGTTCGTTTTTTGTATCCGGCTCCGGGGCGGGGCGTGTTGAATTCCCCAAAGCCAGCGCAGAGGCCCGGGCGCACATCGCGGTGCGGGTCAGCAATTTTGAATCCGCAGCAGCCAATTTGCAAGCCAAAGGCATCAGCCTGAAGGATGTGTCCATCAAACCCGATTCCAAATCCGGCTACCTGGATGTTGCCGACCCGGAAGGGAATCTCATCCACCTGCTTTGGCTGCCCACACGGTAAAATCGTTCTACACCTGACAATTTGTGTCGCTTGAAATTTTTAACGCGGATTCCGCGGATTTTTCGGATTTCGCTGCATAAAAATTCGCGTAATTTGCCTAATTCGCGCAATTCGCGTTAAGGTTTTAACTCGGTTTTTCAAAGTATCAGGTTGCTAGAAATCGTTTCAGGAGAATATTCCATGCCAGTTAAACACCATCGCTTTGTATCCAGCCTGATTGTTGCCGCCCTGCTGGCAGGATTTTTTTTGGGCCTCGGCCAGCCCGTCCGCGCCCAAACCGCCGGGCCGCTCACTCCGCCCGAAATCCCCGGCGAAGCGGTGTATGTGCCTTTCCCGGTCACCATTACGCTGGATGGCAAGCTGGATGACTGGCAAAATGTTCCGGTGCAGGTGGTGACCAAAGGCCCATTCACCAGTGCCGTGCCGGGTGAAGACGGCCCGCTCTCTTTTGCGCTGGCGGCCGATGGCGAGAATTTCTACATCACCATGTCCATCGTTGATAAAACCATCCTCACCGGGCAGCATGGCGCGGATTTTTGGAACGAAGATTCGCTCGAGTTTTACCTGAACACCAGCGGCGATTTAAACGCCGCAACCTACGCGGATGGTATCATTCAGGTCAATATCAATCCTGGCAATCTCGGCAACACCGACCCGGCCAGCCTGACGTTGACCGGCGCCAACGCCGCCCAGGCGCAGGTGCGCGCCTTTGTCTTCAAAACCGCCGATGGTTGGGGCTTCGAAGCTGCCCTGCCGCTCAACATCAAGCCGGAGCATGGGCTGGAAATCGGTTTCCAGGCGCAGGCCAACGGCGCAAGTGAAAAGGATCGAAACGTGAAACTCATCTGGTCAAATGCAGACTCTGCGGATAATTCGTGGAAATCCCCCTTCCTGTTTGGACGGGCGCTGTTTTTTGGAGTGGGCAGCACCGACATCCCCTCGCCCTCGAAGCGTGCTCCCGCGCCCACGGCAGTTCCCACCCCCGCGCCTGTGACTCCCCTTCAGCAAATCAGCGTTAACCAGGTCGGGTACTACCCCCAGGCCGTTAAAATCGCGGCCCTGGCCTCCAACCGCAAATCCACGGTGGATTGGGCGCTCAAAGATGCCAGCGGCAAAACCGTCCTGACCGGCAAAACGCAAGTCATGGACGAAGACAGCGCATCCGGCGACGTGGTGCAGCGCATCGACTTCTCGGCCTATACCACTCCCGGCAAAGGCTACACCCTCGAAGCCGATGGCTATAGCAGCGACCCATTTGAAATTGGCGAAACGCTCTACCGCACCCTGAAACTGGATGCCCTGCGCTACTTCTACTTGAATCGCAGCGGCATGGATTTGGAGAAAAAATACGCCGGGGAATGGGCGCGTCCGGCCGGTCACCTGAGCGACAACAAAGTCACCTGCTACGCCGGGACGGATTCCACCGGCAAAACCTGGCCCGCCTGCGATTACACCCTGGACGCCTCCCGCGGCTGGTACGACGCTGGCGATTACGGCAAATACGTGGTCAACGGCGGCATTTCGGTCTGGGCCCTGTTGAACGCCTACGAGCGCAACCCGTCCGCCTTTGCCGATGGCGTGCTCAATATCCCCGAAAGCGGAAACGGCCAACCCGACATCCTGGATGAAGCCCGTTTCGAGATGGAATTCCTGCTGGGGATGCAGGTTCCCGCCGGTCAGCCGCTGGCTGGGATGGCGCATCACAAACTCCACGGCCTGAAATGGGATGCCCTACCCGGCCTGCCGCCCGCCGAGAGCGCCACCCGTTTCCTTTTCCCGCCATCGACAGCGGCTACGCTCAACCTGGCGGCGACCGCCGCCCAGTGTGCCCGCATCTGGAAAGATATCGACGCCGATTTTTCGGCCCGCTGCCTCGCAGCCGCCGAAAGCGCCTGGCAGGCCGCCAACGCGCACCCCGGCCTGCTGGCGGCTGAGTTCCCCGAACTGGGCGGCGGCGCATACGGTGACGGCAAGGTATCGGATGAATTCTACTGGGCAGCGGTGGAACTCTATCTCACCACCGGCAAGCCGGAATATCAGAAATACTATACCGCTTCAGCCGACAATCTCTCCGCGAAAGCCATGTTCTGGGCGGATACCGCCGCGCTGGGCACCGTTTCGCTGGCCGTGGTTGGCAAAGACTCGGCGGCGCGAGAATCCGTGGTCAAAGCGGCAGATGAAGTGCTCGCCAACATGCAGAAAAACTCAAACGGCTACCTTTCGCCGCTCGTCTCCACCAACTACCAGTGGGGCTCCAATGCCGACGCGCTCAACCGCGCCATCCTGCTGGCGCTGGCGCACGATTTTAGCGGGGAGGCGCGTTACCTGGATGCCTCCGCCGAAGTGATGAACTACACCCTTGGGCGCAACACCCTGAACTTCAGCTTTGTTGCTGGCTACGGGACGCAGTCCCTGGCCCATCCGCACCACCGTTTCTGGGCCAACCAACCAGCGAACGGTTTCCCGCCCCCTCCGCCGGGAGCACTCTCTGGCGGCCCCAACGGCAACCCGAGCGATCCCGCCGCGGCTGCCGCCGGGCTGGTGGGCAAACCGCCCGCCAAAAGCTATGTGGATGAAATCGGTTCCTACAGCACCAACGAAGTGGCGATTAACTGGAATGCCCCGCTGGCCTGGATGGCGGCCTATCTCGATGATACTGCCCGCCCGATTCTGACTGGTCAGCCATCTGTGGCGACCCAGACGGCGGTAGCCATTACCCCCACCCAGTCTCAATCACAGCCGGATGCCTGGGCTGCCATTTTGGGCGGGGCGCTTGCCCTTGGGCTGGCAGGTGTGGTCGCGCTACTCTGGCGAGGACGTCGGGCTTAAGCCAAAGATCTGAAAATTCCCTGACGCTCACTATTCCCCCAGTCATTTCACACAAGAAATCAGTCCGAAAATCCCGCTGCTCCTGGCGGGATTTTCGGACCGAGCCTGGCATGGAATTGGTGAGGGAGGTTGCCTACTACGGCAGGTTGGAAATCCCCAAAAAACAACCTGCAAAAAGCCTTTCCGGAGCACCAAGTGGTACTTGGTTGCTCAAAACAATCGGGAAAGTGACAAAACCCAGGCCAATACAGGACGCAACCCTGGAACGCCCATCTGTGCGACAGCAAAAAGCCAGCGACCCGTCATCAAAACCTCCCGCGTATAATAGACCCTATGAACAAACTCAACCAGCACTTCCTCCTCGATCCTGAAATCCACTTCCTCAACCATGGCTCCTTTGGGGCCACCCCCAAACCTGTTTTTGATGCCTACCAGGGCTGGCAGCGACGCCTGGAGCGCCAGCCGGTGCTTTTCCTGGGCCGCGAGCATGATACCCTGCTAAAAGACTCGCGCATCACCCTGGGAGCTTATCTCAACGCTGACCCCGATGACCTGGTCTACATCCCCAACGCCACGCACGGTGTTAATATCATCGCCCACTCGCTCAAGCTCCAGCCCGGGGATGAGATTTTGACCACCGACCACGAATATGGCGCCTGTGACTTTACCTGGGAGTTCATCTGTGAAAAAGTGGGTGCAAAATATATCCACCAGCCCATACCACTGCCAGTTTCATCAGAACAGGAAATTGTGGATTTATTCTGGGCCGGGGTCTCATCCCGTACCCGCATCATCTATCTCAGCCACATCACATCCCCAACCGCCCTGCGGCTGCCCGTGGAAAAAATCTGTGAGCGCGCCCACGCTGAGGGGCTTCTCACGCTGGTAGATGGCGCCCACGCCCCAGGCCAGATTCCGCTCGATATGCAGGCCATCGGCGCAGATTTTTATACCGGGAACTGTCATAAATGGCTGATGGCTCCCAAAGGCGCGGCATTTCTCTATTCGCGCAGGGAAAAGCAACAGCTGGTTGAGCCGCTTGTGGTCAGTTGGGGCTACGGGAACAATCCCCAGTTTGGCAGTGGTTCTCGTTATGTTGACATCTTGCAATGGCGCGGAACATACGACCCGGCGGCATACCTGGCAGTGCCGGATGCAATCCAGTTTCAGCGCGAACAGGGTTGGGATGCTGTGCGCCGCGATTGTCATGCGCTGCTGCGCCGGGCAGTGGAACGCATCTGTGAGCTGGTTGCCATGCCGCCGCTCTACCCGCTCGAATCGGATTTTTACTGCCAGATGGCAATCGCCCCGTTGCCCGGTGGCGCTGACCTGCTGGCGCTAAAAGCCCGGTTGTATGACCAGTTCAAAGTTGAGTTGCCGCTGATCCAGTGGCAGGATCAAAAATTCGCGCGAATTTCCATCCAGGGCTATAACACGGCTGAAGATGTCGATGCGCTGCTTGCCGGGCTGGCCAGCATCCTCCAGTTGGGATGAATCGAAAATCATCTGACTTTGCATTTAATGAAAGTTGGCCCTGTTTGGTATATAATTCTTTCAGGAGAGTTCACTTTATATGTCTTTTGAACCTGGGCAGGTGATTGGTCCATACAAGATCGCAGAACAGCTTGGACGTGGGGGCATGGCAACTGTTTACAAGGCTTATCACATGGCCCTTGAGCGGGATGTTGCCATTAAGGTGCTGCATCGCGATTTCCAGGCTGATTCTAACTTCCTGGCGCGCTTCCAGCGCGAGGCCAAGGTGGTTGCCCGGCTGGAGCACCCGAATATTGTGCCGGTATATGATTTTGCCGAACACGAAGGCCAACCCTATCTTGTGATGAAATATGTGCGGGGTGATACGCTCAAAGACCGGCTGAAGAAAGGCCCGCTTTCAAAAGAAGAAACCCTGTGGATTGTGGAAACAATTGGCGATGCGCTGTCTTACGCCCATAAAAAAGGTATCCTGCATCGTGATATTAAGCCTTCCAATATCATCATTGAGAGCCAGCAGCAGATTTACCTGGCGGATTTTGGCCTGGCGCGCATCGCGCAAGGGCATAGCGCCACCCTGACAGGCGATATGATCGTGGGCACGCCGCAGTATATTTCGCCTGAACAAGCCATGGGGCAGGCAGATATTGATGAAGGCGCGGATATCTACTCTTTTGGTGTGATGCTCTATGAGATGGTGGTTGGGCGCGTGCCTTTTGATGCCGATACGCCGTTTTCAATTATCCAGGGGCACCTTTTTTCTCCGCTGCCGATGCCCAGCAGTATTAACCCGATTATTTCGTTTGAGCTGGAACAGGTGCTCATTAAGGCCCTGGCAAAGAAACGCGCTGACCGCTTTGCGACGGTTAAAGAGATGGTAGATTCTTTCAAGGATGCCTGGAAAACCCATGCGGTTTTGGAAACCCGCCCGGCGGTGCCGATTGCCAAAGAACCAGATTTGCCCACGCTGAATATGCCGCACAGTTCGCTCGTGCTGGCCTACCTGATTTCTACCACGGGGGAATCTTTCCCGATTAAGATGTCCACGTTTACATTGGGGCGCACCAGCCCGGCCACAAAAGTGTTTGTTGACCTGGATTTGACTGTACTCGATGTGAATAAAGTGGTGTCCCGCCGCCATGCCATCATTGAGCATCGTATGAATGTGTTCACGATTACCGACCTGGGCAGCACAAATGGCACTTTTCTGAATGGTAAAAAGCTGGCGGCCCATATCCCCGCGCCGGTTAAAGCCGGGGATGTGGTTGAACTGGGCCAGAACGGTGTGAAGTTGACTTTTGCGCGGTAACTTTTTGAAAGCGTAACATTTCCTGGTTTTGGGGGAATTTTCTTGTCACTTTTGACTTACCACTTCCTAATTTCCCCTGTCCCTTTTTCCATCCTGCTGCGTTTAATTTTATAGAATGCACCCAGATGACATCCCTGCCCTTGTGAAAGCTGCCCAACGCAGCCCGGCGGCGTTTGCGGCGGTCTATGACCGCTTCTTGACGCCGGTCTACCGCTATTTCTACAGCCGGGTGGGAAATGCCCCAGACGCCGAAGATTTGACGGCGCAGACTTTCCTTTCAGCGTTGGAGCGTTTGAAAAACTATCGGGAGAACGGTACTTTTGCCGGGTGGTTGTTCGCAATCGCTCACAGCAAGGTGATTGATCACTACCGGCGAAACCGGCCACAGGGCGGGCTCGATTCCGCGCTGGAAGTGGCTGGGGATGCCGACCCGGTTGGGGATGTCGAAAAACGCCTGGAATTGGAGAAACTGGCTTCCATTCTCCAAAATTTGAGTGACGATGAACAGGAAATCATCCGCTTGAGATATGTGGCCGATTTGTCGTTTGCCGAGATTGCGGCCGCGCTGGGCAAACGCGAGGACACCGTCAAAAAGTCGTTGTACCGCCTGCTGGCGCGCTTGAGTGTGCAATTCGAGAGCCAGATGGAGACGCCATGAGCGAACCCAATGTGAACCCTGAACTGGAACAGAAACTGCGCGAGGCGCTGGATGCGCCCGCGCCAGATGCGGCGTTTGCCAACCGTTTGCGCGCAACGCTGATTGTGAAGGCGGCTGGAATGAAACCTGAACCCCAACCGAGACGCTTTTTGTGGCGTTTTGGCTTTGCAATGCTCCTGTTGGCCCTGCTGGCGGTGTTTTTTGGGCCGAAAATTGTGACGGCGATGAAGCAGTTGTTTGGATACGTGCCCGGCGCGGGGCTGGTGGATCAAAGCGTGCCGCTGCGCGTGTTGGCCGAGCCTGTGACCGTCACCCGCGATGGCGTGACCCTGACTGTTGAAAGCGCTGTCCTGAGCGCGGATAAGACTGTGGTGAGCTATGCGCTCAAAGATGTGCCCTGGGAAGCGCTCTCGCACCAGGAAGATGTGCCCGGCTGCATGGGTTTTGCTACGCTGCGCCTGCCCAACGGTACCGTGTTGGAGCCGGGCGAGGGCGGCGGCACGATGAACAAGATTTCTTTCTCTTACCCGTCCATCCCGGCGAATGTGAATGTTGCAATCTTTGTTTTGCCATGTATCCAGGATACCCTGCCGGGCAAAGCTCCCGAAAATTGGGAACTTTCCCTGCGTTTTGTGCCTGCCCCGCCCGATTTTGAGATCGCCCCGGTGGTGGATGTGCCCACCCCAACCACTGCCCCGGCTGGAACACAAACCAGCCTGCCCGCCACGCCGCAAAACCCACTGAAACTCGTCAAAGTGGTGGATCTGCCCGATGGTTATATCTTTGCGGGCACTTTCCATGCGATTGATTTACCTAATGGCGCAGATTCGATGTGGCCTTCTGGCCTGTACACGGTGACAGATGCCACTGGCAAGGAAATCTACGCCAGCGAGTCGTATGATCAGATTTTGCCCATGCCCACCGACCCGACCATCTATAACTGGGCGGTGGAGATCAAGGGCAAACAGTTCGCCTTCCCGCTGACGATTGCCATCCATGGCGCGGAGGCCAGCGCAACTGCCGCCACGGCTTCGTTTGAGTTCGACGCGGGCGAAAACCCGCAGCTCGACCAGGTTTTCAGTCCCAACACCCGCCTGGAGTTCAACGGCTATCCCCTCACCCTGGATTCTGTCCGTTTTACGGGCGCAGGTTACGACTTCAACTTCACCACCGATCCGCTCGTCTCGGGCATTGGCCTCGAAATTGACGGTTTCACGTCCAGCGGCGGGGGCGGCGGCAGCGACGGCCAGGGCCAGATCAGCGCCGGGGTGGAATATGACGGCCAGGTGCCCAAAGGCCGCTTCACAGTCTTGCTCAAGGGCCTCGCCTTCCGCGTTCCCGGCCCGTGGATGATCCAGTGGCAGCCCGAAAACGCCCCAAGCGGCGCATCCTCGCCCTACGGCATCACCCTGATCATTGACAAATACATTCCGCTCGAGGATGGCTACTACCTGATCGGCCACACCGCCTGGACGGATGAACGCATCAGCCGCGTCAGCCTGGGAGACTGGACCACCAAAGCCTTCGACGCCGCCGGGCGCGAAATCCCGCTCGAACCGGCCTCCGCCAGCGACGCGGGCATCGACACCAGCGATCCCACCCAGTGGGTTTTCAAAATCTATGGACAAGCCTTCAACGGCCCGGTCACGCTTCGCGCCAGCCAGATGACGATCGGCTTTGCCAGCGCGCCTTCGGTCGAGATCGACCTCCAGCAATACGGCTTCACCGGCGGCGACGACCAGCTTGGCTACGCCTGGAAAGTCGGCATGTTGCCGCTCGACCTGCCCGGCCTGACCGCAAAAATCCAATCGCTGGCCTTCCAGCGTGAGCGCGATCTGAAAGGTTTCACCGTCTACCTACAGGCCGACCCATCCATCGTCTCACTGCCGCTCGATATGTTCCCGATCCCGGCGGGCGGGCAGCGTGGCAGCGGCGGCTCATCCATCGACGCCGATGGACGCCTGTTCAGCTCCTTTTTCAGCGATGGAACCATCACCGGCCAGTTCAAGTTGATTGCAAACGGCGCCAATATCACCGGTAACTGGTTTGTGGAATGGACTCCGCCGCTAGTGGATGCCGCTGCCGTGCCGGATGCGCCCTCCCCGGCCTGCCTCGACCTCCCCGGCTGGAAACAGGCCGCCCTGTCGCCTGCTCCCGCACCCAATCTGGATGGCACGCTGGCAGTCTATGGCCGCATCCTGGAGGACAACCAGCCGCCCAGCCCCGAAAACTACGGCATCCTGCTCGCCTCGCTGGATGGCAGCCAGCAAAAAACCTTTGGCCAGGGCATCAACCCCTCGCTCTCGGCAGATGGCTCGCTCCTGGCCTATAACTGGCTGGATGGCCTGCATGTGGTCGAAGTCGCCAGCGGAAAAGATACCGTCCTCCCTGGCCTGAACCCCGATGACTTTGGCCCCAAACTCTCGCCAGATGGCGTGCAGCTCGTCTTTGTCCGCCCGGCAGATATGAACCTGTACCTGGTCAACGCCGATGGCTCGAACCTGCGCCAGTTCACCGATACGCCTACCAGCGAAGAATATGCCCACGGCTGGACGGCCGATGGCAGCAGCGTTATCTATCTGAAAATTGAATCGGGGCAGCCAAGCCTGGTGGCGAAAAACGCTTCCACGGGTCAGGAATCTACCCTGTTTATTTTCCCCGCTTCGGTGGGCGCTTTTTCCCTTTCGCCCGATGCCCGCACCCTGGCTTATACCGCTCCCGTGCGCGGGCGCATGGCTGGCGGCATCTACACCCTCCCGCTGGATGGTTCGTCCGCGTCCAAGCTGCTCATCCAACTCGATCATTGGATGGTTGATGCCCCCATCTGGTCTCCAGACGGGCAATGGCTGTTGTTCAACATCTATAACACGGATTCTCTCGAGCCAAAACCGGTCTCTGCGCTGCTCGCGCTTGCCACCTGTCAGGTTTTTCCGCTCAATGCTTACCAAGGAACAGTCCAGGCCTGGGTCAAGTAGGCTGAGATAGCGTAGTAAAAACACAAAGAGCGCGGAGAGTATCAAAATCTCGGCGCTCTTTGTGTTCGCGGCGCATGAGTCAATCGGGCAGGATGAAAAAGAAGGTCGCGCCCTGGCCGGGCTGCGCTTCCACCCAGATTTGCCCGCCATGTTTCAAGATGATGCGCTGGGCAATCGCCAGCCCCACACCGGTACCCTCGAACTCATCGGCGTGATGCAGGCGCTGGAAGACCCCAAAGAGCTTGCCCGCATATTTCATATCGAACCCGGTGCCATTGTCCCGGACAAAAAAGGCCAGTCCCCGCTCTGTCTGGGTGCTGCCAATTTCGATGCGAGCCTGGTCGCACCCCCGCGTAAACTTGTAGGCGTTGGAGAGCAGATTGGTAAAAACCTGTTTCAACAGGCTGGGATCAGCCTTGCAACCCGGCAGTTCCCCAATCACCCATGCCACCTCGCGGGGAGGCTCGTCGCCGATGGTTTGGATAATTTCATCCAGCATGATCTCAATTTCTTTGGGGTGCAGGTAACTTTTTTTGAGCACCTGTCGACCCAGCCGCAAAAAAGCCAGCAGCGCATCAACCATCGTTCCCATTTGCTTACCGTTTTCGCTGATGCGTTTGAGCATGGTATGGGCATCTTGGGGCAATTGTTGATCATAATCACTGATCAGAATTTCCGAAAATCCCACAATGCCGCGCAGCGGCGCACGCAAGTCATGCGATATTGTGTAGCTGAACGCTTCCAACTCGCGGTTGCTGGCTTCCAGTTCGCGGTTGCTGGCCTCCAGTTCGATGGTGCGTTCACGCACGCGCTGGTCAAGTTGTTCATTGAGCAATCGGGCAGCTTCTTCGGCTTTTTTTCGTTCGGAAATATCCTGGAATATGTATAAGAATCGGCCATCGGGCATTTTTTTTGTGCCGCCCATGGCTGTCAGTCTCAATCCGTTTTTCCGTACAAGGATGCGTTCTGCGCGAATTGTAAGCTCGGTTTGTGTAGATTGAATATCTGCATGGTGATCGTCAAACAACATCGAAGGATCTGCGCCAACCATTTCGCGCTGGGCATATCCCAGCATAAAGAGTGCCACCGGGTTGGCCTGTTCGATCTTTCCAGCCTGGTCGATGATGATGATGCCCATGGGGGCCTCTTGTACGATAAAGCGATATCGTTCTTCGCTTTCGCGCAGGGCTTTTTCAGCTTGTTTTCGTTCGGCCAGTTCAGCTTTCGCCTGGCGAGTATTTTCGTTCAGGCGGCTGATAACTGCCCATTGCAGCGCTGTCACCAGCAGGATGATATTGATGATAGCAAAGTAATCCCCGATTTTGTTGTAAGCGCTGAAACGGTTGATGATCCAGCCCTGATATTCCCCAATTCCGAGGATTAGCACAATCAACAGGATCATCCCGCCAAAGGCAATTGCGCCTATGCGCCCGTTTAACAGGCTGGCAGCGATGATAATAATGATCAAGCCCTGCATGGCGGTATCGCGGATGCCGCCGTTGATGAAAATCAGGCTGGTCAACACTACCATGCCGCCCGCTGTGGTGAGCATCCCGGCCTGTCGCAGGTAACCGCGCAGGGTGAGAATGTGGGCCACTATCAAAATAACCAGCAGGCCAAACATCCAGATGCGATTAATATCCAGGACGAGTAAAATGACTGTTGCGGCGGACACAATCCCGAGAACGGCGAAAATAATGCTGCGGTCATCGTTCCCATAATTTGATGACATGTACTTCCTAACCTGTTGCAGAAAATCTGTCATTGTTCCCCTTTTTCAGCTGACAGTGTTGCCAGGAATTCCTCGAGCGCAGCCGCTGCGTGCCTGGCGTGGGCCGCGCCGCGTTCACGTTTACCCCCTTTTTCAGCATATTGCAGCGGCGGCAGGATGCCGAAATTGGCCTTCATCGGCTGGAAGTTTTTCATTTCAGCATGGGTGATGTAGTGGCACAGCGCGCCCAGCATGGTTGCGCGCGGCAGTTCCAGCGGTTCGCGGCCCTGTAGCAGGCGCGCGGCATTCCAGCCGGCCAGCAGCCCGGTGGCGATGTTGCCCATATAGCCTTCCACGCCAGTGATTTGACCGGCGAAGAAAAGTTCGGGACGCGCCAGGCTTTGCAGGGTCGGGCGCAGCAGTTTGGGCGAAGCAATGAAGGTGTTGCGGTGCATCTGTCCATACCGCGCGAATTCGGCCTTCTCCAGCCCTGGGATCATTCTTAGCACCCGGCGCTGCTCAGGAAAAGTGAGATTGGTCTGGAAACCGACCAGGTTGTACAAATTCCCGGCCAGGTTATCTTGTCGGAGTTGGACAACCGCATATGGCGGACGCGGCACACGCGGGTCGGCCAGCCCAATTGGGCGCATTGGCCCGTAGGCCAGGGCTTTATCACCCCGGCTGGCGATGATCTCCACTGGCAGGCAGCCCTCGAAAAACTGGTCAGCACCAGCGCGGACACCCTGTTCCAGTTCCAGCTCAAAATCATGCAGTTTGATGCGCTCCGCCCCGCGCAGCGCTTCGACAAAAGCGAGGTAATCAGCTCGAACGTGGAATGGGCAGTTGATGTAGTCGCCATCCCTTTCTTCGCTTTCGCCCCAGCGCGAGGCGCGGTAGGCGATTTCCATATTGATGCTTTCAGCGGTTACGATCGGTGCAATGGCATCAAAAAAATACAGGTGCTCCTGCCCGCTGAATTGCGCAATCGACTTTGAGAGCGCCGCCGAAGTCAGCGGCCCCGATGCAACAATCACTGGCCCGGCAGGGATTTCGGTCACTTCCTGACGGATGATCTCGATATTGGGATGCTCGGTCAACCTTTGGGTGATGGATTCTGCAAATTTAACACGATCCACTGCCAGGGCGGCCCCGGCTGGCAGCGCGGTTTGTTCAGCCACTTCCAACAACAACGATCCAAGCTGGCGCAGTTCTGCCTTCAAAACACCTGATGCCCGGTCTGGCAGGTTCGAGCCAAGCGAATTCGAGCAGACCAGTTCCCCCAGGTCTGCTGAAATATGTGCGCCGGTTGTTGTATTGGGGCGCATTTCGTACAGTTGCACGCGAATCCCACGCTGCGCAACCTGCCAGGCGGCTTCACTGCCTGCCAATCCTCCGCCAATAATGGTTAAATTCTGCATTTTCTCCTTGGATTTTGCTGCAACAACCTGTTTTTATTGTACAATTTTACCATTCAGGCATTTTGGGGAACTGCCCAGTGGGGGTGCTTCTCCTCGGATTTTGGAGCAAAGTTCTCAAATAATTTTGGCTCTACTTTTCGCACGGGGCGGGCCGCCCCTACCCGTTCCCCATTATGAACGGGAGAGCCATAATTTTAATCCAGAAAAGCTTTTGGCGCATTTTAGGGAAATTCGCATATCAAAAACGGCTAGTATTGTATAATTCTTAATGATGTCAAAAAATACAGTTCTTACTGCGCGCTTGAAAGAATCCTGCCGGAAAACCGGAGCTTGTTGGGCCGTTTGCCTGGCACGTGATGATGCGGGTTGGGTGTTTGATGCCAGTTACAAACTCAGCCGGGTAGGACAGGGCGCTTTACTCAAGGATGTTGAACAAACTCCAATGGCGGCATGGGTAGCCGGAGCGTTGGGTAGTGGCCGGGTGCGTTCGCGCTCCCAGGCCGAAGATTCCAGCTTGGGGTGCAAAAAAATCTACCTTTTCCCACAGGCAAACCGTCGCTCACTTTTAATGGTGGCGGTGCGGGGTGAACTGGCCGAGGACGCTTTGGCACACTGGAAGGAAACAGCCCGCACCTGGCTGCTTTCCGCCGCTGATTCAGAAGAAAAAACTGCCCTGTCGCTTGCGAACACGTTTGCCCAGTCTATTTCTAACGCTGGCAGTATCGAACATGCTGTTTCCCAGTCGTTTTACTTCATCCAGCGCACATTTTCAGCCACGTTTTCCATGTTGGGGTTGTTTTCATCTGATGAAACCCACCTGACAGTTTTTCGCAGCGAGCCAAAGCGCCGTAAACTCATCCAGGAAGAAGCTGTTATGGCGGAGCCGTTGGCGGCGCTGGCAGGGCTGGAAAGGCCCATGCGCTACGAATTAGCGGCAGGGCTGCCGGCTTCTCCGTTCTTTGAAAACTGTTCCAGCGGTGTGATCGTCCCGCTGCAATATCGCGGCAGCGAGTTGGGCTTCCTGCTGGTAGATATCCCCAAAAAACGAGCTGTTTCTGATCTTGATTTGAACCTGATCTCCCTGGTGGCGGTGCAGCTGGCAGCGCTGGCCGAATACCTGTGCATGCGCGATGAAGCCGAAGAGCACGAACGTTACATGCAAGAAACGGTTGAACAACTTCAGGAGATCCAGCAGGAACTCCAGGCGCGTATTGGGGCGCAGCGCGATGCTGAATTACGCCTGATCCAGGCTGCCAAGTTGGCCGCTGTCGGCGAGATGGCGGCTGGGGTGGCTCACGAACTGAATAATCCACTTACAACTGTGGTTGGATTCACCGAATTGCTGCTGGAAGATGCCTTGCTGCCCGAAAGTGCCCATGCTGACCTGGATATGGTGTTGCGCGAGGCCATGCGCGCGCGCAACGTGGTGCGCCGCCTGCTCGATTTCTCACGCCAGAGCGAATCATCGCGCACCCGCGCCGACCTGAACGAAATCATCAACGATGTGCTGATGCTCACCAAACACCTGATGCGCACCAGCAGCGTGGAACTTTCCACCAATCTGCAAGAAAACCTGCCCTGGGCGCAGTTTGATCGTAACCAGATCAAACAGGTGATCATCAACCTGGTCAACAACGCCATTTATGCCATGCCGCGTGGCGGCACCCTGCAAGTTGCCACCGAAAAAAGCACGCGTTACAACCACAGCTGGATCAAGCTGGTTGTGCAGGATAACGGCATTGGCATTCCACCAGATGCCATGCAGCGAATTTTTGAGCCGTTTTACACCACCCGCGGCGACAAAGGCGGCACTGGCCTGGGGCTGTCTGTCACCTACGGGATTATTACTGATCACGGTGGTTCCATTGAAGTTGAGAGCCAGGTAGAAAAAGGTTCCAGCTTTACGGTCTGGCTGCCATTGGAGGAGACTGAATGACCCAACAGCGTGTGCTGGTCGTGGATGATGAGCCGGGGATTACCATGTTATGCCAGCGCCTGCTCACCGGGGCGGGCTACGAAGTGCGTTCGTTTACCAATCCGCTAGAATCGCTGGAGTATTTTCGCGCCGACCCGATCGACCTGTTACTGGTCGATATTCGCATGCCCGGCATCAGCGGTTTCGACCTGGTGCAGCAGGTGCGCGAACTCCAGCCAGATATGGCGATCCTTGCTATGACTGGTTTTGGCACGGTCGAAATGGCGATCCAGGCCCTGCGGCGCGGGGTGGATGGCCTGATCTTGAAACCATTCGACAAATCTGAACTTATCCAGGCGGTGGAGCTGGCGCTGACAGATCACCAGCAAAAGCGCGATATCGCCCGTTTACAGGCCTTGCGTCCGCTCTTCAGCGTAACCGAAACCTTGTTTGCCGAGCGCCGTCTGGATACTTTGCTGGAACTGATCCTCGAAGCGGTTGCGCGCCAGCTGCGCTGCTCCAACGCGGCGGTTTACCAGCATATCCCGGCAGAAAACAGCCTGCGCCTGCTGGCTCACCGTGGCAAAACCCCGGAAGGCGGGCTGATGAAGCATCGCGGGGATTCAGCCCGGCTGGCAATGTCTGCCGGAACTGTGATTCATGCCATTGCCGGGGCAGGAAACCCCCCGGAACTGGCTGCTGAACTTGAAACCCTGGCACTTGCCTCGCTGATGGTTGTTCCAACCACGCTTGGCAACCTGCAATCCGTCCTGTTTGTGGGGCGCGATGTCGGTGAGCCGCCTTTCCGCGAAGTGGATATGGAAATGTTCCTGATCCTGGCGCGTCAGGCTACTGTTGCTATGGAAAACGCCCGTTTGTATGATGAACTGCGCGATTACGTGCGCCGCATCGAAGAATCACAGCGCGCCCTGGTGCAGGCCGAAAAACTGGCCGCCGCCGGACGCCTGACAGCCTCCATCGCGCATGAAATCAACAACCCGTTGCAATCGGTGCGCAACTGCCTGCACCTTGCCACCCGCACCGACATTCCCGAAGATATGCGCCAGAACTATATCAACCTGACCAGCCAGGAACTTGAACGCCTGATGACCACCGTCCAGCGCATGCTAGATTTTTATCGCCCCAGCGTGGAATTCAAACCAGTCCAGGTGCTCGACCTGCTGGAGCATGTGCTCAACCTGTTGAGCCAGCAACTGCGCGAGCGCGGCATCCGGGTGACAACTTCCTGGCCTGCCAGCCTGCCGAGCGTCCAGGCCATCAGCAACCAGATTGAACAGGTTTTTATCAATATTATCTTAAACGCTTTTGATGCCATGCCACAGGGTGGCGATTTGCGCATCAGCATTACCCAGAAACGCAAAATGGTTGAAATCCTGTTCCAGGATAGCGGCCCGGGCGTCCCGGTGGAATTGCAAGAAACCATCTTTGAGCCATTCACCAGTACCAAAGGCACCACCGGGCTGGGGCTTTCCGTCAGCTACGATATTGTTGCTTCGCACGGCGGCGCGCTTGACCTGCTGCCAGATCATAACCCCGGAGCCTGTTTCAGGGTCTTATTGCCAATCATGCGTAGTTAGCAGATGGCGTTAATTATTCATCTTTTGTAAACTTATGGAGAAACCGAATGAAACCCAATATCCTTGTAGTCGATGATGAACCAATCGCCCGCCAATCTTTGAGCGATATTTTGCGTCTCGAGGGTTATCATGTCACGGCTGTGGCAAATGGCGAGGCGGCAGTTGACCATGTTCGTAAATATTCTGTCGATTTGATGGTGCTGGATTTGAAAATGCCTGGCATGAATGGCCTGGATGTCGTCCAGGTTGCCAGCCAGGTTTCTCCAGATACTGAAATTGTGTTATTGACCGCTTATGGCTCCATGGAATCAGCGGTGGAGGCGCTGCGGCAGCGTGTCCATGATTACCTGCTAAAACCTGCCTCCCCAACCCAGATTTTGGAAAGCGTTAAACGTGGGTTGAGCCGCCGCGAGGCCAAGATGACCCAGCATGGGCAATCTGCCCCCACAGAGATGGAATATTTCCGCACTGAAGATGGCACGGAAGTGGATTTGATGCGCCGGCTGGTGATTAAAGGCCAAAAGACTGAGACCCTGACCCCTGCGGAAGGGCACCTGCTGAAAGTGTTTTTGGAAAATACCGCCAAGGTGTTTTCGCATCGAGAATTGGTGCTATTGGTTCAAGGCTACGATGTTTCACAGCGCGAAGCCCAAGAAATTTTGCGCCCGCTGGTCAGCCGTTTGCGTCACAAGCTGTCGGCTTACCCACAGCTGTATAATCGCATTGTCAGTGTGCGCGGTACCGGGTACGTGTTTGAGCCGGAGAGTGCGAAAAAGGGGAAGAAAGAAAGTAAGTAGTAAAAATCCCATTACAAACGAACTGCGCTCACAGCTTCTGAGCGCAGTTCGTTCTGTTTAATCTTGTAAATTCCACGGGTCGATTTCAGGTGGGTGCAGCCAGGCCAGCCAGCCGCCTTTGGTGCGATAGTGTTCGGATTTGTCAAAGCGCACCAGCAGCAGGCTGAGACCAAGTATGGCTGCCCCGATCAGTTGGAGCCCGCTCAGTTTTTCATCCAGCAGGTAATGACTCAAGGTAATGGTAATCAGCAGTTCTCCCAGCCCCAGCAGGGCAGTTTGGGTGCCGCCAATATTTTTGATACCGAGGAAAAGTGTCAGGCGTGAGACCAGTGTCACCATCGTCAACATGATGATCGGCCACCATAGGGTGGGGCTGGTGGGCGGGGTTTGCCGGTCGAAGATCAGGTAGGCCGGGATGGTCACGGCTGACATTGCCAGCAAGGTGTAAACGGTGACGGTGGGGGCGGGGATTTCATACAGGACGCGCTGGTTGATGGGGATGTGCAGCGCATATAGGGCTGCGGAACCGATCATCATGATGACTGCGCCGGCGGGGGCTTTCAGGTTGCCATCCATGGTCAGCATGATAACTGCTGCCAGGGCCATGAGTGAGCGCAGGATGGTCATTCGCGTCAGGATTTGTTTATCTAGAACGGAGAACAGGGCCACAAAAAGTGGGTAAAGTGAGTAAAGTAGTTGTCCCACGCTGGCTGAGAGATGGCCGAGGGCCATATAGTACAGCAACGAACCGAGACCGTTAATCGATCCTGCCAGGATGCACCCCACCAGCCCTACCGGGAAAATGTAGAGAAATGATCTTCGGAAGATGAACATAAACAAGAACACAAGCAAAGCAGCCATGCCAGTGCGTAGTGCTACTGCCGACAAGGGGGAAAATCCGCTTTGCGTGATTGCGATGCGCCCGAAGACGGGAGCCAGCCCTAAAAACGTGGCCGATGACAGAGCTGCGATGATGCCTATGCTCTGTCGTGTTCTGTTTGACATTCAATCCCTTTCTGTGGGGTAGTTATCTAATCAGCGATTTTACTTCCTCCAGGAAGTCGTCACTCATGAAATCGCCTTTTTGCATCAATGCCTGGATTTGTCCTTGCAGGCGTTGTTTTTCTTCGCTGGTTAGTTCTTTGGCGGTGGAGACGATGACCGGTATTTGGGCGGTCTCAGGGTTGGATTTGAGCGCGTCGAGTACGGCAAAACCGTCTGATTCGGGCATCATCAGGTCGAGGATGAGCAGGTCGGGATGTTCGCGATTAACAAGTTCGATGGCTTCTTTGCCGTTGGTGGCTTCAAAAATGGTGTATTCGCCCTGCGATTGCAGGATGCGCCGGATCAGCCGCCGGGCGTCTGGGGTATCGTCTACGATGGCGACGCGCGGGAAACGGTCTGGGGCCACGCGGCTGAGGGCGGCCAGCAGGCCATCGGCCTGGGGGGCTTGCTCTTGCTGCGGGAGCACCACGTTGCGCGCCCAGCCGCTGCCGAGCACAAGTGGTTCGGCTGGCAGGGTATGGCCGGTGCAGTTAATTACCACAATATCGGTTGATTTGATTGCCCCGGAGCGAACCAGTTTGAAAAGCCCGGCAAAAGCGGCTGCAGAGGCCGGTTCAGCAGAGATTCCTTCCATTTTTGCCAGGATGTGCATGGCGCGGAAGGCTTCATCATCGCTGACGCTTTCAAACATCCCCCGGTTTTTTTTCATTTGGGCGCGCAGGAATTCGTAGGATCGCCCTGGGGTGCCGGTGGCGAGGGTCTCAATGTGGGTTTTTGGGGTCAGGACGGGTTCGGCGGTTTCGTGGTTTTGTTTCCAGGCCTGCACCATGGGGGCGCAACCCTCGGCCTGCACGCCGATCAGGCCAGGCAGGTGTTCGGTGAAGCCCATATTTTTGAGTTCGCGGAAGCCTTTGGCAACGCCAATGGGGCCCAGCCCACCGCTGATGGCCTGGATGTACCAATCGGGGGTGCGCCACAGGCCGTTTTCGCTCGGGCCGATTTCCTGGGTCAGTTGTTCAGCCACTTCGTAGGCGATGGTTTTCATCCCCTCTACCGATGTGATGGTTTTTGCGCCCATGTCGTGATACAGGCCGCGTTGTTCGGCAAATTCGGCGGCGATCTTTTTTACCTGGTCATATGAGCCGGTTACTTTGACTACCTGGCTGCCATACAGTGCGATCTCGCGCATTTTGACCGCCGGAACTAAGCTGGTGACAAAAGCCCACAGTTTGATGCCCGCCCGGGCTGCGAAGGCTGAGTAGGCGATGGCGACATTGCCGGTGGAGGCCGCCACCATTTCGGTTACGCCAGCTTCTTTTAGCACGGCAATTGTCACGGCGGCCTGGCGGTCTTTGAAGGATGCTGTGGGGCCCTGGCGCTCATCTTTGATGAAGATATTCTCACAGCCAAGCATCGTGCCCAGATTAACGGCGCGGATGAGCGGTGTGCCGCCCTCGCCCATGCTCAGGGTGTGGATCGGTTTGTTGACCGGCAGCAGTTCTTTATATCGCCACAGGTCAAAGGTGCGATGCGGAAGTTCATTCCTGAAGATTTGGGCAACTTTGTCGTAATCGTACACGACTTCACGCCAGGGACTGTGGCATTTGGAGCAGTTGATGGTGCGAGGATGGTATGTTTCGGTATGACCGCAATCGATACAGCGAATCTGGTGTCCCATGGTTAGCCTTTCTTCTCCTCGGTCTGGATGTGTTTGAGTGAGCGCTCTAGCGTGGTTAGCAATTCCTGTTCTGTGACCATACCTTTTTGCAGCAATCGCTGCCCCAGGTTATCGAGTTGTTGTTTTTGCTCTGCCGAAAGATCCATGCCGCTGACCACGATCACGGGGATGTCGCGCAGTTCAGCGTTCATGCGCAGTCTTTCGAGGATGGCGAATCCATCCAGGTCAGGCATAAATAGGTCCAGGATGATAGCCTGTGGGTGTTCATTCAGGATAATTTCCCAGCCTGCCTGGCCGCTGTTGGCTGTCTTGGTCTTGAACTCGCTGCGCTCCGAAAGGACTTTTTCCATCAGTCGCAGGTCATCTGCCGAATCGTCGATGATCAGCACTTCCTGGATTTTTCCCTCCCCGTTGATGTGGCGGATGGCATTGACCAGGTCTTCTTCCATGATGGGTTTGACCAGGTAATCGGCAGCGCCCAAACTGAAGCCTTTGGCCTGGTCATCCACGATGCTGCACACAATGACCGGGATGGAGCGGGTCTCTGTATCAGATTTAAGCTGTTCCAATACCTGCCAACCATCCATTTGCGGCATCATAATATCGAGTGTAATGGCGTTGGGTTTGGCCTGCTGGGCTTTTTCTTTGGCCTGGAGCGGGTTGTTGACGGCAATGACTTTGTATCCCTGGGCGCTAAGATAACGCTCGTAAAGGGCGGTAATCTGCGGGTCGTCATCGATGCACATGATCGTCAGTCCTCGGCCCTGAGACGGGGTCTCTTTAACAGGCTGGTTGAAAGCCGGGATGGTAAAGTAGAAGGTGGAACCCTGCCCGACCGTGCTGTGAACGCCGATGCGTCCACCGTGCATTTCTACCAGGCGTTTGCAGATGGAAAGACCCAAACCTGTGCCGCCGGTCTTGCGGGTGGGAGAAGAATCCACCTGGGAGAATGCCAGGAAGAGTTTGTTCTGATCTTCGATTGAGATCCCTGGCCCGGTATCGGTGACGCTGAGCAGCACTTCGTACACACCTTCTGAGTTGGTTTGCGGCGTGGCCGAGATGGTGATGTTGCCTTGTTCGGTAAATTTGGATGCATTGGATACCAGGTTGATCAAAACCTGGCGCACGCGCATTCCATCGGCACGGATGGAGGGGGTATCGGGCGCGATGGCTTTGACCAGTTTGACGGGTTTGTCTTTGACCAACCCGGCCCCGGTGGACATGACGCTGGTGATGGTTTCGTTGAGATTGACTTCTTCCAGTGCAAGTTCCATCTTCCCGGCTTCGATCTTGGACAGGTCGAGAATGTCGTTGATCAGGTTGAGCAGATGCTGGCCGGAGTGGTAAATGGCGCTCAGGTCTTGCTGCTGCTGTTCGGTGATGGGGCCATCGATACCTTTCAGGATGACGCGTGAGAAACCGATGATTGAGTTGAGCGGTGTGCGCAACTCGTGCGACATGTTTGCCAGGAATTGGGTCTTGATGCGGTCAACTTCGCGCAGTTCTTCTACCGCTTTTTGGGTCAGCAGGTATGAGCGGGCATTGTCAATACCAACCGCAATTTGGTCAGACAGGGTTTCCAGCACGTTCACATCTTCTTCATGGAAGGCGTTGATCTCGTTGGCGTGAATATCGAGCACGCCGATGATGCGCTGGCCAACTGTGAGCGGGATGACGGCCTCTGCGCGGGTGTTTGGGAGCAGTTTATGATTTTTATAGAGCGGGTCAAGTGCGGTATTGTTGATAACCATGGTTTTCCCGTTGGCGGTTACATAACCCACAACCGATTTGGAGCCAACTGGCAGGGAAAATTCGCTTTCTTTCAATTCTGCTCCGGCCTGGCCGGTGCCTTCCATGTAAACAGCATCGTAACCTGAATCTTCGATCAGGAAGATGGCAACGTGTTCGTAGCCGAAACGCGCCCGCAGCAGGTTGACGGTGCCATCAAACAGAGTTGGCAGATCGAGGGTGGATGTGATCAGGCGGCTGACTTCGGCCGCAGATGCCAGGTATTCGTTCTGACGGCGCAGGGCTTCTTCGTTTAGTTTGCGCTCGGTGATGTCGGTAACCACATTGGCGATATATTGCGGCTCGCCATTGTCGTCTTTCAGGATGAAGATATCGTTAAGGGTTGGGACTTCAACACCGTTTTGTGAGAGCACTTCCAGTTCGCCGTTCCACTCATCATCGCGGAAGGCCGAACCGAGCACTTCATCGCGGACAAAGGTGTGCAGGCGCGGTGGGTAGTAATCTAATACGCTGTTGCCGATGACGCTGTTGGGTGAATCTTCGCCGTAGATGCGCGCCAGAGAATCGTTGGCATACACCAGCTCTGAATCCAGTTTTGCCATGCTGATGCCCTGGCCGGTGGCGTTGACCAGCTGCCGGAAGATGTTGGCCTGGTTGAGCGCCTGGCGTGTCTGTTCGAACAGGCGGGCACTTTCCAGCGCCTGTGAGACCTGGTCTGAGATGGATTGGATCATCTCGATGTCTTCGGGTAACAGGGGGCGGTTGGGGTCTTGTTCGATGCCCAGTGTGCCGATGATTTCGCCGCGCACTTCCAGCGGGGCGATGATGGGTGTTTCCAGGTTTGGCGGGGCAACCAGTTTTTCATGTGAAATGGCTGTTGCGATTTCTTCTGACCAGATGTTCCCGGCATCCTGGATTTCGCCGTGTTTGTACAGGTAGCCGCTGGGGATATTGCTTTCTTCGCGGAATTGTTCCCAGCCTTTATGGCTCATGGAGCGGTACAGGCTTTCGATTTCTTCCAGCCGCAGGGTCATTTCTTCGCGCAGGCGGGCATTTTCGATGGCGATGGCGATCTGCCCGGCCAGGCTTTCCAGCATTAAGACATCATCCTGGGTGAGGGTGTTGGCTTCGTTGCTTTGCACATCCAGGATGCCCAGCACTGCTTCGCCGAATTTGATCGGGACGGCCAGTTCGCCTTTGGTGTCTGGCAGGTTGGGGTTCGGGCGCCAGTCACGATCCTGGCGCACATCGCTTGCCAGCACTGGTTTGGCGGTGGCGGCAGCAGTGCCTACCACGCCGCGGCCCATTTCCAGCTTGTGACCGGCTGCCAGCATTCGGCGGCCTGTTTCACCGTAGCCTGCCACCAGCGCGACAGCGTTGAGGGAAGCGTCGAAACGGAAAATCTGTGCATGGTAGTAGCCGAATCTTTCCTTCACCAGCTTTACCACGCGCTCGAAAATGGTGTTGATCTGGATAACCGATGCGATTTCTTGTGCCACCTGGTTGGTGATTTCTACCTGCCGCCCACGCTTGTCGAGTGATTGTTCGATTTGTTCTTCCAGCTCCAGGCGGGCGGTAATATCTTCTACCAGGGAGGCCATGCCGATGATTTTGCCGCTGCTGTCTACCAGCGGGGTGTTGAACCATTCGCACATGATGGCGCGGCCATCTTTGGTGATGCTCTGGTTGGTGCTGGTATCGCTGCCTTTGCGGGTGAGTTGTGATTTCCAGACGTGGTCAACGATCATGCGTGCTGATTCTGGCAAAACCAGCCCGGCGGCGTGTCGTCCGATGGCTTCGTTTCGTCCGTAGCCGAAGATGCGTTCGGCGGCGGCATTCCACGAGCGCACTTCAAAGTTGGTATTCCATTCGATCACTGCCAGCGGGCTGCTTTCTACCAGCAGGGAGAGCCGCTGCTGTGATTCACGCACGCTTTCTTCGGCCATTTTGCGCTCAGTGATGTCTTCTACGGTGCCTTCGTAATATAAAATCTTGCCGTTTGCATCGCGCACGGCTGCTGCGCTTTCGCGGACGAAGACGGTTGATCCGTCTTTGCGCGTCCAGGCTGATTCGTAGCCACGGATTACGCCATCTCGTTCGATGGTGATCTGGTATTCGCTGCGAGGTTTGGTTTCATCGTATCCTTCTTCTTCCAGGTTGCGTTGCGCCAGCTCTTCAAAAGAGTTGTATCCAAGCATTTGCAGGATGGCCGGGTTGGCGAGCAGGATTTTTCCGCCGGGGGTGGTGCGGTACATGCCCAGGGTTGAGTTTTCGTATATGCTGCGGAAGCGCGATTCGCTTTCGCGTACGGCGGCATCGGCAGTTTTGCGGTCGGTAATATCTTGCAAAATGCCAATGGCTCCCACGGGTTTCCCATTTTCACCCAGCACTTGTACTGAAGCATCACTGATCCAAACGGTTTTGCCAGCGCGATTGAGCAGGCGGTAGTCGGCTTTCCAATCAGCTGCGTTGCCGGTGCGGGTTTGTTCGATGGCTTCTTCGCGTGATCTGCCTGATTCGCTGCCGAGCATGATGGTTTCTTGAATCATGCTGCCCAGCAGGGTGGGGGTGATTTCGTTGGCTTTATAGCCGGTTAATTGTTCAATGCCTTCACCCATGAAGCGATATTTTTCTGCGCCGTATTCGATGTAGTATGGCACAGCATCGGCCGCGGCAATGGCATTGCGGAATTGTTCTTCACTTTCGCTTAGTCGTTTTTCAGCCAGGGTGCGTTCGGTGACATCCTGTACCAATGATTCGACGCCGACAACCTCGCCTTTTTCATCGAGGAGTGGGGTGCTGTACCATTCACAGGTGATCAGGAGCCCATCTTTGGTGATGTTTTCATTGGTGCTGCGGGTTCCGCCCGTTTGTTTTAGCAAATCAGCCCAAACCAGGTTAACGGATTCGCGCTCTTCGAGCGGGACGATCAGCCCGGCAGCGTGCCGGCCAATTGCCTCGCGGCGTTTGTAGCCGAAGATTTTTTCGGCTGCCGGGTTCCATGAGATAACATGGAAGTTTACATCCCACTCGATCACAGCCAGTGGTGAGCGGTCGATTAAAAGGGATAGGCGCTGTTCAGACTCGCGCAGCAGTTCTTCGGCGGCTTTACGTTCTGAAATATTGACCAGGGTGGAGAGCAGCACTTTTTCGCCGCTGTATTCAAACGGTTTGATTGAAATCAGCAGCCACACGCCGCTGCCATTGGCCCGGCGCATCGCTACTTCATGATTCTCCACATAGCCCTGCTGGCGAAATTTTTGCAGCACGGCCTGTCTGTCTTCAGGATTCAGGTACAGGATGATGGCGCTTTTCCCGACCAGTTCTGAGGGGTTGTATCCCAGCAGTTTGCCGAATTCATTGTTGTAGTAGATGATCGGGCCTTCCATGCGCGTCACTACTGTGGCGGTGGGGGAGGCTTCGAGGATGGCTTGCTGGCGTTCGGCGGCATTGCGCAGCTCAGATTCAGCCAGTTTTTGGGATGTGATATCTTGTACCAGTGAGGCTACGCCGATAACCCTGCCATCTGAGGCCACGAGTGGGGTGTTGTACCACTCACAGGTGATGGTGCGTCCGTCTTTGGTGATGTTTTTATTTTCGCTGTGCGACCCGCCTTTTTGGGTGAGTAACTCTTGCCAGGCCTGGTCAACCTCCGGGTGAACTTCTGCCGGGACGATTAGGCCGGCAGCGCTGCGCCCAATAGCTTCTTCGCTGCTGTAGCCAAAAATCCGCTCAGCTGAATCATTCCATCCGGCTACTTCAAAGTTCAGGCTCCACTCGATCAGCGCCAGTGGCGATTGGCGAACGATCCACCCCAACCGCTGTTCCGATTGGGCAATGGCATCGGCGGCTTTTTTATGTTCGGTTACATCATTGGCGATCCCCAGGACACCGTTGAATTCTCCAGAATCGGTTTTGATGCTGGTGTAGGTTGTCTCAAAGTAGGTTTCACCAACCTTGATGGTGCTTTTGAACTCTTCACCGCGGAGTGCGCGTTGAATATCGGTAACAATGGCCGGGGTGTCGCGGTAAACATCTGTCGCCAGGAGTCCAACCACCTGGCCGGGTTTCAATCCCAGCCCGGCCAGCGCCTTTCCATCTGAGATGGTAAAGATGCCGTTTTTGTCCAGGGCAAAGATAATGCCGGGGATGCTGCCGGTAATGGTTTCTAACAGTTTCCTGTTATCATCACTCATTCGTCCTGGCCTCCTTTGGCCTGGCCGGGCTTACCGGCGTTATCGGTTGCTGCGGGTTTGGGTTGGCCCGCCTGGGGTTTTTGCGCCAGGTTGTCGGCGCTGCCCATTCGGATGAATGTTGACATGTTTAGTGCCTCGCCTAGCTCGCGCACGGCGGTGCGGATGATCATATCGGGGTCGTTGGTGGCGCGCACGCGCGAGGTGATTTCGCGCAATATCTGTTCGCGGCGTGCCCGAGATTGCGCCTGTACCAGCAAGCGCACGTTTTGGATGGATACGCCGATTTGGGCGGCCAGGGTGCTGATGATGGCTACATCGCTTTCGGCAAAGGCGTTCAAACGGTCTGAGTGTACGTTCAGGATGCCGATGAGGGTATCGCCGGAGATGACCGGGATGGCCATTTCAGACTGTACATCGGGCAGGGCCGGGTTGGGCAGCCAGTTTGGGTCGGTGCGCACGTTGTTGACCACCACTGGTTGGCGGAAGCGGGCCGCCCGGGCCACCAATGAAACTTCCTGTTCGATGGTGATAACGCGGCTGCCGTGTGTTCCCTGCTGTTCACTGCCTTCTTTCCACCCGCAGGCTTTTACATGCAGGCTCCGGTGGTCATCTTCGAGCATGAATATGTGGGCGTGGTACAGGTTGAAACGACGCTGGGTAAGGTGTACAAAAGTTTCGAGCAGTCGTTGCAGGTTCAGGATTGATGCGGTGGTTGTGGCGATTTCAGAGACAGCTTGCAGCTGCACCGCGCGTGCTTGTGCACCACGCAAGGATAACTGGTTGGCAAATGCTGGGGATACTGCGCCGACCATTGCTTGTAAGAAATCTTTTTCATCGTGCAAAAACTCGCGCGGGTTTTGCCAGTTGACGGTGATGTAACCCACGCGTACCCCGCCCTGCATCAATGGGATGATGACAAAGCTGCGTAACCCCTGGGCGGTTACAGAAGCTTTGATGGTTTCGTTCTGCGCATTTAAAACATCACCCATCGTCAAAATCTGGTCATTTTTTGAATGGATAAATTCGGGCAGGCCAAAGTTTTCTAGCAGGAATTTTTGCCCAACCATTTTCTTATCCAGTTTGCCATTGATCCAGTTGGCTTTGATCGTGGCCATGCGTGGCAGCCCGTCTGGGGTAAATTCGCTAATTTCGGCCAGGGATGCCGTCCAAACGTTACTGGCTTTGAGTGGTTCAACGATTGCCAGCAAAATATCGGCTTCATTTTTAGCGGCGCTCACGCTGCGGATAACGCTGTACAACCTTTCGGTTTGGGCCAGCGCAACCTGGATAACTTGCGTGGCGTTTTTGCGCTGCAATGCGCCAGAAAAAATTTCACCAACCAGGCGCAGCAACAGGATTTTTTCATCATCCCATGCCAGGGTGGTGGTGCTTGCGTCAAAACCCAGGAAACCAGAAACCCGGTTTTGGGTGGTTACCGGCACGATCAGGATTGACTGGATAGCCTCGCGTTGGAACTCTGCCTTCTCAGCGCTGGCTTCTTCTGGCATGGTGCTCACATCTGTAATGGCAATGACTTCCAGCTTGAAGATGCGCTCCATCAGCCAGGGCATGCTCTGAACGGGAATATTTTGCAAATCTTGGATATGAGTTGTGACCCCGTGCGCAACCCATTCGTTGGTGTTGCTCATCGTAGCTCGCTCGCGATCGATCGCGAATAAGTAGGCGCGATCCACCATGTTGAATGCGCCAATCTTTTTTAGGGCCACGTTAATCTGGTGATCCACTTCTTCAGAAGAAACGTTCACAAAGCTGGATGAGATTTCGCTCACGATCTGTTCAATGGCAGCGCGGTATTCTGTATTTTCAAACAAAAGCGCGTTTTGCACACCTACGGCCAACTGGTTGGCCACGTTTTCCATCAGTGTCACGTCGCTGGGGTTGTAGGCGTTGAACTCATAGCTTTGGATGGATACCATTCCCAGGGTGCGTCCGCCTTGTTGCATGGGCAGGAACAGCAGCGATGCCGAACCCTTTTTTGTGTTGCCAATCGCATGGGCGATGCCATTCTCTTCTTCGTAGGCGATCTCTTCAGGCGATAACAGCTCGAGGATGGGTTTCCCCCCCAGGATTGTCTGCCCTGTATATGTTTCCGGGTTTAGTGGGCCTTCATCTCCCTGGTGGCGGGTACCCTCATCTATAATCAACGGGTAACGTACCATTTTCTTTTGCTCATCATAAACAGCTACGAGGAAAGCATCCACCTTGAAAATGGTTTTAATTTTATTGTAGGCGGCCATCAGCACTTTTTCCAGGTCAATCTCAGAGGAAATCGCCCGCATGATTTCGTTCAGACCGGCCATTTCAGCGGCGCGCCGCTGGGTTTCAGCAAACAGGCGAGCATTCTCAATCGAAATGGCTGCCTGGCTGGCGATGGCCAGGAGCAGGTCGCGTTCGCGTTCGGTGTAAAGGTTGACGGTGGTGATGCTCTGGACAACAATGGCTCCCAAGATGCGCTCGCCCAGCATCAATGGCACACCCAGCCATGAAAGTGGCGCCTGGTTGTTTGCCATGGCGATAAAATCGATACCCATTCTTTCCATCTGGGCCGGGATATCGCCATTTAGCATAAGCGGGGTGCGCGAACGCATTACCCGATCGCTCAGGCCGTTACCGAGTTTGCGGGCGGGCAGTTCCAGCCGCTGATTATCTGCCGTGGCGATGGGGAAGGTGGCTTCTTCCCTGACAGGGTTGTAAATGGCGATAAAGAAGCTGCTGGTATCCATCAATTCGCTGGTATATGAATAAATTGTTTCGGCGATGTCGGATAGTAGCAGCTTGATGGCCAGTTCGCGGCCCATTTCGTTTAAAACAGCCAGGTCGGCATTCTGGCGTTCGGTTTTTTGGAAAAGCTGGGCATTTTGTAATGCCAGTGAAAGCTGGTCTACAACCTGGCGGATGAGCGACTGGTCTTCTTCCGGCCAATCGCTGCGATTTTCATCGGCTACCTGGATCAGGTTCCAGCTGTCACCGGCCTTAAAAGGCAGGCTGAACAGGCCCCCGGCACTGGTTGCGGGGGTTTCTATCACAGCCACACTTTGGGTGAGTGGTTCATCCGTGGCGCGCGCAGGTTGTTTGGGTGGTGTTGCCGGCCGCCTGAGTGTGGGGCGGTTTTCAGCCGCCGAAACGGGCTCTTGCGGTTTGCTGGGAGGAGCCGCGCCATCTGTGGTTTTTATCTCGTCGAAGAGTTTATTCAGCCGGTTGTGTATCTTGTTGCTTTTCGACATAGTCGATTAACTCCTGTGCCAGAATGCGATACTGTTGGGAACCACGGCTGTTGGGGCGATATTGGGTGATGGGTACGCCCACAATGGGGCTTTCGCGTAAGCGTGTGTCGATTTCGATCACGGTTTGGAACAGGCCCGTGCCAAATGTCTGTTGCAATTGTTCGCGGATGGCGCGATGGGCACGATTGCGCTGGTCAAGCATGGTGATGAGGATGCGATAGGCCAGGTCGCCGTTTGATTCGCGGCGTATGCGCCGGATCAGGTTCATCATGTCGCGCAGGGCGTAGGCGGAGAAATATTCAGCCTGGGTGGGGATGATGAGCAGGTCAGAAGCTGTCAGGGCGTTGAGGGTGATGGCGCCCATCGAGGGCGGGCAGTCCATCAGGATGAAATCGAAAGACTGGGTTTTGGGGTCTTTCAGTGCTTCTCGCAGGATGCTGCTGTAGTTGATGCGTACCGGTAGGAATTGTTCTGCTTCGGCCATGCGCTGGTTGGATGGGATGATGGAAAGGCGCTCTATGTTTGTGGTCATGATGGCCTGGGCTGGGGATAGGCCATCGAGCACGATTTCGCTGCTGTTGTGTTTGGCTTCGGGAGGTTCGATGCCGTTTGCCAGGGTCAGGTTGCCTTGCGGGTCGAGGTCGATGAGCAGCACTTTCCTGCCAATTTCGGCCAGGACGGCTCCCAGCGAAAAGGTTGTGGTGGTTTTGGCTACGCCACCTTTTTCATTGGACACTGCGATTGTGTAAACCATGTTCACCTCTCACACTTTAGCGAAATCATAAATGAATTAGTTGTTCCCGTTAGCTGTTGAGTCATCTGATGTTTTATCAGATACAGTATTTGGGGTTGGGTTGTAGGGTATGATCTGTACTTTGCTTGCGCCCAGGGCTTGTTTTAGCTCTTGCATGGCTGTTGCCAGCATGGTTTGGGGATCATTGGTGCTACGGATTTTGTTGGTAATTTCTGCGACCATTCTTTCGCGTTCGGCGCGGTTGGTGGTTTCATCAAAAAGCCGCGCATTTTCTGCTGATATGGCTGTGCGCTCGGTGGTGGCCCGGATGATATCCATTTCATCTTCTGAAAAATCACGATCTTGCAGGGCGCGCACTGCCAGTGTTCCAATTTTCTGGCCGCGTACCAGGATGGGTACCTGAATGGTTTTTTGTTCGCTGCCGTCAGGGTTGGTTTGCAGGATATGCCGGTCGAGCGGCTTGAAATCACCCTTGAAGTGGTATCCGATCCGTTTTTGACCTTTGGTCACGCGTGACCATTCTTCGCGGGCATATTGCTTGAGCAGTTGTTGTGATTCGTTGGATGTGCGCTGGATTTCTGCGTAGAGCCGTGAATTTTGGATGGCGATGTTGACTTGTTCGGCCAGAAGTGACAGGATTTCGATATCGTCATCGGTGAAGGCATCTGGTTGGGTGCTCTGCACATCCAGCACGCCGATCACTGTGTCCGCAGATTTAAGCGGCAGGGCCATCTCAGAGCGGGTTTCGGGCAGGAATGGGTTGTTGAAGAAGGTGGCATCACTGCCAGTATCAAGGGCGATGCGTGGTTTGCCGGTGGCGGCTACGTTCCCAACGATGCCGGTTTTGCCAATGGCCAGCCGGTGGCCGTTTTCCAGCATTTGCCGCCCGCCTTCGCTGTTGCTGCTTGATAGGACTGCGTATTCTTCTGCTGCATCCACCAGGAAGATGCCGACATGATAAAAGCCGAAGATTTCACTGATGAGGGTGGCGATGCGCGGCAGGAGTTCTTCAATGTTTTGGAAGGTTGTGATGGCTTTGGCAACGTCTGAAACGGCTTTTAGCTGGATGGCGCGATATTCGCCACGTTTGTTGGCTTTTTCCAACTCGTTGGTTCGATTTACCAGTTGGGTGGTTTGGTTTTCCAGTTCGGATGTTCGCTGGCGTACGCGCAGTTCGAGCGTTTCTACCATTTGCGATAGCTGGTCGGCCATGCTGTTGAACGATATTGCCAGTTCGCCGATTTCATCTTGCCGGTTGATGGAAACGCGTTCGATGAGCCTGCCACCAGCGAGCGAACGGGCGGCGTTGTTCAGTGCCACAATCGGGTTGGTGATGGATTGCCCAACGGTGAAGGCCAGGAAAACGGTAACTATGACAATCGCTACGATGATAATGAGGGTGCTCTGATCGCCAAGGTGGATTTGTCCCAAGAAATCTTTTTCGGGTACGGCCACCACGACCAGCCAGTCAATTCCTTTGCCATCTGCGTAGGGTGTGATCTGTGCGAGGTAATTTTCTTTTTCAATGGTAAATGAGAAGTGTTCGGCGGCGGTGATGTTTTCGTAGGGCAGGGCATTTTCTAGCCACAGGGCGGCTGTTTTTACAACCGGGTTTGTGCTTTCATTGACAGGCAATCGCCCCAGCGTGATGGCTTTTTCGCTCAGTTTTGCTTCAGGGTCTTCTGGGATGGATGATGCAATAATTAGTCCCTGGCGATCTACTACAAAAATTTGCCCGTTTTGCCCAACTTTGATCTCTTTGAGAAAGTCGGACAGTTGCCCCAGTGAGATGCTGGTGGTGAAAATGCCGATCAGGTCGCCATTTTTATCATAGTAGGGCAGCACTGCATCTGCGTCAACTCGGCTCACGTCGGTTGCGGATGTATTGATGTTCCATGTGATGCCTTTGGCTTCGAGTGCGGCTTTGTACCAGGGGCGGGTTGTGGCATCGTAGTTGGGGCGCTCGCGCAGCATATTGTTGGTTGGGAATCCGAGCGCATCAGGCTCAAAGCGGCGGATGTTGCGCCCGGTGGATTCATTAGCGTAGGTGACATAATTCTCGGCAGCGTTTGCGCCGATAAAATCCCCATTGGGGGTTCCCAGGGCGATTGTTCCCAGTGGGATATTTTCGTTTTTGTAACGATTTCCTTGTTGGTAGAAAAAGCGCACCAGGGCATTGACATCTTCCAGCGCAATTAATCCCTGGCTCAGAACTTCATAGTTGGCTTTGTTAACCAGATGTGGAATCAGCAGGCGGCTGTCTATATTTTGCTTTACGCGTTGGTAGGCTTCGTCGATGATCTGGCTGGAAACATCGCTGATGGCGCTTTGGCTATTTCGGATCGATAAAAACTCGGTTATGCTGACCGCTATGATGATAAGCAACACAAAAGGTAAAACTGCTCTTGTTCGTAAAGATGTGAGAAATCGCTTTGGGTTCATGATATGCAAATCCTTGGCCTGTCAACATTAACTGCGTTTGGGCGATCTATCTTCATCGTCGAACTCAACGATGATTTCGGTGCCAGGCATAAGCTGTCCAAGTTCCTGCATGGTGGTGCGGAAGACAGATTCCAGGTTGATTGAAGAGCTGATTTTGGCTGAAATATCACCGATGGTTTGTTCTTTGGCAGCGCGGCGCTGGGTTTCTTCGAACAGGCGGGCGTTTTCGGCAGAGATGGCGACGCGGTCTGCTACGGCCTGCACAATATCGGCTTCGTTTTGTGTCCAGTGACGTTCGCCGGGGGTGCGCACGTTCAACACGCCAATCACTTCACCGCGAATGCTGACTGGGATTGCCATGACAGCTTCTCCAGCTTTTTGGGCCCACTGTGGCATGCCGCTTTCCAGGGCCTGGGAAGCTTCGGTGTTTTCCAGTTCGCTGGTCAGGGGTTTGCTGCCAGTGACGCCATATTTGTAACCGATGGATGTCCTGAATTTGCTGAAGCGTGCCCATTCATGGCGCACGTTTTGGCGCGAGATTTCTTCTGATTCGGCCAGGGCTTTTTGGTTGGCTTCGAATAACCTGGAGTTTTGGATGGCGATGCTGACCTGGTCTGCGAGGGTGCTGATAATGGAAACATCATCCTCGGTGAAAGCGTTTGCTGTGGTGCTCTGGACATCGATCGCGCCGATGATTTGTTCGCCAGAACGCATGGGCAGCGCCATTTCTGAACGGGTTTCGGGCAGGTCGGGGTTGTTGAAGAAGGTGGCGTCTGCGCCGGTATCGAGGGCGATGCGGGGTTTGCCGGTGGCTACAACGTTTCCCACGATCCCCACCTGTCCAATTTTGAGCCGGTGGCCGCGTGCTAACATCCTGCGCCCACCTTCACTGTTGGCTGCGCTCAGGATGGCGTACTCGTTGGCGTTGTCAGATAGGAAGATGCCAACATGGTAAAAACCGAACCGGGTGCTGATCATTTCAGTGATTTGATGGAGCAGTGATTCCAGGTTTTGTACTGAGGCTACAGAGCGCATCACGGCTGCAATGGTTTCAAATTGCGTGGCGCGTTTCTGGATGTTGATGTTGGAATCAAGTAATTGCCTGGAGCGCAGTTCCAGTTCTACAGATTGGTTTTCAAGCTCTACGGTGCGCTCGGTTACGCGGTTTTCCAGGCCGGTGAGGATGTTTTGCAGGTCAGATGCCATTTGGTTGAAGGTCTGGCCGAGTGTGCCAATTTCATCTTTGCTGGCAACTGTTACACGGGCGCTCAAATCTCCAGATGCCAGGGCTGTGGCAATTTTTGCCATGTTTTCAATGGGACGTGTTATCTGGCGGGTTTGCCAGAGTGAGAAGGTGGCTGTCACAAGTATGGTGAATCCTAATGCCAAGCCCACGATGAGCATCAGGTTGAACGAGAGAGTCAAGGCCTGGTTGATGGGCAGTTCGCTGACCACATAAAAATCATTTTCTGTGGTTAATCCAATGGGAGCTATGCCCATGATGACGGTTGTTCCAGAAAGCCCGATTGTGCGTGTGCCCTGATCGGGATGCTTAAAGCTCGTTCTTTGAAGAACGATGGATGGGTTGGCATGGGCGATGACGATGTTGTTTGTATCGACCAGGTAGACACTTTGCCCATCGATGGATGCATCATTCATTAACGTCCAGATGGTTTTGAATTTGAGTTGGGCGATCAGCACACTTTGCACTTCACCGGTGGTGAGGTTGATGATCGGCATAGACAGGTACATTAATGGGTTGCCGGTTTCTTCATCAAAGATGACATCTCCATAGTAAATCTGCCCAGTGGAAAGGGGTGTTTCAAACTCAATACGGTTGCGCATGTTGGGGATGGTTTCACCTGAACTTGTCATTTGTGAGCGCGAAACTGATGCGATGACATTGCCAAACCGGTCAGAAAGGCTGATTGTGTTGTATATGTTTGAGAAACTCATCAGGTCGTTAAATACGTTTAATAATTCTTGGCGCGGGAGTTTTTGAATTTCACGCACCTTGATCAATTGTTCCATCTGGTTTTGGGGTCGTTCTATATAGTTTAAAACCTGGATGGCAACCCGTCTTGCCACCTCGTTTTGAGCTGTGATTGCCTGGCTGGAAAGGCTGTTGGAAGTCTGGTTGATGGCAATAATGCCAACTATCAACACCGGTGCAATTGCAGCGACCAGCAGGAGAATTGTGAGTCTTGTGCGCAAGCTTAGTTGCATAACATGCTCCGTAAAATACCAGTTTACAATCTCAGCGCAGGATGGTTTCAGCGGCTTTTAGTAGATCATCGGGAATGGTGATTCCGATGGCTTTGGCGGTTTGCAGGTTGATGTTCAGGTGAAGTTCGGCTGATTCCACTGGCAGGGTGCCGGGCGGAATTCCTTTGAATATCTGGTCTGCCAGGCGGGCGCATTGCCTGCCAACATCAGAAAAGTCGGGGCCATAAGATAGCAGTGCCCCAGCTTTGGAATTATCTTTGTTGATGGAAGCCAGCGGTATTTTCCTTTCGATGGCGAACTTTGAGATTTGCTCAATCCCTTCCAGCGAAGTTGTATCCTCCAGGAGCAGGATGGCATCAACATCTCCTGACATTTGGGCCAGCGCGGAGGAGAGTTCACCGCTATTTGTCACTTTTGTCTCCACCAGGATGATGCCCAATTTGGCGGCGGTATCTTTCAGGTGCTGGAAATCTTCAGCTACACCCACATCGTAAGGGTTATATGGCACGTAGATTTGCCGGATGCTTGGTTTGACCCGCAGCAACCAGTCCAGTTCTTTTTCCACATAACCGCCTGCTTTGATGCCGGTCATGAACCCGCCTGGCTCTCGCATTGTGGAAATCAGTCCGGCATGAAGCGGGTTATTGATGGGTGCGAAAATAACCGGTATGCTGCCATTTGCCAGGATTTGTTTTGCAGCCAGCGCGGTTGATGTGGAAAGCGTCAGAACCAGGTCAACTTTATCGGTTCCAAATTGTTGCAACTGGTGCAATATTTTATTTGTGGGCAGTGGCCCATCGTAAATATAGATAACATCTTCCCCTTCGATATAGCCATACTCTGCCAGGCCATCTTTAAATGATTGGATGATCGGCTCGTATGCAGCGCTGGGGCTGACAATACCAACCCGGAAGGTTCTTTGTGGCGCAGCGCCACAGCCCGACATTGAGAAAACCAGTGCGGCTGTTAGCAAGGTTGCAACCAGTATCGAACGGAAACGTGTTTGTTCCATGTTTTTCCTAATCATTCCGGCGCTTGAGTTGGATGGCTACTTCGCTGCCAGGAATAATTTGTCCTAGTTCTTCTACCGCGGTGCGCAAGATGCTATCCAGGTTGAAAGATGCGCCGATTTTGGATGAAACTGCGGTAATGGTTTGCTCTTTCGCAGCGCGATTCTGTGAGTCTTGCAGCAGGCGCGCATTTTCGGCTGAGATGGCCATGCGTTCAGAAACTGCATTGATGATGTCGATTTCATCGGGCGCCCAGTGATGGCCTTTGGGTGGGCGAATTCCGAGGGTGCCGATCACCTGCCCACGCACTTTAATTGGCACTGCCAGGGTCTGTTCATCGGTGTCGCCGCCACTGATTCCGTGTTTGGGCATCAATACCGGTTCTTTTAGCCGTTCGGTGGCAGAGCCATCAAAGCGGAACCCGATCAGGTTCTTCTCCAGGGCTATTTTGTTCCACTGTCCCTGCCCAAATTGTTGCAATAACGTTTGGGTTTCTGTGCTGGCTCGGTTGGCTTCTTCAAAAAGGCGGACATTTTGGATCGCTATACTGACCTGAGCTGCCAGGATGGACATTACGCCGACATCTTCGCTTTGGAAGGCGTTTGTATCTTTGCTGTGAATATCCAGCGCGCCGATCACTTTTTCGTTCTGGATCAGCGGCAGGGCGATCTCTGACCGAGAGTCTGGCAAGTCGGGGTTGGGGGAAAATCTCAAATCATCCATTTCAACTGCTATGCGCGGGCGACCTGTTGAAATAACCTGTTCAACAATCCCGGTTTCGCCCGCTTTGGCGCTCTGGCCGCGGGTGTTCAGTTTCTTCCCGCTGCCAAGGCTGGATGCCCGCAGGATGGCGTATTTCCCAACGGCATCCATCAGGTATATGTTGACATGGTAAAACCCAAACTCATCACCTATGACGTTGGCGATGCGTTCCAGCAGTTCCTGCGAGTTTTGGATGGCTGATACGGCCCGGTTAACCCGCGAGACAGCTTCCAGTTGGTTGGCACGTTTTTGAGCGCGGTTGGTCACTTTCAGCAACTCTAATGAGCGGGTTTCTAACTCATCGGTGCGTTCTTTGAGCTGGTCTTCGATGGTTTTTCGTTCGGTAATATCATTCAACAGGATGATTTGTCCGATTTTTGTTCCGCTCTTCGAGCTGATTTCTCGCTGGCTGGCTTCAAGAAAACGCATGTGCTCGCCCTGCGGGATTTCAATCACCTGCTGTGCCAGGCCGCCGGTTGTCCAGCCGGTAATTGTTTCAGGGGCGGGCTGGCCCAGGTTGGATTGATCCAGCCCCAGGAATTTACCTGCTGCCGGGTTGATAAATGCCAGCTGGTTTTTGTTATTCAACAGGATGATGCCGTTGTTGATTTCGTTCAAAATTTGGTCGCGGGCAATTGGTATCAAATCGAATAAGCGATAGCGGAGCAGTCCATAGGCCAGGATAATGTTGCTCAACCCAAAAGTGAATGGACTGATATCGCGCAGGTAGGCTGGAACCAGTTCGGCCAGCGACAGTAGCCCGCCGATTAATGGAATAAGTATGCCGACGATCACAATCCCGGCCTGGATGCGGCGCTCCCCGCTGGTTTTGAAAGCCTTAAAGGTAACGATAAACAGCGCAGCGATGGTTGCCAGGTAGGTGAACAAAGCCATCGCGATCACTGTGTTCGTAAAGGGATAATACAGCGAATAGATTCCATTCCCTTCAATCAGTTCCCTCGTGGGGCGAATCAGCCTGTGAAGATCATCCGTATAAGCCAGCACACCCGCAATGGCCGGGGCCGAAAGCAGCGCCAGCCACCATTTTAGGGGTGTTTTTTGATAAAACTCGCCGAATTCAAGCGCGAAGGGGATGGTGGACGCGGTGACAGTCAGCCAGCTGATGAACTGTAAGTTATCCCAGAAGATTTTTGCTTCCAGGGTGGGAAGGCTGGTTTCGGCAATTAATCCAAATGTCCAGGATGCTTCACTGATGGCAAATATGAAAAGTGGGAACGCGCCCGGGGTTTTGCGGCGGCGCCAGCCAATAACAGCCACCGCGATCGACACAAAAAACGACAGGGTGTAAGCAATAAGCAGGGGAAATATGGTTGCGCTCATTCTCTATCCTTTTCCTGCTGGGCTTTTTTTGCTTGCGTCACTATCCAACTGCACCACAATTTCTGCGCCTGGGATGATATGTCCCAATTCTTCCAGCGCCAGGGTGAACACACTTTCGAGATTGCTGGATGTACTCAATTTGGCAGCAATGTTACCGATCACCCGCTCTTTGGATGCGCGGCGCTGGGCTTCATTGAGAAGACGCACATTTTCGAGCGCAATTGCCACCCGATCAGCAATCGACTGGGCAATATCCACTTCATCCATGTTCCACTTGCGCTTGTTGCTTTTGCGCACGCTGATCACACCGATCGTCTCTCCGCGCAGCTTGATTGGAATGGAAAGCTCTTCTGGTGAAGCCATTACCTGCGGGGCAACGTTTTGGGCTGTTTGGGTGACCGGTTTGACATCGTACCCGGTATATTTTGCGCCGACGATGTTTTGTTGAACCGCCGCCTGCCATTGCTGGCTGATATATTGGCGGTAAATTTGTTCACTTTCGGCCAGTGCGCGGCGCGTTTCTGCGAACAGGCGCGCATTCTGGATGGCTGCGCTGAGCTGGTCGGCCAGAACTGTGAGCAGTTCAATATCATCTTTGCCAAAAGCCACCGGTTGGGTCGTCTGCAAATCCAGCGCGCCGATAAGCTCACGCCCAATGCGCAGTGGCAGCGCAACCTGCGAGCGGGTTTCGGGCAGGTCTGGATTATTGAAATGAGCCATCTCTGAGCCTGCATCTTGCATCACACGTGGACGCCCGGTTAATGCGGTATTACCGACACTGCTGCTTTCGCCGATTTTTAGCTTATAACCACGCTCTACCATGCGTTTCCCGCCCTGGCTGTTGGTGGCGCGCAAAATAGTGTAATCGTGGCTGTCATCGTTGATGAAAATACCTACGTGGTAATAACCAAACTCACGACCAACCACCGAGACAATCGCCTGGAGCAGTTCATCCATATCTTGTATGGAAGCGATTTCACGCGAGACATCCGCAATAGAGCGCAGTTTGTGAGCGCGGTCTTGCATTGTTTTACCCAGGCTCTCCAACTCATCGGTTTGTTTTTGGAGTGTGCTTGTGCGCTCAGATACTCGATTTTCCAGTTCAGAGATGAAGTTTTGAATTTGTGCCGCCAGGTCATTGAAAGCCTGTCCCAATTCTTCAACTTCATCCCCAGTCTGGATGCTGACCCGTTGGGAAAGATCGCCCTTGGCAAAGGCGGTTGTGACAAGTTGCAGTTTTTTGATCGGCTCAGCCAGCACCGTACCAGTTACGTATCCAAAGAAGATACCCAGTAACGCGCCCAAAAACAGGACGAAAAGGCTTTGCATCAAGATCTGACTCTGGACTTCCTGGATTCTATCAGCTTTGATTTCTACGCCGATAACACCAACGCGTACACCTTTGGAATTTAAAATTGGCGCATAGCTTGAAATAAATGCGCCGTTCTGGTTGGTGTAAATCGTTTCGTCGACCAGGGCAGCGGTCATGCTGTTATATTTTGCGGAGAATGTGGCGTTGGGATCATCATAGCGTTCGCCATATTCCCGGCTTGGGTTGCCAGCGGTGACAACGTAATACAGCCCCGTTTCATCCTGCCTGACGGTGTAAACAACAGCAATTTGAGAATCCACCTGGCTGATTTTCAGGTTTTGTTGCAGGAATTTTTCATAGAGCGGGCTGCCTGCTGATTGAATCTGTTCAAATTCATCTCCGTTTTGCTGTAAAGCGGCCACTGCCGCAGTGTTCAGGGCGCGTTGGCGAAACTCATCCACCACTTTAACATTCAAGATGGTGTAAATCCCGCGTGCGGTGATCCCTGCCACAAAAATGGAAATAAGTGTGAAGGCCAGGACGAGTTTGGCGCGGAGGCTTAGGTTGATGCGGATTGTGTTCACAACATGCTCCTGGGAGGGGTTACCTGTCCTGGTCTTCCTGGAATTGAATGGTGACTTCATCGCTGCTGATGGCCATGCCAAGCTCTCGCACAGCGATGGAAATGATATTCTGATAGGTGTTGGCGCTGTTGATTTTGTTGGCAATATCGCCAATTAATCGTTCTTTGGATGCCCGGCGCTGGGATTCTTGCAGCAGGCGGGCATTTTCAAGGGCCAGGGCCACACGTTCGGCCAGGGAGCGCACCAGCACCAATTCCTGCTCATCCCATCTTCGTCCTTTTTCCCGCGAGTGCACGTTCAGCACGCCGATCACTTGTCCGCGCAATTTGATGGGTATGGCAACATTGGGTTCGCTCTTTTTGTCTGACGTGATGATGGCTTCGCCTCTTTGTTGGGCGGTTTTTACTTCTGTTGAATCGAGCGGTTTGTCTAATGGGCTGACCTGCGCCCCGGCAGATTGGTAGCCGAGCAAGGCTGAATCGGATGCGATGCGCTGCCAGCCGCTGACGATGAATTTTTGGTAGGTTTTTTCTGCTTCTGCGAGTGCCTGGCGGGTTTCGTTATAGAGCGCGGTATTCTGGATGGCGATGGCAACCTGGTTGGCTAGCGTGCTCAACACGGCCAGGTCATCATCAGAAAATGCGGATGGGGTTTCGCTCTGCACATCTAACACGCCGATGACTTTGGAGCCAATGCGCATGGGCATGGCAACTTCAGAGTGGGTGGATGGAAGATCAGGGTTGTCGAAAAACACAGCATCGGGACCTGTGTCCAGGGCGATGCGGGATTCGATCCTGGTAGCAGCATAACCTACCAGGCTGCTGGCATCTACCTTGAGTTTGTATTTCCGCGCCAGCATTCGCCGCCCGCCATCGCTGTTGGATGCCCGCAAGATAGCATATTCACGGGTTTCATCAAGCAGGAAGATGCCGACATGGTAGAAACCGAACCGGTCGCTGATAATTTCGGCGATTTCTGGCAGCAGTTCGTTGATATCTTTGAGCGAGGCGATGGAGTTGGAAACATCGGAGATGGCCTCGAATTGGGTGGCGCGCTTGTGAATTTGAGCGGATGTTTTTTCCAATTCCTGGGTGCGCTCGGTGATGCGATGCTCGAGATTGGCCCGGAGTTCTTGCAGGGACTTGTTGGCTTCCTGTGCGAGGTGTTCGCTTTTGCGAGCGTTCAGGATGTTATGGTTGAGGCGGGTAATCATCAGCCCCAGCAGGTAGGCGCAGCTAACCATGAAAACGACGCCCAGGATAGTGTCATCGATGCCGGTCCTGGCTGCCAGGTCACTTTGGGTGATTTTTAAGATATCGGCGATGGCTACGCTGGTGATGCTGAGTACTGCCAGTGTGCCTGAAAACCGGGAGGCTTGGCCACCCTGTAAAAGCATTGAGATGATGAGCACCAGCGGGATGCCGATGACGGATACATCATGCAGGCCGTTGGCGTCGATCAGGATGTAGGTAACTGCTACGTTGAGTGTGATGGGCAGGATAATTTTTGCGGGGATGATGTTGCCACGGAAGACATACGCCAGGGCGATAATGTCGAATACCATGCTGACCGATAAGATGATGATGACCAGGATGTAAGGTGCCCGCCCTGTCGCCAGGCCGGTTTCGATGAAAATCAAAGCAATCGTGGCAACCAGTGTAAAGAGAATAATGTTGCGCACGAGAACAATCGTTTCTGGGTCATGGTCATCTTCTGATGTGAAATATTTCAGGATGAGATCGGTCATTTTGGGCTCTTGGTTTTGGTTATATTTCTTTATTCAGTTGGATGGCAACTTCGCTGTTTTCAAGTAGCTTGCCGATTTCTTCCACGGCCAGCCGCAAGATCGAATCGATCTCGGGGGCGGCGGTGAGTTTGGATGAAACTTCGCCAATTACGCGTTCGGTGGCGGCCTTGCGTTGGGCATCTTCGAACAGGCGGGCATTTTCCAGGGCCAGGGCCACACGGTCGGCGGCAGCCTGGATGATGGCTTTTTGATCTTCGGTCAGTTCTTCATCTCGTTTGCCAATTTTGACACCCATTCGGCCAAAGGTCACCTGGCGTAGTTTGAGGGGAACGGTGTAGGTGTCGAGCAGGCGTTTGGTTTTGGCTCGGTAGGCGCTGGTGATCGGCTGCAGGCCTTCATCGGTGGCGCGATATCCGGTCAGTCCGAGCCGGCTTGATTGTTGTACCCAGGCCGATTCGGTGAAGCGCGCCAGGTTGTTTTCGAGATCGCGCAGGGCTTGCTGGGTCTGGTTATACAGGCGCGAGTTTTGGATGGCGACAGATATTTGATTGGCGAGTGTGCCTAGCACTTCCATGTCTTCATCTGTGAATGCGTTGGATTCTTCGCTTTGCACATCCAGCGCTCCAATGGTGTTTTCACCGATTTTCAGGGGCAGGGCCAGTTCGGAGCGGGTGGAGGGCAGATCGGGGTTGTTGAAATAAACGGCGTCCGCACCAACATCCAGGGCGATGCGAGCCCGTCCGCTGGCGATTGCGCTGCCGACGATTCCTTCCAGCCCGATTTTGAGTTTGTGGTTGCGTGCCAGCATTTTTTGGCCGCCATCACTGTTGGCTGCGCGCAGGATGGCGAATTCCAGCTTTTCATCGGCGAGGAAGATGCCCACATGGTAAAACTGGAAACGGTTACTGATGATGGTGGTAGTTTCTTGCAGCAGTTCATCAAGTGCCTTCAATCCGCTGATGCTGGATGCGATTTCGGCAATCACCTGGATCTGGTTGGCGCGTTTTTGGATCTGGCGGGAGGTTTTTTCCAACTCCTGGGTGCGTTCAGCCACCCGGTTTTCTAGCGTGGATTGTAGTTCTCGCAATTCATCGTTGGCGTTTTTTTGGGCGATTTCGTTTTTACGAGCCAGTTCCATCGCATTGTAGAGATTCTGGCTGGCAAATTGCAGCAAGAATCCAGTCAGCATGATGATGAAGATATTCATGATGGCTACATTGATGATGGGCGCAGGGGTGTTGGGGTTTAAATCCGGGTAGCTTATTTCTAGCCAGTAAATAATTCCGATGCCTGCTGCCAGCACGATGCCAGTGATGAGCATGCCCCGGCCCCTGAAAAGCAATGCCGATAAGGCCAGCACGAAAACATTAATGAATATCGCCGGGCGGTGCAGCCCACCCGAATCAAATGCGATGTAATAGACAATTCCAATGTTGAAGATGATCATCAGGATGTTGGCCATCTGGATTTGTCCGCGTCGCGCGAGGTAGATGACTATGGTGTTGATAAAAAATCCGGCAGCCAGAATCAAGTAAATCGATGACATGGTGGCGGTTTCGTTCGCCAGGTTCCTGGTAACGAATGTCACAATAATGCCAGCCAGCAAGATGATGTACACGGCGATGGCAATATAATAAATAATTCGCGCCGAGTAGCTTTTTTCATTATCCGTAAAGTTTGGTGGACGGAAAAATTCCGTAATTCCTTTTAGCATGGCGATTTCCTTTGATTTATACCAATCTCACATCTTATTCTTCATCTTCGTCTTTGATTTCAAGGAATACTTCGGGCACTCCCAGGATTTTTTGCAGCTCGCTGACGGTGGCACGCATGATTTCCTCCACGGCGGTGGATGAGCCAATCTTGGTGGATACTTCTGAGATGGTGCGTTCACGGTCGGCCCGTTTGCGGGCTTCGCTGAACAGGCGGGCGGTTTCCATGGCGAGGGCCATACGTTCACTGGCAGCCTGGATAATGTTCATTTGCGCTTCGTTGATGGTTTCATCACCGCGGGTTTTAATGCCCATCATGCCAATTGTGGTGCCGCGCAGTTTGATCGGCATTTCCACAATTTTCTGAGCACGGGTTGCGATAGCTTTCTCGTTAGCATCGTAGATGGGGTGCATCCCATCGGCGCTGGAGCGGTAGCCCTTGATCGGGATGGCGCTGCTGAAAATTTTCCAACTGGATTCGGTGTAGCTGGAGAAACGTCGTTCAACTTCAGAGAGTGCCTTTTGGGCTTCATCATACAGTCGGGCGTTTTCGATGGCGACTGCGATTTGGTTGGACAGCGTGTTCAGGATGTTGACATCTTCTGCTGTAAAGGCTGCTGAATCTTCACTTTGCACATCCAGCGCACCGATAATGCGGTCGTTGGCTATCAGCGGCAGGGCTACTTCGGAGTGGGTGGCAGGCAGGTCCGGGTTGTTAAAATAAGTGGCATCCTCGCCAACATCCAGGGCGATGCGCGCCCGGCCGTGGGCGGTGACGTATCCAACAATGCCTTCTGACCCAACTTTCAGCCGATGCCCGCGTGCCAACATCTTTTTCCCGCCTTCGCTGCTGCTGGCGCGGAAGACGGCATATTCTTTGTTTTCATCTAGCAGGAAGATGCCGGTGTGATAATGTCCAAAGCGCTCGCTCACTAACTGACAGATGGTTTTGAGCATGTGATCTAGGTTTGGAATGGTTGCGATGGTGTGCGAAAGCTCTGAAATGGTCTGAAGTCTTTCGGCGCGCCGGCTGGTTTGGGAGATGTTGTCTTCTAGCTCCCGGGTACGTTCGGCCACACGCGTTTCCAGGTTCAGGATGGTTTCTTGCAGGCGGGAGTTGAGTTGGTTTATCGTCTCTCCCAGGTGTTGGAATTCATCGTTGCTTTTCAGCTCAATGCGAACACCCGACTTGCCCGCCATAAGTTGCTCTGAATTTGCAGACAGGCTCTCGATCGGCTGGATGATAATCCACTGGGCGATGATCCAGATGATGGCCATCGAAAGGATGCCAATGATCAGCGCAACCATACTGGCTGAAATGGTATCTTTGATAATGTCATTGATCACCTGGCTGCGCGAAATGGTGATCTCGAATATGCCAATGATGTTATTCCCATACCCTTCCATTGGCGCGATGTAGACAACCCATGGGCCTTCAGCTGTATTTAAATATTGCACTTCTGCCTGCCCACTCGCCAGTACCCGCTCATATACAGCTTTATCAATCGGCAGCAGGTTTTTGGCTGTGCCGGCATAGTAGAAAAGCCTGGCCGATGGTGCAGCCGGGGCATCTTCTGTGGGCTTCAAGCCCGCCGGTTGGGCGGCATCATAAGAAACCCACATGGTGTAATCGGCCTGGGTGGAAGCTTTGAGCGAATCGAGAAAAGCCTGATCGTAATCGATGCCAACTTCGGCCATGCCCACAAAACGGCCTTTTTCTTCGATTGGCGCTACACCGCGAATGCCCAGGCGGCTGGGGCCGATCTCAATGCCTGCAACGGGTTTACGGGTGCGCATGGCGGCTGCCACGGTGCGCCGGTAACTGATATCATCGCCAAAAGATTTGGGGTTGTGGACACGCAGGAAGACCCGGCCCTGGCTGTCTTCAATGTACAGGTGAACGATGTTGTAGGTTTCTTTCAGGGTGGCAAATACGGGGGAGAGCAGCTTTAGCAGTCCTTCGCGATCATTACTTTCAAAAAGTTTACGGATATCATCCCGGTCTGCGAAGCTGACAGCCAGCAAACCGGCAGCTTTTTCCTGGTTGAGCACAACGGTCTGATAGTTTTTCTCTAAAAACTCCAGCTTTTTCAACTCTTCAACTCTCAAGGTTTGCCAATCGTTATAGGTGCTGATCGCCACGGTGACGATAATCAGCAACAAAACCACAGGCGCGATGGAAGACAGCAGCTTTGTCCTGACGCTGTTCTTTGCGAAAAATTTACCGGTAGCCTGCTGTTCAGTCATTGTTTGTGCTCCTTAACCGTTGTTCTTACTGGTTCACTACCGTTTCTTCGGGGTTTTCCATTTTTACAAAAACTTCTGATGCGCCAAGCAGGCGTTGCAGCTCGCTGACAGTGGTGCGCATAATATCTTCGATTTCGGTGGACGCGATGATTTTGTTTGAAATCTCTGAGATAGAACGTTCCTGGTCGGCCCGTTGGCGGGCTTCGCTGAACAGGCGGGCCGTTTCAAGCGTTAATGCCAGCCGGTCTGAGATGGAACGCACCATATCCACTTCATCACGGCTCCAGATGCGGCCTTTGTTTGGCGATTTGATGTTGATAACACCGATAATTTGGTTGCGCAGTTTGATTGGTAACGCGATAATCGCTTCCAAATCTTCATCATCGTTGTTGGCTGAAACAACCACAGCGTCGCCTTTTTCAACAGCCTCGCGGATTTCAGTTGAATCCATGCCTGCCGAGATGATCCGGCCTCCAACCAGGCTCAGGTAATAGCCAATCTCTTTTTCGGTTCTGTAAGAGCGTGCCCATTCTTCTTTGAGATACTGGCCGTAAAGCGACTGCGCTTCAGAAAGAGCCTGCTGGGTTTGTCCAAACAGCCGCGCGTTTTCGATGGCGATGGCGATCTGGTCGGCCAGCACGCCCAGGGTATTGGCATCTCGTTGGGCAAAGGCATTCGGGTGCACACTTTGCACATCCAGCACGCCAATGGTCTCGCCGCGGATGTTGAGGGGCAGGGCCATCTCTGAGCGGGTGGCGGGCAGGTCTGGGTTGTTGAAGAAAATGGCGTCGATGCCAACGTCCAGGGCGATGCGGAATTTCCCGGATTGGGCAACATGCCCCACGATGCCGGTCTGGCCTACTTCCAGCCGGTGCCCACGGCGCAGCATCCGCTTGCCACCTTCGCTGTTGGCGGCCTGTAGCACTGCAAAGCGCCGGAAGTTGTCGATCAGGAAGATGCCAACGTGGTAGAAGCTGAATTTTTCGCTGACCAGTTCGGAGATGAGCAGCAGGAGTTTGTCCAGGTTTTGCTCGGTGGTGATAACTTTTGAGATTTCGCTGATGGATTGCAGTTCCAGGGCGCGTTTTTCGCTTTGGGCGCGGGCGATTTCCACTTCGGTAGTGCGCTCAATCACGCGTTGTTCCAATCCTTCCAGGTTTTCTTGTAGCTTTGCAGTCATGCTGTTGAAGGAGTGCGCCAGGTCGCCAAATTCATCGCGGCTGTTGACGGTAGCCTGCACCTTCAGGTTGCCCGCCTCGATTTGACGGGCGGCCTGTGCCAGGGCGATGAGTGGGGAGCTAAGGAATTGTGCCATGGCGGCCCCGCCAAGGGATGCCAGCGCTACCATGCCAATGGCTAGGAATGTGATGGAACGTACCTGGTTGTTGATTGGTTCCAGCACCACGGATGCGGAGCGGCGGTTCATGACGATCCAGGGCATGGCTTTGATGCGCGCGGTGCCGGTGTATACCACTTCTTGCGACAGCGCCACTGACCCGGCTGTGAATACCGGACTGGTATCGATGTTTTGCAGCGCATTGATGGTTTCCTGGTTGGCGGCAACGAAACTGGCCGGGTCACCGGGTGGCAGGCGCAGGTTAATTTGTAATCGCGCAATTTCTGCCGGGGTGTAGTTTTTCAGGGTTTTAAAGATCAGGGATGTATCCAGCGTGTGGGCGAGGCGAATGTAGTTTTCTGCATCCACCAGGACGGTGTATTCTTTTTCTTGCGCATTTTGCGCCGACTGGAGGACGATTGTTTGGATGTAGGCCGCGTTGTAGCGGACGCGTAACACGCCGATGATTTCGCCCTGGCCATTACGCACCGGGGCGCTGAAGTAGATGCTCGGGACGTTGGCTGTGCTGGCAACCTGGATTGGGGAGATTTGAATCGGGGAGATGTAGGCTTGCCCGGTGGTGAAGGGTTGAACGAAGTAATCGGCGGTGGAGCGGTTGTTGCCGATTTCTTCAGTGACTGTGTCCAATACATCCATCCCTTTGGCGTTAAGCAGGCCGTAGGATGAAATAAAGATTGGGTTTTTTCGCCGCAATGCGCTGAGCACACGCATTGCCCGGCTTTCTACACTGCTGCCTTTGCGGATATTTTCAGGCATCTGCATGAAGGCAACCAGGTCTTCGATCTGGGCTTCGGTGCGGATGGCATCGATCTGGTTTTGGAAGAAGTTGTCGAGTCGGTTGGCTGTGGCTTGTGATGTTTCAAGCAGGTCTTTGTTCAGGTGTTCGATCAGGATGTTTTGGGTGTTTTGGTAGGAGCGGAATCCCAGCACTACCAGTGGGATGGCGGTAACGATAACGAAAGAAAGGATCAGCTTGGTGCGCAGGCTGAAAGTAGGGAACTGTCGCAACAGCATGAATCCGTAGAAAAACGACAGTGTTATGGCCAGTGCGTTTGTGTACAGTGACACAGATGGCAGGTTGAAGAGGTTGGGTGTCAACAGGTCTATCAGGATGGCCAAAATGCCGATCAAGATGCTGGTGGTGACGGCGCGGACGGCCTGTTTTTGTGGGAGCGCTGTTGAGCTGATGGCAGAGACGATGATGATGGCAATAATGCTGATGGCGATGCTTTGATTGTCTGTGACCAGGATGAGAATAATTGGGGCGACCAGCAGGCCCGACAAGAGCAGCCAGATACCGATGGCGTACCTGCCTCGACGGTTCAGGATTACGCTGGCAACGGACAGCAGGGTGATGACGCCAGTGACGATGGCGCCTGAAATGCCGCGAATATCAGACTGGAAAACAAGCACCAGGCTGGCAATGGTTGCCAGGGCCAGCACAATGCTTGTGATCAGGCTGATGCGATATGCATTTGCCCTTAGTTTTTCTTCTGTTGCAACCTGTGGAGCGGATGAACTCATACCACGGCCTCCAGGACGATGCCTGTTTTATTTAAGGAATTCGTTGGTGAAAATGGCTTCATAATCGGGAAGTGAACTGATTGTGCCAATGCGCAGTAAGAACTCGGCGTTGAGTTTGGCGGTGTCGAGCAGGGGGCGCATACCCTGAGGTGGGGTGTTTGATAAAAGTGCCAGGCTTTCTTCTAATGTTAGGATGCGGGCGTTGCCGCTGACTTCGCTTATGGGTAGTTTGAGCACCCTGGCGATCATTTCGTTGGCCTTGCCAGGATTTTCGTTGCGGTATTCAACAGCTTCAAACCATGCCCGCAAGAAGGCCTTAACGTTTTCGGGCCGTTCTTGCAATACACTTTCGCGGAAAACGATCACATCTGGGAATAGCCCGGATATTTGTTCGCTGGAAGCCAGGATGTGGTTCCCATCTATTGCCAGCGCCTGGGTTTTGTACGGTTCCCATACATATCCGGCCTGGATGTTGTTGCCCAGCGCCGCGGGAACATCCTCGGGGTCTACGTTGATCATGCGCACATCCGAGGACTGCATTCCGGCGGCTTTCAGCATTTCCAGCACATAAAGTTCGTAAGGGGTTCCCAGGGTAACGCCAATGGGCTTATCGCGCAGGTCTGCCACTGACTTGATCGGACGGGTGGCAACCAGGTCGTTGGTACCACCCAGGTCATAGATGGCTACGACTTTTAGCGGGGCGTATGGGCTCAGGTTGATAACATCACCAATGGCGAACAGGCCCGCATCCACATAGCCAGCGGCCAGCTCGGGTGGAGCCTTGGAAAACACATCGTAGTAGACTGGTTCTACCTGCACGTTGTGTTTTTCAAAAAAACCGGCTTCTTGTGCCACAATGAGTGTGTAATCACCCCACCATTGGGTGTATTCGATGCGCAGTGGCGCGTTTTGCAGGCCAGACTGCTGGGCGCTGCAAGAGCTTGCCAGGGTGATGATAACCAGGGAGAGCAATATCGCTTTGATTTTCATCTCATGCTCCCTTAACCCGATTGGCGCTGTTTTCGGCGGATGGGCCCTGGTGAAGCTGCACCAGCACCTCGGAGCCATCCAGTGCGCGGCTGATTTCTTCGGCGGCGGTGCGCAGGATGGTTTCAAAACGCACCGATGAACCGATGCGGGATGAGATGTCGGATGTCATCTTTTCGATTTTCGCTCGTTTTTGCGAGTCTTCGATCAGGCGGGCGTTTTCGAGCGCCAGCGCCACGCGGTCAGCGGCTGCCTGGGCTACGTTGACTTCTTCACGAGTCCATTCATGGGTGTTCGATTTGGTTCGCAGGCCGATCACGCCAATTGTCTGTCCGCGCAGCTTGACCGGGATGGCGAGCGTTTGTGTGGATTTGTGACTCTGCCCGGTGCGGGCAGTATCTTCGATCTCGCTGACAGTGATTTTGTCGCGCAGGGGTTCTGTCGAAAGGCCGGTGAACCTGTAGCCGGGTTTGTTCAGGTTCCCTGAGAAGCTGCTCCACTCGTTGGAGATGAATTCCTGGTTGGCGCGCTGGGCTTCGGCCAGGGCCTGGCGTGTTTGCCCAAACAGGCGCGCATTTTCGATGGCAACCGCGATCTGGTTGGCGAGGGTGGTCAGGATGTCAATATCGCTGTTGCTGAAAGCGCCGCGCTGATCACTTTGCATATCCAGCACGCCGATGGTTTTGCCGGCAACGATGAGTGGCAGGGCAATTTCGGAGTGGGTATCAGGCAGGTCGGGGTTGTTAAAGTAGATGGCATCGCCGCCAACATCCAGGGCGATCCTGGCGCGCCCAATGGCGGCCACTGTGCCGACGATGCCTTCCACGCCCACGCGCAGGCGATGATTTCTCGCCAACATCTTTTCACCACCAGCCGAGCTGGCCGCGCGCAGTTCGGCATATTCATCGCTTGCGTTGATGATGAAGATGCCCACATGGTAAAAGCCAAATTCATCGCCAATAACGCGCGTAATTTGCATCAATAATTGCTCAACATCCTGGATGGATGTGATTGAGCGCGCCACCTGGGCAATGGCCTGGAGCTGACTGGCGCGGCGTTCAATCTGCAATGTTGCATTTTCCAGGTCGGCAGTGCGTTCGGCTACCAGTTTTTCCAGGTTTTGGCTGAAGCTTTGCAATTGGCGGTTCTTTTCTGCAATCTCAGCCCGGTCGCGTTTTTCAAGGTTGAGCACGGCCCGCAGGTTGCTGGCTGCCATTTGCAAGATGAAGCCACTCATGAGCACGATCATGGTGTAAATAAAGGCCAGATTTTGGGCAATTGGTTGGATGATCGTGGCCGGATAAACTTTGTCGATATAAAGCAGCCCCCAAATCGAAGCGACTGTCAAAATGGAGACCCAGGCCACACGGCGGGTCATCAACAGCACGCTCAGGCTGAGTGGGATGATGTTGGCAAAGATCACCGGGCTGTAAATGCCGCCAACCATGTATGCCTGGATATTCAGGGATGCAATGTAAATAATGATTGTCAGCGTGTTGGTGATGTTGACATAGCCTTGCCGCAAAACAACCAGCAGCAAAACCCAAAACAACATGCGCATTACATTGGCAATGATATTGAGGTTGCGATATTCTGGCGGTGAAAGGCGCAAGGCCGCCACCATCCAAACCGCGCCTAGCACAATGCTGCCAAGCAGCACATAATGGGTCATGCGCGCTGCGAAGGTTTTTTCTTCTTCTTCGAAGACGGGCGGGAGAAGCACTTTTGGGAAGAATTTAAGCATCTTTTACAGCCTTTTACTGTTTTTCAAAAGTGTTCGGGCTAATCTGGATGATGACTTCGGCATTTTTCACCAATTGACCGATTTGTTCCACCGTAGTCTGGAGAATTCCGTCTATATTGGTCGATGCGCCGATTTCACCAGACATGCGAGCAATGGCGCGTTCCAAATCGGCGCGGCGTTGCGATTCTTCCACCAGTCGGGCATTATCCAATGCCAGCGCCAGCCTTTCGGCGATTGACTCATAAAGTTGGAGTTCTTCTTCGCTGGTGGATTCTGCCAGGTTGGCTGGCATGCGTATTTTTATACGGCCAAATGTCTCGCCGCGGCTTGTCACCGGGATTTCGAGAGTCTCACCGCTGAAGCTGGGGCTGGGCAATTTACCAAAAGCGGCATCCACCTTGCCATTTGCATAGCGATACCCGCTGGCCCTGGCCTGGGTGATAATCTTCCAGCCTTCTTTGACGGATGCCGAGTACAGCGCGCGAGTTTCGGCCAGCGCCTGGCGGGTTTCATCAAACAATTGGGCATTTTGGATCGCCACGCTGATCTGGTCTGAGAGCAGGCTCAAAATATTAATGTCATTTTCGGTAAACGCGGCGGCTTCGGTGCTTTGCACATCCAATGCGCCAATCACTTTTTCGCCAATTTTTAGCGGCAGCGCCATTTCAGAGCGGGTCAGTGGCAGGTCTGGGTTATTGAAGTAGATGGCATCATCACCAACATCCAGGGCGATGCGTGGATGACCGGTACTGGTCACATACCCGACGATGCCCACCTGTCCAACCCGTAAGCGGTGTCGCCGTTCGAGCATCTTGCGTCCACCCTCGCTGTTTGAAGCCTGCAAAATGGCAAAAACCCCGCTTTGGTCGATCAAGAAAATACCAACATGGTAGAACCCGAATGTGTCACTGATTCGTTCGCAGATGAGTGGCAGCAACTCTTCCAGGTCTTGCAGGGTGGTGACAGCTTGGGCAACTTCGGCCACTGCCCGCAATTGATGGGCGCGTTTTTCATTACCCTGGTTCATATCAGTCAACTCACGCGTGCGCTCGTTCACCCGGTCTTCCAGGCTGGTGAGCAGCCTTTCGATCTGCCCGGTGGTATTGTCGAAAGTATCTGCCAGCGTGCCAATCTCGTCTTTGCGATTCGAACGGATGCGCAGCCCGATGGAGCCTTCGCCAAACAGTTTGGTGGTGCTGACCAGCTCATTGATGGGCGATGTGATGAATGATGCTGTAATACTTGCCCCACCGATGACTGCCAGGATGACCACAAACACAATGATGCTGGTATTTATCACCTGGGCATTGATGGGTGCGGTGATGGCATCCAAATCGCGCGTCACCACCACCATCCAGGGTTTTTCGGTCATCCAAACGCCGGTCGCCATCTGATCTATGGGCTGTCCGGGTATGATATTGGTTTCGAAGAAGGGTTTCTGGTTGAGTGTTTTGAGCGCGTCAGCGATGCGCACCAGGTTGATATTCAATGATTCGGGAGTTGCATTTTCAGGGATTTGCTTGCTGTTCTTCAGGCTTTTGACGATGCTGTCACGCAGCAAACTGAGAGTCTTAAAGTTCAGGCTGGAATCAAGGCTGTGTCCCAGGATAACCTGTTGGTCGGTGACGAGCATAATGGCATGGTCTGCCCCGATGCTGGGTGCCAGGCTGACGATGGTATCCTGCAGAATCTGACCATCCACCTTGGCACGCAAAATGCCGATGGTGCTGTTTTCATCCAGATCAATGATGGGCAAGCTGATAAACAGGTACGATTTGTCTCCAATAGTGTCGTAATAGCAATCGGTAATGTAAGCCTGGCTGCTGGTGCTGCTGGCCAGGAAGTAAGAAGAAAAACTCTCGTTTGCGCCTTTCAGGTTGAGCTGTGTATCGAGGATGTTCAGCCCGTTGATATCCAGCACGCCAAAAGAGATGATGTATTTGTTCTGTGAGCGAATAGCGTCGAGGGTGGCCAGGGCATTTGGCACCACATCATCGCTGCCGGTAAGGAGCTGTTTGAGCACGGGTAGTTTTGCGGTTGTGCTCACATCACGTTGGATATCTGTGAGCGCCCGTTCCACCCCGTTGGCGATGTTCCAGGCATTCTCTTTCAGATCCTGGTTGCCCTGGTCGCGTAGCGAGTTTTGGATGTTGATGTATTGCGAAGCCTGGATGAGAATGATTGGGATGATGGACATGATCAGGAAAGCTGCCACAATTTGGGAGCGCAACGAGCTAAATTCGAAGCGCCGCAGTGTGTTGATCGAGAGCAGCATTCCTACCAGGCCGCAGATCGTGATGAATACTTCTTGCAACCAGGCCGCCATTTCGATGCGTTCAATTCCAAAGTCGGCACTGCCTGTGAGCACAATCAATATCGAGCAGAGAATACTGGCGATAACCCCCAGAGTGCTTTCTGTTGAATCGTGGAATATCTGTATGGAAACATTAACGGCCAGCGTAACCATCAGGAAAGCCAGCACCACACTCATGTTGCTGGTCAGCATTGCAAATATTGTGAAACATAATGCCGAAGCGATGATCGATACCCAGGTGGCTAACCGGGTGCGCCCGGTGTTGTTTAAGATGTTTGCGATAAGCAAAACCAGCCCCAGGATACTCCCCGTGCTGCCCATCGCGATGAATTGCCAGGTTGAAGTTTGAGCACCCGCGATGAAAAAGCTGGCTGCGCCAATCCATGAGCTGATTGTTCCGGCCAGAGTGAAATAGGAGGCGCTTTGGGCCTCCGATGTGTTGGGGTGTTTCAGGAATGGTATCTTATCAAAGGCCATGCTCTTAGCCTTCCTTATGTTTTTCCAGCTCAATCACAACTTCGGCTTCGGGCAAAATCTTTCCAAACTCTTCGGCCGTATAGCGCAAGATGTTATCGATGTTGAAGGATGCGCCGATGCGGGTGGATATGTCTCCCAGCAGGCGGTCGCGCTCGGCTCGTTTTTGAGTCTCAGCGTAAAGGCGGGCGTTCTCTAGGGCCAGGCCCAGCCGGTTGGCAGTTTCTTCAATCAGGGCTATGGTGTCTGGGGCTACTCGTTCCGATGCAAATTTGATGGTCAGCACCCCGATCACCTGTTCGCGTAATTTAATCGGCATTGCCAGCACTTTGTTTTTTTGGAGTTCATCCCCCTTGCTTTCCACGATGACTGGTTTCCCTTGCTGTAAAACCTGGCGGCTTTCAGGTGGATAGCTGCGCAGCGGGGTGATGCTCAGCCCATCGTAGTGGTATCCTGGCTGTGAGCGGGCGCTGGCAACAGTTTCCCATGATGTTGTCGTCAGCTGCTGGTAGGTGCGTTCAATTTCGCTCAGGTTGCTGGCGAGTTGTTCCACCAGTTGGGCGCGTTGGATTGCCAGGGCTAGCTGGTCTGCCACAATTTGCAGTACCGAAATATCTTCCTGAGAAAAAGCTGAAGGTTGGTCGCTTTGCACATCCAGCACGCCGATGACTACGTTGTTGACTTTTAGCGGGGTGGAAATTTCGGAGCGTGTATTGGGCAGCAGGGGGTTCTGTACAAAGATAATATCTTTGTCTGTGTCGAGTGCGATACGCGACTCGCCCGTATTTGCAACTGTGCTGATGATGCCGGCTTTGCCGATCGGGATGCGATAGCTGCGTTCGAGCAGCGCTTTCCCGGCTTCGGTGGGTGAGGCGCGCAGAACTGCATATTCCCGGGTGCTGTCGATCAGGAAGATGCCCGTGTAGTAGAACCCAAAACGTTCTTGTAAAATCTGAGCTGAGCGGTTAAGCAGTGAGTCGAGGTTGTCTGATGTGGTTGCGTCTCGTGCTACTTCTGATGCCAGGCGCAGGCGGCTGGCCTGTTTTTGGATATCCCTGGTGCGTTCATCCACCTTCTGTTCCAGGTTTTGCACCAGGTTTTGGAGTTCCTCGGCCATTGTGTTGAATGCCTGTGCCATGCTGCCGATTTCATCCTGGTTGGCGATGGCAATTCGCACCGCGAAGTTACCACCAGCCAGGGCTTTGGCTTTTTCGGCCAGAGCCACTACCGGGGCGCTGATGGAGCGGGATGTAACCAATACAATGGCGAAAGCCATTAGCGTGGTGAAAAACCCGACCGAAAGATTGGTTAGCAGTAGCTGGATGGTATCTTGCACCACTTCAGCCTGTGAAATTTCTGTGATCAGGGCCGCTTCAAGCTGTGGGATCCAAACGTAATACCCCAGTACCGAGTCTGCCTGGTAATTTTCATAAATCCCCTGGCCATGATTGTAGCGGAAGGTGATAACTTGGGAGGTTGCTTCTGTGCGAACTTCATCTACCGGGTAAAGGGTTTTGGTCAAGGGGGCCAGCCGGTTGCTGACCAGGTACGTTTCCAGCGTCTGGTTGGGATCGGTTTTGGTTTCCACTATGCGCGTAACAGTGTTGAAGTTTCCTCGAGCAGCCAGTACGCCCAGCATCAAGCCTTCACGTGTTATGGAGCGCACAAAAACGATGCTGTTCCCAACTGTCCCTGGATAACTGCTTTCCACTACATAACTCTGATTTTCCATCGCGCCCTGGAAAAAGGGTTGCTGCGAGAAATTCTGGTTTTCATTTTGGCGGAGGGTGGATAGGATTACTTTGCCGGTGCCATCTAGTAACAGCAATTCATCATATCGCTCCGACTGGTTCTGGATTTTTGTCAGATAGGCTTTGATCAGGTCGTAGTTGTATTGGTAGAGCGCAGAGCCGGGACGGTTGCGTAGCAGGTAGAGGATGCGCGGTGCCAGGTTGGTATCATTCAGCGCATTGCTTGCGTCCGATTCAAGATCGCCCAGCAAGGTCAGGATTTGTTCATTTTTTAAACTGGTGATTGTTTGGATTTGCTCGAACGTGTTTTGGCGATCGTAGTAAAAGCTGGTCAGTGCACCGATTAACAGGGTTGTGACCGCAGAAAGGGTTGTGATAAATGCAAAAGTCGTTACCAGTCGTGCCACAATTGTTTTGAAGGGTGTGGCAGTGGTGGAGATGATCAGGATGATCAGTGTCAGCAGCACTGTGGCGTAGACGGTCATTCCCGCCATGGCCGTGAGTGATGCCAGGTGTATGCGTTCCAGGGTCAGCAGTGCGTCAACCTGGTAAAGGGCCCAGCTTAATGCTGCGCTGTAGATTATGATGAAAACTTTCATCGGCACTGACGGGCCGCGCATCAACACAAAAGCCAGGGGGGTGAGCAGGCTGAACAGGGTGATGAAAAGGGGGATGTTGGCCCAGAAGAATACCTGTGATGCCATCCCTAACGAGCTGATAATGGTGAAGGCGATTGCCACCCTTGTCAGGCGGGTCTCGTTTAGCAAATTAATCAGGGGAAATTGCAGGATCGAGATTGTCAGCAGGATGACCGGGAAAATCAACAATTCGCTGGTGGTGGTTTCCAGCATTTGGAAATATGCCAGCACAAAAATAATGGCGTGCCCTGCCAGGTTGAAACCCATGGTCAGCGGGGAATACAGCAGGGTGGAATAGAGCGCGCTATAGAGATCGCGCTTTTCTTCAGCAGCGATTTTTTGTTCGTCAGGCGGGGTGAATAACAGGAAGAACTTTTTCATCGTTTACCAGCCACCATGCGGTTTATTTGACTTCCTGGGTGATTTCGGATGGTTTCAGCAGCACAGATACTTCAATGACCTGCGGGAGACTGTGCAGTTCGCGGGCTGCGTTTTGCAGCAGGGTATCTACATTCAGTGAGCGGTTAAACCGGCTCGTGAATTCGTTGATGGTTTCTTCGCGTTTGGCGCGGCGCTGGGAATCATCCAGCAGGCGGGCATTGTCGATTGCCAGGGCCACCTGGTCGGCAACTTTTTCGGCCAATTCCTGTTCTTTGCTGCTCCATTGTTCTTCGGCTTCCTTGCGTTTGAGCAGTAAGGTGCCCACCTGGTAGCCGCGCAAGCGAATTGGTATTTTTAGATTGTGTTCTGATGCGGGTTCTTTGCTGATGTCTTTATTGCTCTTGGCAAGGCCGAAAGCATTGTAAGTATACGAGCGTTCTTCGTGCGAGAACTTCTCTTTCCAGGCCATCAGCGTGCCACGCGATGTGATCCTCTGCAATTCATCCAAAGCCGATTGGCTCTCTGCCAGCAGGCGGGCGTTTTCAATTGCCAGGGCTACCTGGTCTGCCATTGTTTGTAGGGTGTAAACATCTTCCTGCCCAAAAGCGTTGATATCTTTGGATTGAATATCCAGCACGCCGATCAGGCGGTTTTGCACCACCAGGGGCAGTGCAATTTCAGAATGGGTTTCAGGCAGGTATGGGTTGTTGAAAAAGACGGCATCAGCGCCCACGTCCTGGGCAATGCGCGGCTTTTTCTGGTAGGCGGCGTAGCCCACGATACCCTGGCGGCCCACTTCCAGCCTGTGACCACGTTCAACCATTCTTTTTCCGCCAGGCGAAGAGGCTGCCTGGAGTGTGACAAATTGCCGGGAACTTTCAGCCAGGAAAACCCCAGCATGGTAGTATCCAAACCGGTCGGTGATTTGATCCACAACGTGGTTGATAACATCCTCCAGGTTGCGGAATTCCGCTGCGGTGCGGGCCACCATGGCAGATGCTTCCAATTGAATTGAACGCCGGTTGATTTCTTCGGTGCGTTCCTGGATGCGCATCTCCAGCGAGTCGCGGATGCTTGATAGTTCCCGGTTGACAATTTCCAACTCGGCCAGACGGGTATATTCCACTTTGTTCCTGAAGTTATTCAAGATCACCAGCACCAGCCCCATGGTGGTCAGGATGCCAGTTAACCCGCCGATATTGGTGGGAAGCGGCAGCCCAATGAATGTCATCGAAAAGACGCCCGCCACAGATAGGCCGGTAAGCAGCCAGGTTGCCCAGGAGTTTGTTAGCGCGCTGGCGATGATCAACCCCAAGGCGTGGAATTCAATAATCAGCGCCTGCGTATCGCGAGTTGTTGTCGTATTGACTGCGATCACGAATGGGCTGATGAGGAAACTCAATGAAAGGATGAATGCCCCAAGTGTATAGTATGGTGATCGACTCATTACATACGCAATCAGGCCCATTACCATGCTAACGCCAAAATTCAGGAAAGATTCCTCCAGGCCGTTGCTCGGGATGGCAGCGAGATACCCGATAACACTGAGCAAGAACATAACCAGTGTAAACCGGGCAGACAGTTCAGCCTTTTGGCGGCTAGCAGAGTCTTTTATAGATGAATGTGGGGCGGTTAGCCAGCTTAGCTGGCTAAAAAATCCCGATGGTTTCTCACTTGTAGAAATCGTTGACTTGGTATTCATCACTCGTCCGCCTTAAGCTTGAGTTCAATCGATGCTTCAGAAGCGCCCAATGACCGGCTGAGTTCCCGAATGGTTGTTTGCATAATGGCATCGATACTCCCAGCCGACCAGATTTTCTGGATGATGGCCGCCGAAATGTGTTCGCGTAGGGCTGCTTGCTGGCTTTCTTCGAACAGACGCGCATTTTCGATTGAGACAGCAACCTGGGTTGCCAGCGATTCGGCCCAAGATTGATCTTCACTCGTCCAATCATTCTCGGTTTGGATATTGATGTGACCGATGCTGTGTTCGCGCAAGGTTAAAGGCAGTTCGATTTCTTTGAATTCCGGGTTGCTGGATGTTGGCGGCAGGTTGACAACATGCTCCAGCGTATTGGCGCGGCTCCTGTCCGTCCAGGCCGATACCAGGGTATCACGGTTGCTGCGGCTGATTTCCCGCAAGGCTTCGTCCATTTGAGAAAACAGGCGCGCATTTTCCATAGCAATTGCCACCTGGTTGGCCATACTCTGCAAAGTATCAATATCTTCCTGCTTAAAATCTGCTTCCCGTACCGATTGCACATCCAGCGCGCCGATCACTCGCTCGCCAACGATCAACGGCAGGGCGATTTCTGAACGCGTATTGGGCAGCAGCGGGTTGTTAAACCGTTGAGCAGATTCACCTACATCCAGGGCAACACGGGCTTCTTTGGTGTTGATCGCCATCCCAACCATGCTGCCGCTGCCAATCTGTAGCCGGTGTCGCCGCGACTTGAGCACCTGCCCCGCTGAACCTGTGGCATCACGCAACACCGCCCATCTGCTGTTATCTTCAATAATAAAGATTGCCGCGTAATAATATTCAAACTGTTCGGTAATGAGATTGACAACTTTGTTAATTAATTCATCTGGGTCCAAAATTGAACTGGCAACCTGCCCCACCGCATTCGATGCCCGCAATTGCGCTGTCCGCTCTGCCACACGCTGCTCCAGTTCCAATTGCATGGTACGCAGCTCCCGGTTAGCATCCGTTTGACTGAACAGGCTTTCCTTGGCGTTTTTTACGGCCTGGTTTAACCGGTTCAGCAGAAGGTATTGCAACAAAGCTGTACCCATAACCAGGATTGCCAGGCTCGCAATATCTGATCGTTGCGTATACTGGCCGAGATAGGTTGTGTGTTGCCCACTCACTTCTCCAAGCCCGGTTGCGATAATAACGCATGTCATGGAGATTCCTGAAAACAGCGTTCCGGTTTGCCCCATCAGGATGCTGGAAATGGTGATGACACCCGCAATCCCTAATAAAGAGATGTCGCGTAAACCGCCATTATATACAAAATACCCGATCGCGCCGTTTAATAATAACGGGATGATGATGCGTCCAAAATTGGTATTTCCCCTGTAGCTGATGAGCATTGTAACGGTTGAGATTATCGCCGCAACCAGCACTGGCAGTCGATCTTCAACAGAGATCAGGCCAAAGGTTGGCAGCGCAAATAAGATAATGCTCGTTATCAGTAAGATTCCTAAAATCAACCGGCGGTCGCGTTCCGTATTTTCTGTTGGTGCATCACTGAAAAGCCTTTTATACATTTCGGCTCCTGGTTAACGTTTTGGTTCATCTTGTGCTTCCAGCGCGATTTTGACACGGGTGCGGGTAGTATTGAGAGTCCGGCTGATCTCTTCTGCAGTAATGGCCAGTATTTTTTCAGGGCTGGTCGTGCGGCGGATGCGGTTGGTGATCTCATACAGTTGGCGTTCACGCTCTACCTGGGTGCGGAACTGTTCCAGCAGGCGCGAGTGCGAGATGATGGCAGCCAGGCTTCCGGCCAGCGTTCCCAGCATCTCCTCGTCATTTTCAGAATAAGCGGCAATACGCGGGCTTTCAATATTTAGAACGCCCAAAACCTCGTTCCGGTAAATTAACGGGATTGCCAGCTCTGAGCGTACTTTCGGGTTAACCGAGATATAGCGTGAATCTTTGCTGATATCATCCACGCGTTGTGAAATGCGACGGATTGCCACCCAACCCGTAATACCCACCCCAAATGGAATTCTCAGCCGCGCAGACTCTTCATTTGGATACCCAACAGAAGATTTCACTTCCAGGATTTTTTGTTCCTTATCTGCCAGCAAAATCGCAATCTGGTCACCCCCCATCGTCACCTGTAAACCTTGCACCGCACTATTGAGCGCTTCTTCGATGGTGGTGCTGGAAGCTGCGGCGGTAGTCACGTGGTGCAACAAGCGGTGCTGCGACAGGCGTTCCTGTGCTTCTGCAAACAACTCTGAATTGACCACTGCTACTGCCAACTGATCGATCAGGATTTGCAGGATTTTGACATTCTCATCCGTGAAAACATAAGGCTGGGTGCTTTGCACATCCAGCACGCCCAGCAACCTGTCGGCCACCACTAGCGGTAGCGCAGCCTCGGCTCGCGTATCGGGCAGCAGTGGGTTGGCGTAATAATTGGGGTCTTTGTTGGTTTCGTTCACGATCAGCGGCTCGCGGTTTTTGCTGACATATCCTACGATGGATTTTGAGCCTACCGCCAGCTTATGCCCTGCGCGCTTCAATTGCAACCCGGCATTTCCCGTAGATTCGCGGATAACGGCATACTCACCATTCGCATCCATCAAAAAAATGGATGCGTGGTAAAAATTGAATCGTTCACGAACCAGGTTGACTGCTTCACGCAGCAAGTTGTCTACAATCAAAGAACTGGAAACTTCACGCGAGATTTCAGCTACCGTTTGGAGTTGCAGTGCGCGGCGCCGGGTTTCATCCAGCAAGCGCACATTATCAATTGCCCCGGAAACCTGGGCCGAAAGGGCAATAATGAAGCGCAAATCATCCTGGGTGAAGCGTTGCTCCTGCTCCGAATCCTGGATCACGATGGCTCCAATTGCTTCACCACCCGCAATGAGCGGGCAACCCAGCCAGGATTTTGCCGGGTTACCGATATACTTTGCTCCCAGGGCGCGGCTGCGTCGTTCGGTGTCTTCGACCAGCATCAAGGGCTGGCGCGTGCGCAACAAGATTGATACCAGCCCCTCGCCAATTAGCACCGGCTCAATCTTTGAAATTTTGCCGTTTTCATAGTGATAAGGCGTTTCGATGGTCTGGGTTTCGCGTCGAAAGAGTGCAATCGACAGACTGACTTCGCCAATGGTGGCGCGCACCTGCCGGTGTACCACCTCGAAGATAGCGTTCAGGTCGCTGGCCGAGGTGATGCCCTGGCTGGTTTCCGAAATCGCCTCCAGTTCGCGTAAGCGTTGTTGAGTGGCGCGCGCTGCTTTGACATTGTTCAGCGCCACCGGAATGATACTCGCCAACCGGATCAGCGGATCAATGTTTTCGTTGTTGATGGTTACTTCGGCCGGCGCGCCAAGCGCCAGCACACCCAGCGTTAAAACATCCTGGATGATTGGAATGACAGCTATCTGCTCACACTGCCCATCAAAAAATATCTTAACCAGTTCGTCGGGGAATCTGGCCTCGGTCGTTTGCGCAATAACCAGTTCTTCAGAAAAATATTGAGCCACACCCGCCGCTGAAAGCGCAATTTGCGAGGGCGCATCCAGTTTTTTCCCCCGATTGTGTGGGTTGATATTGTGAACAAGTTCCAGGCCACTATCATTGATGTTGTAGTATACACAAGCAAATGGGGACGCCCGCAAGGCCTCTCCAATGGCGTTAATCACCTCCCGCTCTGTGCGCGCCTGGAAGATGCCATAATTGGCCTGGTGCATTTTTAGAATGGTTTGGGGATCTGTGGTAGCTGCCTGCAAATCGCTCATAAAGGTAGGGGTTCCAAAAATCAACAAAAACGAGGGCTCTCTCCTCTGGAGAGAATCCCTCGTAAGGACTATCTCTCTTCGTATGGGATCTCCCAGACTGGTTCTCCGCTCAATATCCGGCGGATTTGGTCTGGGAATTTATCCGGGTCGAGGGGTTTTCCCAGGAAGCCATCGAAGCCTGATGTGCGCGCCTTGTCCATTTGCTCCTGGCTGGCCTCGGCTGTCACCGCCACGATTGGCACGTTTTTCAGCCGATCAGATGCCCGGATTTTTTTCATCGCGCCATATCCATCTTCATAGGGCAAGCGAATGTCCATCAATATCAAATCCAGACGGGGCAGGGTGTCAGCGTACTCTACCACTTCATAGCCGGATGTTTTCCACTCGCAGTGAATGTTGAGAAATCCCAACATGCGGGCGATCAGCACAAAGTTGGAAACATTGTCTTCAACAACAAGGACAGTTGCATCCTTGGGGATGCCGCCTCGGCGGCCATCGGATGATCCAGTGGGTCGTGCAGTATCCTGATCGTTCATGATGGTTATCTCTTGATGAACTTTTCTACCTGGGCGGCGATTGTGTCGATATCGATTGGTTTCTGAATGTAGCCATCACATCCGGCTTCCAATGACTTTTCTTTGTCACCTTTCATTACATTTGCGGTGAGCGCCACGATTGGGATGCCAGTCATGTTTGGCATTGCCCGGATTTTTGCAGTCAGGGTATATCCATCCATATCGGGCATATTGATATCTGTCAGGATGATGTCGGGATGGAACGATTCGAGAATTTTGAAGGCCCGATCGGCAGTTTCTGCCAGGGTGATTTCGAACCCTTCGGCCATCAAAATTCGCCGCAGTAAGTTGCGGTTGTCTGGGTTGTCTTCCACGTACAAAATTGTGCCGCGACTTTCACCATCATTGAAATCATTGAACATATAATCGCTGACCTCCATGCGCTTATTTTAAGTGCGTCTGCAGTTGTGCTGTCATAACAGCAACCTTGCAGTTCGCTCTTATTATTTTAGTACAGATTTTGAATTTTATCTTGTAAATACGTATTTCCTGGCTGATTAAACCCTCTGCCAAATTTGTAATATTTTTGCGGGAATTTCAGGCGCTTTCGAGCGCCTCGAGCAGTTCGCTGGCACTGGCATAGCGGTCTGCCGGTTTTTTGGACATGGCGCGCTGTAGGGCGTATGAAGCGTGACGGGGCAGGTCAGGTAGCAAGTCGCGGGCATCAGGCGCGGGGGCGGTGAGATGGGCCAGTAGCAAAGCTCCGGGGTTGGGACGCTCAAAGGGCAGGCGCCCGGTCAGGAGTTGGTAGGTCATCACGCCCAGTGAGTATACATCCGCACGGCCATCCACGTCTGCAGATGCCTGGATCTGTTCGGGGGCGATGTAATCGAAGGTGCCTAGCACGCCGGTGGCTGTGATGCGTGTGTGGGCATCGGTGATTTTGGCGATGCCGAAATCGGTCAGCACGGCGCGCATGGGTTCTTGTGAGCCATCGAGCATGACATTGGATGGCTTGATGTCGCGGTGAACCAAGCCCTGCTGGTGAGCGTAATCGAGTGCGCTGGCTATGCCGCGCAGCACACTGATGGTTTCGGGTAAGGGCAGTTGTTTCCGCTCTTTGAGCAGGGCGCTTAGGTCAGGCCCGGGGAGGTATTCCATGACAATGTAGTAAGAGCCTTCTTCGTGTCCGAAATCGAGCACGCGCACAATGTTGGGGTGTTCCAGCCTTGCGATGATTTGGGCCTCGCGTGTGAAGCGTTTGCGGAATTGCTCGTCGCTGGCCAGGGCGGCGGGCAGCACTTTGATGGCTACCATCCTGCCATTGGTGGGGCTGGTGCCGCTGTAAACTTCGGCCATGCCGCCGCGCCCAATCAGCTTCAGCCCGCGATAGGATGACAGGGTGGTGCCTGAGACTGCCGGTTCTGAGGATGTGGGTATTTTGACCGGGGTTTTCTGGTAGTCGATGTGGATGCGGTAGAAGACCCGGTCTACAAAGCGCTGCAACTTTTTGCGCGCCGGCTGGAAGAGTGCTCCGGCGGCCACTGAGCAGATGGTTGCCACCAGCAGTGATTGGTCGCTCTGCTGGAAATTTTTGAAGATGAATGAGATGAATCCCAGCATGAGCGCGAAAGCCAGCCCCAGGGCGATGGTCATGATGCCATAGACCAGTGAGCGGTTGATGATCAGGTCGATGTCGAATAGCTTGTTGCGAACGATGGAGATCATCACGCATAGTGGCAGCATCAGGAACAGGAAGATGCCCAAAATCCGCGATAAAACTGTAAAGATGGTGGCGATGAGCGTTTCCCCGCTGAAGGCCGGGATGAAGATCGGCAGCACCATGAACAAGATGAACCACAGCAGTGGTCCCATCGTCCCGAGAAAGGTCCAGCGGATCTGGCGTTTTTGCGCCAGGCTGGTGCTGGTGTGACGGTAGCGGTAAATGCTGGACAGGATGCTGACGGTGTAGCAGGCGCCGATGATGGTCAGGTAGGTTTGCTGGTTGAGTTTACCCCAAAAAAAGGGCGCAAATGGCAGGGTGTAGATGCCCAGTAAAATGAGGGCCAGCATTGGGGCGATAAATTTCAGCCAGCGTGGTGAAAATTTCCCATCCGGGAAGAGCAGTGGGAAGAAGACGATGCCAATATCTCCCATCGCCAGGATCAGCCCGGCGGCGGCTTCGTAGCCAGGCTGGGCTGCCACGGTGTTGGCGATGTTGGTGATGCGCCATCCGAAGGTGATCAGGAAAGTCGATGTGAAGATGGCAAACCAGTCATCGGAGCGGCGCGCCACCAGTAGCGCGCCGAGTAGCGAAAAACCAACCACGAGGAGAAGATCGGAGCCGTAATCGAACCCCAGTTTGAGCAGGGCCGGGATGTTCAAAATGGCCTGGATCAGGTTTGTGTTGATTGCGGCGTGGATCTGTGGGTAGATAGCAGAGCCCATTACCACCAGGATGTAGATTACGGTGGCAACCCAGGCAGCCACCAGCCCCCAACGTAAGGTGGGGTGGTTTTGCAGGGATGTTTGGGTGGTGCTGGGATTGGTCGGCATTGCGGATGGTCGCTCCAAACAGTTTCAATAACAAATATAGCATAACTGACTGGTATTTTTACCGTTTGTGTACTCGGGTACTTACGGAATTTTATGGCAAAGGTTGCCGATTTGAATATGCAAAGAACCTCGAGCGAATTATGCTCACCGGGTTTGGGGTGGTTTCTAAAACTTTTGCGGCATAATCACGTATACTTTATTTATCCAAATGTTCATCTCGCAGGAGAATTTTATGTTTTCAAAATCCAAAGCTCAAATTTTTGTCAGTCTTTTGCTGCTGGCTGTTCTCAGCCTGACGCTTGCCAGCCCCGCGCGCGCTTTCGATGGCCGCGGCGGCGATACCGTCATCATTGCCGCAGATGAAGTTATTAATGATGATCTCTACATTGGCGCGCGAACTTTCACCATGAACGGCACAGTTAATGGCGACCTGGTTGCCAGTGGCAACACCTTGACCATTAACGGCACCGTCGACGGGGATGTGATGGCTGCCGGGCAAACCATTATCGTTAACGGTGCCGTCAGCGGCAGTGTTCGTATCGCTGGTGGGGCATTGCTGCTGGGTGAAAATGCCAAAATCGACGGGGATGTGATCGCCTTTGGCGCCAGCCTGGAGATGCGCAAGGGCGCCGTTAATCAGAAGGATGTGCTTTTCATGGGCGGGCAGTCGCTGCTGGCCGGTGAAATTGGCCGCAACCTGCAAGTTTTTTCTGGAAGTGTGGAATTGCGCGGCAACGTGGGTGGTAACATGAATGTCGAAGTTGGCGACAGCGATAGCACTTCTCCCCACCCGTCCCTTTATCTTCCAGAAGTAACAATTTCTATGCCGACAGTTCCACCCGGCCTGACGATTAATCCTGAATCTCAGGTTGGCGGCAAGCTGGTTTATACCAGCAGCAAAGAACTCAGCCTGCCTGCCGGCGTAGTGGTTGGCGGAATCCAGCGCATCGAGCCGGTGGTTGCACCCGAAGATATTGTCAAAACGCCCACCCTCTCTGAGCAGATCATAACCGGCATCTTTGATGCCCTGCGGCGCATGGTGACCCTGGCACTGTTTGGGCTGCTGCTGGTCTGGCTCTTCCCGGCTTTTATCAAGGGCGCTTCTGACCATTTGCGCCAGTCTCCGCTGCCCGCGCTTGGCTGGGGTGTGGTAGCCTGGGGGGCATTCTTCTTTGCTATCCTGGTACTGGTTGCCGTCACCGTGATCGCTGCCATCATCTTTGGAGTGCTCACCCTGGGTAGTATCACCGGTGTGGTGACCTGGATGGGTATTTTGGGGATGTTTGTTCTGATCTTTGGCTTTATCCTGTCCAGTTCTTTCATTGCGCAGCTTGTAATCAGCTTTTTGGGTGGGAAAATGATCTTGTCGCGTCTGCAGCCTGACCTGGCCGAACACAAATTCTGGCCGATGCTTTTTGGTGTAATCATCTTTGCCGCCCTGGCAGCTTTACCCTTTATCGGCTGGCTGGTCAACCTGCTGGGTGCGCTGCTGGGTCTGGGCGCGCTATGGATGTTTGGCGGTGCCCTATTTGACCAAATCCTGCATAATCCTGCCCGCTGAAAGTCTAGCCACCATAGCCCAGCTGGTAGAGCAGGCGATATGTAATAACACGCAAATAGAAAGCAAACCCGCCCCAGATATACCGGGGCGGGTTTGCTTTCTGGGGCGTATATCTTATCCACCTTCGGGCGATAAAAGCGCAGTTCGCCCGCCTTCAAGTCAAAATCAATTACAACCAGGACAGCCACCTCGCCCGCAGCTCGTGTTCAAACACCAAGCACTGTCATGTCATCTGCCTCGCGCATTTTGCCACCTGTTTACCCTCATCGTGGCATTAATCCAGGATGGGGCGGATACCTTTGTAGACACGCGGCCCGGCCAGGGTTTGCAGGATAACATTGGCGGGGCGGCCCAACCGTTCCGAAAGGTCTTGTGGCGAGAGCGGGCTGTTTCCGTTCGATAGGAAAATGCGAAAAACGGCTTCCACCAGGGCTGTTTGTGTGGTTACCCACTCGGGCTGGCGGGCGCAGTGAGATAAAATCACCTGCTGGATGCCATCCATCGGGCGAACTTCAGCGGTTTCCGGGTCAATAAAGTCGATCATCTCTCCGCTGGCAAATTGGGCAAAAGATTCCTGGTGTTCTGCGCATAGCAAGTTGCGCATATGAACGTGCCAATCGCGCTCATTTTGCTGCCACCATGCAAAGTCGATATGAAAGTGGGTTTGCAGGCTGGGTTTGATTAAGCTGGAGCGGGGGGCGGCATCTGTCATTTTATTCTTCCTCGAGCATCATTTCGGTTAGCCTATAGTGCAGGTCGCCGACATGGCTGAAATCGTTGTTCGTTACAAGGGTAGCAAGCATGGGCGCAGGCGGAACGCGTCGCAGGATGTTGATGGCTGAATAGAGTTCCTCGGCATGCACGTGCCCCTGTGGGGTAAGCTTGGAGAGTTCGCGCAGCATATCTTTTAGCACTCTTTCAAATGGTTTGCGTGAACGGGACATTTGGTCGAAGGCAATATCCACTGCTGTCACATTGGGCACAAAAACAACCATTCGGTCATCGTATTCGCAGGCTACTTCTTGTCGCAAGACAGAGAACACCAATCCGCCATCTGATCCAACCAGCACGGTGCGCACCCAATCTTTGGCTGGGCGTTTGGTTTTTGCTTCGATGATCACTTCTCCCAGGTTTTTGGAACGGCGCAAGGTGATTTTGCCACCGGGGATTAATTTATTGGCATCGAACCAGGCTTTCAAACCAAACACATATCCATTTTCGCGCACAACCCAGGCCGGGAATTTTAGCCCGCTTTTGCCATCCACCAGGGTGAAGCAGATGCGCGGCGATTCAAATGCAGTGGGGAAAAAGCTGCGGGCGCGGCTGGAAATGGGCAGCGTGCCCGAACGCCAGTGCGGGTAGCTCAACACCAGGGTTACTTCGTTAGCATTGGGGTGTTTGAATTGAGTCTCGCTGAGTTCATCATCCAATTCAGATTCCAGCGCCAGCATTTGGCTGCTCAGCACAGCGCGATCATATTCGATCAGGTGATATTGTAAACGGGCCGGGGCGCGTTGCACTTCTTCTGGCTCCAGGCGGCGCAGGCACCAGAGCACTTCTCCTGCCGGGCCAACTTCGTCGAAACGGCCGTCTTCTTGCAGGGCGTAGTTGAACGAAAACTCCAGCAAACGGGGGTTGCTGCCAGCTTTGATATCCACCTGATCCATTAACTTGGCGGTTTGGAGTGGTTCTCCTCCAGCCATTTCGAGCAAAGCTTCGGTGAGATTGAGATGGCCTTTGTTGATATCTACCAGCAGCGCTGCCGGGAACCAATGTGCTGCGATTTTAACCAGGTTTCCATCTGCGCCGAGCGCCAGCTCGAGCTTCTTTTCAAGTGCAGGCCCGTAATTGGCAATGATGGTATCGGGATCAGCTTCAGGGGAGATTTTCTCCTCTATGGGGGCATTTAGTTTGTGTTCGGCCAGCCCGGCAGCGAAGGATTTGCTGGAACCATCTTCCAGGGCCACTTCGAGCACCTGGAATTCACCCAGCTCAGGGTTTTTACCCTCGCGGATGGATGTGACCTGGCCTTTGCGCATTCCCAGCGCAGGGAAGATTAATTTTTGCCCCTTTTTGTAATAGTTCTTGGGAAGGTAAAGGTCACCTGCCGATTTTTGCTGGAGCGCTTGAGATTCACGTTCGAGCCGGATACGTTCCGCCACCAGTACAGAGCTCAATTGGTGAATATTGAGCGGGATTTCAGTTTCGAACAGGTGGTTTTGTAGAAAGTCAATGTCGCGCTGGGTCACCGTCAGGCTATGCCAGTATTCAGCCGTAATATTTAGAGAAATTGTCATCTTGGGTCGCCTACAGAATCAAAAATTGCCCGTCAGATTGGGGATTAGAATATTATACCTTAACAAAACCGGCCATTGTGGCAAACTTCTGCTCATATGTGATGATTTGCACAGTAATACAGGCAAAACTGTCAGTTTTCTTGTTCAGCGTAGAGCCTGTTTGTATAATAAAAGTATCAACTTTAAAGAGATTCTATGCAGAACGATGAAATTTCGCACAACGCAGATCCGTTTGCTAACTTAAAGATGGGTGATCATCTTTGCTGTATCTATGAAACCGAGTCAGAACATCGTGCAATGGTGACGGGGTATGTGCGCCAGGGCCTGGCCCAAGGCGAAAAAGTCATCTATATTGTTGATACTCACACAGCTGATACTGTCTTGGGCTATCTACGTGATGATGGGTTGGCTGTTGATGATTATTTGTTGCGGGGGCAATTGAGCATAGCCTTTCATGCAGATACTTACTTGCAGAATGGTGTTTTTGATCCCGATGCAATGATCCAGTTTTTACGAACTACCACTGAGCAGGCCCTGGCGGATGGCTATTCAGCCCTGCGTGTTACCGGAGAAATGACCTGGGCTTTGCGTGGCCTGCCAGGTTCTGGAAGACTGATCGAGTACGAGGCGAAGCTCAATCAGTTTTTCCCTGGCAGTCGCTGCCTGGCAATTTGCCAGTATGACCGGCGGAAGTTCGACCCCGCGCTTTTGCAGGATGTGATCCATACCCATCCGATTGTGATTATCGGCACGCAGCGATATGATAATTTTTATTTTATCCCACCAGATGTATTCCTGAGCAATCGCCCGGAAGCGCGTTTGCAGCAGTGGATTCAATCCCTGCAAGACCGTGGCCGCGCGGAAGATGCCTTACACAAAAGCGAATCATTCTTGAAGCAAACCCAGGAAATTACCCAGGTAGGGGGCTGGGAGTATGATACCGCCACGGGGAAAATATCTTGGACTGATGAGGTTTACCGAATCTATGAAGTGGGCAATAACTACAACACCAGTGATGTAGGCCAGGTGGTTGGTTTTTATGCGCCTTCAGACCAGGAAATTATCAACCGGGCGTTCCAACGGGCGGTTGAACTGGGCGAACCGTATGACCTGGAATTGGAATTTATCAGCGCCCGAAAAACACATAAATGGGTTAGAACCATCGCGCAAGCTGAGCGGAAAAACGGGAGGGTTGTGCGGGTTTTTGGCAATATCATGGATATTACCAAAAGCAAGATCGCTGAAATGGCGCTGCGCGAAAGCGAGACGCGCTTGCGGGCCATCAGCGATAATCTGACGGATGCTGCCCTGTTTGTGTACGTGTATGATACCAACGACCGTTCCTATTATGAGTACATGGGATCCAGCATAGAGCATCTGACCGGAATCAGCGCGGCAGATGCCATTAAAGATCCTGTAGCATTGCGCAGTGTTCTTTTGCCAGAGTATCGCCAAAAGCTGGCAGATGCAGAGATCAATTCGCGCAAAAACTTGACCCGTTTGGAATTGGAAGTTTGCTTGCGTCATGCCCAAACCCGGAAAATCTTTTGGGCGCTGATTCGCGCCACGCCCTATCGCCGGCGGGATGGCTTCACCATCTGGTATGGTGTCCAAATCGACATTACCAGGCGGAAGCATGCGGAAGAAATCTTACGGGTTGCCAATGAGTATAATCGCAGCCTGATCGAAGCCAGCCTTGACCCGCTTGTCACTATTGGCCCGGATGGAAAGATCACGGATGTAAATGCTGCCACTGAACGCGTTACTGGTTACCCCCGTGACCGCCTGATTGGCACCGATTTTTCTGCCTACTTTACCGAACCGCAGCTGGCGCGCGCCGGATACCAGCAGGTTTTTCGTGAAGGCTCCGTGCGTGATTATGCCCTCGAGATTCGCCATCGTGATGGACGTATTTTTGCGGTTGTATACAATGCCAGTTTATACCGCGACAGTGCCGGGAAGGTAATTGGCATTTTTGCTGCGGCGCGCGACATCACCGAGCGCAAACGCATTGAAGCCGCCGAACGCGAACAGCGCATCCTGGCAGAGGCCTTGCGTGACACGGCGGCGGTACTAAACAGCACACTTAAATTCAGCGATGTGCTCGACCGTATTCTCGAAAATGTTGAAAGGGTACTGCTGCACGAAGCCGACTCTGTGGATATCATCCTGCTCGACCCTGGGAGTGGGAATGCCCATGTGGTGCGTCATCGCCACACCAGCGGTGTTGAATACCCTGCAGAAGTACAGGCCCTCCCGTTTTCAGTCAGTCAGGCGCGCAACCTGCGCGAAATCCAGGCAACTGGCTCGCCAATCATCATCACGGATACGCAATCTTATGATGGCTGGATCGCCACATCATCTACCAGTTGGATCCGTGCCAACCTGGGCGTCCCGGTAACGATCAAGGGCAAGGTTATCGGATTCCTGCTCCTGAACAGCACCACGCCCAATGCGTTTACATCACTCGATGCAGAACACCTGCGCGCATTTGCAGACCAGGCTGCCGTGGCGATCGAAAACGCCCAGCTTTATGAAGAAGTGCAAAAACTGGCTGTTACCGATGCCCTGACCGGCGTTTTCAACCGCCACGGACTGTTCGACCTGGGCGAACGTGAAGTGGAACGCGCCTTGCGCTTTTATCGGCCGCTCTCCATCATCATGCTCGATATCGACTTTTTCAAACGCGTCAATGACACCTACGGCCACCCGGCAGGCGACCAGGTCTTGCGCGCCCTGGCCGAGCATTGCCGCGCACACGTCCGCAATGTGGATATCGTGGCGCGCTACGGCGGCGAGGAGTTTATCTTGCTGCTCCCAGAGATCGATCTTCCCGAGGCTATCCAGGTGGCAGAGCGGTTGCGCCAGGCCGTCTTCGCCATGCAGGTGCAGATTGGGCCTGAACAAGCTGGCGATTCTCATACCATCCAGGTGACTGTCAGCCAGGGGGTTGTTTTGCTGACACCAGACACGCCCAACCTGATGGATTTAATCGCGCGCGTGGATAAAGCCCTTTATGCTGCCAAGCAAGCAGGGCGAAACTGCATCATCATCGGAGAATAGACTTCTTATGCACATCACCAGACAGGAAGATGCTTCCAGCATCCCGGCCACCCAGCCCAGGGTTTCCCCGTAACAACCCACATGTGCCCCAATAAATGTGGTTTGGTTGTGGCGACAAACCATGGCTTTCAGCCCCTCCAAAATCTCCATAAACGGCGGGCAATGCGGGTTGGTGAATGCACGCTCTTCCCAGCGTTCGTTCGTTTCATCAATTAGACCAAAAAACGCGACCGGTTCGGCTACCTGGATTAAAACCAGCCGCCTAGCCTGCCCTGGGAGAGCCATGAAAATTACCACGAATATCACCTTGCCAGCAACTGGCGCAAATAGTATAATCCCTCGGCTCAAAAACAACCGCACTTGAATTTATAAAAAGGAAAGCAAGCATGATTGATGTAAACGATCTTCGCAAAGGCGTCACATTCGAACTCGATGGACAACTCTTCCGTGTCCTTGATTATAGCCACAACAAATCTGGCCGTGGCAACGCCAGCATCCGCATCAAAGCCCGCAACCTGCGCACCGGCGCCAATATTGAAAAAACCTTCCAATCTGGTGACCGCATCCCCGAAGCCAACCTCGATTTTCACAACGTTTCTTATCTTTACAGCGATGGCGATTTCTTTTATTTCATGGATAACGAAACCTTCGAACAGCCTGCCATCAAAGGTGACGTGCTTGGAGATTCCGCCATCTTCCTCAAAGAAGGCATGGATTGCAAAATCACCTTCTACAAAGGCGAAGCGCTCGATGTCGAAATGCCCCTCACCGTTGACCTGAAGGTTGAATACGCCGAAAACGCCGTGCGCGGCGATACCGCCACCGGCGTCACCAAAAAAGTTCGCACTGAAACCGGCGTAGAAGTGCAGGTTCCCAACTTCGTCAAAGAAGGCGACACCATCCGCGTAGATACCCGCACTGGTGAATACGTCACCCGTGTTTAATTGATAAGCACCCGAACGGGCTGGAGCAAATTGCATCCAGCCCGTTTTTGTTTTCCCGCACAGGTTATAATTCTCTCATAACTCGTCCTTACCCATCCTCCTTTTTACAAATTTTCCATGCGCACCCCATCCGGAATCGAATGCAAATACTTCTACGGCGACTACTTTCGCGGGCGCTCCAACGAAGAATGTCGCCTGCTCCAGGCTGCCAGCGAACGCTGGACACCTGACCTGTGCAAAACCTGCCCCGTCCCGGGCATTGCCCGCGCCAACTCTTGCGAAAACCTGAGTCTGCGCGCCCGCACAAGCCGCCCGCTCAGTGCCATTTTCCAGCGTCGCGTACAGGTTTATGCCTACTGCGAGAAAAACCAGCGTCCCGTCAGCGAACCCTACATCGGCTGTGGTGACTGCCACCCCATCCCACCCATCTTCGAAGTGAAAAAATGACACTCCACCTGCTCTTCGACCTCGACGACACCCTCATCGACACCAACATCGATGCCTTTATCCCTGTTTACTTCAAAAAATTGTCCGCATTTATGGCCGCGCACGTTCTGCCGGAACAATTCATTCACACGCTCATGATAGCTACCGGTTTTATGTACGCCAGCGACCGTGTTGACCAGACCCTTGAACAGGTTTTTAGCGCCAACTTCTACCATCATTTTGGCAAAACCCAGCCTGAACTGGCCGCTGATCTTGAGAAATTCTACGATGAAGAATTCCCCCGCCTAAATGGGGTGACAAACCCCCGCCCTGTGGCCGTTGATCTCGTTAAATGGGCCTTTGCCCAGGGCTGGAAAATCTCCATCGCCACTGACCCGCTTTTCCCGCGCAAGGCCATCCTCCACCGCTTGCGCTGGGCTGGCCTTGCCCCTGAAGAATACCCATTTACCCTCATCTCAGACTTTGAGCATTTCCACTTTGCCAAAGCGAGTGTGGCCTACTTCCCCGAATTCCTCGTTCGCTCTGGCTGGCAAGATGATGACTCGCTCATCATGATCGGCGATTCTATCGAGCGCGACATCATCCCCGCCCGCAAAGCCGGAATCCCGGCTTTTTGGTTAAAAACCGAAGGTCAGACTGACCCGAATGCTGCTGGCCTGCCCCAGGGCAGCCTGGAAGACTTGAAAAAATATCTCGCTGCGGTTGATCCTGCCACACTCAAAGCCGATTTCAGCACCCCCGCCGCCCTGCTGGCCTGGCTGCGCGCCACCCCGGCCCTGGTGCATGGAGTCTCCATGGCACTTCAACCTGACTCCTGGGTAAACCGCCCGGCCAACGACCGCTGGAGCCTGACCGAAATCATCTGCCACCTGCGTGATGTTGATGCCGAAGTCAACCTGCCGCGTATCACTGCCGTGCTGAAAGAAGAAAACCCCTTCATCGCCGGGCAGGTGACCGATCCCTGGGCGGAAGAGCGCGAGTACAACCTGCAAGATGGCCCGTTGGCCTTCCGTGGATTTGTGGCCGCGCGCCTGAAACTGCTCGAAACCTTATCCAGCCTGCCGCCTGAAGCCTGGCAGCGCACAGCCCGCCACACCATTTTTGGGCCCACCACCCTGCGCGAATTGGTTAACTTTATGGTGGAGCATGACCGCGCGCATGCTCGCGAAGCCTTCGCGCTGCTGCCAACAACCTGACTGACCCACAGCCAACCCAGGGCTTTCCTGGTGTGATGTGCATCGCACACTCGGGGTGGGTGCAAGTAAATACCGAAATAAACTCGTATCGCTACACCAGAAGTTGTGTTATATCTCGCAGAAGGTAGGGCAAGCAGATCTTGCCCTACACGTTTTTAACAGGAGTTGCACATGAGAAATCGCGTTGTGGTGACCGGTTTGGGCGCAGTCAGCCCTATCGGCAATAGCATGCCTGAAACCTGGCAGGCACTTTTATCTGGTAAATCTGGGGCCGGGCCAATCACTTTATTTGATGCGAGCCACCACAAAACCCACTTTGCTTCAGAAGTGAAGGGATTTGAGCCTGCGGTTTTGTTGGGGCATCGCGAAGCCCGCAAGCTGGATCGTTTTGCCCAGTTCGCCATGGTTGCCACGCTGGAAGCCATGCGCCAGGCCAACCTGGTGATCGATGACAGCAACCGTGACCGGGTGGGCGTGCTGATCGGCTCTGGCATTGGCGGGATCATGACTCTTACTGAGCAATTTGAAGTGATGCGTCAGAAAGGGCCAGATCGTGTCAGCCCCTTTCTGATCCCCATGATGATCTCGGACGGGGCCTCGGGCGCAATTGCCATCCGGGTGGGTGCGCGCGGCCCTAACATGGCGTTGGCTACCGCCTGCGCTTCTGGATCGAACGCCATTGGCGAAGCCGTTGAGATGATCCGGCGCGGCGCAGCAGATGTGATGCTGGCCGGGGCCGCCGAAGCCTCCATTTGTGCCATTGCCATGGCCGGGATGAACGTAATGGGCGCATTATCCACCCGCAATGATGACCCGCAGCGCGCCTCGCGGCCTTTTGATAAAGACCGGGATGGCTTCTTAATGGGTGAAGGCGCAGGCGTGCTGGTTTTAGAATCGCTGGAACATGCCAGGGCACGCGGCGCTGCCATTTTGTGTGAAATTTCAGGGTATGGCACATCTGACGATGCGCACCACATTTCCGCTCCTGCCGAGAACGGCGCCGGGGCGGCGCTTTCGATGCGGCTGGCGATTGCCGATGCGGGGATCAAACCCGCAGATATCGGATATATCAATGCGCACGGCACATCCACCCACCTAAACGATAAATCTGAAACAGCCGCCATCAAATCCGTTTTTGGCGAATCCGCTCAAACGGTGGCGATTTCATCCATCAAATCGATGACTGGCCACCTGCTGGGGGCATCTGGCGCGCTCGAAGCTGCGGTGTGTGTGCAGGTTTTGCAAGAAAACATCCTGCCCGCCACCATCAATTACCAGACTCCCGACCCGGATTGTGACCTGGATTACGTTCCCAATACCCCCCGCAAAGCTGCCCCTAATCACATCCTGTCCAATTCGTTTGGGTTTGGCGGGCACAATGCCACCCTGGCCTTTAGCCGCTTCAACGGGTGACACAAACGGAGAATTTTATGCCATACGCACACATTACTGGCTGGGGCATGTCTGTCCCCGCCCATGTTCTGACCAATGACGACCTGAGTAAGATGGTTGATACAAACGATGCCTGGATTCGCGAGATGACCGGCATCCGTGAGCGGCGCATTGCGGCGGAAAATGAAACCACTTCCACGCTGGGGGCAGATGCCGCTCTCAAGGCCTTGACCGTGGCCAATGTCTCTCCCGATGATGTGGACCTGATTATTTGCTCCACATCCACGCCAGAATATCTCTTCCCGGCCACGGCCTGCCTGATCCAGGATCAACTGGGAGCCAGCAAAGCCGGGGCGTTTGACCTGCTGGCAGCCTGTTCGGGATTTATCTATGGCTTGAACATGGCCGCGCAAGCCATTAAAAGCGGGTCGGCCAAAACTGTGCTGGTGATCGGCACCGAAACCCTCTCCCGTTTTGTGGATTGGAAAGACCGCAGCACCTGCATCCTGTTTGGAGATGGGGCCGGGGCTTTTGTGGTGCAGGCCAGCGAGCAGCCCGGCGGGATTTTCGGCGGCGTGATGCACTCTGACGGTTCCGGCGGTGATTCGCTTTTGCTCCCGGCGGGTGGCAGCAAACATCCCGCATCAGACCTGACTGTCCACACTGGAATGCACTTTATCAGGATGAACGGTAAGGAGGTTTTCCGGTTTGCCACGCGGGTTATGGCCAAAGCTACGCTGGATGCCGCCGAAGCATCTGGCTGGAAACCGGAAGAGATCGACCTGGTAGTGCCGCACCAGGCCAACCTGCGCATCATCGACGCTGCGGCGCGCGGCCTGAAAATGCCGCTGGATAAAATGATCATCAACCTGGATCGCTACGGCAACACATCCACAGCCTCCATCCCGCTGGCGACTGTTGAAGCGGTGGAAGGCGGCCGCATCAAACCTGGCGATAAACTCGTGTTTGTCGGTTTTGGCGCCGGCCTGACCTGGGGTGCGCTGGCCGTCCAATGGACTGGCCCGCTGCCAACTGATCGCAAAGTCAACCTGAAGCAGAACTACCTGTGGGCGCGTTCCCGCTCTATTTACCGGCGCATCGGGCGCATCATCGAAGGTATCCTGTGGGGCCGCAACGCCTGAAAATAACCGGGCGGATGCTGGCACAGCAAGCCAGCATCCGCCCATTTTTTTCGCCAGGATGTTATACCCTCGCTGCCCTCAAGGTAGGGTTTTTCACTTCCACTCAATCTCCCCGGCTTTCACGCCGTTTACCAGCACCTCATACTTTCCGGCTGGAGGGCTGCCGAGCGGTACGTTCACCTGGAATTCTTCCAGAACCTGCGCGCACATCATATTTGGGTCAACCAGCGAATATACATCTACGTTAATTTTGCCATCCACCGGCTCAGCCACCGCCACCCGCAGGTTGTGGCAGGGCGTGGGCAGCGAACCGCTCAGAGCCAACACAAATTGTGGGGGATAACTTTCCAGCGTCAGGAGTTCCATTGAGTTTGGAAAAACATTCCCGCGCTCAAGTTTCTCATCGCCTGGTTGTGGGCCATAGCCAGGGCCGGCTGGCACGGGTTCCTCGTTCCCCGGCGGTGAAACCACCACAGCATCAGGATTTTCAGTGGGCGTCACACTTATCGCCACGGGTACGCAACCCGCCAAAAAAACAAAAATCAGGGAAATCAACATTAATCGGGACATTTTCACAACCTCCGGGTGATATTTTCCCCCAAACGCCGTTCGCACCCAAAAAGTTCCCCAAAACCAAAGCCGTTTCCCTTATCCGTACCCAAAACTGGCCGTCTCGAACAAATGGGGCGCATGCACATAAACCCCGCGTCCCGTCACCGCCACCGAGCCATCTGGCAGCAGCATTTCCCCGGTTGTATAAATTTTGCGCGGATGCACCTCGCTCACACGTGCCAATATCGTAATTCTCTGGCCCAGTGGCAGCGGCTTCTTATAATTAATTTCCAGGTTGGCTGCCGCCACGCTGTGCCCGGCGCGCCAGACCGCCGCGCCCATCGCCTCATCCAGCACCGCTGCCGATGCGCCGCCATGCACATGCCCTGGTGGCCCCTGTTGCCCAAGGTCAAACACATACTCTGCCACGATCACATTTTCATCGTTGAGAAACCAGGTAATTCCCAGGCTGCGCGGGTTTTCCGTTCCGCACACAAAACACCAACCATGCTCAGGCAACTTCTTCATAACAGCGCATCCTTTTCAGCTTTGATGAAATAATCGCGATAAGCCGCGCACTCACTCAAAATATTGCGAATTTGGGATTCAATCTGGCTGGATGCGGATTCATCCACCCCGGCAGGATCCAGGCGAAGAACAACCTCCCCGCCCGATTCAAACCGCGCCGACACCTGCCCTCGTTTCACCAGCCACTCTACCCCCAATCTGATCGCCGTTTCGCGTCCTGCCAGCGCCGTTGCAAGCTCGGTTAGGCTTGTCAGCCCGTTTTTCTTATTGATAACAAACTTCACCAACCCTGCCAGCCGCTCCAAAAAAGCCCTGGCATCATCCAGCCCTGGATTTTCTCCCACCAGGATGACTTTTTTCGGTTTCACTCGCTCCAGTGCTGCCCGCAGGATTTCCGGTGACGCAGGCGCAGTCCACACCACCAGCGTTTCCGCCGCTGATAGTTCGTATCTCCCTTTGCCATCCACCCGCTTCTTGTGCTCGCCCTCCGCCCACACCATCACGCTTCCCGCTTCCCACTTTCCACTTTCCACCCTCGCCCCGCGCAAATCTTCAATCTCAAGCCTTTTGCTTTTTACCGTTATCTTCTCGCCTTCCACCGCCCGGAAGTCTACAAATTCCACCGTGACCTGTTTCTGCCCCTTATAGTCATTGCTGCGGATGGTGTACGCCAGGTCAAACTGCTCAGCTGGCAGTTCCTCGCTCCCGCCACCCCACCACAACACCGTCTGTGTATTGCCATCTGAATCAGCCACCGTCAAACGCACATGCTCAGCCCCGCGTCCCACCGGGGATGCGTTTTTAAGCGTCAGGTTGCGGGTAGCCAATATGAGTTTTTCGTTTCCAGGCCCAAAAGGGGCCAGTTGCTCAATCTGCCCGGCCAATTCCAGCGAGATTTCCGGCAGGTTGATCCAGCCATCCAGGTTGAGCACGGCTTCTTCCACCTGCGCTTCTGTCAGCATCTTTTCAACCGTTTTGCCCATGCGTTTGCGGAATTCGGGCAGCTTTTCCAGTTCCAGCCCCAATCCGGCGGCCATGGGGTGCCCGCCATAGTTGCGCAGCAAATCTTTCTGTGCGCTGATGGCTTCGGTGATATGCAGCCCATCGATAGAGCGGGCCGAACCGCGCGCAATCCCATCCGCGCCAAGCGACATCAGGATGGCTGGTTTGCCGTAGCGTTCAGAAATCCGCGAAGCCACGATGCCCACCACGCCGCCTGGCCAGGTTTCATGTCCCAGGATGATGATGGGTTGGGCCAGCAGGGCCGGATCTGCCTTGAGTTGGGCTTCGGCCGCCTGTGTCACCTGGTCGCACAGCAGTTTGCGCTGAGCATTCAGCCCCTCGATTTGTGTAACCAGCACTCGCGCACGGGATGGATCGCTGGTGGTTAGCAGTTCCACCGCCGGGTTGGCATCGTCCAGCCGCCCCAGGGCGTTCAGGCGCGGCCCAAACGCAAAACCGATGTGGTTTTCGGTGATATTTTCCGGTTTGATCTCGGCCATTTCCATGATGGTTTTCAGGCCGAGCCGTTCGGTTTTGCGCAGCGCTTCCAGCCCTTTTTGGACGAGATAGCGTGTGTCGTTGTGCAAAAGCGCCAGGTCGGCCACCGTGCCCAGGGCCACCAAATCCAGCAGGTTGGATGATAGGAAAGTTGCGGGCTGGTGCGATGCAATCAGTAGCTCGGCGAGTTTATAGGCTACGCCTACACCGGGTAGGTTTGCGAGCGGATGATCGAGTGGTAAAAGTTTGGGGTTTGTGGCGGCTACAGCGTTGGGCAGTCTGTCGTCCAGATCGTGGTGGTCGGTGATGACCACATCCACGCCGCGCGAATTGGCGTAATCGACAGCTTCGTGGGCGGTGATGCCGGTATCGCAGGTGATGATCAGTTTTGTGCCGCTGGCGATGATTTTTTCCAGGCTGGGGATGTGTACGCCATGCGTTTCGCGCGCGCGCACCGGGATGTAGTAGCTCACATCTGCGCCGAGGGCTTGCAGGGTTTGCACCAACAGCGAGGTGGCGGTTTGCCCGTCCACATCAAAATCGCCCCAGATGCAGATGGGTTCGCGGGCGGCGATGGCGCGTAGCACTCTTTCAGCCGCCGCATCCATGCCTGGGAGTTGGGAGGCTGGCGCGGGCTGGTATAAGTCGGGGTTCAGGAAGGCCCTGGCAGCCGCAGGAGTCAAGATTCCGCGCCGGATTAGAGTATGCCCGACCAGAGGATGCAGGTCAGGCAACGGGGATGGATCAGGGTGAGAGGGGGTATCTATCCAGCGCATGGAAGATTGTGGTTACAGCTCTATTTCCGGCACCTGTTCGAGCGTGATGTCCAGTGTCAGTTCGCTTTCGATGGTATCGCCACCCCCGGCGCGGATGCCGCGGTCACAGTAGGAGCGGTAGGTGCAGTAGGCGCACTGACGTGTTTCGTCGGTGGGTGGGAAGCTGGCCTGGGCGGTGATTTCTTTTGCGGTTTTTTCCAGGCTGTCCCAGTCGCGTTTGTCTTGGGATGGATCGTAGCGGAAGCGCGCTGGTTCGTTGGGGAAATCGGCAAACCAGTAGATCATTTCGATGCGTTCGGGGGTGATGGGCTGGCCACTGTTAAGGTGTGCTCCGGCGCGGGCCAGCAGGGCGCGGTAGACGCGCGTTTGCAGGCGGGTGACCAGGAATTCGTTGCGGGGGCGTTTGCGGTAGGTTTTCCAGTCGTAGATGGTGAAGCCATTCTCGGGGCTGCCTGTCACCAGGTCGTATTTGGCCATTAAACGGGAGCCAGCCAGCGGGGCGGATAGGGTCATTTCGGGGTAGAGCAGGTCGGTTTGACGGTCAAAGTTGAAGCTGGCGAGAAAGTTCATCCACCAGCGTTCCAAGTTGGTGCTGTTGGCGAGTTTGCTCACTTTTTCGGCTGGAATCCCAAGTAAGTATTGCTGGATGAGCCGGTGGAAGGTTTCGCCTTCCTGCTGGTGGCGTTCGTTTTCGAGCGTGGGCTCGCTTTCGATGGCCGGGTAGCTCAGTCGCTCGATGTAACGCAGTTGGAAGCGCCGGGGGCAGTCTTGATGGTCTTGCAGGCTGGCCTGGGAGAAGGTGAAGGGGACGGGCAGGGGCATAATCAGATTATACGTCAATCTGTCTGGGCTGGTTGTTTGGCTATACAGAAATTCTTTAGAATTAAATTGTAGTATTTGGCGTAGAATAGTCTTATTCACATCGAGCTATTCAAGGAGATTTTATGAGCAAGAGAGTTGTTGGAATGTTGGTGCTGGCAAATTGTGCTGGTGTTGGGATTGAGCGATGCTGCGCCACTGCCTGTGACAACCATCGCTGTTGTCAGTGGGCTGCCAGCGACGATGAATATCGGCGAAAGCTATCCGGTGGTTGTGGCTGTTAGCAGTAATGTTCCGTTTACTTCGGTGATTGCAATGCCTTCAGACCCTTTCCTGGGGCGGGGGGTGGTTGCGAGCGGCTGGGGCTGGGACGAGTGCCACACTTACGGTGATGTTTACTGCCAAGTCGCTGCTGGTTAGCCGCCCGGATAAGCAGCCTGCTACCGATATTGCGCTTGTGGTGGTGGGTGTGCGCTACCCGGGTGGATATACCGTTTCGCAGCAGTTTGAATTCTCGGTAAATGTGGTTGCACCGTAGTTGCTGGCAGTTATTTGGAAACAAAAAACTCGGGGTGAATTCTCCGAGTTTTTTGTTTTTTTGGGGGGATTGTGTCAATCGCTGGGGCTATGGTGTGGGTGTCAGTGTGGCGCAGATGGTGCCGCAGCCACCGGGGCAGCCTTCGGGAAGTCCACAGGCCAGGCGTCCTTGCCCGGCGGGGCAAACTGGGGCCGTGCAGACCGGGGAGAATGTGGGGGATGCGTTGGGGTTGGGGGTGGGTAGTTTTTTAAGTGAAATGTCGGCTTTGAGCGCGGCAAAGGTAAATGAATCTTGCCAGAATATCCCGTTTTGGTAACCCGGCACTTCCACACGGATGATAATGCGGTCGGTATCGTGGAAGAATACCGGGACGAAGGCGAAAATCCCGCTGTCGTTTGTCCAGGTGATGCCTGTGCACAGGGTTGGGGATGTGTAGGAATGATGCTCACAGGTGATGGCTGCGCCCGAGATGGGTAATCCGCTGGTTTCGTCGGTCACGGTGCCATAGACGCTGCCCCAGCCCAGGTCGCCGGGCATAAGGGTGTAGGTGTTCCCGGCGGGAGGGGTGTTGGATGGCGGCAGGGGGGTGATTGGCGGATGGGTTGGTGTATCGGTGGGGATGGTGGGTGGGATTGTCAGTGTGGCAGATGCTTCGATGGTGGCGCGCATTGCCTGGGCGGTTTGGCGATCTTCTTTGGTGCAGGGCCATTCACATGCGGGGGACGGAATTTCCAGTGTGGGGGTCAGGATGATAATAAACTGGCTATTCTGGCAGCCGGATAAAATCAAAATAGCAAAAAAAAGGAAGGTGGTGATAATTTTTTTCATTCAGATGGGCCAATGAATGATTAATCGTCTATTACATCGGAGAGAATGAGTCAATCAGGGATGTCGGTAGTTGTATGACAACTTTTGCCCAATTTAGGCTTCAGGTGTTATTAGACTCTGCCATCAGGGCCTGGTTGAAGGCTTTGAGCAAGTCTCCGCGCTGTTCGTAGCCGCTTTCACCCAGTTCGGGCAGGCCGAGGTAGATGCGCTGGCGGCAGCGTCGCAGCAGCCCGGTGACGAGGCGCGCCAGGGCATCGCGGTTGGCGGCAACATCGTCAGCGTCGGACCAGGTGCGGCCGGAGGATGCGTCCCAGCCACGGGAGAGCACATAGGGATGGGTGAGCGGTTGGGCCAGGCGTTCATACCAGCCGCTGGCGCCCGCATCCAGCCAGAACTGCGCCGTTACGGGGCGGTTCATCATCAGGAAGGTGGTTGCCGGGGCCACCAGCACTGAATTTGGGTTTTCTTGCCAACCGGTGAGGTATTGAGCGGCAATTACGCCATCTTCTAACATGGAAATGTATTCTTTGCCCAAATCTGGGGCATTTTCCTGCTCGGCCAGATTCAGCCGGAACTTTTTGACCGATTCAACCAGGCTGGACGCCACCCTGACGGAGTCAAAATTGCTATGGAAGCCGAATCTGGGTTGGGAGAGTACCTCGCCAAAGAGTTTGCGCAGGAAGTGATCGAGCGGCAGTGGCTCGGTGGCGCGATATTCGTTCAGCCAGGTGCGCAGTGTTTCGTAGCGGCTGCCCAGGCTGTAGGTGATGCGTTCCTGGGCCGCGCTCTGGAGATTCTCAAAAGAACCCAGGCTGAAATCACGCGGACGGTAAACAATTTCGGTCAGCAGCTGGGCGCGGACGAGGTCGAGGCCTTCGATGGACTGCATGAAGGCGTAGGCTACATCAAATTTGGGTGGGATGATTTTCCAGGTTGGGTGGGCAAGCGCGGCCAGGGTGAGCAGTGTGCGGCTGGCGGGTTCGTCGTGGAGAGAGCGCGAAGGACGGTGCGAGCGGGTGGGAATGCCCCGGGCTTCCAGCCGGTTCATCAGTGAGAAGCGCAGCGCGTCTGACAGGTAGGGGGCGAGGATGACGATTTCGGCAGGGGCAAGGCCCTCATTCAGCAGGCGGCGTGTCTCAGTGGCGATAGAATCCAGAAGCTCTGGGTAGAAACGGGTCTGGATGATTTTTAGGGTGGCATCCAGCCAGTTTTCGTTGGAGTCAGCTTCAGGGCGGACGGATGCAGTTTTTTCGGGCAGGAGAACAGCCTGTAGAGCGGAATTCAACCTGGAAATTCCTGCTGAGATGACAAAACTTTCGTTGAGCGTGATGTGTTCATCACACAGTTCGCGCAGCGCCCAGCCGGTATCCATGTCTGCGCCGAGGAATCGCCGGTAGCCGCCGCCCTCGTCGAAGATCAGCAGCGCTGAGTCGAAATCGGACAGCCATTCGCGTATTAGGTCGTGGGCGCGTGCGCCGTCTTCTTCGATGTTGTCGTAGATGAGATGGCGGTAGCTGCGGCGCAGGTACTGGCGCACGACCGGGTCGGGCCACAGGTGCGTCCAGAAAACTTCGAGCTGGAGCGAAAAATCGAGCAGGTTGTTTTGCAGGCAGTGGGCGCGGAAACGGTTGGCGCAGTCCTGGGCATCGGCGTAGACGCGGCGCTGGGCTGGTTCGCCGAAGTAGGCTGCATCGAGCCGGGAGCCGATGTCGGTGTGTGGGAAGCCGACGATGGCGGCTTTGTTCAGGTTGTCGATGATTTGGCTGTACAGCCGGTTGCGCTCGATGGTGACCGATTCGAAATAGCCCTCATCCAGCAGCGGGCGGACGATGTGCGCCATGTAGTATTGGGCGGTTTCGAGCGTCAGGAAAACTGGTGGTTGGTCGGGGTGGGCAAAACCGGCGGCTTCGGCACACAATGGCCAGAAAAGATCGACCATGCGCCGTGCAATGCCTCCCAGGGTGGCGGGGGTCGCGTCGCCGCCTGCGCCGCGCTCTGGGCTGTTGAGCAGGCTTATGTATGGTTCCTGCAGCGTGCGCTGCGGCGTCAGCATCAGGATCGATTCGCCGGGCACACCCGCTTTGAGCAGGGCGCGCATACGTTCAACGCCTGCGCTGGTTTTTCCGCAGCCCGCCGGGCCGGACAGGAAGATTTTTGAGTTAACAGGGGATTCGATAACGTGAAGTTGGTTTTCGCTCAACATGAGTCAAGCGTACAGGATGCGCGTGGTTTTGTCAATCTCCAGCATGCGACGATAAACTGGCTCATTTCGTACGCGGATTTTGTATTGAACGCTTTTTATCGCAAATATTTGCCGAAAAAGGTTGTCACCCGCTGCCAGGCATCCTGGGATGCTTCGGGTTTATATACTTTTGGATCGCTGTCGCGGAAAAAGGCGTGGCCTGAGTTGGGATAGATCACAATGGTATGCTCAAGCCCCAGTTTTTCCAGGATTTTCTCAAATTCCTGGATGGTTCCCACCGGGATGGAAACATCCGCATCGCCGAACAGGCCCAGCACCGGGGTTTTGAGCGCGCCCATGCGATCAAAAATCTGCTGCATTCCGCCGCCGTAGAAGGTGCAGACTGCATCGAGTGGGCGTGAAAGCCCCAGAGTCAGTGACATGCGTCCGCCGAAACAAAAGCCCACGCTGCCGACCTTGCCGGTGCAATCGGGATGACTTTTCAACCCGTCGAAGACTTTTTCCAGTTCTGCGGGCGCGCCGGGGCCGTATTTTTGCACCAGCGACATGGCTTTTTCGCCATCACCAGGCTGGGCCAGTTCGCCATGATAGACATCCGGCGCAAAAGCCAGGTAGCCTATGCTGGCAAACCTGTCCGCGATGGAAATGGTCTGGGCGTCCAGCCCCCACCATTCCTGGATGACAATCAGCCCCGGCCAGGGGCCATCTCCGGCGGGGCAGGCCAGGTGGCCGGGAATACCGTTAAGTTGTAATTGGGTGCTCATTTTGTCTCCTGGGAATTGAGATAGCGAATATTAAGCCTATTCATTCGTGGAAATGAATTTCGCTTTCATCAATTATCCGCAATTTGGAGATAAATGGAAGAGGATGGTTTCCATCCAAGTTACATTGTGACAACACCCACCACCGAGATGAAATGCGCGGCTGCGCCAACCAAAACAAAGATGTGCCAGACTTCGTGGAAGCCGAATTTTCCGGGCACAAAATCGAAAATTTTTGTGGCGTAGACCACTGCGCCAAAGGTATAAGCCAGGCCGCCAACCACCATCCAGGCCAGGGTGAAGGGTGTCAGGGCAGTGGTAATCTGGCCGATGGCGCTCAGGCACAGCCAGCCCATCAGCACATAGACACCTGCGGTCAGCCAGCGCGGCGCACCCATGTAAAAGACTTTGACCAAAATCCCGATGATGGCAATGCTCCAAACGATGGTGAGCAGGCCCCAGCGGAAGAATCCAGTGAAAGCGTTGAGACAGAATGGGGTATAAGTTCCCGCTATCAGCAGGTAGATGGCTGAATGGTCAATTTTGCGCAGAATTGAGCTGACTTTTGGCCCGGCATTGACGAGATGATAGGTGGCGCTGGCCGAAAACAGGGCGATCAGGCTGATGCCATACACGAAAATCGAGATAGTTTTTTCGACGCCATTCAGGCCCATTGCCAAAAGGGCAATTTGCCCGATGACGGCAGCCACTGCGCCGCCAAGGTGTGTCAATCCGCTGACAGGTTCGCGAAGTTTTGAAAGCATGAGAATTCCTTTTCAATCAGGTAGCGCGGGATTTTCCCGGCAATATTTTGCCATCACCCAAAGCAGGCTGTGTTGGGGTTTGTAATTTAGATGATACCCGGCGGGCATCATTCCAACCTATCATCCAGCTAATAGTTAGCCACAGGTTTTGAGCATGTTATAATCGCGGCCATGCGTTACGAAATTTCTGGTGAGCATTCCATCTTGTGCATCGGTGTGCGTGGCTTTATTTGCGACGTTCCTTGTCGTATTGCGCCTGTACCCCGGAGATAATCCGCTTTTTGTTGATTTTCCCGCGCCGCAGGCTTTGACTTGCGGCGCTTTTTGTTGCAGTGCGATTTAACAAATCGCGCCATGATACGGAGCTTTTATGATTTCTATCAGTCTTTCTAGTGTCACTTTGATTCTCGGCGCGCGGGCGCTGTTTCGGAATTTAAGCTGGGAGATCCAGCATGATCAGAAAATCGGTTTGATCGGGCCAAATGGGGCTGGGAAATCTTCTTTGTTGAAGCTGATTGTGGGTGAATACAGCCCTGAGCCGGGTGGCGGCGTGGTGCGCGCGAAGGGCGTCAGTGTGGGATACCTGCCCCAGCACCCGGAGTTTGACCCGCAACGATCGGCGCTGGATCTGGCGCTGGAGGGAAATCCGCGTGTGGCAGCGTTGGAGCGAGAGTTGGAGTCTGTAGAGACGAGACTCGGCTTGCCGGAAATTTACAATAACCCCAAAGCGTTGGATAAAGCCCTGGAAGCGCAACAAAAGCTGCTGGAGGAGTATGAGTCGATTGGGGGAGCGGGGTACCCGGCGCGAGTGCGGGAAATGCTCGGCGGGCTGGGACTTCCCGATAGCGACCTCCATAAACCGGTGAAATTATTGAGCGGCGGGCAGAAAAAGCTGATTGGGCTGGCGCGGCTTTTGCTGCTGCGGCCATCTGTTTTGCTGCTGGATGAGCCGGATAACCATCTTGACATCCCCGGCAAGGCTTTCCTTGAGAAACTGATTGGTGATTATCCCGGGGCGGTGGTGCTGATCTCGCACGACCGCTACCTGCTGGATGCATCGGTGTCGTACATTGCTGAGATTGAGAATGGGAGGTTGACCACGTTTGTGGGCAATTACACCGAATTTATTGTGGATAAGGAACAGCGGCTGGCAAAGGCTGAGGAGTTGTTCCAGATACAGCAGCGGGCGATTGCGCGTATGGAGATGGCGCTTAAGCGCTATCAATTGTGGGTGCAAGTCAGCGATAAGTTTGCCAGCCGGGTGCGCTCGATGCAAACGCGCCTGGAGAAGGTGGAAAAGCTGGATCGCCCCGAGTTGGAACGGCGCAAAATGGGACTGGAGTTGAACGGCTGGCGCGGCTCGAACCAGGTGCTTGAGCTGGTGGGAGTCTCAAAATCATTCGAAAACCCATCTGCCGCGGAAAATGTAAAGCGCAGGGTTGTTTTACAGAATATAAACTTAATGATCCGACATGGGGAGCGGGTGGGGTTGGTGGGAGCCAATGGGGCTGGGAAGTCGGTGCTGCTGCGGCTGGTGCTGGGGCGCGAGACACCCGATTTGGGCGAAATCAAGATCGGGCCGAGCGTGAAGGTTGGTTATTACGCTCAGGAGCATGAAACGCTGGACTTTAACCAGACCCTGCTTGAAACCGTGCGCAAAGTGGGCAATATGAGCGAGTCAAATGCGGTGGCGCTGCTGATCCGTTATCTGTTTTCTTACCAGCAGGCCACGCAGAAGATTTCCACGCTCTCGGGTGGGGAACGCAGCCGCCTGCAATTGCTCCTGCTGGTGCTCTCGGATGCTAACTTCTTGCTGCTGGATGAGCCTACCAACAACATCGACATCGCCGCCGCTGAAGTGCTGGAAAATGCCCTGGCCGATTTCAATGGCACGGTGCTGGTGATCTCGCACGACCGTTATTTCCTCGATCGCACCGTCAACCGGATTTTGGAGCTGAAAGGTAGCAAAATTCGCGAGTTTGTTGGCGGGTATAGTGATTATGTGGATTGTTCTTGAGAATGGTTTGGCTCCTTTGACTTCAAATCGATTTCATAGCGAGAATTTTATGCAAGTAGGTGCTATAATTTTTGACCGGGATATGCCGTTCCCGTTGGGCAGGCAAGACGGCGCATATTTGTGATAGCGAGGCAAAAACAATGGGTTTGATCCGCTGGTTACAAAAACTTGGCATTGGGAGTGGAATGGGCCTGCTTTCGGGGTTGGCAGTCGTGGCAGCGCTGGCGGTTGCAGGGTTGGTATTTATCGCTGGTGGCATGACATTTGATGCAGGTTTTTTCCTTTCGGCGGTTGCCGTGGCCCTGATCGTGGGGCTTCCGTTGTCTTACCTGGTAATGATATTGCTGCGTGAGTTTGGCGAGATTGAGGTGGATATCATTCGCAAGGAATCGCAGGTGGAATATTTGAAGAAGATGAGCAGTGGGAAAGATGGCACAGAAAAAGATCAGTTGATCCGTGACTTGAACTCGTTTGCCCAAACTGTGGCGCACGATCTGAAGACCCCACTCACAACCATCCTGGGGTTTGCTACGATGCTGGCAGATAATCAGGCTCGTATTCCGCCCGCGCAACAGAAAGAAGCTTTGCAAACGATTGTTAAGACCAGTCTGAAGATGAATAACATTATCCAGGAGTTACTGTTGCTGGCGGCGGTGCGTCAGGCCACGGTCAAAACTGGGCCGATCCAAATGGGCGGGATTGTGGGTGCGGCCAGGCAGCGTCTGTGGGGTGTTATTTCAGACAGCGGAGCGCAACTGATTGTTCCTGATGCGGCCACCTGGCCAAAAGTGATTGGTTATGCGGGTTGGGTGGAAGAAGTTTGGATTAATTACATCAGTAACGCCATTAAGTATGGCGGCAGCCCGGCGCGCATTGAATTGGGCGCAGATGCTGATTATAAACAAACAGAGGCCGGGCGCAATATGGCGCGTTTCTGGGTGCGTGATAATGGCAGCGGTATCGCCAAGTCGGATCAAGCGCAGCTTTTCAGCCAATTTACCCGGCTTGATCAGGTGCGGGCGGAAGGGCATGGGTTGGGATTATCAATCGTGGCGCGTGTGATTGAAAAACTGGGTGGCGAGGTGGGTGTGGAGAGTGAACCCGGCGAGGGCAGCCTGTTCTATTTCACCCTGCCAATGGTGATGACTGAACCCGCCACGCGCGCGCGCCCGCCAGTGCGGTTGTTGACCCGAAAGACGGAATAACCATCTATAAACGCCTGCACGGGCATTGTTACACAAGGATTGGCCCGTTGCCGCGCAGGTGGGCGGGACGAGTCAGCAGCCAGAGTACCCAATCGGCAACGTGAGAAACAGTCAGGGCGGGGAGGCCGTCGGAGCCGGTCTCAATGGTCAGGGCGACGCCGGGGGATAGGATATGCGTCCGGATGCCGAAATCCGCATTTTCGACCCGAATTAATTCCATCAGCGTGGAGAGGGCGTGCATGGCGACGCCGTAGGCACCATCCTGCGGGTAAAAGCCCATCGCCGAGTCGGAGCCGATCGCCATGATTTCGCCGCGTTTTTGCTCGCGGAAGTGCGGCAGGATGGATCGTGCCACCAGGAAGGGCTGGCGCAGGTTGGCGTTGAGCACCAGGTCCCAGGTTTTGACGGAATGGCTGTGGATTTGCCCGCCCGCCCAAAAGGGCGAGACCAAAATCAGGATGTCGAGGCGGCCAAAGGCGGCCAGGGCCTGCTCCCGAGCGGAATCTGCCGCTTCGGGGGTGTCGAGTTCGGAGACGATGGGCAGGCAGTTCCCGCCAATCGCTTTGATTTTTGCGGCGGCCAGTTCGAGCAAATCGGCCTGGGGGCCGCACAGGCCAACGTTCACGCCTTCGCGGGCCAGCGCCAGGGCCACCGCTCCGGCCACTTCGGTGCTGCCGCCGGTGATCAGGGCGGCCAGGCCATGTAAATTTTGTTTGTTCACTGTTTTTTCCTGGTTCTGGCTCTGCGTTTTTGATGTGAAATCCTGTAGGGGCGACCCGTTCTGTGCGAGAACGTATCCACTTTTGCAAAGATTTCTTGCAAAAACGCATGTGGTTATGCCCTGGCAGGTCGCCCTTACGAATCTTCGTTAGTCGCCGTGGCGCGGGATGGTATCCCGCGCTGCTTCGTTTTTCAGCAGGCATCGCGCGGGATATTATCCCGCGTTACAGGGCCTCGTGCACAATGCGCCCGTCGGCCATGGTCAGCGCGGGTTTCAAGCTGGCGATTTCGGCGGGTGGGATGGCAAAAATATCCTGCGGCAAAAGCACCAGGTCGGCGAGATACCCGGCGCGGATTTGGCCTTTCTGGTGCTCCTGGAACTCGCCGTAGGCCGCGTCGCGGGTGTAGGCGATGAGCGTATCGGTGAGAGTCTGCCGCTGATGGGGCATTCCCTCCTCCCAGGGTAAACGCGTGACCGCGTTGCAGACTCCCCGCAGCGGGTTTTGCGTCACGACCGGCCAGTCTGACCCGAAAATGAGCATTGCGCCCGCTTCGCGCAGGGTTTGCCAGGCAAAACTGAGCGGCCAGCGCTCGCGTCCCACCCGCACCGGCCAGATATCGTTTTTGTCCACCACCATCGGCGAGTGGAGCGGTTGCATGGAGGCCAGCACGCCCAATTCTTTGAAGCGCGCCAAATCTTGTGGATGTACCAGCTCGATGTGCTCGATGCGGTGCCTTGAATCGCGCCTGCCATTGTGCTTTTGGGCACGCTGGTAGGCATCCAACACCCGCCGGACGCCCATATCGCCGACCGAGTGGGTGAAGATTTGCATCCCGAGCCGGTCCGCTTCCGCCACGAGCAGGTTGAACTGTTCCAGGTCATAGTTCGCGGCCCCGCAGGTGGAGGGGTTATCGGCGTAAGGGTCAACCAGCAGGCCGGTAAAGCCTTCGATAACGCCATCGATGAAGAATTTGACCGCTCCGGCACGCAGCAGGTCGCTGTTGTAGGTGTTTTTCAGCGCCAGGACATCTTTTTTAAGCGTCTCGGGCGTGGTGTCGGGCGAAACCGTATAGGGCAGGTAAATGCGGCAGGTCAGCTCGCCCAGGTCTTCGAGCGCGGCGTAGGTGGCGGCACGCTGGTCGTCCCCATCCATGTTGTGGACGCTGGTTACGCCGAGCGAAGCGGTCAGACGCAGGGCTTTTTGCAGCAAGGCGCGTTTGCGGACGGCATCTGGCTTGGGCACCAGGTCGCTGACGGGTTGGTAGGCGCCCGGTTCGCGCAGTTCGCCGGTGGATTCGCCGTGCTCGTCGAGCACGTTCTCACTGTTGGGGCCGCACTCGCCGCCGTTGAAAATCCCGGCCATTTTCAGGGCCAGGGTGTTGGCCCAGGATGTGTGCCCGTCAAAAGCGTTCAGGTAGATGGGCCGGTCGGCGACCAGTGCGTCGAGATGGTGGCGGTTGAGGGGCGTGTGTCCCGGCCCGAGGTTGTAGCGCAGTCCGGTTCCCGGCAGCCAGGCATCAGCGGGGTGTTCGGCGGCATAATCCAGGATGATTTGGGAGAGTTCCTCGTAGCTGGAGGCCGGTTCGAGCTGCATCCCATCCAAATTCAAAGCGCCATAGAGCATATGGAAGTGGCTGTCGATGAATCCGGGTAGGAGCGTGCCGCCGTTGGCATCGATAACGCGCGTGCCGGGGCCTTTGAAAGCCAGGGCTTCGGCGCGGCTGCCGACGAAGGTGATGCGGTTGTGGGTTACGGCGACCGCTTCGGCGGTGGGATGGGCCGGGTTGGCGGTGAAGACGCGGGCGTTTTCAAAGATAAAGTGGGCGGGGGTGGGCATGGGAACCTTTAAAAAAAGTGAAGGGTGCATCGCACCCTCGCTGGATTATTTCTTCTCGACCGATACGACTGTCCCGGCAACAGCATCGCTGACGGCATCGCCGATCAGGTTGATGGAGAGCACGGCCAGGAAGATGCCCGCGCCGGGGAAGACGGTCAGCCACCAGGCCTGGCGGACGTATTTCATCCCGGCGTTGAGCATGGCGCCCCATTCGGCGGTGGGAGGCTCGGCACCCAGGCCAAGGAAGTTGAGCGCGGCCCCGGCCAGGATGGAGGAACCAATCCCGAGGGTGAGCAAGACCAGCAGGGTGCGAACCGAGTTGGGCAGGATGTGGCTGATTAAAATCCGGGCATCAGAGCTGCCCAGGGCGCGGGCGGCTTCGATGTAGGTCATCTCGCGCAGGGAGAGCACGCTGCCTCGTGTCAGGCGCATAAAGGATGGGACGAAGGAAATCCCGATGGCGAGCATGGCGTTGGAAATGCCGGGGCCGAGGATGGCGATGATGGCCAGTGCCAGCAGGATGTCGGGGAAGGACATCAGCACGTCGGTAACCCAGGAGAGCAGCGAATCGAGCCAGCCGCCGAAGTAGCCGGAAATCAGCCCGAGTGTGATGCCGATTATCGCGCCGATGGTGATGCCGACCAGGCCGATGCGCAGGGAGAGCTGTCCGCCGTAGAGGAAGCGGGTGAAGTTGTCGCGTCCGATGGCGTCGGTGCCCATCGGGTGGTCGAGGCTGGGGGCTTTGAGAGCCAGCGGCGGGGCGGTTTTGTTGGGGTCAGTATCGGTGAAGAGCGGGGCGGCGTAGGATGCAAAAATCAGCAGCAGGAGCAGAATCCCGCCGATCTGTGCGCTGCGGTTGCGCAGGATTTGCCGTATCATGCGCCAGCCGGGGGAATTGGCCTGGAAGGGGGAGAGTTTGGCGATCATTTGAGCCGGATCTTTGGATTCACCAGGACGTAGGTGATGTCGGTGAGGGTGTTGATGAGCACGTAGAGGGTGGCGGTGACGAGGACGACGCCCTGCACCAGCGGATAGTCGCGGTTGAAGATGGATTGCACTGCCAGTCGCCCGATGCCCTGGCGGGCGAACATGGTTTCGACGATGGTTGCGCCGCCCAGCAGGTAGGCCATTTGCAGGCCGAGGAAGGTCACGACCGGGATGAGGGCGTTGCGCAGGGCGTGTTTCAGGATGACGGTGCTCTGCGATAAGCCTTTGGCGCGGGCGGTGGTGATGTATTCGCGTCCGAGCACATCCAGCATGCTGGCGCGCACCATGCGGGCGACGACGGCGGCTTCGGGCAGGCCCAGCGTCAGGGCGGGGAGGAAAAGCTCGGCGGGGGTGTTGCCGCTGGAGATGCTGGGGAAAAGCTTCAGGTTGACGGAAAAGAACAGGATGAGCAGCAGGCCCATCCAAAAAGTGGGGATGGAAAGCCCGCTGACCGATAGCCCCATCACCAGGGTGTCGAACCAGGTGCCATGCCGCAGGGCGGCCAGCATCCCGAGCAGGCCGCCGATGCTCAGGGCCACCAGCAGTGCGGCCATGGAGAGTGCGAAGGTGCTGGGCATTTGGTCGGCGATGGATTTGGCGACGGGCAGGTTGGTGCGGATGGATTTTCCGAGGTCACCGTGCAGGGCGTTGTTGAGATAGCGCCCGTACTGGACATAGAGCGGGTCATCCAGGCCAAGCTGGGCGCGCAGGGCGGCCACTTTTTCGGCGGTGACTTTCTGGCGTCCGAGGATGGCCATGGTCACGTCACCGGGGACGAGGTGGATGACGGAGAAGACCATGACTGAGACGCCAAAAAGCACCAGGATGGATGTTAAGATGCGACGGACGAGGTAGTTTAACATGGGAAATGGGGAAGAAATTCTCCCTCACCCTCCGCCCTCCCCCAAAAGGGGGAGGGGACTTTCACCCCTCTCCTGCCGGGAGAGGGGCAAGGGGTGAGGGAGGCTTGGGTTTGCTATGCTGCCAAAAACTACTTGGCGAGCATCATATCGTACAACTGCGGATACCCTTCCAGGTCGAAGGCAAAGCCCTGGACGCTGGGGGCGACGAGGTAGGATGTATTGACACTGAACATGGGCAGGACGAGGGCGTTTTCCATGATGATTTGCTGGGCCTTGGCGTAATCGGCTTTGCGGGCATCGGCGTCGATGTTGGTATCGGCGTCGGCCAGGGCAGCATCCAGGTCGGCATTGGCGAAGTTTGTCCACGCGCCGCCGCCGTTGCCGTTTTCAGAGTGGAACAGGTAGCGCAGCGGGGAGGGGTCGGGGCGGGTCCAGTACATGTAGACCAGGGTGTAGTTGCCAGCCAGGAGTTCTTCGTAGGCGGCGCCATCGTCCATGGAGCGGTATTGCACGTCGAAGCCGGCATTGGCCAGGTAGCCGATCAGCAGTTCGTTGAAGGCTTCGGACCAGGCGGGGTTGTCGGGCCAGTCGATAGTCAGTTTTTCGCCGTTCTTTTCGCGGATGCCGTCGCCGTTGGAATCGGTCCAACCGGCGGTTTCCAGCAGGGCTTTGGCTTCATCTAGATTGAAGCGGTACAGGCTGGCGGCTTTTTCGTCGTAGGCCCAGGTGCTGGGAGATATGACGCTGTGGGCGGGCAGGCCGAGGCTCTGGAAGGCGGTTGTGGCCAGTTCGTCCTGGTTAATGGCCAGGATCATGGCTTTGCGGACGTTGATGTCATCGGTGGGGGCCTTGGTGGTGTTGATCATCAGGATGGCGGGGATGCCGGGTTGGGCAAAATTCTCCAGGGCGGCTTTGCCAGCCTCGACCATCGCAACCGCATCGAGGGCGGGCGGTTCTCCAGCCAGCAGGATTTCGCCGGTCTCGAAGGCGGTCAGGCGGGTGGCGGCTTCGGGCAGGATGCGGAAGGTGACTTTGTCCAGGTAGGCCGGGCCGGTGTGGGCGGCAAATTCGGGTGCCCAGTTGTAATCGGGGTTGCGCTCAATCACGATCTGCGATTGGGCATCCCACTGGACGAACTTGAACGGGCCGGTGCCGACCGGGTTGCGGCCATAATCTGCGCCGAATTTTTCCAGCGCGGCTGGGGAGGAAATCGCCAGCCACTGGCGGGATGCGTCACGCAGGAAGAGCGGGTAGGAACCTCCGAATTTGACCGTGACGGTGTAATCGTCCACCACCGCGGTTTCTACGTACTGGTGATCCTGAAGCAGCGATTTGCCGCCCGATTCAAGCACCGCATCGCTGACGATGTGGTCAAACGAGGCCTTAACCGCATCCGCTTTGAAGGGGGTGCCGTCGTGGAAGGTCACATCCTGACGCAGGGTGAAGGTGAACTCGGAATAATCGGCATTCGGCTCCCATTGGGTGGCCAGGCCGGGGTGCAGTTCGCCATCGGCGGAAATCGAGAGCAGCGAATCGAACAGGCTTTGCAGGATGAACTGTTCCTGGACGTAGACGGCATCGCCAGGGTCGAGCGTTTCCGGTTCGACGGATACGCCGATGGTCAGTTCGCCGCCCGAGTTGTCGGGGGCTGCGGTTGCGGCGGGTGCTTCCGTTGCCGCCGGGGCTTCAATCGCCGCCGGAGCCTTGGTCGCGGCAGGCGGTTGAGGGGCGGGCGTGGAGGCCTGCCCGCAGGCGGCCAGTGCCAGGCTGGCAATCGCTAACAAGGCGAACAGGCTCAATAAACTTCTGGTTTTCAACATGAAATTCTCCTTTGGAGTGTGGGAAGATGGGGGAACTTTACAGGGTATTATATAGCTAATCTCAGCCGCAACAAGTTATCTTGACTTGGCTCTTTGGGAATTTGCGGTGTTCGCAGCCAGCCGTAGTTCTGACTGTTTTTGCCCTATTTTTCATTTGTTGTACTCGTTTTGGATTTTCCTTTAACTTTTGCACAATTTCGCAGAACGATGATATAATCCGCGCGCTCTAAATATGGCGGCTGTAGCTCAATGGCAGAGCACTTGACTGTGGATCAAGATGTTGTGGGTTCGAAACCCATCAGCCGCCCTATATCGTGGTTACCAAAACGCACCCATCCTGCCCATCAAGTGGCAGGATGGGTGCGTTTTGCATGATTTAGCATAAAGGGATGATCCCTCGTAAAAGTTGCCCGAAAAAAAACGGCCTGCGCCCATTCTAAAATGGGCGCAGGTATAGGCTTAATCTGGAGGTTGTATTTGAGCGGGCGATGGGATTCGAACCCACGATATCGTGCTTGGGAAGCACGCGTTCTACCACTGAACTACGCCCGCGCTTGAGCGAAGCGGATTATAGCCAGCCCGGCGAGGTGTGTCAAGCCTGGCGTTTGAGCAGTTTTTCGGCCAGTTGGGTCAGGGCTTCACCAGCCTCACCCTGTGGATCGGCTTCGCGCAGGCTTGTAAGTGCCAGGTCGGTCATTTGCCTGGCGATTTCATGCGAGTAGCCATAGCCGCCTTCTGTGGCCAGGATTTCGGCCAGTTCTTCAACTTCATCGGGTTGGATCGGCCCCTGCGCCCAGCGGGCGGCGAACCTACCTTTTTTGCTCAGCCCAACCAGCACCGGCAGGGATTTCTTGCCTTCCAGCAGGTCAGATGCGGCGGATTTGCCGGTGATGGCTTCGTTGCCCCAGATGCCCAGGATGTCATCTTGTACCTGGAAGGCCAGGCCGAGATAGTGGCCGAATGAGCGGTAGGCGTCTTCGGTGGGGGAGTCTGCTCCAGCCAGGATCGCGCCGATGTGGCAGCACGTTGCCAGCAGGGCAGCGGTTTTGCCGCTGATCATCGGCCAGTAATCTTCCACCGCCAGGTTTTGGCGGGGTTGGTAAGACATATCCAGGTATTGGCCGCGTGTCAGATCGAGACAGGTGTCATGCAGCACCTGTGCGGCGCGCAGCACATCTTCGGCGGGGTAGCTGCCCGAAAGGTTGAGCATGGCCTGGTTGGAGAGCACAAATAGCGCATCCCCGGCGTTGATGCCCATTGGGGTGCCCCATTTTTTCCAGACGGTTTCGCGCCCACGTCGTTTGTCAGAGTTGTCTTCGATGTCATCATGCACCAACGAGAAGTTGTGGACGAGTTCAGCAGCGGCGGCGGCTGGCAGGGCGGTTTTCCAATCTGATCCGGCACTGGCTGCTGTTAAAAGCACCAGCAGCGGGCGGATGCGTTTGCCGGTGGCTTCCGGCCCGGCGCCTTCGCCTGTCCAGCCCATGTGGTAAGTGAGCATTTCATGGAATTCGCGCGTGCGCGGCTGGTTCAGGCGCGCAACCTGGCATTGCAGTTCGTTTTCAATCGCTGGAAGTAGGTCTTGAAGGATTTCGGTCATGGGGTTTCCTGTCTGGTTTCTTGTAAACTTATTCTTCTATAAAATAATCGAAATCAATTTTCTTGATCTGGTAAGTTTCTCTTAAAGTAACCCCAATATTGAAGTCAATCATGTATTTTGCAAGTTCTTCCCCATCAATGAGAATTACTTTGCTGTTAAGGTTTCTTACATATTCTTTGGCGGTTTCAGCGAATCGTGCGGTGGTTATGAAGATGCCTTTAGAAGCATGGTGTCCCTGGAGAGCGCCAACGAACTTTTGAATTTCGGGACGAGATACGGGACTGCCATTCTTCCATTTTTTTGCTTGAATGTAAATAGCATCAAGCCCTAATAGATCTTCTTTGATGATGCCATCGATGCCGCCGTCTCCGCTTTTGCCAACAACTTGAGCAGCATCCTTTCGACTGCCCCCATATCCCATTGCTACCAACAAATCAACCACTACGTTTTCAAAAAATCCAGATGAACATTGTTCAATCTGCTTTAGTAAATCCTGTGCCAGCGTTGTCTGTAATTCCCAATAAGCATTTTCCAGAAGTTCATCAGGCGTTTGTTCTTTTTGCATTATTGGTTTAATTTCAGGCTCAATAGGTGTTGTACCTTTTTGGGGTTTGGTGCTGGTATCTGTATTTGCTTTTGAGCGGTGTTGAAATTCAAGAAATTCTGGGTACTGACGTAAATACTCTACATCAATTTTTGAAATATTTACTTTAAGAGTATCTAAACCTCTTTGTGTTATTTGGAAAGTGCCTCTGTTGGGCACTTCTAGCAGCAGGGCTTTCGCAAGATAGGTTTTTGCCCAACTAACCCGACTTCTGAAAATCGGATACCTTCCACTCGGCAGTAACAGACGCAGTTCTGGCTCTGTTACCCCAAATTGCTTTGCGATTGCATCACAAGCGTCACTGAATTTGTGAGGTTGTCCATTGTTTGCATATTTTAGTAGAGGAAGCATGACGCTTTCAAAATCGGGAATTGCCATCTGATAGCCCTGTTAATCTTTCAGTTCGAGATTGAGTTTTACTTGGTTCAAATTATACAACCAGCTTCCCTTCCAACCCTGCAAGATTCCCGGCCCCGGCGCAGAACATCGTCACCTGGAGCTGTTTTTGGGTCAGTTGTATCATTTCGATGGTATTTTCGGTAGAAACGGCGGCAGCTTTCAGGAATGGCCCGGCCATGCCGCCCAGGGTGGCGCCCAGGGCCAGGCATTTGGCTACATCCAGGCCATCTTTCAGGCCGCCACTGGCGAAGATGGTCATATCTGGGACGGATTTCTTAACGTTTAAGATGGATTCTGCGGTTGGGATACCCCAGCCAACAAAGGTGGCTGCCAGGCTGCGCAGGAAGGCGTCTGGGGCGCGGTACATTTCCACTTGTGACCAGCTTGTGCCGCCTGCCCCGGCCACGTCGATGGCGGCTATGCCACACTCAGCCAGCCGCCGGGCAGTTTTTTCAGAGATGCCCCAGCCAACTTCTTTGGCGATAACCGGCACCGGCAGTTTTTTGCAGATTTCTTCGATTTTTTTCCCAAGCCCGGCAAAGTTGACATCACCCCCGTGCTGGACAGCCTCCTGGAGTGGGTTCAGGTGCAGGTAGAGCGCATCAGCTTCGATCATTTCTACGGCGCGGTGGCACTCATCCGGGCCGTAGCCGTAGTTGAGTTGGACTGCGCCCAGGTTGGCAAAGAGCAGGATATCCGGGGCAATTTTGCGTACCTGGAAGGATTCGGCCTGTTCGGGGTGTTCCAGCGCGGCACGCTGGCTGCCCACGCCCATGGCGATGCCGCAGGCCTGGGCTGCTTCTGCCAGGCGCAGGTTGATTGCCCCGGCATCTTTTGTCCCGCCGGTCATGGATGAAACCAGCAGGGGGGCTGCCAGTTTTTTGCCAAAAAGCGTCAGGGCGGTTTCCACCGCGTCCAGGTCCAGCTCGGGCAGGGCTTCGTGCGTGAAGCGGTAGCGTTCCAGCCCGGTGGTCAGCGCGGAGCGCACATCTTTTTCTAGATTAATTTTGATGTGGTCATCTTTTCTTTGTTCGATTGGCGCAACTTTTGACATTGTGCTGTGTTCCTGTCTAATGAATTCTCAAAGGTGGTGGTAGAATTGCCATCGCCTAATTCCATAAAAAAAATAATCCAAGGAGGATTGTATGTCTGACACTTATTCTGAAATCAAGGCAATTATCATTGACCTGCTCGGTGTTGACGAAGGCAAGGTGACGATGACTGCCAGCTTCCGCGATGACTTGGAAGCCGATTCGCTCGATCTGGTTGAACTGATTATGGCTTTTGAAGATAAATTCGGCGCGGAGATTTCTGACGAAGACGCCCAGAAAATCACCACCGTTGGCGAAGCGGTCAAGTATATCGACTCTCATCGCTAATCGTTTCGATTATACATGCCTGGGGCAGGTCTTTGACCTGCCCTTTGTTGTTTTGATAGGATTTGACAAGCCTTTTGTTGGCTGATTGGTGCTGGTAATAAAACAACCCTCCCGGTTTTATGGGAGGGTTGTTACGTTTGCGTGAGTTATGCCAGAAGGGATGGGATTTCTTCGGGGTGGTGTGCCACTTTGACGCCTGCCGATTGCAGGGATTTGATCTTGTCGGCTGCTGTGCCTGTGCCGCCTTCGATGATGGCGCCCGCGTGGCCCATACGCTTTCCGGGAGGGGCAGTTTGCCCGGCGATGAAGGAAACGACCGGTTTGGTCATGCGGGTGGCGATGAATTCGGCTGCTTTTTCTTCATCGTTGCCTCCGATTTCGCCGATCATGACGACTTTTTCGGTGTGCGGGTCGGCTTCAAACAGCGAGAGCACATCGATGAAGTTGGTGCCGTTGACCGGGTCGCCGCCGATGCCAACGCAGGTGGTTGCACCCATGCCAACCTGTTTGAGCGCGTAGAGTACTTCATAGGTCAGCGTGCCAGAGCGTGAGACGATGCCCACGTTGCCGGGGATGGCGATGTTGCCGGGGATGATGCCCACTTTGGCTTCGCCCGGAGTCAGCAGGCCGGGGCAGTTTGGCCCGAGCAGCCGGACTTTCTTCTGGTCGATGTAGTTGCGCACGCGCATCATATCGCTGACCGGTACGCCTTCGGTGATGCAGACGATGAAGGGGATGCCGGCATCTGCGGCTTCGAAGATTGAGTCGGCTGCGTTGCGTGCCGGGACGAAGATGATGCTGGCATTGGCTTCGGTGGCTTCCACAGCCATTTTAACCGAGTCAAACACCGGGATTTTCTCATCGACCCACTGGCCGCCTTTGCCGGGGGTCATGCCCGCAACAACGTTCGTGCCATAGGCTACCATCTGCCGGGTGTGGAACAGGCCCTCGCTGCCGGTAATGCCCTGCACCAGCAGGCGCGTATCTTTGTTGACTAAGATGCTCATGGGTTAAGCTCCTTTTGCCGCAGCGACGGCTTTTTGGGCGGCGTCGGCCAGGGTTTCGGCGGTGATCATGTTGGCGTTTGCCAGCATAGCGCGGCCTTCTTCAGCGTTGGTGCCCACCAGGCGCACAACCATCGGCACTTTGGGTTTCACATCGGCCATGGCTGCCAGGATGCCTTTGGCCACTTCATCGCAGCGGGTGATGCCGCCAAAGATGTTGAACAGGATTGCCTTGACCGATGGGTCAGACAGAATGATGCGCATGGCTGCTGCCACCTTATCTGCGCCTGCGCCGCCACCGATATCGAGAAAATTGGCTGGTTCGCCGCCGAAGAACTTCAGGATGTCCATCGAAGCCATTGCCAGCCCCGCGCCGTTGACCATGCAGCCGATGTTGCCATCCAGCTTGATAAATGTCAGGCCATATTTGCGGGCCTCCACTTCGGAGGGGGCATCTTCGTCGGTATCGCGCATCTCCGAAAGTTCGGGGTGACGAAATAGGGCGTTATCGTCAATCAGCATCTTGCCATCGAGCGCAACCAGCTTGCGTTCCTTGTTGATGATCAGCGGGTTGATCTCGGCCAGGGTGGCATCGGTATCAACGTACACCTGCCACAGCGCCCTGAGAATTTCACCGAACTGTTTCCAATTCTCGCGTGGAAGATCGATCCCGGCCGCCACATCGCGCGTCTGGTAATCTTTGATGCCGATCAACGGATTGATATGCACCTTGATAATTTTTTCCGGGTTGGTGCGGGCTACTTCTTCAATATCTACGCCGCCTGCTGCCGAACACATGATGACGGGCTTCTTGGCTGCGCGATCATTGGTGATGCCCAGGTAAATTTCCTGCTCAATGGCCGCAGCCTCGTCCACCAGCACTTTGCGCACTGGCAGGCCCTTGATTTCCATCGAAAGGATTTGGGTCGCAAGCGCTTCAGCTTCTTCGGCGCTTTTGGCAACCTTAATGCCGCCAGCCTTGCCTCGTCCGCCTACCAGAACCTGTGACTTGATCACCACACGTCCGCCGAGTTCTTCAGCGATGTGGCGCGCATCCAACGCAGTGGATGCCACCCGACCTTTGGGAATCGGGATACCATATTTTGAAAACATTTGCTTGGATTGATATTCGTGGAGTTTCATTCCGGTCTCCCTGGAAATATTCTGAGATGTGTCAGTCGTGCCAATTGGGGATTATACCACTCGCAAGAAGAAGGGGCGGTTTCGCCCGCCCCTTCGCTTGCCGACTGTCCGATTTACTTTTGCGGCGCTGTGAATTGCATCACCCGGCCGTTGCCAGCATCCGTTACCCAGACTTTCCCCCCCGCATCAATAGCGATGCCTGATGGAAGTCCAAAGGCAAAATCTTCCTGCCCATAATCACCCCAAGACTGGATGTAATCCCCATCTTTATCAAACTCAACCACACGATAGCCTTCTGGGTCTGTGATAAAAACGTTTCCATTGGGGGCAATAGCGATGTAAGGCTTGTTATCCAGTGACTGGCTGAACCAGCCTGCCACATCCCATTGCATGTGGGGCATAAAGGTGATGCCATCTTCAGATGGCGCAAAAACCTGCACACGCTGGTTCCATGCGTCAGTGACGTACAGGAATCCCTGCCCGTCAAGTTTTACATCCACAGGTTCGTAGAATTGACCAGCTTCTGCGCCTTCGCTGCCGAACTGTCCGAGCACATTGCCATCCTGGTCAAAGATGACGATGCGTTTGTTGCCGGTATCGGCCACATACACATGCCCATTCTTGTCCACGGCAATCCCGCGTGGGCCGTAGAGCGCATTAGGCTGGTCGGGCAGGCCAAAGACACCCCACATCTTGAGCGGGTTGCCATTCGACGAGAATTTCTGCACCCGATGATTCCAGGTGTCTGTAACATACACACTGCCATCCGGGCCAACTGCCACACCCCAGGGCTCGTTCAGACCACCCGCCGGGGCGCTTTGCAGGCTATTATCGGCAAAAGAGCCCCACTGTCCTATAAATTTGCCAGCCTTGTCAAAGTGTTGGATGCGATGATTGCGAGAATCTGCCACATAAAAGCTGCCATCTGGCGCAAACGCGATTCCGCGCGGGGCGTTGAACTGGCCATCTCCGGCCCCTGCACTGCTAACCATCAAGTCTGCTGCCAGCTGGATTTTACCCTTCTCGTAAGGGTCTACCTGCGGGGCGGCCTCGACCGGCGAAGCGCCGTATTTCCAAATCTTGGTGGCTACATCTTTGCGCACATAGAGCCGCATTTTGTCAGATGGCTCCCAGGTTTCATCGGTCAGCGATTGGCTGCCGGTGACCTCGGCATATTTGGAATAGTCCCGGTTTAGCCAGATGTCAAAGATGGCGGCACGCATAGCCGGGTCGATGAGGGCGTTGATAAAGCGTTCACTGGTCAGTCCAAAATAATCCTGGTTGGGCCAGACCATGCGGATGTAATCGAATCTGTAGAAATAATTTCCCACGATCGGCTCGATTTTGGCGAAATTATTGTCTCCAACGATGATAGCCGGCACTTCGCGCAGATCACGGGTGGGAGTTGCGCCATAGAAACGCGCCTTGGGGAATTCGCGCATATACCAGGACATTGGCCACGAGACATCATCGTCATAGGCCACCACAATATCCATGCCGCCGGTAGTCTTTTCTGAAAGCTCTTTTACCTGTCGCAGCACATCTTTAACACCGGTGTAGCCGTGGGCATATACCAGGTATTCCTGCCCGCTGTCATACATCAGGTAATTGGCGCGGATGGATGCGCGCGTTGTCAGCACTGCCAGGATGCCAAAAAATGCCAGCAGGTTGAGATACATCACTTGCTTGAATCCCCAGCCTTCCAGGAGCCGGGTCAGCGCCCACAGGCTGGCGCCCAGCCCCAGCACAGAGAAGATAAACGAGGTGGTGACTTTGAGCTGCGTTAATTCGCTGCCCTGGAATGGGCGTGGGTCACCCATCAGCGCGATCAATACCCCGGCGATGCTCAAAACGAAAACGGCTGCCACCGCAAAAACGACCAGCGGTTTGCGCTGGAGAAAATCTTCCCAGTTAACGCGTGTGATTACCTCGTTGAGCGCCCATCCGGCCCACAATGCCATTGGCAACGCCATGTGGAAGGTCAACCAGGGCATTTTTTCCCCGGCAATGGTCAGGGCCAGGATGCTGGTGAAGCTCCAAAACCCGAGCAGGGTGACGATGTTGGTGCGGGTGCTGAATGTGCCGGGGTTTTCCTCGAACGCCCCGGCTACATCTTCCGTTTTCTGGAACGCGCCCCGGATGCTGTAATACAGCCCGAGCAGGCTTCCCAACGCTGGCAGGAATTCGTACATGGGAATAGTGATGAGCACATAGTAGTACCAGGGCTGTGAGCCACGCTGAACGCCCTGCTGCTCCAGCCAGTAACCGAGTGATCCCACCACGCCGGTGAAGAATCCGGCGCCATTGGTGAAGATGGTGGTATAGAGCAGTGCGTAGGGCGCCCAAAAGATGATCGCCATACGCGTCCAGACCTGGGCATTCCACCAGATGCCAATGCCAATTGAAACCAGCGCCAGCGGCACCAGGAACAGGGATGTGCGCATCAATCCCTGGCTGGTGTAGTCAAGCGAATTCCACCCAATCAGGTGAACCGGCAGCGCCGACAGGTGTGGCAAAACCAGCGTCCCAAAAACGATCAACAGGTCAAAGGAACGTTCCTGGCGGATGTTTTCCAGGCCAAAACCGCGAAACAGGAAAAACAAGGCTACCACTACTGCCAAAGCTGTCAGCCCTGCTGCCACTGCCACGGGTGAAATCCCGCTGCTGATGGGTGCTGCCAGTGGGGTTTCTGCATTCGGGTCTGCCGGGGCGGCTACCTGGGTGCTGCTCGGTTCATCTGTGCTTTTTGTGCTGATTGCCAGGAAGCCAGTGGCACCCAGCAACAAAGCCCCGACCATGAGTGTAACCAAAAATCCGCGGAAAAGGTTGTCATCTTCCCACGGCCGGCGAATGACACGGATGATGAAGTAAAGTGCCAGGAAGATCAGGATTTGGGCATTGTAAATGTACGAAGTTTCTTTCGTCAGGTAATGAATAACCAGTGAGCCAGAGATCAGGTAAATGTATTTGGCCTGTCCAGTTTCGAAATAGCGCAGGATTGCATAAAGCATCAAGAACAACGAAACGCCAACGTATGGGTCTTCGCGCGTATAGCGTCCATAATAGAGCAAGAAAGGCGATATCAAAACCATCAGTCCGGCTGCCAGCGCCCCAAATCGCCCCAGGTAGCGCCGCCACAGCCAGGCCAGCGCCACGGTTGCTATGCTGAACAGGGCCGCCGGGATGCGCGCTGTGAAATCGCTGGAGCCAAAGATGGTGTAGCTTAACGCGATCAGGTGGAATTGCAATGGGCCATGCATCATTGGGTTATGTTCGTAGCCTAACCCCTGCGATAGGTTATATGAAAAATAGGTGTGCAGGCTTTCATCATGACTCATCACGCGCGCGCCGAGATTGTAAAATCGGCTGATAACCGCCAAAATTACGATGATGGCAAAGACCATTACCTCGGTTGTTAGCCAGGGCAGGCCAGGGATTGGCGTGTGGTCAAGAAGCGCGGTTTTTTTGTCAGGTCTATTATCGGAAGGGAGTTTTTTAAGTCCGGGCAGGTTATCGGTGATCGTCATAGTTTCTCTCAGGTGAACAGAATGAGTTTGATTTTATATTCCCAGTAGGAAAATGGCAAGGAAAATTATAAAACTGCGCGTAGCCATTATATTAATTCTTAAAATCCGCTTTTTACACACTAAATCAAACACGTGAAGCCAACTGGCCACAGCCAGCCTGGATATCAATCCCACGCCGCATGCGAATGGTGCAGGGGATACCAGCCTGCTCCAGCGTGGCGCGGAAAATTTCGGCGCGCTCGCGTGTAGTGGCCTGGCCAGTATAACCGGTGGTGGGGTTGAGCGGGATGGCGTTAACGTGGCAGAGCATCCCTTTGAGCAGGGAGGCCAATTTGCGGGCTTCTTCAGGGGTGTCGTTGATGCCGTGGATGAGCGCCCATTCGAAGGTGATGCGCCGGCCGGTTGCGTTGACATAATCTCGACAGGCCTGGATCAACTCCTCGATTTTGTAGCGCTTGTTGACCGGCATCATGCCTGTGCGCCGCTCATTCTCGCTGGCGTGGAGCGAAACCGCCAGGTTGACCTGCCGCTTTTCTTCGGCAAAGCGCTGGATGGCAGGAACCAGCCCGGAGGTGGAGATGGTAAATCGTCGCGCACCAAAATTGTAGCCATCCGGGTCGTTCAAACGGTCGATGGCCGCCATGGTGTTATCGTAATTGTGGAAAGGTTCGCCCATGCCCATGAGCACAATATTGGTAACACGTTCATCCACGTTATTAAGATAACGCGCGTAATACATGATTTGTGCCACAATTTCACCACTGCTCAGGTGGCGGGTAAAACCCATTTGCCCGGTGGCGCAAAAAGTGCAGCCCATGGCGCAGCCCACCTGGGTGGAGATGCACAATGTGCGGCGAATACGCCCAGATTTTCCCGATTCGGTTGTGGTGGGGTCGTAACGCATCAGCACGGCTTCGATGCGTTTGCCATCTGGTAGTTCAAACAGGATTTTGCGCGTTTGCTTGTCTGACGCATCCAGCACAATGGATGGTTTTAGGACTGAAAACTCAAGTTCAGCCTTCATTTTGTCGCGCAGCGACTTGGGCAGGCTGGTGAACTCATCGGGGTCCTGCCAGAAGTGCTGGTAGAGCCCCTGCCAGATCTGTTTTGCTCGGTATGCGGGTTCGTTCCAAGATTTGACCAGTTCAGCCAGTTCAGGCAGGTCGAGATCGTACGCCAGCCTGGTCATGCGCCCACCAACTCAGACAGGTTCTCGGCGATGATGTCAATTTTGGGCAGCCAGGCCTGGCCTTGCGCACGGGTGGATACGCCACTCAGGACCAGCGCGGTTGGGCAGCCGGCATTCTGTCCACCGGCAATATCGGTTTCGAGCCGGTCGCCAACCACAAAAGTCGTTTCGCGGGAGGTTCCCATACGGGCGAGAGCCATTTCCATCATAAATGGATAGGGTTTCCCGGCGATTTCTGGTTGGACGTTGGTGGTGGTGGTGATGACGGAGAGCAGCGACCCGGCCCCGGGGATTTCACCGCGCGGGGTGGGGAAGGTTTTATCGGCATTGGTGGCAAAGAAGGGTTTGCCGCTGCGCACCAGCAGGGCAGCTTCGCGCAGCTTTTCAAAGGTGATGTGCCAGTCGATACCCATGACCACCGCTTCGGCGCGCGAGGCATCTTCAACTGTGAGTAATTCAAAGCCTTTTTGGGTGAGCGCTTCGCGGACGCCATTCTCGCCGATGGCAAAGATGGGCGTCCCGGCGGGGAAGCGCTGTTCAAGCATGCCGGCCACGGCCAGGGAGGATGTAATCACCTGCCAGGGTTCGAGCATCACGCCCAGGCCAGATAAACGCTCCAGGTACTGTGGCACGCTGCGGCTTGAGTTGTTGGTTGCGAGGGTGACGCGCAAGCCCAGCGCCCGGATCCGCTCAAAGATGGCGACCAGATCCCCAATGGGGGTTTTATCCCGCCATAAAACGCCATCCATATCAAGGATCAATCCACGAGTTGTTACAGGTAAGAGTGTCATAGCAAGGGGCAATTATAACCGTTTGCGCGGGAAAACAAAAAAGGGCGGATTGTGAAATCCGCCCTTTGGGTGTGAGAACAACTAGGCCGCTTTGTCAGAGATTTCGAGAAGCTGGTCTACCAGCCCGTATTCCACGGCCTGGGCGGCGGTCATGTAAAAATCACGGTCGGTATCGTGCTCGATGGTTTCGAGCGATTTGCCGGTGTGTTTTGACATTACGCCGTTGAGCAGTTTTTTCAGGTGCATGATCTGGTTGGCCTGGATGACGATGTCGCTGGCCTGGCCTTCTGCGCCGCCTAGCGGCTGGTGCATGTGGATGGTGGCATTGGGCAAGGCGTAGCGGCGGCCCTTGGTGCCAGCGGTCAGCAGCACGGTGCCAAACGAGGCGGTCATGCCGACAGCCACGGTGCTGATGGGGTTGGAAATCATCTGCATGGTGTCGTAAATCGCCAGCCCGGCATAGATAACGCCGCCAGGTGAATTGATATACATCTGGATTTCTTTTTCGGGGTCTTCATGGTTCAAAAACAGCAGCTGCGCCACAACAATGTTGGCTACATCTGCATTGATGCCAGTCCCAAGAAAGATGATGCGCTCTTTGAGCAGCCGGGTAAAAACGTCATAGGAACGCTCGCCATAGTTCGACGATTCGATGACATATGGGGTAACATTTTTGAAATTCGGAATCATGGGTTCCTCCTGAATGGATAGGCCAATCTTACCTGTTTTTTGTTGGAATTGCGTTAAATCTTTGGTTTAAATCTGTAGGGGCAGGTTTTTGAGCCTGCCCCTACGGGGATTTTATTCAGCAGCTTGTTCGGATTTTTTGGATTTGCGGGCTTTGGGTTTTGCCGCAGCCGGGGCTTCTTCGGCGGCTGGAGCGGCATCTTCCACAACTTCCTCGGCCTTGGGCTCTTCCACCGTTTCAGCGGCAACGTATGTGCCAGTAGCGATGGCCTTGATGCGGTCAAGCACTGAGCGGGTCATCATGCGGTTGGCGGTATTCATGGCAACCGCATCCACCAGTTCGTTGGAAACCTGTGTGCCGCCTTTGGTAACCTTGCTGAAATCTGGATCGTACATCGCCATCTCCGTCCAGGTTTTGCTGAATTCCTGGCGCAGGGCTTCTTCGTCAAGCTTAATTTCTTCGGCGCGGGAAATCTGGTCGATGATCAAACCACGTTCCAGGCGCTTGCGGGCGACCGGTTTGGCTTCTTCGGTGAACTTTTCCAGCGTGGTGTTGCGCATCTTGAGATAGGTATCGAATTCGGTATTTTGCTGCTCGAGGCGGCGCTTCAGGTCTTCGATCACATGCTCGGTTTCATGTTCCAACACCTGGGATGGATATTTGACGGTGGCCCCGGCTTTGATCATGTCGATGAGTTCTTCAAAATACTCATCATCGTATTTGTTGCGGGATTCTTCATCGATGTTTTCGCGCATCCGTTGGCGGAATTCTTCCACTGTCTGACCCAGACCGGTTTTCTGGGCGAAAGCATCATCCAGTTCGGGCAGGCTGGAACTGCGCACGGTCTTGACGATTACCGTAAATTTGAAGGTCTGGTCGCGCAGGGTTTCGTCCTCGGCGTCGCTGCTGAAGGTGTAGTCAAATTCCAGTGTATCACCAGCTTTGACGTTGACCATCTTCATGGAAAAGCCTGGGATAGGCCACTCTGACTCTTTTTCATCCTTGCCAGCCACAATCGGGTAGCTGTTGCGGTCAAAGGCGGGTTCTTCATCCACTGCTGCGCCTACTTTGGTGCCGATCACATCTACGGTGACGAAATCACCGGCGATAGATTCACGCTCAACCGGTTCGGGGCGGCTGTACATGCCGCGCAGGTTGTTGATGGTTTCTTCGAGTTCGGCTTCAGAAGGGGCCTGCCAGTCATAATCCTTGCGCACCGATTTGTAATCGCCCAATTCCACCACTGGCTGCAGTGGAACCACAAATTTGAACTTGGGCGGGTTGGTGCTTTCGATGTTTTCCAGTGAACCGGCAGCGGCAGGTCTGATGCCGGCTTCTTCCAGGGCTTTGGTATAGTTCTCGTTGATCAGGATTTCAACCGCTTCCTCGGTGATGTTGGCTTCGCCATAGTAACGCAGGACGATGTCGTAGGGAGCTTTGCCGGGGCGGAAACCCGGGATTTTGGCCTTTTCGGAGATTTTGCGGGCGGCGCGGCGCTTGGCGCTTTCCATCTGGGTGGTTTCTAGCTCAACCACCATTTCCATCTGGTGATCTTCGCGGGGGGTTGTTTCGATTTTCAATGCAGTAATCCTTCCTTGATGAGATATCTTTTCCTGGTGGGGACGGCGGGACTTGAACCCGCACGTCTCTCGACACATGATCCTAAGTCATGCCTGTCTGCCAATTCCAGCACGTCCCCATTGGGGCGGGCGAAATTATAAATTACAAATGACAAATTGGAAATAGCAGGTATAATTTCCGCCCATTTCCATATCTCACTATGAACCAAAGGTAAAATTTTTTGTTATGTCACGCATTATCAACCCCGAATCGGTGGGGAAAGAACGCATACAACTGACCAAATCTATCGTCCTGGCGCTGCGCGAGCTGGCGCACCAAACCGAACCCGGGCCAGAAACACGCGACCTGGCGGCTTTCATCGCCCTGGCGCTGGAGCAAATCTCAGGTGGCATCGATATCTCGGTGGCTGCCTGGGAAAAGCGCGGCTACTGGGTCAAAGCCGATAAATTCCGCATGGAATGGCTGTGGACGGGACAATATGCCCAAAAGATGAAAACCGCTGTCGTGGCCGATGATTGGGCCACGGTGGCGCTTTCCATGCCGGTCATAGCCCAAAAGCTGGCTAAAGTCCAGGTGCCAGCAGGTCACCGGCTGGGGCGGCCCTGGGTCGGGGCCTGGAAACAACTCAACGCCAGTTAAGTTACGTTTACATATCACCCGCGCAAATTATCCGGACGTTCAGGGCAAAAAAAAGTATACTTGAAGCATGAGCCAATCCATCCCCCCCGCTTTCCTACTGGTTGTCAACGATACTGCCACCCTGCAAACTGTAGTAAACCTGCTGGAAGGCAGCGGCAGCGCCATCCGGGTTGCCCAGGATGGCGAAGATGGCATCATCATGGCAAACGAAAAAGCGCCCGATGTCATCCTTGTGGATGACAACCTGCCGGGTATGGCCTGCGACGAAATCATCCGCCTGCTGCGCACCGCCGACCAGCTTGTCGAAGTGCCAATAATCGTCCTGGCTGATCATGAAAATCGGGGGATGATGGCCAAAGCACTCGAAGCTGGGGCAGATGACGTGCTGAATCGCCCTGTCGATGGGCTGGAGCTGCGCGCCCGGCTGCGCGCCCTGACGCGTTTGAACCGTTACCGGCTGCAGTTTTCCAGCGTGGAACGATTCAAATGGATGCTGGAAAACGACGCCGATGGCTATATTGTGATGAGCGATCTGGGGATTATCCGCTACGCCAATGACGCCGCCCAGGGGCTGCTTTCCCTTTCTGAAAATTATGCCGGCGCTGATTTCATCGACCTGGTGCGCGCCCAATACATTCCCCAACCCGAACAGGCCTGGGAAAACTGGCTGGAAGAACCCGAACCGCTCTACCTGGTGCGCCCTGAAACCCCCACCGCCCACGCTGTCTGGATGGTGCTGGATGTGCTGGATACCCCGCCCGAACTGGAATATCACCGCCTGGTGCGGCTGCACAACGTCACCGAACGCATGTCAATTTACCATGATGTGCGCAAGTTCCATACGCTGGTGGCACACAAGCTGCGCACGCCCGTTTCGGTGATGGTCAGCAACCTGGGCATCATGAAAAAACAACTGGCGCGCATGAAGCTGGAAGAAATCCGCGATTATGTCCAAAACACAATCCACGAAACCGACCGGCTGGTGAGTGAAGTGCGCGATGTGCTGACGTATATCGACGCGCCGCTGGCACTCAACATCGGGGATCCCGCCCAGTTGAAAGAAATGTACGAAATCCTGCCGGGGGTGTGCGATTCGCTGGATGTCAAAGATGTACTACTGAGCATCCCCGATGATTTACAGGAAAAACGATTGGCAATCACCCCGGCTGCGTTGGAACTCATCATCGATGAACTGGTCGAAAACTCGAAAAAATTCCACCCGGCCCACCTGCCACATATCGAAATCTCCATCGGTCAAACCGAAGATGACTTTGTGCGCCTGCGTTTCGCCGACGATGGCATCACGCTTTCGCCAGAGCAGCTGAACTGGGCCTGGCTGCCCTACTTCCAGGGTGAGAAAGACTTCACCGGCGAACTACCCGGCATGGGGCTGGGTTTTCCGCTGATCGCCACACTCATCTGGCAGGTGGGCGGCAATGTGCGCCTGAGCAATCGCGTGCCGGGGCCGGGCGTGGCAGTGGAACTAAAAATCCCGATCCTGATCAGCCAAGATGACGATGCCCCTCCGCCCGAAGAAGATTTGTTGAGCCGGATCATGTAAAAGCGGACGGCTGTGCGGTTGACCTGGTCGGCCCGGCTGCTGGAAGTAATCACTGCCGCAATAAGGGCATGATCGCCACCCCCTTAAAAATGGCGGCGGATATTTTTCTTGCGCCAGGTTTCCAGCTCGGCGGGCGGCAGCACTTCACGGCGCAGGATCTTATTCCAATCCAGCATTTCTTCCAGGTGTTCCACCGGCAACTGTCCTTCTGGTACAAAGCCCACAAAAGAGCGGTTGTAATTATCTTCCGCGCCGTCTGACAGGGCAAAAAACTCGGAATGTTTGAACACGCCAATGGCCGATAGGCCTGGGTCATCGTCAGGCAGGGCAGTTTCATACGTCAACAGCACCCGCCCCTCGGCAGTTTCGCCAACTTCAGCCACGGTTGCCTCGTGGATCCAGCGCAGCCATTGCTCCTGTTCCACTTTATTCTTGTTCGCGTCGATGGTGGTGCGTTTGCGCGAAATGGGGTCGCCCATCTGGTAGACCCAGCCGCCGGAGGCCTTTTTGCCTGCCCATTCAGCGGGCAGGAGCGTATCGCCACCCTTCGTTACCAGCGCGTGGGCAACACTCCATGGGTTAGGCACGTCTCGCACAAAGCGCAGCCACAGGATGCTGGCTCCGGGTGTGAAATCTTCCAGCTTGCGCGGTTTGATGAAATACGGGCGCGGGGTTCCGGGGATTTTATTCTCGGTTTCCTGCTTCATGTACCAGGGTGCTTTAGGTGTCAGCCCGCCCGGCGGATTGTGCCCGCGCATATGCTGGCAGTGCTCGGCGGTTTCGTTACAAACCGCGCGCGTGACGATCAGGCGATGGCGGCGCTCATGCTCCTCGCGCCAGCCGGTAGTGTAGTACTCCTTCCACTTGCTGACCAGCATGCGCAGTTCGCTGCTGGCATAGGCATTCTTTTCGGCTTCCTCTTGCAGAGTCAGCTTTTCCCAGGCCGGGTCAGTCACAAAGTTGACTTTCAGATTGGTCAACATCACCAATTCTTTCCACAACCAGCCGGGGAATTGGTCTTTCATCGCAACCAGTGTATCCAGCACTTCCTGTTCGCTCATCTGCATGTAATCATAGAGCAATTCATCGCCCAGCAAGGCCGCCAGCGAACTGCGGCGTGTTTTTGGCCCGCCGGTGGCGATGCCTCGCAGGTTGTTATCGCGTTTAAATTGCCAGTTTTTATCGAGAGCTTTGGCCAGTTTGGGAGCTGCCAAGCCCTGATATTGGGCCGATTTCTCCTTACAGCGCATTTCCACGCCTGGGTCATCCAGCTTCGAGAGTTCCTTCTCGACATGGGATTGGTGCCAGCGTGCCAGGAAATCGCGCGGATCGGCCCACGAGCCGTGCGCGCTCTTGTAGCGCATCCCAGAAAAATGGATCACCATGTATTGCAGCCATAACGGGAAACGCGCCGGGTTCTGAATGAAGCACTGGACAATCTCTTCGAGCAGTTCATAATGCGTTTTCTGGTTCAGCGCATCGGCGAGCTGCTCCACCTTCAACATGGCGATATTTTTGGCTGTCACCGTACCGCTGGGCACATAACTGGTCAGGAATTTTTCCTCATCGATATTCAATGTCGTTTCTATTGCCGAAAGGTTGGCTTTTAACCCGTCCATTTCCTGCTTCAAAGCCGCCAGCCTGGCCGCCGATTTTGAAAGCTCCAACTCTTTGGCCGCCACGATTTTTGCCAGTTCATCTTTGCTCCTGATACTGGCCTCGAATGCCGCGCAAAAATCGCTCAAATGGCTGATTTCATCGTTCATCAATGGGATTTCGACCTCGCGCAGCTGCTTCAAGCGCGCCTCGCGCGTTGGGCGCTGGGGCGATTCTGCGGGCATGGTTGCCAGGCTGGTTTCCAATGTGACAGCCTCGCGCACCAGCGTCGTTAAGGCAGAGTTCCACTTTCCCCGGAACCCGCGCAGCGAGGAGAGCTTGATGGTCGGCGTGTAAATACTGCCAAACTCATCCAGCATAGCCTTGCGCTGGGTTTTGGTTTTCGTCACCAGCAACGCATCAGCCAGCGGGTAGCGCGCCTGGATTTGCGCCGCCAAATCCGGCGCGGAGAACCAGGACTGCGCGCCCGCCAGGTCTGGCGGGTTTTTCAGTGCGGCAACTTCAGCACTCAGGGATTTGTGATTGGCCTCCACCGGCTGGAAATTGGTCAACAAAATGGGTATTTTTTGCTCGATGGATGCTTTTTGCCGTCGCGCCTCATCCTGCCCCTTGACCTTCGACAGCACTTTCGGCTCAATCTTTTCTATCGCCTTGATAAAAGCCCGCAGCTTGAGCAGTTCCGTCTCCACCATTACCAGCCGAACCTTTTCCATCATCTCCAACTGCTGGATTTCCAGCGGGCGGCTGGGGTGCGTTGGCAGGATGGCATCGACCCGGCGCTTTTTCTGCGCGATCAGGTTGCGCACATCCTGGCGGTGAGTCACCCAGGCAGCTTCCTGGGTGCTGACAAGATAGCGCGCCTGGCCCTTTTCCATGGCTTTGGGCAAGTACATCACAAAATTGGCATGAAGCTGGTTGATTTTCTTCAGTTCTTCCTCATCCAGCGGGGAAACTTGGGATGCGTAGCTTGAGCGCACATCTGGCAGCAGGAAATAATCGCGCAGCCCGGCGTAATCTTGGTAGGCATCCTTGATGATTTTGGCCTGTCCCTGATGATACGCTTGAATATCTTCCGCCAGTTCTGTGGCTGTTTTAAGCTTATATTCCGCCCAAATGTCAATTTCTGCAAAATACACCAGGAAATCGCGCAATTTTTTCTCGCGCAGGGGATAAATGGTTTTAAGCAGGCTTTCGTTTTGCCATTGGAAATACAACTGGTCTGCCATGGTATTCTCTCAATTCTCCTAAAGGCGGGTATCTTTGGATTATTGTAGCTTAATGCAAGGGCAGAAGTGTTAAAAAACTCAAGTTGCTACCTTTGGCGCAATCGCCCTCATCCCTGGCCCTTCCCCCGCCGGGGGAAGGGAATTACCCCCCTCTCCCTTTGGGAGAGGGCCGGGGTGAGGGAACTCCTTGCAAAAAGGCAGTTTGACATATCAAGG
>CAIJPN010000068.1 GCA_903822545.1 uncultured Anaerolineae bacterium | reverse complement strand
CTGTTGGTTTACAGCGGTTCGTGATTTGGATTCGTGCCGCACCAGATGCAGGTGGGCTTATCGAACATATTGCATTCTTTGGCATTGGAGCAGCGCCGCGCCACCACGCGCGGGGCATCCGGCAGGAAATCCGCCGGATAAACGATTTCCGTTTCAAAAGCGACTTCATGACCGACATGGTCACAGTAGTGGACTTTAGTTACTTCCCATTTTTTGACGGCCATCACGCACCTCCAAGTTTATGCTTTTAGTTTACGCCACTCACACACATCCTGCCAGTGACAGGCGTCACCGCCCGGAATGACAAAGAGCATATTTTGGATGACAAATATCCTATTAGTTGAGCGCCCTCATCCCCGGCCTCCCCTCACTGGGGGAAGGGGGAGAGGGGTGTTACTTTGCCTTCTCCAGCCTGTACACCGTGCCGTTGTTGTAATCGGCCAGGTAGATTTCACCGGCCTGGTCAACGCCAAAGGTGGAAATGGTCAGCCCGGAGTTGAACAATAGCGTTGAGTTGAAGGTTTCTTCTTTGCCGTCTGTGCTGAAATGGTGAATCATGCCCCAAATCAGCCCAGAGCAGTAATCGCCGTAGAGATAAACACCGTTCCAGGCAGGGAGGGCTTGCCCGCGGTAAACGTATCCGCCGGTAATAGCGCAGCCATCTGCATGGGAGTATTGGGTGACGGGCATGCGCACGTTTTGAGCGTTCCCGCCCTCAAAAACTTGCATTCCCTCAAAGTCATTCCAACCAAAGTTGATGCCGCCTGGCTCGCCTGCTGCAACAAAATTGAGTTCTTCTATTTCATTCTGGCCGACATCGGCAATGTAAAAATCGCCGGTGAGGCTGTCGAAGGAGAAGCGCCAGGGGTTGCGCAGGCCATAGGCCCAGATTTCTCTTAGCTGGATGTTTTCGAAGGGGTTATCGGCTGGGACACCATATTGGACTTCTGTCACGTTTACGTCGATGCGCAGGATTTTCCCGAGCCAGGTTTCGAGCGATTGGGCGTTGTCGTAGGGGTCGCCGCCAGAGCCGCCATCTCCCAAGCCGATGTAGAGATAGCCATCTGGCCCAAAAGCCAGGCTGCCGCCGTTGTGGTTGGCGAAGGGCTGGGTGACTGTGATCAGCTCTTTCTCGCTGGAAGGGTCGGCGGTGTCTCCGCTGGCTGTGAAACGGGATATGTGGGTGTTGCCGTTTTTATCGGTGTAGTTGACGAAGAAGTAGCCGTTTTCGGAAAATTTGGGGTGGAATGCCAGCCCAAGCAGCCCCTGTTCTGAGCCATTGCTACCTACCCGACCGACAATATCAATGAGTGGGGTTAGGAGTAATTGCCCGTCTTTGAGGATGCGAATGCGTCCGCGTTGTTCGACGATGAACAGGCGCGCATCTCCCGCGTTGCGGATGTCTATGGGGTGCGCCAGGCCAGAGACAACCGGATTCCACTGGTAGGCGGCTGCGTCTGGCAGGTTGGGGATGGATTCGGGGACGGTGGTGGCAGCCGGGGCCGGGGGTGGGGTATCAGGGAACGGTTCTGGTGTGGGGGTGGGCTCAGGCTGGCGGGTGGGGGGTGCGGTGGGCGCGGCAGGTTGGGTCGGTTGGGCGCATCCGGCCAGGGTGAATGCCAATATAACGGTAAGAAGGAGGCGGGGCGGCATGTTCCAACCTATTTGTCGGAATCAATTACTTCGCCATCGATCACATCTTCTGGCGGGGCAGCTTTGGGGGTTCGGGCATTTTCCAAAATACTCTCGTTGCTGGTCAGATCATTTACATGCTCGGCGACAACGTGTGATGGGCAAAGTTCGAGGAAGAGTGATACGCTGACCCAGGTGAGCAGGGCATCGTCGATGGGGCCGGGGAAGATGTCTGGGGCGATGATGTAGGCGATGGAACTGAATGGTAAGAGTTTGAGGAAGAAATTGACGCGGCCATCGAGCATGAGGCGGCCAATCAGTTTGATGCGTAGGGCTACATCGGACCACATGCCGCCCTGGGATGGGATGATGCTGCGAGAAGGTGGTTTTTCCATGGGAAGGTTCTCCTGTAGTTATTATACGTTATTGGGACGGGGAAGTAGTACGATGGTGTAAGTCAGGACGGTAATCTTTTGAGAAAAGAGCCCGGTCGAAGCGCAAGTTATGAAAAACGGCAACTTTCGTTGCTTCGAAAAAACTGCCCGGGCCAGCAAGGCGCGTGATGGCTGCGCCAGCCTGCCAGGCCAGTCCCGGCAATCATCACCAAGAAAACAGCAGCGCAGGGTATAATTTTTCGGGGCAAGACAACGCGCACACGACCTGTTTTCCATCATCCCCACATTCGCCCGTTGCAATTTTTGATTAGGAACGCACAACTCACGCCCCAGCGGGCATCTTATCAGGAGCACATATGGCTGTAAATATCGCAATCATCGGCATGGGGCAAATCGGCACATCCATCGGCCTGGCCCTGGCCGCTCACACCGACAAAATCCGCCGCATTGGGCTGGATAAGGACGCCTCCGTAACCCAAAAAGCCAAAAGCATGGGCGCAGTAGATGCCGTCAGCTACAACCTGCCATCCATGGTGGAAGAAGCCGGGGTGGTGCTGTTCTGTATGCCATTCGATGAAGTTGAATCCACGCTGAAAGTCATCGCCCCCGATCTGCGCGAAGGCTCAGTACTGCTAGATTTCTCCCCCGTCAAAGCGCCGGTGGCAGCCTGGTTTGAGCACTACGTTCCAAAAGGACGCTATTTCGTTGGCATGGTGCCATCCATCAACCCGGCCTACCTGCGCGAAGAACCCATCGGCATCGAAGCCGCCCATGCAGACCTGTTCAAGAGAACCACCATGGGCATTGCCGCGCCAATTGGAACAGTGGAAGGAGCGCTGGCCCTCGCCACCGATCTTGCCACACTGCTGGGAGCTTCCCCGCTCTTTATGGATATTGCCGAAGCCGACGGTTTGATGGCCGTTTCCCATCTTTTACCCCAGCTGGTTTCATCCAGCCTGCTCAACGCCACCGTCGACCAAGCTGGCTGGCGCGAAGCCCGCAAACTGACCGGACGCCCCTATCACGCCGCCACCGCTGGAGAATTTGACTATCCATCAGCCCTGGCGCAGGCGGCCCTGGCAAATCGCCAAAACACCCTGCGCGCACTGGATGTAACCCTGGCCGCCCTCAAAGGCCTGCGCGATGCGATCGAGTCTGACGACGCTGACGGTGTTTCTGCCCGTTTAGACGCATCCCTCACCGCGCGCGAAAAGTGGCTCAAAGAACGCACCACTGCCGACTGGCTGGATCAAGAAATTGCACGCCCCCAAACCCCCAGCCTGGGGAATATATTCCAGCGCATGTTTGGCACCAGTTTGACAGACAAGAAAAAGAAATAACCTGGCTCCCAGGCATTTTCTGTATGACCTTCTTCTGCTACATCCTCGAATGTGCCGATGGCACCTTCTACACCGGCTGGACAACCGACCCCGCCCGCCGCGAAAAACAACACAACGCTGGCACTGGCGCGCGTTACACCCGTGCCCATCGCCCCGTAAAAATGGTCTACATCGAAGAACAGCCCGATAAAATCACCGCCCTGAAACGCGAACTGGCGATCAAACATCTTTCGCGCGAGCAAAAGAAAAAATTAATACAAAAATAGGGGCGCAGCAAAGCTGCGCCCCTACGGTGTTAATCAAGCGGGGAAACCCGGTTTAGTACTCAGGCATCGGCGGCTGAGCGGCAGGTTTATCCTTCTCAGGCACGTCGGTGATGAGCACATCGGTGGTCAGGATCATCGCGGCGATGGAAGCGGCGTTTTCGAGCGCGCCGCGCACAACCTTCACCGGGTCGATGACGCCAGCTTTGATCATATCGGTGTATTCGCCTGTCAGGACATTGTAGCCGATATTCTTGTTCTTCTTGGCCTTGGCTTCGCGGCGGACGCCATCGATGATGACGGAGCCATCCTGCCCGGCGTTGGCAGACAGTTTGCGGATGGGGGCTTCGAGCGCGCGGCGCACAATGTTCACACCCATCTGGGCATCTTCACTGTTCATTTTCAGGCCGTCGAGCACAGATGAAGCATTAATCAGGGAGATTTCACCACCGGCCACAATGCCTTCTTCCACAGCCGCGCGGGCAGCAGAAAGGGCATCTTCAACGCGGTGCTTCTTTTCCTTGAGTTCGGTCTCGGTCGCAGCGCCAACCCGGATGATGGCAACGCCGCCGGACAACTTGGCAAGACGTTCCTGGAGTTTTTCCTTGTCGTAATCGCTGGTGCTCTTGTCGATTTCAACGCGAATCTGGTCAACACGGCCAGCGATAGCAGCGCCATCGCCCTTGCCGCCGATGATGGTGGTGTTGTCTTTGTCAGCGGTGACTTTCTCGGCGCGGCCCAGGTCAGCCAGGGTGGCGGTTTCGAGTTTGCGGCCCGTTTCTTCGCTGATCACGGTGCCACCAGTCAAAATGGCGATGTCTTGCAGCATAGCCTTGCGGCGATCACCAAAGCCAGGGGCCTTGATGGCGAGCACGTTCAACATACCGCGCAGTTTGTTCAGCACGAGGGTGGCCAGGGCTTCGCCGTCGATGTCTTCGGCGATGATGACCAGTTCGCGCTTGCCGATCTGGACGAGTTTTTCCAGAATGGGGACAATGTCCTGGGCAGCAGAAATTTTCTTCTCGTTGATGAGAATGTAGGGTTCGGTGATGACAGCTTCCATGTGCTCGGCATCGGTAATGAAATAAGCCGAAATATAACCACGGTCAAACTGCATACCTTCTACATACTCGGTTTCGAATTGCAGCGATTTGCTTTCTTCCACAGTGATAACGCCGTCTTTGCCGACTTTGTCCATCACATCCGCAATCAGGTTGCCAATTTCGGCATCCGCAGCAGAGTTGGTGGCAACAGAAGCAATTTCTTCCTTGGTATTGATGCTGACAGCCGTCTTGCGCAGTTCAGCCACGATTTCATCAGTGGCTTTTTCAATGCCGCGCTTGACCATCATAGCGTTGAAACCAGCGGCCAGGGATTTCAGGCCCTCGGTCACAATAGCGTGAGCAAGAACAGTGCTGGTGGTGGTGCCATCACCGGCGATATCGTTGGTTTTCTGGGCAGCTTCCTTAAGGAGCTGGGCGCCCATATTTTCAAACGGGTCTTCCAGTTCAATTTCTTTGGCAACCGAAACACCATCGTGCGTGATGGTGGGGGAGCCAAACTTGCGATCGATCGCAACATTGCGACCCTTGGGGCCCAGGGTTGTGGCCACAGCGTTGGCAACAACATCCATGCCATTCTTCAGCTTGCGGCGGGCTTCTTCAGTAAATACGAGTTGTTTAGCGGCCATAGTTCATTCCTCCGTAAAATTAACCTTCGAGAATTCCGAGCAGGTCGGTCTCGCGCAGGATGAGCAGTTTCTTGCCATCCATCTTCAATTCGGTGCCAGCATACTTGGCAAACAAAACCTTATCGCCAACTTTCACATCCATGGCAATACGTTTGCCCTCATCATCGCGGTCGCCGGGGCCAGCAGCCAAGACTTTGCCTTGCTGGGGCTTCTCTTTGGCGGTATCGGGAAGGACGATGCCCAGAGCGGTTACATCTTCCTGTTCGATGGGCTCGACCACCACACGGTTGCCGAGGGGTTTAATGGAAATCGACATACAACTACCTCCTGTTTGGATTTTTTAGTTAGTTTGATAGCAATTTTTTAGCACTCACAGCATGCGAGTGCTAAAAGTATGATACCCGCCTTAATATGCGAAGTCAAGAGGAACGGAATATTTCTTACACATCTCTGACACTTTGACATTGGCGTGGAGATTCCCACCCGTCAGTGTTGTGGCCGTTAAACCAGCGTTTGCACTACCCTGAGGGGCTGGGGGTTACTTCCAGCGCGGGGCCCGGGGTCTCGGTGGCAGGAGCAGGCATCGGGGCAGATTGTGTCTCACCGGGAAGCGAGGTTGGGATGGCCGTAGCAATTCCCGGTATCCCCACGCGATAACAGATCGATTCCCCCTCCCGAATAATGCCGATGATACTGGCTTCGGTGGTAAAGGCGCGCACTTCGCTAAACACTTGCATGGCTTCGGCGCAATAATTCTGGCGCGGGCGGCTGAGCGCGGCCAGCACTGAGCCATAGGTATAGTAATAGACGACTGTGCTTTGTGAGAGCGGCAATCCCTGAACTTCCATGCCGATTTCGGTATCATCGCAGCCGCCGCGCGCTTCGCAGCTTTCTTCTGCTGTGCAGCCGCGGATGGCACATTTGAGCGCCGGAATGGAGCCTTCGTAGTTGCGCGATTTGAAGAAAACAATGCCCAGTTGCCCATACACATCGGCGTCATCAGGTTTGAAGGAAAGCGCCTTGAGTACGTTGCGCCCGGCAATGAAGTATTCTCCCAGTTGCGAGTAAGTTTTGGCAATCGACAGATATGGGATGGGGTCTTGTACACCCAACTGTTCGTTGATGCGCGCGGCTTTGGCAAAATAATCCAGTGATTGTTCGTACAGCGCCTTTTGTTGTTCTTCAATTTTGTTGCCAAAAGCTAGCTGGCGGTAGTTTGCCCCGGCACGCAGGTACAGGAAGGTCAGGTTGGGATTGATGGCAATGGCTTTGTCGTATTCCTGGATAGCCTGGTTGTAAAGGCCGTAAGATTCAAGCAGGTAGGCATAAACACGGTGCAAATCCATGATCTCTTCGCCGCGCTCGATTGCCTGGCTGAGGAGTTCATCACCCTGGGGCAAGTTTTGCTGGTCGATCAGGATTTCGGCGTAGTAGACCAGGCCGAGGGTGTTGGTGCCATCCAGTTGCAGGGCGCGCTGGGCTTCCTGTTCGGCTTCAACCAGGTAATCGCTGGTCAGATCGGGGTTGAGATAAGGGTTGGAGTTCCAGTCGAGCACGAAAGCGCGGATGGCAGCCACCGTACTATCTTCGGGAGAGAGGGCTTTGGCCTGGTTAATTGAATCCAACGCTTCTCGAAGCCGGATGCGTTTGGCTTCGTCGCTGGTGAGCAGTTCGCTGGAGTAAACCTGGATGCGGGCCATTTTTGCCCACACTTCGGCGTTGTTGGGATCAATGGCCAGCGCTTGCTGGTAGGCGGTGATGGCTGCATCCAGTTTGCCGGTGGTGAAGTGGGCATCCCCCTCGGTGACGAGTGATGTGGTGGTGCGGGTGGGCGTGGGGGTTGGCTGTCCAACAGGTTTGATCTCACCCTGGTTGGTGCTGCGAATAACCCAGACGCCCGCCAGGATTAAAATCGACCACAGGAACACGCGGTAGATATTTGAGTGCGAACGCCGGTTGAAGAGTGGACGGCGCGAGTTAACTTGCATTTTTTATGGGGATGGAGTGGTTTCAGGCGCGGGTGTCTCGGTGGCCTGGAGGGTGCCAGCGGCTTCAGAACACATACGGATAATTTCACTGGCGTTGAATTGAGCTGTTTCATCGTTGGGGGTGCGCTCTTGCAGGCGGGCGGCGATGGGCAGGGCTTCGCCACAACGTTTGAGACGCACCAGCGTGATGGCATAGACAGAGTAATATTCGATTATGCGGGGCACATCCGGGGTCAATTCGAGCGGGGTGATGTCGATCCCATCCTCGGTCTGGCCGCCGTTAACCACCAGCGATAGTTCTCTAACAGCATCCGGCCATTTCAGGTTACGGTAATACATCACACCCAGGTTGCCGCGCAGGAAGGCATCTCCGGGGACATCGCGGACTGCCTGTTCGGCGTATTGCTCGGCTTTGGCATATTCACCGATGTTGGCGTAGGTGCGGGAGATATACAGGTCGGGCAGCGGGTCGGGCGGGTTGAGGGTGTTGGCGCGCGAGAATGCTTCAACTGCTTTGTCGTTGACGCCTATGGCGCGGTAGTTCAATCCCAGGTTCAGGTACAGATCAGCGATATTGCCGTTGATGGCAATGGCAGCCTGGTATTCCTGGATGGCATCGGCGTAGTTCTGGGTGACGTACAGCACATAGCCGCGGGCGCGATGCGCTTCCAGGCTTTCTGGGGCCAGCGCCAGGGCGGTGCGTGATTCTTCGCCCATGCGGTCAACGGCATTCAGGGCTGCGGTCCCATCAAAAAACTGGCGGGCGATCAATTCGGCGTAGACGGCGTGGGCAATGCCGTTGTTCGGATCGATCTTGAGCGCATCTTTGATGGCAGCCTCGGCGTTCAGGCTGTCGCCTTGCATCAGCAGCGCCCAGGCGCGCATGGTATAGGCCATGGCGTTGTTTGGGTTGAGCAGCAACGCATTTTCAGCATTTACCTGGGCCTGGGCATATTGCCCAACATAGATTTGAGCGCGCGCCACGGCGATATAGAGCGCTGGTTCGTTGGGACGCGCTGCCAGGGCAGCCTGGTAGGTTTCGATCGACTGCTGGAGTTTTCCCTGCGCAAAAAGCTGGGTAGCTTCTGAAACCAGGGATTCTGGGTCACGGGTGGGGGTGGGGGTGGGGATGAACGGCGAGGGGATGGTTGCGGCAATCTGGTTAACATATACCAGTAACACAATCAGAATCACCAAAAACGCAATCCGGAAATAATTTAACGGCTTGCGACGACGCTGCATGCTCCATTTACTGCCTTTAAGATACATAGCTTATCATCATACCACCCCGGCTTAAGCAGCGTCAAGCTGCCCACGCCGATTTTCAGGGTTTTCTTAAAGTTATTTTACACTCAGGGCACGTCGCATCATGATTCTTACGGGTGGTAGCGCCTGCCGCGCCAGGTGACGCCCTGGCCGGAGAGCACTTTCCAGGCAGATGTGAACATCATGGCGGCGAAAACGCCTGCGCCGAGCGGCAGGGTCAGGGCGTACCAGCGTGAGATGCCCATGGCCTGCGAAGCCTGTGCGCGAATGAAAACCAGGTAGGCCCAGACCGACAACGCTTCGATGATGACGGCCTGCGACATCCACCCGCCGCCGTTGAGCCACCAGGCGAGCCCCAGCAGCGGCCAGATGGGCATAAACAGGGCTGCCGTCAGCGCCAGGAATGCGCCAAAAACGCCCAGCAGCATCAGGGCGGGGTGATCGGCCAGGCCGAGGTAGATGTTTTTTGTCCAGCCTTCCCACATTTGCGGCAGGGATGTGTACATGCGTGTGGCGGCAATCGGCTGGCCATCGGCCACAACCAGACGGTAACCGTTCCATTTCACCTGCTCAGAGATGGCTTTGTCTTCGACGATGCGGTCTTTGAGTTTTTCGTGCCCGCCAACTGCATCGTAAACGCTGCGTTTGATGAAGATGAACTGCCCGTTGGCAATGGCGTCGCGGGTTTTGGGGTTGTTGACTTTGCGCGGCGAAAACCCAACCGATAGCGCGGTCATGACCAGCGGCAGGACGGTTTTTTCCCAGAAGGTGCCCATCAATTGGCGGGTGATGACGGTGAACAGGTCTGCGCCAGTTTGGCGGGCAAAGGCCAGGGCGGTGGCGATGGCCGAAGGTTCGAGAAACGTATCGGCGTCGATGAATAAAAGCCATTCGCCACGGGCAGATTTTTGGGCCTGGTATAAAGCGTGAGGTTTCCCGGCCCAGCCCCGGGGCAGTTCGCTCCCTGATAAGATAACGAGACGGGAGTCGCGGGCGGAGAGTTCTGTCAAAATAACGGGGGTGGCGTCTGTCGAGCGGTCATCCAAAACAAAACACTCGAAATTGGGGTAATCCTGCGCCAGAATGGCTTCGACACAGCGCCGGATGTTGTTCTGCTCGTTGCGAGCCGGGATGAGCACCGAAACGAGCGGGTAGGGCGGCTGCGGCTGCGCGGGATGCGCGACGATATCGAGGTGGTGCTGGTTGTGCAGCCAGTGGATGATGGCGATGGCGGCGAGGAAGGCGAGGGTGGAAATAACGAGAAAATTCATACAAAGCTATGTCGAAGGTTTACAATTTCTCGATGATCTGGCTGGATTATATTCAGTCTGATTTAATTTCGGAATCCGGGCGCAGTTGGATTGTCAATATACGTGTATAAATAAATGCAATCCACAACAACAATATTGGCACGAGAGGGCGAAACTGCCGATCGTATGCGCTGAGAAGAGAAGTACCACCAAAAGCAATAAAACAAAAATACAGTAAGACATACATTTCATAAGGGATGGCTTTTCTCTTCAAAATAGCAGGATAGATGCTCAAAATGAAACCAACTACAACGAACATATTGGGGATAAGATAAAAGAATGTTGTTATTTTTTGCTGGGTATAAGAGAACGGGTATGAAAATAATAAACGCCCAATATTTGCCATCCAATTTAAAAGATATTTTTTGGGATTATGAACAATGTTTTGCAATGCACGCTCTTTAAATTTATTGTCAACTTCAACTTCAGAAATTCCTGTCAGGGTAGCAAAAAATTCCCTGTGGCGTTCTAGATCAGGAAGCTTTTCTACATCCGGGTTGGCCTGCCAATCTCCTAAGTCACCACTGTAGGGCGAAGACATCCAATATAAAGTTGAGCCCCCTGACGTACCCCAGTAAAATATCTTATTCGTAAGAGAATAGGTATACAGAAGATAAGGCAAACACCAAACCAGGGCCAATAAATAGATATAGGTAGTTTTCTTGAACCATTCTTTTTTTTGCCAAGTATAAAAGAAAAGAAATGACAATAGCCCTATGAGAATCACATAGCCATAGAAAACTTTTGTTAAAGCCAAATACCCTAAAAAAAATGATGCCATCACAAGATGAAAACGGGATTTTTGGTTTCCTCTATTTGATGCAGCAAAATGAAATATAAAGCCGCAAATTAGAAAAAAAACCAGATTTTCGGTTATCAGCAAGTGTACTTCCCTCCACAAAGGAGGATAGAACCCGAGTAAAAATGTAAATAATGTTGCATGAGTTTTATTCACCCACTGAGCCAAAGCTTCGTAAAAATAAAGCAAAGCTCCGAAAAGGAAAAATGCATTTAAAAATTTGGCAAACAGGAGAGGAAGCTTGAAAAGAACAAAAGGTATCAGGACAATAGGATAGCCAGGGCCCCACCACAATGAAACATCGCGCAAGGGATAAATTTCCCCTTGTGATAAGCGGGTGGCATATGCAACATAACCGCCTTCATCCCCTTGGAAATCTGGTGATGAAAATAAAAGCACCATTAGTAAGAAAAGGAACAACAGGGGTAATAGTTTTACGGTTATGTTTTTCATCTTTTTTCCCTTTGAATATGCAGTGAATTCTAAAAACTGGCGCACAATTCCCATTTGGGGCTTGTTAAATCACCCGCACGCTGCTGCCCCTAGGTGTCTTCTCCACCTCAATGCGGTTAGGGAAGGCTTCTTTGAGTTCGTCCAGGTGGGTGATGATGAGAATCTTGGCAAAATCGCTCTTCACCAGGTTAATGGCTTCGATCAGGCGCTGGCGGCCCTGGGCATCCTGCGAGCCGAAGCCTTCATCAATGACCAGGGTCTGGAGCCTGGCCCCGGTGCGGCTGGACAGGATTTCACTGAGCGCCAGCCGGATGGCAAAGTTGACCCGAAAAGCCTCGCCGCCGCTGAACATCTCATATTCGCGCGTGCCCGCCGGGTCGCTGATGACAATATCGAGGGTTTCGCGCAAATCATCGCGTTTTTTGTCTTTATAGGTGGCCTGGGTGATAAACCGCACCGACATGCTGCCATTCGAGAGCCGGTCGAGCAGTTCGTTGGCCTTTTCTTCGATCTGCGGGATGGCCTGCTCGATCAGCAGCGCCGGGACGCCATCCTTGCCAAAAGCTTTTTCAAGCTGTTTGTGGCGCGAAATCTCCAGCGCCAACTCCTCGCGGCGGGCTTCCTGCTCAGATTTTTGCCGCCTGCGGCTAGACAGCACACTGACCATCTGGCGCGCCATGCCTACTTCCTGGTTCAGGCGGTTTTCGCTCTCTTGCAGCCGCAGGAATTCATCTTCGGTGGCGTCCAGGTCGGGGATTTGCTCCTCCGCGCTGGCCAGCGCCCCGGCGGCTTCGGCATAGGCATCCTCGGCAGAGTCCAGTTCCGCCTGCCGCTCTTCCAACTGCGCTTTCAGGCTGCCGATCTCATCATCCAGCGGGGCGATGGCGGCGCGGGCAGCTTGCAGATCACGGTACTCAGCCTCGCTGCTGCGGGCGGCAGCTTCGGTAGCGCGCAACCTATCGTGGGCAGCGCGATCATAGCCCAGCGCAGCCAGTTCCGCATCGATGGCGGCCAGCCCGGCGCGCGCTTCGGCACTGAAACTGCCGCTTTGCAGCGTGTTATCCACTTCCACCAGCCGCGGCTGTCCGGTTTTTTGCCATTTTTCGATCTCGGCCCGCAACGAATCGCGTTTTTGGGTCAACTGCGCCACCTGCGCCAGCTGCCGCGAACGCTCCTGTTCAAATTTAGAAAGCTCCGTCCAGCGCGCTTCGAGCAAAAAGACTTCTTTTTCGACCAGCGGGAAAACATCCTGGCCTTTTTGGATGACCAGCCCCATGGCTTTGGCGATGGCCCCCAATTCTTTCTCGATCCTGGTGAGATATTCCCGCGCCTGGGCAGCGAACGTCCCGCCCTGGAGCGTTTTCTCCACTTCGACAAGCCGCCCGGCCCCGCCAGAATCCCAGCTTTCCACCGACTTGCGGTTGGCATCCATGCGCGCCGAAATCTCGGCCACTTTGCTGGCCGAGAGCACGCGCTCGCGTTCAGCCTTTTTGAATTGCGGGATTTGCTTCTCCAGGGCTTCGACCTGCCCTTTGAGTTCGAGCAACGCTGCGGTGTTGGCGCGGTGCCGGTCGCCGCGCTGCTTCCCATCGCTTTTTAGCTGTTCAATCAGCTTTTCTTTCTCCCCGGCGCTGATCGGCTGCCCGCAGAGTGGGCAAACTGCCCCTTCCGCCGCCCCCAGCAGGTCGAGACGGTCTTTCAACTCATCCATCTCCAGCTTCAGGCGGGTATTCTCAGCGTTCAACTCCACCTGACGGTGCTGCCGCGTTTTCAGGTCAGCATCCAGCTCATCACGTTTGGCAAGCTGGGACTCCACCTCCGCCAGGGATGTTTCGGCTTCGGCCAGTTCGGCCAGCATTTTATCCAGCGCGCCGCGCTGCGTTTCCGCCGATTCCTTTTGTTTGAGCAGGCTGGCGCGTTCCTGTTCCAGCCGGGCTTGCTCGGTCTGGATGTCGGTCAGCGGTTTCTGGCGCAGGGTCGATTGTTCGCGGAAGCGTTTGACGATGGCCTGTTCAGTTTCCAACTCGCCGCGCTTTGCCAGGCGTTTTTCCACCTCCGCCAGGGATTTTTCGGCTTCGGCCAGCTGCCCGTTCACATCTTCTACTGCTGATAACTGCTCACTGATCACTGACGACTGATGAGTGAGTGACTGCCTTTCCTGTTCCAGCCGCGCTTGTTCGGCGTTGATGGCATCCAGGAAGGGCTGGCGGCGTTTTTCTTGTTCGCGGAATTGCGCGGCCAGGGTTTCGAGTGTCTCCAGCCCGGCGCGGGAGGCATTCCAGGCAGCGTAGGCGGCCTCGATAGCGGCGGCGTGCTCCAGCAGGATTGCCCGGGAGTGGCGTTCTGTCTCTCGCGTGGCGAGACGCTCTGCCAGGGCGGTATGATTCGCGCGGGTTTTCTTCAGGCTGGCAGCCAGTGTGTCGGTCAGTTTGCGCTGTTCGCTGAGCGAAGCGGCCATCCTTTTTGCCAGCTCAAGCGTCTTTTCCTGCGCTTTCCGGGCGGTTTCGAGTTGTTTAAGCTGGCTTTCCAGTTCTTTCAGGCGGGTTTTGCGCGGCTCTTCCTGCGCCAGTTCTTCGTTGATCTCAGCCAGGCGGCCTTCGACCATGTTCAGGTCACTTTCGATGGTTTTGCGGCGCTCGGCGGTGCGTTCTTTGTAGGTTTCCCACTCTTCCAAGCCGAGGATGCTGGACAGGATGCGTTTCCGGTCGCTGGCGCTGGCGGTGGAGAACTGGTCGGCTTTGCCCTGCAAGAAGAAGGAGGCGTTGACGAAGGTTTCGTAATCGAGGTGCAGGGTTTGTTCAATGCGTTCCTGCGTTGCGCGCACCGATTTTTCGGTGAGGACACGCCATTCGTTGTTATCATCTAAAATCCAAAACTCCAAAATCGCAGGTTTTTTGGTTTCAGTAATTTTGCCAGTTTTTTCATCTTTCTCTTTCTTCGGTGCGAAAAGTATTCTTTTAATTTGGAAGATCGATTTTTCGTATTCAAAAATCAATACAACTTCTGCCGCTCCATTTCGCTGTAGCGCCGTAGCAGAGTTGACGAGATTTTCATCTGTTTTTCGAGCTATACCAAACAGCACCCAGGTGATGGCATCCAGCAGCGAGGATTTGCCCGCGCCGTTCTGCCCGGAGATGCAGGCCAGGTCAAAGAGCGTGAAATCCACTTCCACAGGGTCGCGGTATGAGAGAAAGCCAGAGAGTTTGAGTTTGATTGGGATCATGAGAATATTTTACCCCACGAAAGGCCACTGGCCTTACTGCAATGGATCTGCCGCTAAAAGGCAACTGCACCACAGGGCGCGCAGAAAATACAAAATCATCATCGGTTTACGCTTTTTACAGCACCTATTTGGAATCGCGCGATACCTTTTACCACTTTCTGTGTTTACCTTGACAGATTAACCTGATTGCATAGAATATCCCGCTAATATGTCTCTAATAATCCCGCCAACAAGGATTTTTTTTGAAAAATTATCGATTGTAGAAATGTCGCAGTTATTTGAAAAAACGGAGAGTCGCTTTTAGCGGCTCTCTTTTTTTATGTTCACCCACTCAAAGGAGAGAGAAATGTCCAAGAAAACCGCCGCCGCCCCCGCACCATCCCCAAAAGGGAAAGTCTTCGGATTCCTGCCCGATGACAACCCGCCTGTTGGAGCCATGCTCAGCCTCGGCTTCCAGCAGTTCCTGACGATGTTCCCCGCCACCGTGCTGGTCGCCGTCCTGACCAAGTTCGATATCGGCATCACCCTGCTGGCTTCCGGCCTCGGCACCATCGTTGCCTTGCTGGTATCCAAACGCAAGATCCCAATGTACTATGGCTCTTCGTTTTCCTATATGGCCGTTATTATGACAGTCATGAGCAAATTTGCCCCAGATTGTTATAACTCGACAGCAGTGTACTGCCCGGATGGCGTCCGCATCGTGCAGGTTGGCATCATCCTGACCGCTGTGTTCGAAATCCTGTTCGGTCTGCTGATTATGCGGGTGGGCAAAGCCGTGCTCGACCGCATCCTGCCGCCCATTATTACCGGCTCGATGGCGATGGTCATCGGTATCGCGCTTGCAAATGCTGCCCTGGGTAACGCCGGGAATTGGGCTGCACCCGAAGTCGCCTCAAAAACCTGGGCGGTGGCTTTCATCACCCTTATCGCCACCATCCTGTTTTCGGTCTACCTGCAAGGCAAAGGCCTGGTTGGAATGCTGCCGATTTTGTTCGGCGCGATTTTTGGGTATATTGTGGCCTATTTCTTTGGATTGGTGAGTTTTGCCAAAGTCACCGAAGCGGCCTGGTTTGAACTACCCAAATTTACCATCCCGGCTTTTGAAAAACCTGAAGCCTGGGGCATGGCACTCAGCATTGCGCTGATTTTCATCGCGACTGTGCCCGAAAGCACCGCCCATCTCTACCAGATGAGCCTCTACATCGACGAACTGGCCGCCGAAATGGGCCGCAAACCCTACAACATCAAAGAACTGATCGGCCTCAACCTGGTTGCTGATGGATCCGATGACATCGTTGTCGGCTTGCTGGGCGGCTGCGCGGGCACCAACTATGGCGAAAACAACTCGCTGATGGCGATCACTCGCAACTATTCCACTTCCGTGCTGATGACCGCAGGCGCCATGGCCATCATCTTCGGCTTCTTTGGCAAACTCGTCGCGCTGGTTAACACCCTGCCCGCGGCAGTAGTTGGCGGCCTGAGCATCTACCTGTTTGGCGTTATCGGCATGCAAGGCGTGGCGCTCATCCAGTCTGAAAAAGTAAACCTGTTTGACCCGAAACAACTGGCGGTCGGCGCAGTCATCCTGATCTGCGGCATCGGTGGCAATCTGGCCCTGCCAAACGGCCTGTTCCCCTTCACAGTGCCCTACCTGTTCCCCAACGGCATCCCGGCCATCGTTTTCGCCGCCATCGTGGGCATCCTGATCAACACCATCTTCTTGATCTTCAAAACCCCCGAAGTTCGCGGCGGATAAACTCGTTCTAACGTTGTATACTGGGGATTGGGACTGAATCAGCGTCCCAATCCCTTTTCTGTGCCTGGACATCCTGCCAGTTAGACTCCAAAATCTCAAAATTTTGGAAAAATCCCATTAAACCAGGTGCAACGCACCATCGTCCTGAATCCCTGATATCGGAGCACCCCAACATGATCCGTCTCCCCGGCCTGATCGACCCCCACGTCCACGTCCGTGAACCCGGCCAAACCCACAAAGAAGATTGGGATACCGTCACCCAGTCTGCCCTGGCAGGCGGCGTGACCATGCTCCTGGCAATGCCCAACACCAAACCGCCCATCTTCGACGAATCCACACTGAACCTGGCCCTCGATGCCGCCAAAGCCAAAGCTCGCTGCGATTATGGTCAATACCTCGGCGCTGGCCCCGACAACGCCGCCGAAGTCGCCCGCCTGGCCCCCAGGTCTGCCGCGCTGAAAATGTATCTGGACTCCACCTTCGGCCAACTGCGCCTCGACGACATGACCCTCTGGCTGGAGCATTTTCGCCAATGGCCGGGCGAAACACCGATCGTAACCCACTCCGAAAGCCGCAGCATGGCCGCCGCATTGTGGATGGCGCAGATGTTCGACAAACCCATCCACATCGCCCACATCTCCCTGCGCGAAGAAGTTTTGTTGATCAAAGCCGCCAAAGAACATGGCGTCAAAGTCACCTGCGAGGTCTGCCCACATCACCTGTTTCTCGACCTCGTAGGCGCGCAGCAATGCTGCGCCCCCACCCCTGGTCGGGTAGAAGTCCGCCCGCGCCTCGCCACCAAAGCGGATGTGGACGCCCTGTGGGCCAACCTGGATGTGATCGACTGCTTCGCCACCGACCATGCCCCGCATACCCTGGCCGAAAAAGACGGTGAAAATCCACCGCCCGGCTTTCCCGGCGTGGAAACAATGCTGCCGCTTTTGCTGACCGCCGTCAGCGAAGGGCGATTAACGGTTGAGCAAATCGTCGAAAAAGCGGTCACCAACCCGCGGCGCATCTTCAAACTCCCAGAGCAGCCCGAAACCTGGGTGGAAGTGGATGAAAAAGCCAGGTACGAGATCAAAGCCGCTGAAATGCACTCACGCTGCGGCTGGACGCCCTTCGAGGGCTGGAAAGTCAAAGGCAAAGTGATCAAAGTCGTCTTGCGCGGAGAAACTGCCTTCGAAAACGGTAAAATCCTGGTGAAACCGGGATTCGGCCAAAATGTGAGAGCCTGATGTCAATCAGCCTGCAAGCCCGGTTCTGGTATTTTATCTTGCGAACAACCTTCAAAGGCCAGCGCTTGACTGTGGCGGAAAATCGCGCCCAGCAGGCCAAAAACGCCCAGATGATGAACCGCATCCCGGCAAGTGTCGCTTTTGAGCGAACCAGCATTGCGGGCCTGCCCAGTGCGTGGCTGCGTCCTGCCGCCGCAGGCCGCGAAAAAGTCATTCTCTACCTGCACGGCGGCGGATATGTAGTCGGCAGTATTGACAATTACAAGATGCTCTGCGGGCAGATGGCGCATACGCTGCAAACGAACCTGCTCATCCCCGAATACCGTCTCGCGCCGGAGCATCCTTTCCCGGCGGCGGTGGAGGATGCGCAGGAAATCTATCGCTGGCTGCTGGCGCAGGGATACACGCCCGAGAATATCATCATCGCTGGTGATTCTGCGGGTGGCGGATTGAGTCTCGCCACCACCCTGGCGCTGCGTGAGGCTGGCGACCCACTTCCTGGGGCGGTAGTTTGTCTCTCTCCCTGGGCTGACCTGACACTGAAAGGCTCCTCGCACCAAACCAAAGCCAAAGTGGAAGCGATCCTCACCACCGAGGGGTTGCGCGAGTGGGCCAATTTCTACGCCGGGGCGGAAAACCCCGCCAACCCGCTGATTTCTCCAGTTTACGCCGACTTCCACGGGTTCCCGCCGCTGCTGATTTTGGTAGGCAGCGATGAGATTTTGCTCGACGACTCGCTCTGCCTGGCCGAAAAAGCTAAATCTGCGGGCGTAAAAGTGACCTGGAAGGTTTGGAACGGCCTGTGGCACGTCTGGCCCGCCCTGGGAGAATTTGTTCCTGAAAGCAGGCAGGCGTTTGAAGAGATCGGCGCGTTTATCAACCACCAGCGCAAGTGATGTTTTTTAAACGGTTCAACGGCTTACGGGTAGAAAAAAAATCTTTAGAGATGGCAAAAATGTGATTAAACGGGATACACTTGCAGCCAGCGATCCAATCCCAATTTCCCCAAAAAATTTTCAAGATTATCAGACCATAAGACCAGGAGACTAATTATGCCCACCCAATCCATCAACCCCCACCTGCCGTTCGGCGAAAATAAACAGGCCGATTGGTATGGGAAAGATATTTTGTCTGTTAAACAATTCAGCCGCGATGACCTGGAATACGTTTTTGGCGTGGCGCACGAAATGCGCGGCATGGTCGAGCGTGTCGGCACGTTTGACCTGCTGAAAGGCAAAATCCTCGCCAACCTGTTCTATGAACCGTCCACCCGCACCTCATCCAGCTTTACGGCGGCCATGGAGCGGCTGGGCGGCAGCGTCATCCCGATCAATGAGGTGAAGTATTCGTCGGTTTCGAAGGGCGAGAGCCTGGCCGACACCGTCCGCACACTGGAATGTTACGCTGATGTGATTGTGCTGCGCCACCCCGAAACCGGTTCGGCGGCGATTGCGGCCAAAGCAGCCAAAAAACCGATCATCAACGCTGGTGACGGCGTGGGCGAACACCCCACCCAGGCGCTGCTGGATGCCTTCACCATCTTTGAAGAACTGGGCGTGGGCGAAATCGACGGGATGACCGTCACCATGCTCGGCGACTTGAAATATGGCCGCACCGTGCATTCGCTCGCACGCCTGCTGACCATGTACAACGTCAAACTGAATTATGTCTCACCCGACATCCTTAAGATGCCGCGCGAAGTGATGGAAGAAGTTGGCGCGAAGGGCATTCCGCAGGCCGAATTTAGCACACTCGAGGCTGTTTTGCCCCAAACCGATGTGCTTTACGTCACCCGCGTGCAAAAAGAGCGCTTTGAGAACACCGAAGAGTACGAAAAAGTCAAAGGCGCGTATGTGATCGACCCCGAAATCATGAAAGCCGCCAAAAAAGAGATGATCGTGATGCACCCGCTGCCGCGCGTCGGCGAGATCAGCCCTGACTTTGACGATGACCCCCGTGCCGCCTACTTCCGCCAGATGGAATACGGTCTCTACGTCCGCATGGCGCTGCTGGCAATGGTGCTGGGAAAGGCATAAACCTGATAACAGCACAACCGGTAAATGGGAAAACCCAACGAATGGAATCTTTCTTTAGCTTTTTGGAAAAACGTGTGGATGACAGTTCCTCGCTCCTGTGCGTGGGACTGGACCCGCATGTCTCTGACCTTTCGGCCCCCACCGCCCAGGCTGCCCTGGACTTTAGCCTGAATCTCGTTAAACAGACTTCGCGCTACGCTGCGGCTTTCAAACCCAATGCCGCCTTCTTCGAGCAGTTCGGCGCCGAAGGCTGGACGGCGCTCAAAATCGTCATCGAAGCCATACAGGATGAGTCAAATCGTCTCGGCTCGCTGATTCCGGTCATTCTCGATGCCAAGCGCGGCGACATCTCCTCCACCGCTGAAGCCTATGCCAAAGCCGCCTTCGAGACTCTCGGGGCGCACTGTATCACCCTCAGCCCCTACCTGGGCAAAGACTCCATCGATCCTTTCCTGGGCCACAAGGAAAAGGGCGTCTTTTTGCTGTGCAAAACATCCAACCCCGGCGCAGGGGATTTGCAAGACCTGGAAGTGGCAAGCGAAAATTCTCACCCCTTATACATCCACGTTGCCAAACTGGCCGAAACCTGGAATACGCGCAACAACATCGGCCTGGTGGTTGGCGCAACGCAGACCGAAGCGCTGGCGCGGGTCCGCGCGGCTGTGCCAGGATTGTGGTTCCTGGCTCCCGGCGTTGGCGCGCAGGGCGGCGACCTGGAAGTGGCACTCAAGGCCGGGCTGCGCAAAGACGGCAAAGGGATGCTCATCCCCATTTCACGCGGGATTTCGCGGGCGGACAATCCAGCCCACGCCGCGGCAGATTTCCGGGATGAGATTCTCAATATCAAAAGAAAAATGGCAGGACACGCATGAGCCAATCTCCATTTACGAATCGCCAATTACAGGCTTTAGCCGATGGCCTGCTGGAAGCGGGCTGCATCAAATTTGGCGAATTCACCCTTAAATCGGGACTGAAATCCCCCATTTACATCGACCTGCGCCAGATCATCACTTACCCCAAACTTCTGGCCCAAATCGGACAGGCATACCTCCCTCTAATTCGCAATTTGCAATTCGATAGGTTGGCCGGGCTGCCCTACGCCGCCATCCCAATTGCGACCGCCGTCAGCCTGGCAGGTGACTACCCGATGATTTACCCGCGCAAGGAAGTCAAAACCTACGGGACGAAGGCCGAAATCGAAGGCGAGTTCCACGCCGGGGAAACAGCGCTGATCATCGACGACCTGGCAACCACCGGGGGCAGTAAATTCGAGGCCATCGAGAAACTGGCCGGGGCGGGGCTGGTTGTTCGGGATGTGGTCGTGCTCGTCGACCGGCAATCCGGCGCAAAGGAATCGCTCGCGCAGGCTGGTTACAGCCTCCACGCCGTATTAACCATCAGCGAAATGTTAGATTATTGGGAGTCCACCGGCAAAGTTCCAGCCGAGAAAATATCCGCCACGCGCGAATTCCTGAGAAACCCATGACCCAATCACCCCAATGGCTTGCCATCGCCCGCGAATTGTTTTCCATCTCACAATCGGGGCTGACGTACTGCCAGAGCGAGTATGATCTCGACCGCTACCGCCGCCTGCAAGAGATGAGCGCCGAAATCATCGCCAGCCAGGCCGCGCTGGAAAAAGAAGAAGTACTTGAGAGCCTGAAAATGCAGCCAGGCTACGCCACCCCCAAGGTGGATGTGCGCGCAGCGGTGGTGCGCGATGGCAAAATCCTGCTGGTGCAAGAGCGCGCCGACAATTGCTGGGCGCTGCCCGGCGGCTGGGCCGACGTGGGCGACCTGCCATCCGAAATGGTGGAGCGCGAAGTCTGGGAGGAGAGCGGCTACCGCGTGCAGGCAAAAAAACTTATTGCCGTGCTGGATGCCAACCGCGTGCCGCTCGTCCCGATGGAGTTTTATCACGCCTACAAACTGATTTTCCTGTGCGAACTGCTGGAGGGTGCGCCAACCCCCAGCTACGAAACCCTGGCGGTGGATTTTTTCGCCCCCGACGCCCTGCCCCCGCTTTCGCTTTATCGCACCAACCAGGCCGCCATCGCTGAAATTTTCGCCCACATCAGCGACCCGGCGCGCCCCACCAAGTTTGACTGAACCCAAAAATATCAAATCCACTCGACTTCGACATCGCCGGTAAACTTCCTGGCGTTTCCCCGCCGAGAAAAACATACCGGAGATCATCATGAAAAAAGCAGAATTTGAGCAAGTACTAAACCAATCTTTTAGCATCCTTGAATGCAGGTATGGCCTGAAAAGAGTGGAAACAGCCTTTCGCACCGGCGGTGTCACCGTCCGCTTTGAGAATGCCACCACCGTCGTTACCCTGGAATATGAAATCAAGGATGAACCCTGGCTGCTGATCAGCGACATCAACAACCCTGAGACCAAATCCACCCTTGGCTGGCTGCTGGTTGAGTTGGGCGTTATCGAAACACCCACCCCAGAACAGGCCTTCCAGCAAAAATACCTGAGCAGCGCCAACCTGCCGGCCTTTATCGCCAAAATGTGCGACCAGCTCCTGCAATATGGCGGCGACCTGCTGCGCGGCGATTTTGCCATCATCCCAGCCTTGCAAGGCCGCTCGCAAAAATACATCCAGGAATGCAAACATTACGCCGAAATCCGCAGAATGAAATAATCGCTACGGTATGAAACCATCTTTATCCTTTCCATATCACGACCCCACCGCCCGGCTTTTCCCGCATTTGCAGGCCATCCTGCCCGATCTCAAAGCCCATTTTGGGCGCGCCTACATCTGCCCATCGCCAGAAACCATCCAACAGGCCCACATCCTGACCGCGCTCAAAGCAGAGCCCTTCTTCACCATATTCCCGGCAGATCGCCCCATGCGAGTTGGCGAGCACTTCAAGCACACCTACTTGAACACCGCCCTGTCCGCCGAACCGGATGAGATCATCCACCTGGCTTATGTGGATCGCCTTTCTTTTGCTTTGGAAGGAATCCACCGTGAGCAATTTCTCGCGGATGTAGATTCGCTGACCCTGGCAGATGTGCCGCTGCTCTTTCACCGCTCGCCCCGTGCCTGGGATACTCACCCCCAAAATTATGCCCGGCTGGAAGGTTTCGTCACCCGGGTCGGCGAACAACTCTTCGGCAAAACCCTCGACTACGGCTGGTGCCACAGCGTCGTCTGCGCCGGGGAACTGCGCAACGTGATGCCAAAAGTCACCCATCCCGACATCAGCATGGTCGCCGAGATGGTGCTGCACATGCAGCACCACATCCACACCCGCGAGGTAGACTGGCTGGCCTGGGAAGATCCGTTCATCTTCAACCGTGATGCCACCGAACTCAAAGCCGAACGTGAATCCAGCCCACGCGAATACGAATATCGCCTGGCCTACTGCCTGCCGATGGTGCAGGCGCTCATCCAGTTTGCTGGCGCCCAAACATCCGGGAAAGAACCCACAACCCAAGCGCCGCAAGAACGCAGGGCTTTTTAAAAGCCAATGACAGGGTTCCAACTGCCCCAAAATTCCCCAAAAACTGTGATATACTCTTGCGGCTCTGGAAAAGAGCAACCGCTTTTGGGACTATGTTTTGACCGCTTCAAACGCATCGCCCGGCAGCATGGCCGGGATTTTTATTGCATCATCACGGGATGGCGCCGCCCGCAAGGGCCAGCCAGTTTGTATGAAGTAGTGAATTTGTGAAGTCGTCAGAACGTCCCTCTTATCTGTGGCGCGAGAAAGCATCTTGCGCATACTACCAAAAGGAATCTGATGACAACCGAATTTACTTCTTTAAACCTGCGCCCCGAACTGGAGCAGGCCATCCTCGAACTTGGCTACACCACCCCCACCCCCATCCAGGCCCAACTGATCCCCGTCATGCTCACCGGTGCAGACGTGATCGGCCAGGCCCAGACCGGCACCGGCAAAACCGCCGCATTCTCCCTCCCCATCCTTCACAACCTGAAACCCAACCAAACCGCCCCCCAGGCGCTGGTGCTCACCCCCACCCGCGAACTGGCCTTACAGGTTTCCAAAGCCATCCAGGAACAGGGCAAGCACCTCGACGCCTGGGTATTGGCAGTCTACGGCGGCGCATCTTACACCCGCCAGATCACCCAACTCAAACGCGGCGTGGATGTGGTTGTCGGCACCCCTGGCCGCCTGATCGACCTGCTCAACCGCGGCCTGCTAGACATCTCGCACGTCAGCACCGTCGTCCTCGACGAAGCCGATGAAATGCTCTCGATGGGCTTCATCGAAGACATCGAAGCCATCCTGGCCGCCACCCCCGCCGAACGCCAGACTGCGCTCTTCTCGGCCACCATGCCCACCGAAATCCGCCGCCTGGCCGAAAAATACATGCGCCAGCCGCAGTCCATCGTCATCCAGCGCGAACAGGTCACCGTGGCCGCCATCGAACAGCGCTACTACCTCGTCAACGAACACGACAAAACCGCCGCCCTCACCCGCCTGTTCGAAATCGAAGACATCACATCAGCCCTCATCTTCGTCCGCACCCGCATCGGCACCGGCGACCTCGCCAACGAACTCTCACTGCGCGGCTTCCCTGCTGAAGCCCTCAACGGCGACCTGAGCCAGGATGCCCGCGAACGCACCCTCAACCGCTTCCGCGAAAACCAGATCAAAGTGCTCGTCGCCACCGACGTTGCCGCGCGCGGCCTCGACATCGACAACATCTCACACGTTTTCAACTTCGACCTGCCCGATGATCCCGAAATCTACGTACATCGCATCGGGCGCACTGGCCGCGCTGGCAAAACCGGCATCGCCATTGCCCTCGTCACCCCCTACGAAAAACGCCGCCTGCGTGACCTGGAACGCTTCACCCGCCAGAGCATCCAGCGCGTCAACCTGCCCACCGAAGCCGACATCATCGCCCACCGTGAGGCCGATCTCAAGCGCCAGATGACCACCTGGCTCAACCGCGCCCGCTACAAGCGCGAACGCGCCATGGTGGAAGAACTGGTGGCCGAAGGCTTCGACCCGATGGAAATCGCCTCCGCCGCCCTCAAAATCGCCCGCGCGGATGAAAAACAGCGCCCCATCTACCCGGTTGCCGAAGTGGTGGAACAAAAGCGCGAATATACCCATGACCGCTCCTCCTACCGCCCTGAATCTGGCTCCCGTTTCGAACGCGGCTCCCGTCCCGAGAAATTCTCCCGCCCCGAACGTGCCCCCCGCTTCAACGACACACGCCGCCCTGACCGCGCCCCGCGCGAAATCAACGGCACATCCCACGAAGAAGGCATGGTACGCCTGAGCCTGAGCATTGGCAAAATCCACGGCATCCGCCCCGGAGATGTTGTCGGCACCATCGCCTTCCACGCCGACATCCCCGGCTACACCATCGGCAAGATCAGCATCCAGGATAAACACACCCTGGTGGATGTTCCCGAAGCCGCCGTCGGACGCGTGCTCGCCAAAAATGGCGGCTACGCCATCCGCAAGCAAGATTTCACCGTTGATGTGGCCTAAACTGCCTCGATTTTGACCCAATCAAAAAGCGGGATGCTGACCAGCGTCCCGCTTTTTCTATCCTAAGCTGGTGGCTTGCCCCGTATAAGGGAAACAATTTTCAAGCGAAAACAAGGCCTCGTTTAACGAGATTTTGTCCAGCTGCCTGGTGCAACGCACTTCCCCCCGCGCATCATCGCCATCCGCCCGCTCCCCGGGCTGATCAGCCTCCAGCCGCCAGCGCGATGCAACAGCAGAATGCGCCGCCTGTGCGCCGCATACACCTCGCGCATGCGCGCCGAGTGAATGGCATAACTCTCAAAAATCTCCTGCTCCAGCGCAAACAGCCGGTCGTGTAGCGCCACAAACTGTTGACGGTAGACATCCGTCACCGCATCGGGGTTTTGGATCACCCAACAAACCGGAGCAAACTCCCACTCAAAAGCCAGCCCCACGAAACGGAAATCCGCTGTAACGTAAGGAAAAAACGGGAATTGGCGGCAGCTCAAAGCCCGGTACATCCGCTGACAGGCTTGCGGCCCCAGGCAGGCCAGCAAAACCATGTTATCGGGCGTTTCATCTCGCAGCTTTTCGGCATCCGCCCCGGCCTTGCACTCATCCCCACGCCAGGAATGCCACAGATCGGTCTTTTCGCGCAAAAAATTCCACTCCTGCTGGTAAGCTGCCGGGACAGCATGGCAAATATCGCAGCAAAACGGCTTGCCAGATGGGTTATGCAGCGCACACATCTGCCCACAGTCCAGCGCTGTCAGCGGAGCATCAAAAGCATCATACAAAGCGCGAATATCGGCCAGCGGCGACTTCAGGCTGAATTTTTTCATGAGTAAATTGTAGCGTATAATGGCAAACCCTGGCAAACGCCGGAGGTTTTTAACCAGGACTTGCTAAAGGGAATTTGCGCCGCGAGTGCATCGCACCACCACAACGTTCAGGAAGCCCTGGATTTTTCACTCCCCGATAACATCAAGATACGGAAAACGATCATTCCGCTTCTGATACAATACGCCCCGATGAAAGATTTCTACACCCAAAACATCCTGCGCCGCATAGCCCGACACATCAACAACGCCCGCATCGCCACCATGGCCTTGCGCGTGGCAAAAGCCGCACCCACCCCCCGCGCTACCCGCCCAATCGCCTTCTTCAAAGCATCCAGCGGCATCGACGACCTTTCGTGGAACAGCGCCTTCCACCTGCTGACAAGCTGGGGCCTGCGCCTGCAAGGCATCCCGGTCGCCTACTTCGCCTGCGACCACGGCATGAGCCGCTGTGTGCTTGGCACCGACCGCGACAACCCATCCAAACAACCGCCCTGCCGCTCGTGTGTATATCAATCGAAAACTTTGTATACCGGCGTTCCAGTTCATCCATTATCCGGTTATCCGGCCATCCAGCCAACCAGACAACCGGACAACCAAACAACAGTCACTCACTTTACCTTCCACCGCGACCCCGCCCTCGAAAACGCATTAAAAAACCTGCCGCTTTCCAACCTTTCAACCTTCAACTGGGAAGGCCTGCCCCTCGGCGCGCTCGTCCTGCCCGGCCTGCGCTGGATTTTGCGGCGTCACAATCTGGTGGATGATGACGCGACAAGATTTTTCCTGCGCGAATACATGCTCTCCGCGTTCAGCCTGGCCCAACGCTTCGAGCACTTCCTGGATTTGACCGCCCCTCAGCTTGTCGTGGTGTTTAACGGGCAGTTCTACCCCGAAGCAACTGCCAAATGGGTGGCAAAAAAGCGCGGGCTAAGAGTCATCTCCCACGAGGTTGGACTCCAACCCATCACCGGATTTTTCACCGAGGGCGAATCCACTGCCTACCCCATCACCATCCCCGAAAGCTTTGACCTGACCGAGGCGCAGAATGCCCGGCTGGATGCGTATCTCGAAAAGCGCTTCCAGGGCAACTTCAGCATGGCCGGGGTCAAATTCTGGCCCTCGATAAAAGGCCTGGATGCCGAATTCATCGCCAGGGCCGAAAAATTCAAACAAATTATCCCCGTTTTCACCAACGTCATCTTCGACACCAGCCAGCCCCACGCCAACACGGTTTTCACCGATATGTTCGCCTGGCTCGACCTGGTGCTGGAAACCGCCCGCGCCCACCCCGAAACGCTCTTCATCATCCGCGCCCACCCTGACGAAACCCGCATTCGCAAAGCCAGCCTCGAAACCGTGGCCGGGTGGGTTGCCAGCCGCCGCGCCGCCGACCTGCCAAACGTGATATTTGTGCCGCCACATGAGCACTTAAGCTCCTACGAACTGATCCAGCGCTCTAAATTCGTCATGATCTATAACTCCACCATCGGGTTGGAAGCCACCATCATGGGCGCAGCGGTCTTGAGCGCCGGGAAAGCCCGCTTTACCCAATACCCGAGCGTATTCTTCCCGCAATCAGTTGCTGAATACTGCGCCACGCTGGAAAATTTCCTGAAAGCCGAAAAAATCGAACCCCCCGCCGAATTCCGCCGCAACGGGCGGCGCTTCCTGTACTACCAGCTTTTCCGCACATCCCTGCCCTTTGGCGACTTCCTCGAAACCGGCATTCGCACCACCCACGCCAAACTCAAACTCTTCGACCCACACAACCTGCTGAAATCGCCCGCCATCCAGACCATCACCAGGGGACTGCTCGAAAACGGCGATTTCTTGCTGGAAGAATAATAACCACGGAAACACGGAGAGCGCGGAGAGAAAATCATCAAAAAAATCTCCGTGAACTCTGTGGCTCTGCGGTGAAAAGGTTTTTATGCCTAACCTTCGCCAACTCCTGCGCCAGACTGTCTACCAGACCGAAAAACTCGCCCAGCGGGTTAAATTCGCATCCACCCCCCCCCCAACAGCTGGCTGGCCAATTCTCCTGGGCATTTCCTTCCCCAAAAGTGGCACACACCTGCTCGACCAGGTTTTGCTCGGCTTTTCAGATGTTGCCCCGTTTTCGCGCCGATTGCACTCGTTCTACGCCCAATATGATGGCAACACAGGCCGCAAACGCTCCAGCGCCGAGACAATCGCCTGGCTCGAATCACTCCACCCGCTAGATGTGACATCCGCCCATCTGTTTGCCTCGCCCGAAGCCAGCCAACGAGTGCTGACAGCGGCTTTCGTACCCTACTTTATCTACCGCGACCCACGTGATGTGGCCGTTTCACACGTTTTCTACGTCACCGAAATGGAAAAGAACCACGTCCACCACGCCTACTACCAATCCCTGCCTAATTTTGATGCGCGGCTCAAGACCAGCATATTGGGCATTCCTTCCCTCACCCCCGGCCCCTCCCCCATAGGGGGAAGGGTGATTTCCCCTCTCCCACCGGGAGATGGGGTAGGGGTGATGGCAAATGTCGAATTCCCCGACATCGCCGCCCGCTTCGCGCCCTACCTGGGCTGGCTCGGCCAGCCCCAGGTGCTTGAAATCCACTTCGAAGACTTCATCCACGACCGCCCCGGCACACTGGATCGTATTATTAAACATTTCCTGGCACGCGCGCCCTTGGCAATTGACCCAATTACCATTTCCCAATCGCTGGAAACCGCCATCAACCCCCAAAAATCCCCCACCTTCCGATCCGGCAAAACCGGCGAGTGGAAAAAATACTTCAAAGACGAGCACAAAACCATCTTCAAAGATGTAGCCGGGGACTTATTGATCAGGCTGGGGTATGAGAAAGACAACAACTGGTAAAAATTTGCAAGCCGCCAATTCATTGGAGTTGTATGCGCAGGCTCTTGAGAATCTTCAAAAAACCATACTGGCTTGAAACCCTGTTATTGACTTTAATTTCAGGCTTTACCTACTTACCGCGTATTGGCGAACTCTTATATTACCGCGATGATTGGTACTTCCTGTATGGTGCACTTGTCTCAGGGCCGCGCATTTTTATTGATATTGCTTTGCATACCCGTCCTATCCGAGGGCCGTTATATGCGCTTTACTATACCTGGTTCGGCCTGAATCCCTTCCCTTACCATATCGTTGAATATCTTACGCGTCTCGCTGGCGGGCTCGCGGCCATTTGGCTTTTCAACCTGCTCTGGCCTGGCCGCCGACAATCTAATTTTTACCTGGCCTGCCTCTTTATCGTATTCCCTGGCTTTATGTGGTGGGTTTCTGGGTTCGAATTCCAGCCATATGTACTTAGTGTCAGCCTACAAGTTTTGTCGATTGCATTTACACTTAAAGCAATCCAGAGTGAAATGCTTTCCCGGCGAGCGACCTGGACAATTTTCGCCATCTTTTCCGGCTGGATTTACCTCGCCCTGGTTGAATACGCCATCGGGATGGAAGCTTTCCGCATCCTGTGCATTTACCTCTACATCCATCACCAGAACCCGCAGCAGCCTGCCGTTTCAACGGCAACTTCCACCCTAAAAAAATCTGCCATCTTCCTGATCATCCCAACCGCTTTTTTCATCTGGTACCAGTTTTTCTTCGATAACTGGCGCAAAGCCCAGGATGCCAGTGTGCAGATCATCCAGTTAATCAGTTCACCTGTCACGCTGGCCTGGCGTAGCATAGACATTATTCACAGCATCCTAAACGTCACCATCATGCCCTGGTTTGTGCCTTTCCAGACCAACTTTCCTGGCAACCGCCTGCGCGATATACTCCTGGGCATGGTTTTCACCCTTGGATCACTCCTGCTGCTATATTGGGCCCACAAATCCCTGAGTGACGATGTTCACGAGCAAGACTCAACATCTTGGAACAAAGAATTGCTCCTGATTGGCCTTTTAGGCGCTCTCGCAGGTGTTTTCCCGGTTGTCTTTGCCAATCGCGTAGTAGCTTTTGAGCGGACTTCGCAATACACCCTCCCCGCATCCCTGGCCGGGATTATTTTCTTCTTTGGCCTGCTTTCATCCATCAATCAAAAAAACATTCGCTTTTTGTTTTTAGCTCTCGCCATTGGATTGGGTATTCTATCCCAACACGGATTGGCTGCCCGGGCCGTTCGAGAAGAAAAAACCATCTCCGAATTTTGGTGGCAAGTGATCTGGCGTGCGCCAGAAATCAAAAACGATACCTTGCTGGTGGCCTTGTATCCCGAGCTAAATTACCTGGATGAGAACGATATTGTCTGGGGACCGGCAAACTTCATTTATGCCGATGAATTCCAGGGTCAATCACCAATCAACGTACCCATAGCAGCATCCCGCCTGGAGCAAGATTCCAAACTGGAAATCATTCGCGGCGAACGTAACATCAAAGTCACCGACCTGGTCATCAAAAATGCCGTAACTCATTACGACTATCAAAAAATGCTCATAATGAGTCAGCCGATCTATGGCTCATGCATGCATACAATTGATCCTCGCTGGCCCGATATTTCTATCAACGATGATCCTTTGGTACATGCCAGCTACCAGAACTCAAAAACTAAAAACATTTCAACCGAAAAAGAGCAATACAAAATCCCAACCTACGCCATTGGCGCGGAACCTCCCCACCAGTGGTGCTACTATTACCAAAAAGCAGACCTGGCTCGCCAAAAAGGCGACTGGGACGAAATTATCCGCCTGGCAAAACAGGCAGAAGCCCAAGATTATCGCCCAGTTGACCAGGTTGAATGGATGCCTTTCCTGCAAGCTTACGCCCTGGCCGGTGATGTGAAATCCGTGAAACAACTCTCCACAGTGATTAATACCCATCCATTCTATCGCCAGCTTGCCTGCCAGAATTTTACATCCATGCAAAATTCAGGCTACCAGTTTTCCAGTGAAATGTCTGAATTGATTGGCACTGTTTTCTGCAAACAAGCCCCTGATCCGGATATAAAAAACAACAATCCCCAAAGATAAACCTTGGGGATTATTGTTTGCTGTGAACTTCTTTCAGGCTCTAACCATTATTACTAGAACTCGTCTGCTTCGGCAACTGGGGGATAATCCAATTAATCAGCGCCTTAGGCGAACGCGTTTGCATATACACCTTACCCGGGCCGGTCAACTCCACCACCAGGCCCTCGCCGCTCAAAACCGTCGCCTTAAAACCGCCAATCGGCTTGGTCTCCACACCAATCGTCGCGTCAAACGCCACCAGGTGAGTCGTATCCACAATATACTTATCACCAGCCTTCAACTCACGCTCAAAAATCGCGCCATACGAAGACACCAGCAGCTTACCCGAACCGCTCGCCTCCAGCATCGAAATCCCTTCAGCCGACAAAAACGCCTTCGCGCTAATCTTGGCATCCAGCTTCACACCACTCTCCGAAGCCATATACGACCCCGATTGCAGCATATACTTCTGATCCTTCAACTCAAGCAACACCACATCACCAGGCAGGTCAGGCGCCAGCGTAATCTCACCACCAGAGGATGGAGCCACAAAAAAATTCTGGAAAAACGACTCACCGCCCAGCACCGAGCGCGCCAACGATGAAAAAAAGCCCCCCTCAGCGCGGGTTTCCACACTGATCCCGCTGCTCATACTCACCATCGCCCCGGCTTCCGCCCGGATTTGCTCATTGGGATCCAGCTTAACAACTGCCAGTGAATAAGATGGCTGGTATAGAATCTCAACCTTCATAAAAATCTCCTTTTTTGGGGATCGGAAAGGGATACAACGCCCGGGCATTCCCCAAAACCCGGGCAGACATCACACACCAAGATCATCCAGCGCGGAAAATTTCCACTCCGCGCCGGTCCACCGTTTCGAGAAGCCGAGCCACGCTGACGCCCAGCAGCGGATGAACAAGTTCTGGCGCAACATCAGCCAGCGGCACCAGCACAAACGCGCGCTCATGCAACCGCGGATGCGGAATCACCAGCGGGGCAGTATCCACCACCAGGTCATCGAAAAACAGGATGTCCAGGTCGATCAACCGTGGCCCGTTTCGAAAGCTGGGAACGCGTCCCAGGCCGGTTTCCAACGCCTTGAGAAAATCCAGTAACCCGCCTGGCTCCAGCGCCGAGGCAGCCTTCACCACCATATTCAAGAACGCGGGTTGATCCGTCACTCCCCAGGGCGGCGTCTCATAGATCGCTGATTTGGCCAGGATATGCACTTTTGGCGCCAAAGCATCCAGCGCCGCGCGCAGGTTTTCCAGCCGGTCGCCGAGGTTAGTTCCGAGGGCGATGTAGACGGTATGATTCATATTTCTCTAAAAATGGTAGGGGCGACCCATTATGCGTGAAAAGTCATCCATTTGTGCCAGGGTTTCTTGCAAAAGAGTATTCCGTTGTGTCTGGACGGGTCGACGTTACTTTGGGGTAATTATGCTGGCTGTACCGCATTCACAAAATCGGCCAGCAGCCCATAAGCGGTGGTATGCGGGCCAGGGTCAGATTCGATCAGGGTCAGATTGCCCAAAACATCAGTGACAAATTCGATGATGGAGGTCGTGCCCTCGACACTATAAAACGGCGAGGACATGGGAACCATCTCTGGTGCGACCCTGCCGTGGATGGTATCGCCTTCGCGGGTGGCATTGCAGATCAGCTTGTAGCGTTTGCCCTGGGCTTTTGCATCGGCAATCATCCCGGGCGTGATGCCGCGAATACCGGTGCGCTCGATCTCTGCCGGTTTGAGCGGCTTGTCCATCAGCACCGTTGCCAGCGCTGCGATTTTAATGGCGGCGTCCCAACCATCCACATCGCCAGATGGGTCGGTTTCGGCGATGCCGATTTTTTGGGCATATTTCACGGCGTCGTCGAAGCTCTCGCCGTTTTCCATGCGGGTCAAGATCAGGTTGGTGGTGGAATTGAGAATGGCTTTGAATGCAAGCAACTGTGCGGCGGGCAGCGCACCCCGGAAGAGTGAAAAGATCGGTGCGCCATCCATCACCGAAGATTCGTGGAAAAATTGCCGGTTTTTGGCTTTTGCCAGGGCTTTGAGTTCGTGCCAGGCATGCACAACCGGCCCTTTATTGGCAGTCGCCACATACATGCCCAAATTCAGCCCGGTTTTGATGTGGTCGATGGCAGGCTGGCCGGTCTCGTAGTTGACGGGGCTGTTCTCGAAGAGCACATCTGCGCCCGATTTTTGGATGAAATCGAGCGAATCTGCCGATGGGATGGCCGAAAAGGCTTCGAGCGGTTTGCCCGCTTTGGCGGCTTCGAGCACTTTGGGCAGATCCAGGCCATGGGGGTCGATGGCGCGGCCTTTGGAGCCGGTGGCAATGCCGGTGACGCTGAAGGTGATGCCGTAGCGTTCTTTCAGTTCGGCTTCTTTGCGCAATAAAAGTTCGGCGGTGGCGCGGCCAACGTTGCCAAAGCCAAGCAGGGCGATTTTGTAATGGGTCATGTGGTCTCCTAAAATGTGGCGCAGGTTGAAAATCTGTGTTAAGGGATTACAGCGGCGGGTAGGGGAAGGCGCGGCGATCGCGCGGGGGTGGCGGGAAGGTGCCGGTAACGATCAGGTTTTCGGTGCGCTGGCTGAGCGCGGCAATCTCTTCCAGGGAGAGATAGGCCGATAGATCGGTATGCAGGCGCGAGGGCGGTTCCAGTTGGCGGTGGAGATTTTCCAGCGCCGATAAAAAGTCCGGTGTGATGGGTTCTTCTGCAAAATCCCAGATCACTGTCCGTAGTTTGTCATCGGCATTAAAGCACAGCCCGTGATCAATGGCGTAAAGATGGCGGGTGCCTTTTTCAAAGAAGATGTGGCTGCCTTTGCGGTCGGCATTGTTGGCGAGATGGTCAAACAGCGCCACGGGCCGCAGGCGCTGTTTATCATCGTCTTTGAAGTTGAAATAGTGGTAGTTGGGGTTGTACTGGATGTATTGCTGGAGTGAGCCAGGGCCAAAGGGGCCTTCGGCGCGCATGATGGTGTAGGGTACCAGCCCCCATCCCAGGGCTTCGCTGATAAGGTAGGCTGCGACTTCACGCCCGGCCAGGCTGTTTTCGGGGAAGTCCCAGAGCGGCTGTTCACCTTTGACGGGTTTGTAGACGGCCAGGAAATCCTGCCCTTCGTGCAGCACGTGCACCAGGAAGGTATAGTTTGAGCCGAGCGTAAACTGTCCTTTTAGCTCAAGCTGGCCTTCACTGAAGGCTGTTTTTAGTTCGTCTGGGGTGGGCATGGGGATGTTGCGGCGCGCCCTTTAGTGCCGGTGCCCGTTCTTTTTGGGGCAGAAGTGGCCGCCCGAGTCGATTGGCTGGCCGCATTGCGGGCAGATGGGGCGTCCGCGTTTGACAACTTCCATGCCCCAGCGAGCAACGGCGCGCGCCTGGCTGCGGGTGCACCAAAAACGAATAACGGCGGCTTCTTCAGGTTCGTCGCCTTCCATCAACACTTCGCGGGTGACGATAACCAGCATGTCGCGATCTTTGTCGTAGCCCAGGCCAATTTCCCCGGTGCGGAAGATGGGTTCGACCGGCGGGCTGATGCGCATTTGGGCTTCGTAAAATTCGGGGGATGCTTCAGACAAATCGGGGTTTTGGGTGGCCAGCTGCGCCAGGAACTGCTCTACCCCGACTGAAAGCGATTGGAGCTGGAGTTTTTCGATGATGATCGTGACGGTGCGGGCGGCCTGGAAAGCTTGCAAGTAAAAAATGCGCTGTCCTGGCGCGCCAATTGCATCGGCGGTGATATGGTCACAGGGGTCTATGTCAATTTCAAAACGGGGCATGGCTGGGCTTCCTGAGCAGGAAATCGAATGTATGGAAACGTTTATACCAGTATACCAAAATTGGCTGATTTTTTATCGCCTGGAAAATGAATAAGTTCGTCCGCCAGGATGAAAAACAGTATAATTCGCGCATTCCTTCGCCAAAGGAGAGGAGCGCCCATGTTTGACCGTGAAAAACTCAACCAATTGCACGATTCCCACAAAAAATGGGAAGACAATGATGTAGCCAAAACGCTGGCCGGGATGCCGGAGCGTCGCAAAGAGTTCATCACCACCTCGTCAGAGCCAATCGACCGGCTCTACACCCCGCTCGACATCGAAAACCTGGATTACGAAGAAGACCTCGGCCTGCCGGGGCAGTATCCGTTTACGCGCGGAGTCCACCCCACGCTGCATCGCGGCAAACTGTGGACGATGCGCATGTTCGCCGGGTTCGGCACCGCCGAAGAGACCAACCAGCGCTTTAAATACCTGCTCGACCAGGGCCAGACTGGCCTTTCCATCGCCTTTGACCTGCCCACGCTGATGGGCTACAACACCGACGCGCCCGAATCCCTGGGCGAGTTTGGCAAGTGCGGCGTGGCGATTTCATCGCTTAAAGATATGGAAATCCTGCTGGATGGCATCCCGCTCGATAAAGTTTCCACCAGCATGACCATCAACTCCCCCGCATCTATCATCTGGGCCATGTACATTGCCGCCGCCGAAAAACAAGGTGTGCGCCCTGACCAGTTGCGCGGCACCACACAGAACGATATCTTGAAAGAATTCATCGCCCAGAAAGAATACATCTTCCCGCCAGAGCCGTCGATGCGGCTGGTGGTGGATACGATGGAATTCGGCTCACAATCCGTCCCGCAGTGGAACACCATCTCGATCAGCGGCTACCACATCCGCGAAGCCGGTTCCACCGCCGCACAAGAACTGGCCTTTACCCTGGCCGACGGCATGGAATACGTGCGCTGGGGCATCGCCCGTGGCATGGATGTGGACGAATTCGCCCCCCGCCTGTCGTTCTTCTTCAACGCCCACAATGACTTTTTTGAAGAAATCGCCAAATATCGCGCCGCCCGGCGCATCTGGGCGCGCGAAATGCGCAATACCTTTGGGGCCAAAAACCCGCGCTCCTGGCTGTGCCGCTTCCACACCCAAACGGCTGGCGCATCGCTCACCGCCCAACAGCCCGAGATCAACATCGTCCGCGTAGCGGTGCAGGCGCTGGCTGCCGTGCTCGGCGGGACGCAATCGCTCCACACCAACAGCATGGACGAAGCCCTGGCACTGCCATCCGAACACGCCGTCACCATTGCGCTGCGCACCCAGCAAATCCTGGCCGAAGAATCAGGCGTAGCCAACACCGTCGACCCACTCGGCGGCTCGTTCTTCGTCGAAGCCCAAACGGATCGTATCGAAGCCCAGGCGTATGATTACTTCCGGCGCATCGAGAGCCTCGGCGGCGTGCTGCCTTCCATCGAAAAAGGCTTTTTCCAGGGCGAAATCTCCGATGCCGCCTACCGTTACCAGCGCGAAATCGACACCAACGTGCGCAAAGTGGTGGGCGTCAACGCCTACAATGAGCACAAACCCATCAGCATTCCCATCCTGGTCATGGATCCGGCCGGCTACGAGCGCCAGGTCAACCGCCTGAACGAAATCCGCGCCACCCGCGACCCCGGCCAGGTCGGCCAGGCCCTCGACCGACTGCGCATCGCCGCCCAGGGCACCGAAAACACCATGCCCTACCTGCTAGATGCCGTCCGCGCCTACGCCACACTCGGAGAAATCATCCAGGTCATGAAAGAAGTCTACGGCGTCTACCACGAACCAACCATGATCTAAACCAGCCAGCACCAGGCCTTTTAGCGCCGGGAACGCGGAGAGCGCGGAAAATGCACAATCCGCAACTCTCCGCGTTCTTATTTGAAACACCCAACCGGAGCCGCTCATGCAGCCAGAACTTATCCTCAACGCGCACGCCGAACTTGGCGAAGGCCCATCCTGGGACGCCACCCGCAACCAGCTTTACTGGGTAGACATCCTGGCCGGGCACCTGCACATCTACCAGCCAGGCCAACACCTGGATGAAAAATTCGAACTTGGTCAAACCCTGGGATGTGTTGCCCCCACCCGGGCTGGCAACCTGCTTTTGGGTTTGCACAGCGGATTAGCCGCCCTGCCGCTGGATGCCGTTATGGGCGATTCCCCTCTCGCTGATAGAGGGCAGCCGGGTACCATGGTTAAATTCCTGGCCCAACCCGAACTCCACCTGCCTGGCAACCGCTTCAACGATGGCAAATGCTCCCCCGAAGGCCGCTTCCTGGCAGGCACAATGGACATGGCCGAAAAAGACCCCAGCGGCGCGCTCTACTCGCTCAGCCCCAATGGCACATTCAAAACCCTCAAAACCGCCATACGCATCTCCAACGGCCTGGCGTGGAGCCCCAACCAGGGAACACTCTACTACATCGATACCCCCACCCGGGCTGTTACCGCTTTCGAGTACGATCCGGCCAGCGGCGAAATTGCCAACCCGCGAGAAGTGATCACCATTCCCCAGGCCCTGGGCTGGCCGGATGGAATGACATCCGATTCACAGGGGAGGCTCTGGGTGGCGATGTGGGGCGGCAGCGCCATCACCGTCTGGGACCCGGCAACAGGCAAACTGGTCGAAACGGTCAAAATACCAGCAAAGAACGTGACTGCTTGCGCATTCGGCGGCCCCAATCTCGACCAGCTATACGTCACCAGCGCCCGCAAAGGGTTGGATAAAGCCGATTTAACGGCATACCCGCTGACGGGTGGTCTATTCCGCGTGCAGACCAATGTCACGGGGGCGGCCACTTTTGTTTTCCAGGATTAACTGGCGAAGAGAAGCTATCCCAATGTCCCCAAAAAGGTTGGAATATATCGATATTGCGCGTGGGATCGGCATCTTGCTGGTGGTGCTGGGCCATAGTGATGCGCGCGCCATTTCACCATTGCTCTTTCAGTGGGTTTACTCGTTCCACATGCCGTTGTTTTTCTTCCTTTCGGGCATGTTTTTCAGGCCAGGCATGACGCTGGCTGATCTGTTGCGCCGACGCTGGAAATCGTTGGCAAAACCGTATTTTTTCGTGGTGTTTGTGGTGTTTTTCTTTTCAGTGTTTTTTAGCAGCACCAGCCTGTCGCTGGCGCTCTCGCGGGCGCTCAAAGCGCTTTATGGCACCGGTTTTTACCTGGATTGGGTGGTGTGGTGGTTCCTGCCAGCATTGTTTGTGACCAACCTGCTGGCCTGGGGCTTTTACCGCCTGTTTGGCGGGTGGAAATCCTGGGTTTTTTCGCTGGGGCTGCTGGTGGCTGGCGTGTGGATGGTGGGACGCTTCACCCATTGGGATCTTTCCGTTTTTGGGCGTAACCTGGTGCTGATGGGCCTGCCCTGGAACCTCGACCTGGTGCTGCTGACCGGGTTTTTCTTTGTGGCTGGTTATGAGAGCAGCGCAAATGGGCTGGCGCGCTATTTTTCATCTGTCTGGGTGCTGCTGGCAGCGCTGGCGCTGAACCTGGGGTTTAACCTGGCTTTCCCGATCACTCTCAACCTGACAGAGCGGGTGTATGCCCCGGCACTGGCTGCCACACTGGCGGCGCTGACCGGGATTGTCTTCATACTGGCGCTTTCCACGCAGTTGGAACGCTCTCCGCGCTGGCTGGCAGGTTCGCTGGCCTACCTGGGGCGTATCTCCATCATCATTTTGCTGTTCCACATCCCGGTGGTAACGTTTGCAGGCGATAAACTCTCGGCGTTGGTGGGGGGGGGCTGGCCTGCCAGCCTCGGCGCATGGGGCTTGGGGGTGCTGGTTCCTGTGCTTTTGTATGAGTTGGGAATCAAGTTAAATGCGCGGCTGGCGGGTTTGTTTGGTTTGTGAGTATGCGCGTTATAAAAATCCGGCTCTCCCGTTCTTAATGGGGAACGGGTAGGGGCGACCCGCTCCGTGCGAAAAATCGTGGCTTTGTGCTTGAATTCCCTGCAAAAATGCGCCTGTTTATGCTTTGAAGGGTCGCCCCTACAGATTTTCACACCAAAAACGGTAGAGCCAAAAATCCCTATGCCTGCGCGGTGGCGATATATTTTTTAGCTGTCCACCCCACAACCGCCACAGCAGCCAGGAAGCCAAAAATCCCCAGCCCGTTCAGCGCCAGTTGGGTAAGGGGCAGTTTCCAGGCGGCAGGCTGGCGGCGGTTGACGAACTGGCGTAAAGTTTCAGCCTGGTCTGCCGGGATACGCTCAAAAACGACGGAGTTATTCGTTTCAGGGAAAACATACCCGGTTGGGTTGGTCATGTTAAAAAAACCATCGCGGACATCCCATACTGATCCTGGCACAAGCTGGGGTTTTAACTTCCCGAGTTTGTAGCCAAACAGCACCTCGTATGGATTCAGGTTGCTGGCATACTGGTCAAACACCCGCGGGTCATTCAACTCGCCGACAATTTGCCTGACCGGGAAGATTTCGCCGGTTGCGCGGGTGGTTTCATAAACGCTCACAATCCCATCAACGTAATACTGGCGGCCTTGCAAAATTTTCATGGGGGAGATGAAATAGATTCCGGCGAAGAGATACACCAGCGCGGAGAGTGTGAAAAAGACCCAGATAGTCCGCCCTTTGAGCTTTTCTCGCAGTTTCTCAAACACCAGCGTCCCCAAAATCACCAGCGGCAGGATAAAGACCGAGCTGTAGCGCGTATTGACGTGCAGCGATTTCAAGATAGGCAGCTGGATCAACAACGGGTAGAAAAAACCGCGCGCCAGGCAAAATTCTACTGAGATCTCGATCATTAGAACCAGGATGAGCACCGCAGCCCACAATCCCCGTCTATGCGCCCTGATTTCAGCGACAAACTGCCCTGCCTTTTGGGGAGATCGCGCAAGCCATTCCTTCCCAGCGCGAATGATTTCCAGGGTCAGCCAGGCGAACCCGGCCAGCAGCAACAGCCACAATACCGGTGAAAGGGAATTATCCATTTCCCACAGGCCAGACCCTGTGCCATTGATGTCTTGCAGGAAGTTGCGCACATTTACCAGGTTTTGCCCGGTTAGCAGGAAGTATGGCCCCAACAGCATCATTCCGGCCAGCTGCGCCAGCATCCCCAAAAAAGCCTGGAGTATGCTGGTGGAGAAGGTTTCAGCAACGATGCGTGGGAAAAAGCGCATGAATGAGAGCACCGCGTAAATCTTGGAGGCGCCCAGGGCCAGCCCAAAGACCACACTCCAGCCCAGGCGTGTGAAGAAACGCCGCGGGAAGAAAAGCCGTGGGTTGATAAGATAGGCAAAAGGTAGCAAAATGCCCATCGAGATGGCGATGTAAACAATCGGGTAAAAACCGCCAGAGTAGATTAGAACCGCGAAGAGCAACCCGACCAACGCGCCAGAAGTCACATCGGGCAAGGAGGGCAGCATCAGGCACAGTAAAAATAACGGCAGCACAGGAAAAGCCTGAAATCCAAGATGCCCGATGGCCATGTGCTCGAGGTAGAACCCGTTAATCGTAAAAAGAATCGCCCCAAGGGTGCTGGATGTCCAATCCCAATGATACAGGCGGCGGCAAACTGCGTAGGTGCCCCCAAAACCGGCCAGGGCATAAATAAAAATGGATATCAGGGAGGCCTTCCAGGGGTCGGTGATGGCCGTCAACAACTGCGGCAACGAAAACTGGATCTGCTGGGGGTTGGGATAAGCTGGAAGTCCGCCACCAAAGCTGGGCGTATACCACTGGATGCTGAACCCGTTAACACGATAGTGCAGGTAGGAATCAAACAGGCGCGCAAGGAAATACTTATAATCGAACCCTGCGTAGGGATATAGCACAGCGATGAACGCCACGATCAGCAGTGCGGCCATCACCCCCATCAGCGCAGTGATAAAGCGTTGTGTCATTTGAGTCATGGCTGTAAGAATAAAATAGCGGACTTTCGTCCGCTTTTAGGTTAAGGTTGAATGTAATCTTTCAGGTTGTGCTCCACCGCATACGCGGCGGCCTCCGCCCGGTTATTGACACCCAGCTTGGAAAGAATGCTGCTAACATAGTTTCGCACGGTGCCTTCGCCCAGGAATAATGCTTTGGCAATTTCGCGGTTGGTTTTGCCTTCTGAAACCAGCAAAAGGACATGCTTTTCCTGCTGACTAAGGTGCGAGAACGCCGAAGCTTCCTCCTCTTTCACCGCCTTGCGCACTTCCTGGAAGACACGCTGTGTTACCGCCGGGTCGAGCAGCGCTTCGCCGCGCCCAACCGCTTCCAGCGCGCGCACCAAATCATCGCTGGCAATCTGCTTCAAGATGTAGCCCGAAGCCCCGGCACGGATGGCCGAGAACAGCATCTCATCCTCAGCGTACGAAGTCAACATAATCACTTTCGTATCGGGGAAACGATGCACAATTTCCTCGCACGCCTCAATACCAGATGACCCCGGCAAGCGGATATCCATCACCACCACCGAAGGTGAGAGTGTGGCAACCTGTTCAATCGCATCGCGGGCCGAACCAGCCTCGCCAATCACCTCAAAGCTAGGGTGTCGTTCTAGCAGGGCCTTCAGGCCTAAACGAACAACTTCATGATCATCGACGAGCAAAATTCTTTGTTTTGCCATGCAATCCTCGCGTCTCCAATGGGATAAAGAGTATAGCCGAGAGGAGAATGTATGACAAGGGTTGTCCAAAATGTCCGCTTCAGCAATAAACCAAAACACCAGCCGTTAAGGAGCTGGTGTCTGATTGACAAAGCTGCGCCAACCTACCTGTCAGCGCTGGCCGATTCCGGCTTGCGATGATCGGTCGCATACCAGCCACTGCCCTTAAAAACCACCTGCGGCGGGCGATATACACGCCGCACAGCATGATGTCCCTGCGGGCAAGAAACATCATTCAGGCTGCCCTGGTACGAGATTTTCTTCTCAAAGGTTGTGCCGCACTCGGCACAAGCAAAATCATAAAGCGGCATAAAAAACTCCTTTCCAACTTGGATGTTCTTCCACTCAAAAAGATACAGGATTCGTGTCAGAAAAACACAAATCCTGTATCAACAAAACGTCAGAACTGGGAATAGTGCCCGTTTAAACACTATCACCAGGCCTACGCAAACACCGTTATCTTAGCCAGGCACACCGCCCTGTTGCCTGGGTCGCCGTTTAATCAGCTTTTCCTGGCCTGCGATAATCGACAAAGCGATAACCCACACCGCGCTCCGTCAAGATATATTTCGGGTCAGCCGGATCCTTTTCCAGCTTCTGGCGCAGGTAATTGATATACAGGCGCACATAATGCGGCTCATCGCGGTACTCATAACCCCAAACTTTCGCCAAAAGCTGGTCATGAGAAACCACCCACCCGGCATTTTGCACCAGGTGGAACAACAGCCGATACTCAGTGGGCCGCAGCTTGACGATTTTGCCTTCCAACCAGACCTCGCGCCGGTCAAAATCGATTTTCAGGCGTTCGTCAATCTCCATCAGCCCGTGCATCGAGCCGCTGGCGCTCTCCGTGCGGCGCAGCACTGCCCTCACACGGCTCACCAGTTCTCGCGGGCTAAACGGCTTGGTAACATAATCATCGGCGCCTAATTCGAGGCCGCGCACCCGGTCATCTTCCTCGCCTTTGGCTGTCAGCATGATCACCGGCACCTGGCTGATCTCACGGATCATCTCCAGCACATCGAAACCATCCAGGTCAGGCATCATCACATCCAGCAAGATCAAATCCGGGTTGACATCGCGGAACTTTTGCACCGCTTGCCGCCCGTTAAAAGCCTCACTCACCTGGAACCCATCGTGTTCCAGGTTCAGGCGGATGAAGCGCACCATGCGCTCTTCATCATCCACCACCAGGATACGTCGTCTGTCATATTCTTCAGGCATTTACTGTTGCTCCCGAACAAAGCCGATAATCTCTTCATCGTCATCGCTGGGCATGATTTCGATAAAACCAATGCGCGCCATTGGCCAAATTACCTGGGTAACATTATGCGCCAAATAAGTCAAATCTTTGCCATCACGTTTGCGCGGATTTTTGGCTTTGATCATGATATCTGTGAGGCCCGGCAGTTCGTCAACTTCAGCCAGGATTGGTTCTTCATTTGCGATATGGATGAGAATTGTTTGCATTCGACACCTGTTATTTGATTAAGATCACCTGGAATTTCAATTTACCTACTGAAACAACATCACCATTTCGAATAACCTGGTGAATATTTGGGCTGATACGAATTCCGTTAACATACGTACCGTTGGAAGATCCCAAATCCATGATGCTGACACGGTTATCCTTGGAACGCCTGATCACGGCATGCAGCCGTGAAACTCCATTTTCATAAGCCTTGCAAGACGTCAAATCAACATCAGGCATGATCGGCTGGTTTTCACTGGCGCGTCCCATCGTGAACTCATTTGCTTCATTCAGGGGCAACAATTCACCGGTCTCCACAAGCTGGAGGGAAATCCAGGAATTGCCCCCAAACGGGGTCGCAGACATTGGAGTAGTTGGCTTTTCATCAATCGGCACACCCGCCGGAGATGTCTCATTCCGAGAACCAGCGATCAACTGTGCACCACATTCACTGCAAAAGATGGTGCCAGTTAATTCTTTATGATTGCAATTGGGACATACATTCATTTTGGCATATTTCCTGGCATGAGGAGTGATCTGGTGCCATATTTAAGCTGTTTTTCGCCATTCTCAGAAAATGCCTTCTTCTGCGTAATATTTTCAGCTTCAAGCAACACTGTTTGTGCCAGCGCGCGTTCCCCCTGGGCCAAAAGGCGGGTTGCCAGCGTTTTTAAATGCTCTGCAGCCTCTTCAAACTTTCCTTCATTCACTTCCAGGCGGGCGCGCTCCTGCATCCGATACAGGGTCAGTTTGGAAAGCGCTTTTACAATCACGTCTGGCGGCGAATCTTGGGAAATCTCTGTCGAAACCGGCATGGCAATATTAATTGGGATCAGCGGCACCGGGGATGAGAGATTGGCCGCCAAGATTTTGATATGCCCACTCAGTACCGACACAGAACGAGCCTTTAAAATGGCCTTGGGCAAAATCCGTAACTCCATCAACAGGCTGAATGGTTCATCTCGCAAAATTGAACCAAACTGGATCGGCGTTTCAATCGGCAGCGCATTCGAATTCGGAGACAGGCGAAAGGCATAGTTTAGTTCAATATCGGCATGAAGCTGGTAATCAAAGGTTACCGTTTCAGCACATACCTTCCCAAGTTTGTTAAACTTTTCGGTCAGCAACCTGTAAATATCCTGCGGTTGGGCCACAAAAATGGCGCTGCTGCCAGCGATCCCCGAAAGTTGATCGAGAAAAACATCATTCCACTCTGCCCCAAGCCCCATACCGGTAATGCCAATATTGTTCTTGATAGCCAGATCTGCCAGATGATAGCAGGCTTCTTCATCACCATACGTCTGCCCATCTGTGAGCAAGATAATGTGATTGACATACTTTGAGCTGGCATATTGCTGGACTTCGCGATAGGCTGCTTCCAGCCCTCGCAAAATCTCAGTTCCCCCATACGTGTTCAGCATCTGTATCTTGATTTCAGAACGCCGGATATCCACCTGCCGCGTGGCCGGGATCAACACTTCGGCCCGATCGCTGAATGTGACCACCGAGAAAAAATCTTGCGGGCGCAGCTTGCGCAGCAGCGCGATAGCCGTGCTCTTAACAATATCCAGCTTCTCGCCTTTCATTGACGTGGAACAATCAATGGCCAGGCAAACATTCAGGGTCGGCGCAATCACCTGCTGTCCAAACTCAACCGATGGAGCCAGTTTGACCAGCGCATAAACCAGTTGAGTATCCCTCATGCGAGGCACGTAAGAACGGCTAAGAACAACCTCGCAATTAAATGGGATGGATGATTCGTTTTCTTTTTCTTTCGGGAGGGTAGCATCATACGCAGCGCGGCGATCTGGATCTGCCAGGGTTTCATAAGCTTCCTGCACATCCAGGAACATCTCGGTTGCGCCCGGCCCGTTTTTATCAGGATGTAGTTTTTTAACGGCCTTCAAATAGGCATGCCGGATTTCCTCCTGACTGGCTGACCGGAGGATACCCAGGAGTACATACAAATTAGGCCGTTTTGCCATGCGTAACCTTAGCTGAGCATACGCGCAATAATGACACTGATATTATCTGGCCCACCTGCATTGTTGGCGGCTGCCACCAACTCCTGGCAAGCGCGTTGAATATCTGGCGCACCGAGTACGATTTTAGAGATTTCATCGTCTGAAAGTACGCCCCATAACCCATCAGAGCAGATCATTAAATAGCCTCCTACCGGGAAAGGCATGGTGACAATATCTGGCTCGAGGCTTTCACCCTGCCCAAGGGCGCGATAGAGCACATTACGCTGGGGGTGAACCGCCGCTTCAGATGCAGTGATCTGCCCGAGTTCTTCCAGCCGTCGCACCAGCGAGTGATCGCGTGTGAGCAGTTCGATGCGGTGATCGGGATAAATGGCGTATGCCCGGCTGTCGCCCACGTGGCCGATTGTTAACTGCTGGCCTACAACCAGCGCCGATGTAGCGGTGGTTCCACTGCCGGGGGCTTCTTGCAAAACCCGGCGCTGGGCATCCATGATGGCACCCATCAGAATCTCTTGCAGTGATTCTTCCAACGGCACACTGGGCATGGCAAAGAATGAACCATGGAATTTGTTCAGCACATAGCCCGAAATGCTGCGGATGGCAGTATTGCTGGCGACTTCGCCATATTGATGCCCCCCCATGCCATCAGCGATGATGAACAGCCCAAAAGGCGGGTTGCCGCTATTCCCGGCAATGGTGGATGCCAGGGTGAACAGGCTGTCTTCGTTTAGTTCGCGCTGCCGGCCCACCGATTGTCCACTCGCCACGATCAACTGCACTGGTTCAAAACGTGCGCTAGCAGTGGCTTTAATCGACTGAAGCTGGGCTTCGGACAAGGGCGCAGTGATAACGTTGTCAATGGCAGAACGCTTGGGGGGTTCTTTCTTCCCGCCAAAGAGGTTTTTGATGAAATCCATCATGGCTTTTACTCCTTGCGTTCAGGCGAGCAACGCATAAACTAAATGATCGTTGGAACCAACGTAGATAATATCGTCGTATACAACCGGCGTTCCGGTGATTGGGCCTTTGGTGTTGAATTTCCAGCGCATACGACCTGTTTTATATTCAATGCAGTACAGATTCCCATCAATGGAACCACAATACAGGGCATCTTTATATAGTACGGGAGAACCATTTACCTGGTGTTCTGTTTTGAATCGCCAGATTTCTTTGGATGAGCGCGCATCTACCGCATAGATGTGGGCATCAGAACAACCAACAAACACCATATCATCGGCCACTGCGGGAGATGATATGGAAGGTTTATCCATGCGGAAGCGCCAAACGGCCCAGCCGCTTTTGGCGTCCAATGCGTACAGGTGATTGTCCACTGAACTGACAAAAACCGTATCTTTGTAAACCCACGGAGAAGATGTCAGTGAGCGTTTGGCTTTGAAACGCCATTTGATGTTCCCATTGAAGTTGGCGCAGATGAAATCTCCGCTTTCTGCGCCAAAATAAATGAGGTCCGGGGTGACAAAGGGGGTGGAACGCACTTCACCGCCCGCGTCAACGGTCCAGGCGCGTCGCCCGGTGGCAAGGTTGATGGCATGGAGCATACGGTCATCAGAGCCGACAAAGACATGCCCATCAGCAATCCGCGGGGAGGAACGCACACGCCCATCGGTAGCATAAGTCCATACCACTTTGCCAGAACGCATATTAACAGCGTGTACCAGTTTGTCTTCGGAGCCAAAGAACAGGGATTCTTCAAAAACTGCCGGACGGCTGACAACTCCGCCATCGGTGGCATATTTCCACTGGAATTTGCCTTCGGCAGCGTCCAACGCGTACAGGTTGTTATCGTAACAGCCAACAAACAAACTGCCATTATGATAAGCTGGCGTACCACGAATTTCATCTTCGCACTTGAAGACCCACAGCGGTTTTATATCGTTTCCCTGCACAATTACCGATGGGCCAACGTTGATGCGATTCAGCAGGCCAGTTTTACGCCCAGCCGCGATCAGCGCTTGTTTGAAATCTTCCACCGATTTGAAACGGTCTGAGGGCGTGTATTGCAGCGCAATGTTGATGACGGATTCAAGCTCGGCAGAAACATTGGGGTTGATCTTGCGAACCGGGCGCTCATTGAACGAGAAGGGCGGTTCAAGGCGCGGATCGCGCTTGGTCACAATGTGATGGAGCGATGCCCCCAGGGCGTAGATATCTGCCTGGACAGAAGCCTCGCCACGATATTGCTCCGGCGGCGAATAGCCTTCGGTGCCGATCATCGTCCCTTTCTGACCGCTTTGGAAAACTTTGGCGATGCCAAAGTCGATCAAGATGACGTGATTGTGCTGGTTGATCATCACATTGGATGGTTTCAGGTCACGGAAGATGATTGGATCAGGCTTGTGATTGTGCAAAAACGACATCACATCGCACAGCTCAATGGCCCAAGCCAGCACCTGCTCTTCGGGCAGGAAACCCTCCGTCTGGCTGATGATCACTTCCAGATCGTGCCCACCGATAAATTCCAGTACCAGGTAAGAGCGATTATCAAGCGAAAAATAATCATAAATGCGTGGAATGGCCGGATGACTGAGCGTTGCCAGGATGTTGGCCTCCCGCTCAAAATTCGACACGATGGTTTGCCGCACCAACGGGTCAGGAGCCTGATTTATCATCTCCTTAACCGCCACCAGTTTGATAACATTGGGGAAGTGCAGGTCGCGAGCACGATATACCGAGCCCATACCGCCAATCCCAACCACATCCTGGATTAAATACCGATTTACCAGATTAGTTCCTGGTTGTAATTGACCTGAGCTTTGTCGGCCTGGCAGGTCTCCAGGGTCATTAATAATTTGAGTTTCCATAACCCTGTAAAGTGTTTATGATATGAAAGAGTACCCGGATGAACATTAATAAATTATAGCCTATCCTTATCCCGAATGACAATAAACCCATAGATTTGTCCATCATTGGTAATGTTCGACCACGATTGGCACATTGCATCAAATCCCGCTATCCCTTACAATTCAAAACCAGCATGAAAATCCTCGCTGTCAGTGACCAGATTGTCGAACGGCTATACTCAACCAACGTGCGCGAAAACTACCCAGATGTGCGCATGATAATCGGTTGCGGTGATCTGCCCTATACCTACCTCGAGTTCCTGGTGACAGTGCTTAACATCCCCATGTTCTACGTCCCGGGCAACCATGACCCCCGGCACGATCTCGATAATCGCTCGCGCGCCGAAGGCGGATTTAATCTCGATATGTCTGTTGCCTACTCCCAGGGGCTGCTGCTTGCCGGGCTGGGTGGAAGTATCGTTTATCATCCCAACTCACCCAACCAATACAGTCAGGAGCAAATGTACAGGCGCGCCATGCAACTCCTGCCCACCATCTGGTGGAACCAGCTCAAATATGGCCGCAAACTCGACCTGCTCATCACCCACTCCCCCGCCTACGGCATCCACGATGATGACGACCCCGCCCACCAGGGTCTCAAAGCCCTCAACTGGCTCATCCGTATGGCGCGCCCGCGCTACATGCTGCATGGACACACCATCTTCTACCGGCAAAACATCCAGCCACACTTCACCACTTATTACGACACCGAAATAATCAATATCTACCCCTCGCGCATCCTTGAAATCAACCCATAACCAACAGGACAAAAAGATGACTCACCTCCACCCACTTGCCGGCGTCTACGCTGCCGCATTGACCCCCCTCAAAGCTGATTTTTCTGTCGACCCCGCTGCGGTCTTGCCCTACCTGAGCTTCCTCGCATCCCGGGGCTGCCACGGCGCGCTGCTCTTCGGCACAACCGGCGAAGGCCCATCCTTTGGCGTCAAAGAGCGCGAAATCATCCTGCGCGCCGCGCGGGATGTGCGCCACACCTACCCCAATTTCCAACTGCTGGCCGGAACCGGCTCCCCCAGCCTGGAAGATGCCATCGAACTCACCCGCGCCGCCTTCAAACTCGGATTCAATGGCGTTGTCACCCTGCCACCTTACTACTTCCGCAAAGCCAGCGACGATGGACTATTCACCTGGTTCGATACCCTCATCCGCCGCGCTGTACCGGCTGGCAAATACCTGCTCGGATACCACATCCCAGCCCAGGCTGGCATCGGCCTTTCACTCGACTTGCTGGCCCGGCTCAAAGATGCACACCCACAAAAATTTGCAGGCATCAAAGACTCCACCGGCGACCCAGATTATGCCGTTGCCCTCGGCATGCGTTTTGGCCCCAACCTGCTGGTACTGAATGGAAACGACGGCCTGACCCTGCACGCCATCGAACACCACGCCGGTGGAGCAATCACTGCCATGGCAAACCTGTATTCGCCACTCATCCGCCAGGTCTGGGATATTTTCAACCAGGGTGGGGATGCGCTCGAAGCTCAGGAAGCCCTCAACGCGCGCCGCAAAGTCATCGACCGCTACGCGCCATTCCCGCAGATACTCAAAGCCATCATGCCGCACTTCCACGACCTGCCGCGCTGGCCCGTGCGCCCTCCGCTGGTAGATGTCAGCCCCGAAACCGCCGCTACCGCCATCCGCGAGTTGGAAGCCTGCTAACATCATGACCGATCAATGGAGATTGCTCACCACCCCGCCCGCTCGCGGCGCGTGGAACATGGCAGTGGATGAAGCCATCCTTGAAAGCGCCGGGCGCGGCGAATCACTGCCCACCCTGAGGCTGTATGCCTGGAACCCGGCCTGTCTCTCGCTGGGATACGCCCAACCATTCGGGGATGTCAACCTGCCCGCGCTGGCCGCACACGGCTGGGAAATTGTCCGCCGCCCAACCGGCGGGCGCGCCATCCTGCACACTGATGAACTCACCTACTCCGTCACCGCCCCGCTGGATGAACCGCGCGTGTCGGGAACCATCCTGGAGAGCTACTCGCGGCTGGCAAACGCCCTCATCCGCGCTGTGCGTGAGCTGGGGTTACCAGTAGAAATGCAGGAAAATGAGCCTGTCGAAAAGCTGGGGAATAACCCGGTTTGTTTTGAAGTCCCATCGACTTACGAAATCACCGTGGGTGGCAAAAAGCTGATCGGCTCGGCCCAGGCCCGCCGCAAAGAAGGCGTGCTCCAGCACGGTTCCCTGCCGCTTTACGGCGACCTGACCCGCATCACCCAGGCGCTCATTTTCAGCGATGATTCCGCCCGCCAGCGAGCCGCCAGCCGTCTTTTGGAACGCGCCACCACCGTCGAAACCGTCCTGAACCGCATTATCGACTGGCAAACCGCCGCCGACACCCTGGCCCAGGCCTTCGAGCGCCAGCTTGACCTGGAGCTTATCCCCGCGGAACTGACCGCAAAAGAAAATGCCCGCGCCAGAGAACTCCTGCGCGAGCATTATGAGCACGATGGTTGGACAAAACGAATTTAGAATCTACTTTTTTCACGAGTTAAAATGATAGGGGCGGCCCGCCCTATACATAAAAAGGCGCTTTTTATGTATAGGGCGGGCCGCCCCTTCTTTTGTGAAATTTAGGCCAGGTAATCTTTCAAATTGCGGCTGCGGGTGGGATGGCGCAGTTTGCGCAGCGCCTTGGCTTCGATCTGCCGGATGCGTTCGCGAGTCACATTGAAATAACGGCTGACTTCTTCCAGCGTGTGATCTTTGCCGTCGATCAAACCAAAGCGCAGTTCCAGCACCTGCCGTTCGCGTTCAGAGAGGGCTGCCAGGGCGTGCTGCACCTGTTCGCGCAGCATTTCGCGCGCAGCAGCATCCATCGGCTCGAGGGCATCATCATCCTGGATAAAATCTCCCAATTGGGATGAATCCTCATCACCGACCGGCCCTTCGAGCGAAACCGGTTCTTCAGCCGAACGCAGGATTTTATCCACTTTGGAAGTAGCCTGCTCCCAGCGGTGCTGGATGGTCGGGTCAAGTTCGCTCTCTTCGGCTTTGGCGCGCAAGATGGCCTGCACATCTGCCGCTGAAAGGAATCCCGCTTCGAGCGCAATTTCGTCGATCTTTGGCTCGCGCCCATACTGCTGCACCAGCGAACGCTGGATGCGCAACAGTCGTGTAATAGACTCAAACAGGTGTACCGGGATGCGAATGGTGCGGGCCTGCTCGGCAATAGAGCGATTAATCGACTGCCGGATCCACCAGGTGGCGTAGGTGGAGAATTTAAAGCCCCGGCGCGGATCAAACTTGTTGACAGCGCGCAAAAGCCCCAGGTTGCCTTCCTGAATCAGATCCAGGAACGAAATACCGCGCCCCAGGTAGCGCTTGGCCACGCTCACCACCAGCCGCAGGTTGGCGCGGATGAGCGCATGGCTGGCATCCTCGGCACGCACAGAAATCAGGCGCATATCCGAAACCAGTTCTTCTTCTGGAGGCAGGTGTTTTTCCAGGCTTTTGGCCGATGGACAGGCCGAATTTTTGGCTTTGCAATAGCGTTTGAGCCAATCCACCACCCCGGCAGGCAGGATGTATAACCCGGTGAACAGGTTGAAGGCATGCCCTGCCAATCGGTTCCAGAGCGTTTCAGTACCCCACTGGCCGTTATCGAGAAAGGCCCGCAGGTATGAGGGCGCGTCCAATTCCCAGCCGTTGCGCAGGGTTTGGGCCTCGGCCAGCACCAGCGCAATATCCGGAAGGTGGATGTTTGCCAGCCCGGCATCTTCCTCCAGCCGCCGCCATGAGATGACCATTTCTTCCAGCGCAGCGATGTAAATTGCCGTTGCCCGCTCGTCATCCTGGGGCGTTACCCGCCGGTCCAGGCTCAGGATCATGCGCTGGGCTTCGATCAAGGTCGAAAGGCGGAATTCACGATCAGAGTCGAGCAGTTTCACCTGGCCAATTTCCCGCAAGTACAGCCGCACCGGGTCTTCTGAAAGCTCATTAGAAGCCGTGTGGAAGACCGGCCCAATAACTTCATCTGCTTCAATTTCCAGGCCATCCTCTGCCGCCAACAGATCGGTATCGTCAGCTTCCGGCCCAAACTCTTCCATTTCGCTGGAATCTTCGGGTGGTATCTCACCTGGTTTGCTCACATGCTTTTTCGGGGACATTTATGATCTCCGGTGGTTACTCATATTCTGACGTAGGGTATCGAAACATTTTTTCACCAACGCTTGCTCGCTCACCATTTTATTATATGCGCGCGCAAGCTCACGGCCCGATTGCCCGGCGCTATCTTCCATTAGAAACCGTAACTGGTTTACAGATGCTGTCAAACTCCCGGCCCGCACCGAAATTGCCTGGCGTGTCAGATCATCAATCACATGATCATCCAGGCCGCTGGGTGCGGGCAGCGCCATCAGCGCCAAAAAAGTATCTTTCAGGCTCTCATCCAGCCGCGCTTCTACAAAAGCGCGCTGTTCGACATGATCCTGTTCCAGCGACTGCTGGATCAGCCCCAGCATCAACTGATGGTCAGTATACTCGAAATCTGCCACAGATAGCGCCCCCAACCCGGCTTCTTGCAAGCGCCTGTCTAGACGAGGCAGCAGATCGGGGCGGCGCAGCAAGATACCCAGGCAGGCCATTTCCAGTTTCCTGGAAGGATTGGAAGCGGATACAGCCGCCTTTTCCGGTTTCTGAACCTGGGCAGGCTCCACACCCGGCCGCTTCACCGGGCGGACGGGCGGCCCGCCCTGCACATGCTTCCCGATTAACGTGCGTTCATCCACCTTGAGCCGCCGCGCCAGCATTTGCCGGTACGAATCGCGCACCACCGGGTCGGGCAAATCTTCAATAAGTGGTAACACCTGGGAGGCGATTTCGGATTTGACCCGCGCATCATTGACATTCTGCCCGGCCATCAGCGCATCAAGCACATGCTCCACGATCGGTTTGGCCGCTTCGATCAGCTTTTTCCACTCTTCGGGGCTGCGCGCCACAATTTCATCTGGATCCAGGCCATCGGGCATGGTTGCCACCCGCAGGTCGGCTTGCAGGCGGGCCTCGTTGCGCAGCATTCCACGCGCATCAAAACCGAGCTCCCCTTCACGATCCATCGAAGCGCGCGCCGCATCCAGCCCGCGCAGTACGGCTTTTTGCCCGGCCACATCCGGGTCGAGCGCCAGCACGATCTTGCGGGTGAACTTCTTCAGCAGGCGCATCTGGTCCTCGGTCAAGGCCGTGCCCATCGGCGAGACGACATTCTCAAACCCGGCCTGGTGCACAGCAATGACATCCAGGTAGCCTTCCACGATCACCGCCTGGTCAGCCGCGCGGATGGGCTTGCGGGCCCGGTCAAGCCCGTAAAGCAGGCGGCCTTTGTCAAACAAAACCGTCTGCGGCGAATTCATGAACTTGGGAATGTCATTGGGGTCGAGGATGCGCCCGCCGAAACCGGTCATCTTGCCATTCTCATCGCGGATAGGGATCATGATGCGATTGCGGAATTTGTCGTAGTAACCGCCATTTTCACGCTCAGCCAGCATGCCCACATCCAACAGATCCTGTTCGCTGTAATGCTTGGCCTTGAAATGGTTCAAGGTGGCATCCCACGAATGGGGGGCAAACCCCAGCCCAAAGTTTTCGATGGTCTGGAGAGTCAGTTTTCGTTTTTCGAGCAAATAATCCAGGGCGGGTTTCCCGCCGGGGGTGTTCAACAGCTGATGACGGTAAAAAGTGACAGCATCCTCCAGCAAATTCCGCAGGCGCTGGTTTTCTTCTTTTTGCTCGGGCTTTTCGGCCTGGAAGCTCTCCAACTGCACCCCGGCGCGTTCGGCCAAACGGCGCAGCGCTTCTTTGAAGTCTACCCCTTCTTTTTTCATCACGAACTTGAAGATGTCACCGCCCTCGCCACACTCGCCAAAACAACGCCAGGTGCCCGTCTCGGGCCAGATGACGAAAGCGGGCGTGCGCGTGTTCTGGTGGAAGGGGCAAAAGCCCGTCTGGGTGCGCCCGCTGCGGCGCAGTTTCACCCCGGCCTCGCTGGCAAGGTCGACGATGTCGATACGGGCTTTGATTTCATCGATTGAAGACATACTGGAATTATAATGTCCTTATGCTAAACCGAACCCTTCTCCTGGTCATTCTTTCGGGCATCATGTTGGGATTGGGCTATTACGGCGTCCGCAGCTATGCCCACTCGTCCCAGCGCAACCAAAAAGTCTGGGAGTTTTTCGCCAGCCCGGCATCCTATTATCAAAATACGATGAAAGCCGGGACGAAGTGCGGCGAAGCCCCATTCTTTTTCCCCACCAACGGGCTGGTGGGCTACATCTGGGATGATTCTTTCCGCCCCGGGCATCGTCACCAGGGAATCGACATTTTTGCTGGGACAGATGTGGGTGTGACCCCCGTCTACGCGGCTTATCCTGGTTACCTGACGCGGAACGCCGACTGGAAGTCGTCTGTGATTGTGCGGGTACCATCGGACCCGCTGCAACCCGGCCGGCAGGTTTGGGTGTATTACACCCACATGGCTGACCCACAGGGGAACTCGTACATTTCGGAAGATTTCCCGCCGGGGGTGAGTGAAATCCCGGTTCAGGCTGGCACCTTGATCGGGTTCCAGGGCAACTATTCGGGTGACCCAAACAACCCGGTGGGGGTGCACCTGCACATTTCGGTGGTGAAAGATAATGGGATGGGCTATTTCATGAATGAACTGGACATCAACAATACTTATGACCCGTCACCCTATTTTGGGCTGGCATTGAATGCCAATACCAACCAGGATGATGTGCCAGTTTGCATGCCGGTTGCCAGGTAGCGCAAGCTGGGGTTTGCGCACACTTAATAGATCGCCGCGGGCAAACTAAAGTTTGCGGTACAGGTAAAAGGATGGCATGAACGATTTTTTAGGGAAGGTGGTTTTGGTGACGGGCGCAGGCAAGGGAACCGGGCGCACGCTGGCCGAGGCTTTTACCCGCCAGGGTGCCCTGGTGGCGGCCAATGATATATCCCCGGTGAATGTGGATGCGGTGGTGGCGCAGCTCAACGCGAATGGCGGGCGGGCGCGGGCGTTTGTCCACGATATTGCCAAGAAGGTGGCGCTGCAAGCGATGGTCAACGAGGTGGTGGATGTGTTTGGACGTATCGACATCCTGGTCAACTGCGCCAATGTTGAGCCGCACATGTCTTTCCTGGAGATGGATGAGTGGGATTTGCACCGCACGTTCGAGGTCAATGCGATTGGGGCGATGCTGGTAGCGCAGGTGGTGGGCCGGGTGATGCGCAGTCAGGGTGGCGGAATCATTATCGAAACTGCAACAAAGGCGCGGGGGCGGCCCGCTGCGGCATATATTTCCAGCCGCGCTGCCATGCCCGGGTTGGTCGAATCGGCCTGGGATGAGTTAAATATCCACAATATCCAGCTTTATGGTGTGATGACAAACGGCGCAGATTGTGTGAATGCCGTTTTCAGCCTGTGCCGGGGTGATTTTGCCGCCGGGACGGTAATTCGCCTGGAGGAAGTATGAAAAACAAGGAAGTTTTGCGCTACCGGGAACGCTTGCTGGCTGGCATTGTGTCGGCTGCCGATGGTTTTTGTGCGGCCTGCCGGGCAGTGGCTGACCCGCACGATACTCAACCGGGTGGGTGGACAGTTCACCAGCTGGCGGCGCATACCCGCGATGTGCATTTGCAGGTTTACGGGATGCGTATGCGCCGGACACTGGCGGAGGATGAGCCGGTTTTCCCCAATTTTGATGCCGAGGCCTGGATGGCGGAGCATTATGATGCCGCCGAGCCGTTAGATGCGATTTTGAATCAGTTTAAGGCAGACGTGGATGACCTGGCGGCTGTATTCTCTACCCTGCCACCCGAGGCCTGGAGCCGCCTGAGCCGCCACGAAACCCAGGGAGAGCGCACGCTGCAAATTTGGGCCGAGCGGGCGCTGGCACACATCCGAGAGCATTGGGACACGGTGACGAAGGTTGGGTAACAGGCGGTTTGCGGCAGGACAAATCTGCAGATTTGTCCTGCCGATTGCGCACAATGCTACTCGTAAGCCAGCACTTCGTTGATGGTCAGCCTGGCGGCGTTGCGGGCGGGCATGATGCTGGCAAATACCGAAAGGATGATGACCACTCCCAGCCAGAGCAATATTCCGAGCGGGGTAAAAGTCAGGTCCATGGGTGTGCCGAGGGCTTTGCTAATGATTCCCAGCAGGGTGTAGCCGATAGGGAAAGATACGCCAATGGCCAGCACCCAGGTGATCAGGCCGATCACCAACCCTTCGATAATGACCGACTGCATGATGACCTTATCCACCGCGCCGATGGTGCGCATCACGCCGATTTCGCGGGTGCGCTCGAGCACGTTGATGCTCATGGCCCCCGTCAGGCCCATGCTGCCGACAAAGGCAGTCAACACTGCCATAATCAGCAGGAAAACGATCACCACGTTGATGGCGATGCTTGCTTTTTGGCGCAGGGCTGAACCCGATTCCACGCTTTGGACGGCGAAATTGCGCTGGGTTAGGTAAGTGTCAACGTTGCGGGTCAGTTCCAGGTTAGATTCAGGGTCATGCAGCCGGGTGATGATGCGGTAGGTGACCGTCCGGTTGGCCATGTGGGTTTGGGCGGCCACATATTCAAAGTTGGCGTAAGCCATTGGGTCGCCGAACATGGCCAGGAAGGGGAAGACGCCCACTACCGTCCAGGACTCTTTGCGCTGGCCGGGGAGTTTAATGGTGAGTTGGTCGCCGGGTTTCAGGTTGGGGTAGGTCAGGTACAGGCTGTCAGAGACCACAAGGGCTTTTTTCTCACCCGGCTGGAGCCAGCGGCCCGCCACCAGGCGCAGGTTGAGCAGTTTGGAATCTTGCGGCGGGCCAACAATGGAGAGATTGGTGACAAAGTTGTCGTTCTCGTCCCAAATCTCGCCCGAGGCGCCCGACCAGCCCTCCACACCTTCCACGCCAGGGATTTGCAGCAGGGTTTTCTGGATGTCGTTGACCCGGTAAGGCTGGCTGAAGTTGACGGTGACATCGCCCATGTAGTGTTGCAGCAGGTTTTCCATCACAGCGGTCAGCGAGTCGCGGACGTTGAAAACAGCGATGAAAACAGCCCCGGCAACGGTCAGCGTGAAAATGGTCAGGAGTAAACGCCCTCGCTTGCGAAATGTATTTCGAAACGAGAGCAGGATCGGGCGGGAGATGCCACTGATCCAGCCAGAAAAACGGCTTTGGGTGTTGGTTCCAGGGTCACCGCCAGGGCGATAGTTGCTGATGGCTTCCAACACGCTGGTTTTGGCGCCGTTATTGACCGGGACAAAGCCCGCACCCAGGGGAATCAAGATGGCGACCAGCGTTTGGGCCAGGATGGCCAGCGGCTCGAAGCGAAAGCCCCCCAGCACCGCACCCAGCAGGTAGGCCATGAAGGATGCCAGCCCATAGCCGCCCAGCGCGCCGAGCGGGATGGCGATGACCAGCGCGATGACGCCATATGAAATCACCAAAACCAGGTACATCCCCAAAATCTGACGGCTGCGCGCCCCTACCAGCTTCATCACGCCGATCTGGCGCAGCTGTTGGGCCAGCAGGGCGTTGAGCGTGTTGACGATCAGCGAACTGCTCAAAATAGTGATCAATCCGCCCAGCACCGCCAGGATACCGATAATGATAAAAGTGATATCGGTCATGGGGTGTTCAGTGGAAAGATATTGATCCACGCGGTAGACCGTCCGCCCGCTTTTTTCCACTTTATCCTGGATGGCAGTCGCCACACTGTCGATAAATTGGCTATTGCCGCCGTTTTGCACGGTCAGGTAAAGCTGGTTAAACGAGCCATCCAGTCCCATCGATCGCATCGTGTCATCGGTGATGAACATCAGGTTGTTGGCAGCCGGGTCTGGCTTGGAGGTTGTCTGGTCGGCCACCAGCCCAACCACGCTCAGGGTGTGGCTAGAGCCATCGGGCAGTTCGACCTCGATCACATCACCCACGTGCAGGCCGCTGAGGTGCATCACATCCTGGCTGATGAGCGCTTCATCCTTCCCGGCCAGGCCCACGCCTTCCACCGGCACGCGCAGGTTGATGCGGCTCTCCAGGGTATCCAGCCCCACCAGGGTCAATTTCATCCAGTCTTCGGCGCCGCGCCGCGCCCGCACACCCAGGATGTAGCGGCCTTCCACATCTTTCACGCCGGGCACCAGCTGGATGGTCTGAACCAGCTGATCGTCAAACGGGTCGGTCTGGACTTCGATATTGGGCGGGTTGACGGCCTGGTAACTGCGGTCAATATCGGCGCGCATGATCAGGTAGGCGCTGAGTATCATCCCGATGGCAAAAACGCCCGCCGCAATCGACGCCACCACCAGCCCGGTGCGGGTTTTATCATCCCACAGGTCGGTGAAAACCTTGCTCCAGCGCGGGGATAAGAGATTGGGTTTCAATTCTGCGCTCATCGGCTGAATTTCCTTCTCTCGTGTTCGGTTTTGTGGCGTGTGGCAGCCTCATGCAGGGCGGAACGTGTCAGCGGCGAACCGTCGATCAACTCATAAAACAGTGATTTGGGGATAAGTGCCAGTTCCGCGCCCTGTTCGGCAGCGCGGACATGCGCCACGGCCTGCCCGCCCTGCATCAGCTCAATTTCGCCAAAGAATTGCCCCGGCCCCAGGCGGGTTAGCGCCACTTCCTTGCGGAAAAAGTTTTCCATGATGATATCCACTTCACCCCTGGTGACAATGAAGAAGTACTCGACCGCTTCGCCCCGCTTCAGGATGGCATGCCCCGGAGCTGCCTTCCGTTTTTCGGCTGTTTTCGTGGCTGCCAGCATTTGCGGATGTGTCAGGTAGGGCAGGGCGCGCGCCACAATCGGGTCGATAATCTCCCCATCCGAGAGAATAATCGTCTGGTCGGTGCGCAGGGTGATGGACGGGTCGTGCGTCACGATCAGGATGGTCTTGCCCTGCTGGGCCAGGCGCTCAAAAAGCTGTAAAACCGTCTCAGCCGAGCGCGAGTCGAGATTTCCGGTCGGCTCATCGGCCAGGATGATGGCTGGGTCGGTGGCCAGCGCGCGCGCGATGGCGGCGCACTGCTGCTGCCCGCTGGAAACGGCGGTCGGGAGTTTATTGGCCTGCTCCTCCAGCCCCACCATTTTAAGCAGTTCCATAGCCCGGCTGCGGCGCTCATTTGGCGAATACATGTTGCAATAATCCATTGGGAGCATGGTATTTTCGAGCAAAGTCAGGGTGGGCAGCAGTTGGAAAAACTGGAAGACCACCCCCATGTTTTTACCGCGCCACAGGGCGCGCTCGCTCTCACTCATCTCATAGATACGCTCACCAGCGATCAGCACATCGCCACTGGTAGGGTGATCGATACCCGTGACCATGTTCAGCAGGGTGGATTTTCCGCAGCCCGATTTGCCCACAATCGAGATAAATTGCCCGGCACTGAGCTGCAGGTTGATCTTTTTCAACGCCCGGAATGTGCCTGCCGCGTTTTCATAAACCTTATCCACATTGCGCAGGATGATGGCGGGCATTTCGCCCTCCCGGTGTTTGGGGCGGTGCGCAGCGACAATGTGGGCATGTTCGCGGCGTGTGGCTTTTGCGGCCCCGCCTGGTTCGCTCACCACACCATCTACAATTTGCAGGCGGCGGGTGAAACGCGGCGCGAAACTCTCATCGTGCGTCACCATGACGATGGTTTTGCCCTGCGCCACCAGTTTTTCGAAAATCTGCAAAATCGTTTCGGCGGTCACGCTGTCCAGGTTGCCGGTCGGTTCATCAGCGATGATCAGGTGCGGATCATTGACCAGCGCCCGGGCAATCGCCACGCGCTGTTTTTGTCCGCCCGAAATGTGCGCGGGGATCTTGTGAGCATGTTCAGCCAGTTCCACCATCTCCAGCAGTTCGAGCGCGCGCTGTTTGGTGATGAGCGGCTGGTAGCTGCCCAAAAAGTCGGGCGGGAGCATCACATTTTTAAGCAGGCTGAGGGTGGGCATCAACTCGAAGGACTGGTAAATAATCCCCAGGTGTTCACCTCGCCATTGAGCCAGTTTGTCCTCGCTCAGGGATTGGATGGACACAGGCGGGTTGTCCACTGCCCGGCCTTCCCCCACCCAGTGAAACAGGATCTTCCCGGAAGTCACTTCACTCACCCCGGCAATCATGTTTAACAATGTAGTTTTCCCAGCCCCCGATTTGCCTGTAATCCCCAGGAATTCGCCCTGACGAATATCAAGTGTGACATTTTTCAGCGCCATAAACGGGAGATCACCCGTGTTAAAGCGTTTGACTACATCTTGCATTTGAATAATGATATTTGGGTGGTTCATCTTAGTTCCTAAAATCAGCCTGGCCCCAGGCGGGGTGACCTTCCGGGCGCATCCATTATGCCCTTCTTTTTTCCAGGTCACAGCTGCGAGCATTGTGTGATGATGTGCATTCGTCACAATCGAGCGAATTAAAATCGATGGCCACACTGGGAATGTGACCGCCATGGGCAAACGCCAAAAGCCCGGGCATTTTCAGTCTACCCTGTAAACCGACTCCAGCGCAGCAGTAATCTGACTGACACTGACGGGTTTGACCAGGTATGCAACCGGACTCAACGCCATGGCGCGTTCCTTCAACCTGGGGTCAGAATATCCGGTAGTAAAGATAATATGCGCCGGGCAGAACACCTTGATATGCTGAGCCGCTTCGATCCCATCCATAACGCCCAACAGGCGAATATCCATTAAGATAACCTCGGGGTTTTCCACCCGTGCAGCTTCCACCGCTTGTTCCCCACGCGTCGCCACACCGCAGACATCATACCCGCTGCGTGTCAGGTTCGTTTTCAGTTGAAAAGCGATCAAGGCTTCATCTTCAACGATCAGGCATCTCAATTTCTTCATAGCTATATCCGGGGCTGATAATAAATATCTTGGAACCTGATCTTACAGGCCACACCCTGGTGGGTATCAAAAGTTATCTGCCCCTGGAGCTGGTTTTCTGCAAGCAGGAATAAGGTCTGGGTGCCAAGCTGCCCATCCCGGCGGAAATCGAAACCGGGCGGCACCCCCACACCATTATCAGCAATATCAAGCTCGATCACACCTTGTTCCGTTCTGTGCAAACCAATCCTGATCTCGCCATTCATCTCATTTGGGAAGGCATATTTGAGTGCGTTAGAAATCAACTCATTCAGCACCAGCCCGCACGGAACGGCGCTATCGATCAGGACGAAGACATCTTCCATCGAGGAAACGATCGAGATTCGAGATGGCGCGATATTATAACTTTTTAGCATCAGTTCGATGAGGTCGGTGGTGTAATCTTTCAGGTTGATCCGCGAAATATCCTGGGATTCGTAAAGCTTTTGGTGCACCAGCGCCATCGAATGGATGCGGTTTTGGGCATCGGCGAACGCCTCCCGCAGCCGCACATCATCAAAACCATCAGACTGGATGTCGAGCAGGGCAATAATGACTGCCATGTTGTTTTTAGTGCGGTGATACAGTTCGCGCAGCAAAGTTTCTTTCTCAGAAAGAGATTTCTTGATCTGCTCATCCGCCAGCTTGCGCTCGGTGACATCAAGGATTTGCATGATGTAGCCAATCCCAGGGGAAATTTCCACTGGGATTGGCGTTGTAATGATATGGTAATAGCTGATTCCGGTTTTATTTGTGGGATAAGGCGTTTTATCAAAAGAAAATGCGATCTCATGCCGCACTTCCTCGCCACGATTCAGGCGTTCCCATACATCGGGATATTGATAATTTGGATCGTCACGCAAGTTGAATTTGCCAATAACGTTACTGGGCATCATACCAAACATCTCGTAGCCCTTGCGGTTACACTGGCGCACAATAGCCTGCCGGTCATAAATTTCCAGGCCAATAGGTGAGTTATCAAACAGGGTGCGCAGCATCTCTTCGTTTTGACGTAGCGCTTCCTCAGCTTTTTTGCGTTCAGTGATATTAACAACCTGGTGAATGAAATATTGCGGTTTGCCTTTTCCATCACAGACAAGTGATGCACCGAGCAATACCCAAACAATATCCCCTGACTTGTGAATATATCGTTTTTGCATCTGGTAGGTGGTGAGTCCCCCACACAGCATTTGCTCCACATATCCCTGATCAGCGTTCAAATCATCAGGATGAGTGATGGTTTGGAAGCTGGTTTCCAGCAATTCATCCCCAGAATATCCAAGCATGTTGCAAACCGCCCGATTTACCTTGAGCAAGCTTCCTTCTGGTGAAACAAGCGCCATGCCAATGGGCGCAAATTCAAAAGCGTTGGAAAAGCGCTCCTGGCTTTCTCTCAGGGCAATTTCCACATTCTTCTGCTCAGTATTATCAAAGAAAAGGGTTGCAAATTTATTCCCGGCTATCTTGGATGTGGAAATATGCCGCCATTTGTTAATTTCGGGAATGTACATATCTGATTTGATGGCGTGATCATCGTTCTGGTGCGCTTTCCAAAACGCAGTAATTTGGGCAGGTTCCATAAAGTAAATTTCTGTCGCTGTTTTGCCAATTGCTTGTTCACGGGTCAGGAATGATATCTCCTCAAAGGCTGTATTTACTTCCAAAATCCTGTAATCCACAGCATCCCCATTTTCATCAAAGATCAGTTCATTTAACGCCAGCCCCTCTTCCATGGTATTCAGGACCGTCCGCAACTTTTCTTCATTTTCTTTCATCACATCTTCTGCCCGCTTGCGCTCGGTAATATCCTCGCAGATCCCCTGAAGCCCAACCACCTGGCCATCCCGCACAACAGCCCGATCTGAACTCCTGACCCAGTGAAATGAGCCTGATTTATCAACGATACGGAACTCGGTTGGGTAATCAACTCCGCGGATTGCATCGCTGAGACCTCGCACTACTTTTTCGTGATCTTCCGGGTGGATCAACTCAAAAACTTTCCGGCCAAGCAGTTCTTCAGGGGTGAAACCCAGCAGGGCCTGGATGGATGGTGATGTGTATTCTATTAAACCCTGCGTATCGATGGAGTAGAAAACCTCACCCATTTGTTCCACCAGGTTTCGAAACTTCTCCTCGCTCGCCTTCAGTGCGTCTTCTTTCCGCTTTCGCTCACTAATATCTTCGGTCAGTATGACAACCCGCGCAACTTTTCCCTGCGCATCAGGAATTGCGTAGAAATGCTGCGAAATCCATTCGGCAGCGCCTGGGCGGGGGTGCGTGGTTTTTAGCTCTGGAAGATGAAGATGACCGCCCTGTTCATACACACGCCGCACTTCATCTGCATGCATCTTCAAGTAATCATCCCGCTCGTTGAATCTTAATGCTTGCCGTTCACGCATAATATCGTCGCACACATCAGTGTCTGGGATTGCCCAAAGCTTTTTCCACGCGCCATTGGCCGATAGCAGTTTTCCCTTGGGGCTGCGCACTGAAATCCCAATGGGAGAATTGTCAAGAATGGCCCGGTTAAAAGATTCACTTTCACGCAAGGCATCTTCCATTTGCTTTCGGGCTGTAATATCAATACAAATACCAGACATTCGTTGCGGTTCCCCGAGTTCGTTGTAAATGGTGTTACCAAGAGCATTGATCCAGCGTATTTCCTGGGATGGAAGTACGATGCGGTAAACATTGTCTAGTGGGATATGCTCCCGAATAGACTGATTGATCCGATCTTCAGCAATTTGCATATCTTCAGGGTGCAGCACGCTGCGCCAGACATCAAAGGTAGGGGAAATGGTCGCATTCAACCCGAACAGGTGAAACAGCTCTGGGGACCAATCCAGCAGGCCGGTTATCATATCCCAATCCCAAACGCCTGCCCCTGCGGAGCGTTGGGCCAATGACAAACGGTTGTTGGCCTGGAGTAAAGTTTTCTCAGCCTGTTTGCGCTCGGTAATATCCTGGGCGATTCCTGTCAGGTAAACTGGTTTGCCATCAACGTTATAAAAGACCTCCCCTGTTTTTGCCCAAATATCGCGGATGGATTGATCGGGCATGATAATTCTATATTCGATTGGTTCTTTGGCAAGGACTCCGGCGCGGGAAGGCAGGAGAAGATGAAGATCATCGGGATGGATAATCCTGGCGATGATATCTCCCAGCCGCCCGGTGTGAGAGTTTTTGTCGATGCCGAAGATGTGATACATCTCATCCGACCAGGTGATGTCTCCGTTTTCGATATCCCATTTCCAGATTCCAACGCGAGCAATTTCCTGGGATTGTATTAGATCCTGCTCCGAGCGATAAAGCGCTTCTTCTACCTGCTTTTGCCTGGTAATATCCCGCGCAATGGCATATAAAACCGATCCGCCCTCGGCCGGGGTAGCGTTCCATTCCAACCAGCGATAAGCACCGTCCTTGGTATGATACCGGTTAATAAATCGCATGGTGCTTTGGCCATTGACCTGTTTTTCAATTTCCCGCTGGGTTGGTTCAATATCGTCAGGGTGAATGAAATTGACAAACGGCTGGCTGAGTAGTTCGTCGAGTGTAAACCCGAGAGTTTGTTCCCAGGCCTGGTTGAGTTTTTTGAAATAACCATCTGTGGAAGCGATGCACACCAGATCAGGAACTATCTGGAAGAACTGATCGAGAGTATAGTGTTTTGTTGGTGCTTCCGCATCTTTGTTAGATTGAGGGTTGTTTTTCCGTTTCATTTTCATACTGTCACTCCTGAAACGCATATTGGAGCCCGGATGATGTGCCGATAGGACATGGGTGCATCTCTCAAGCTGCACCCTGGCTTCTGGTGGGGCCGGGGCGGCCCTGCAATGCCAGAAAAAGCTACATTTTGCCGGGCTGTTCTGCCAAAACTACTGATTTTTATGCCCAGGCGGGTCACCCTTACGTTTTACGAAAGGAACCCGGCGTTTTCAAAAATGCACCCATATGACATTGTCAAATCAGTGCAAACCGCACAATTTGTTGAGCGTCTCAGTGAATGTGGGATGTCGGTAATGTCCCCATTTTGTTACCGAATGGTGAAGGGAGTCACATCAAGACCGCTGTTTTCTTGCAATATGCACTGCAATGTCATTGGATGAATGTCACCAATGGTAATTTTAGTATACAGCATTTTTCCTACACCGACTTTTTTTGGCTCTTGTGGAACCAGCGTGGAACATCGCCAGATATAGCGCAGATTGGCAATCCGCGCACTGCCAGGAACTAGCCCCGGCAGCGTGGCATGTTTCCAGTTTTCTTGAAACATCTGCGCCAGTTTTGCATCCAATAGTATGTTTGGGGAATTGAGCAACGCCCCGGCCCATAAAAACGCCCGCCAATCCTTCACAAATTCTTTACACTTCAACGAAATAATCTTTACAGGCCGCACCTATACTACCCGTATCAACCTGCCATTCGGAGACTTTCCCCATGAAAAAACCAACGTCGAAAAATCGCACCACCATCATCGTCCTAACCCTGGTACTGATCGCCGCCATTGCTGGCGGATACTACTACTGGTACCAAACCACCAGCAAAGTAGTAGCTGCCGCCCCAACCCTGCAAACATCCAAAGTTCGCACGGGCAACCTGGCTATCACGGCCAGTGGCAGCGGCAACATCGTTCCCAATATGCAGGTCGACCTGGGATTTCGCACCAGCGGCATCGTTCGGCAGGTCGATGTGGCAGTCGGGCAAAGCGTTACCAAAGGGCAGGTGCTTGCCAGGCTGGATGACAACCTCCAGCAGGCGCAACTGGCCCAGGCAGATGCAGATTTCCAGGCTTTGTTCTCAGAAGCCAACCTTGCCAAAGCCAGGATCACGCTGGCAAATGCCGAGATCAAACAGGCTGCTGCGGTGGAAGACCTGCAATATTTGATCAGCCCGGAAGTTTATTTTTGGGAAACTGAAATTGAAAAGGCCAACCTTTCCATCTCCGCCCTAAAGAATGATACCAGCGCCACCGCAGAACAAAAGACCGCTGCCCAGAAAACCCTGGAACGTACCCAGGCAAACCTGCTTGCCGCCCAGGAGCGTTACCGTGTGGAATATGTTCCAGCGACCTTTACGTACACTTATATTGACACAGAAACTGATGAAGAAGTGACCACCATCATCGCCCCCACCATCAGCGATATTGCCCTGGTGCGCGCCGAGTTGGATTCGGCCCGCTTTGCCGTAGTAGATGCGCGCTCGTACCTGGAAATCTTGCAGGCGGGAGCGCAATCCATCAGCGGGCCGGTTGCGGCTGTTCAGGGCAGCGAAACTGCCAAAATCGAGCAGGCCCGCCTGGCGTTGGAAAATGCCCGCCTGACGCTTGAAAACGCCCGTTTAACGGCTCCCTTTGACGGTGTAGTTATTCGCCTGGATGTTGTTGCCGGACAAACTGTCAATACCGCGCCAATCCTTACCCTGGCAACCACCCAGGATTTGCAGATCCGCTTTTACCTGGATGAAACCGACCTGGATAAAGCCACCGTCGGCAACAAAATCAACGTCAGCTTTGACGCTTTCCCCAATGCGACCATCGCAGGGCAGATCACGGCCATTGAGCAGGCGCTCCAGGTTATAGATGGCACCCCGGTGATTGTTTCGTGGGCATCTTTCAACAATCCCGATGGCTTGCCGATCCTTTCAGGCATGACTGTGGAAGTGGAAGTGGTGGGCGGCGAAGCGCAGGATGCGCTGCTGGTGCCGGTGCAGGCCCTGCGTGAATTGAGCCCCGGTTCTTACGCAGTATTCATCGTCCAGCCTGACAATTCGTTGAAGCTGACCCCGGTGGAAGTGGGATTGCGCGATTTTGCCAACGCCCAGATTTTGAGCGGGGTAAAGGCCGGGGATGTCGTCAGCACCGGTACGGTAGAAACCAAATAACGACCCAAGAGACCCGCTCATGAAAACGCGAACCGTTCCAACCGCCATCAAAGCCCTGGCCTTGCTCGCGCTTGTTGCGCTGGCTGCCTGGTGGTATGGGCTGCGCCCATCTGGTGAAGCTACCCCGGTCACGGATGCGGTTTCCAAAGTTCGGAGTGGCAGCCTGGTGATCACCGCCAGCGGCACAGGCACCCTTCAACAAAACATGCTCCCACTTGGGTTTGCCGTTGCCGGGAACCTGGATGAAATTGCCCGCCCCGGCCAGTTTGTGGCAGCCGGTGACACACTGGCCACACTCGACAGCCAAAAGGCTTTGCTTAATGTCCAGAATGCTGAATTCGCCTGGCAAAAGCTGATCTCACCCGCCGAACTTGCCGCCACCAGGTTTGATGAATTGCAGTTCCAGGAAGAACTCGCAGATGCCCAAAAAGCGTATAACGATGTTGTTCTCGGCCCAGATGTTGCCTATTACCAGGAATTGCTGGCGATAGCTGAACGCGATTACTGGGATGCAATGAAAGCTGTGGCAGAAGCCCGTTCATCGACCAAAAAGAAACTCCGTGAAGCTTTGCCTCGCCTGAATGCCCGGCTGGATGCCGCCGAACTGGCTGTGGAAGAAGCCCAGGCTGACCTGGAATGGGCCCTGGCTTACCAACCAGACCCCACCCGCGTGATGCTGGTTCAAGGTAACCTGGAAGCTGTTCAGAGCCAATTGTTGACGCAAACCAACACCCTGGCAGCCTTATCGGTGGCTGGAAGTGAATTACTCTCTTTCGGGGATCACCCCCAGCCAGAAATCCTGCCATTACAGCGCGCCTGGGCCAACCTGGAACTGGCCCGGCAAACCCTGGCCGCTGCCACCCTGCAAGCTCCATTCTCCGGCACGGTGACACGGGTGACAGCCCAGCCAGGTCAGCAAGTTTCAGCCTACCAGCCGGTACTCACCCTGGTGGCAGATGCCCCCTTCACCGTCCAGTTCTCCCTGGATGAAAGCGATCTGAACCTGCTCTCGGTGGGCGATCCCTTTATTGCCAGCCCGAGCGCATACCCCAACCTCGAATTAGCCGGCGTCATCACCGCCATCGCCCCGGCTGTGTCTGCCGATGCCCAGGTCACCATCTGGGGTGAGATTTCACCCAACGATCTGGCGATCAAACTCATGCCGGGCATGAATGTGGATGTAACCGTGACATTGGCGCAATCAGCCAGCACCCTGCTGCTTTCCAGCCAGGCGATCCATTATGATGAAACCGGCAGCCCATACGTAAACCGTATCCTGCCCGATGGCAGCATCCAGCCCACTCCCGTTACACTCGGCCTGAGCGACTTCGCAAATGTTGAGATTTTGAGCGGTCTCAGCGCCGGGGATACCATCAGCACGGGCAATCTCGAAAGCAAATAAACAGGTAACCATGGAACCAATCATTCAAATCCGTGAAATGACAAAAATCTACGGCGAAGACGAGGCCGCCGTCTCGGCCCTGGCCGGGGTGGATGTGACGGTGGAGCGCGGCGAATTTGTCGCCATCATGGGGCCAAGCGGCTCCGGCAAATCCACGCTGATGAACATCCTGGGCTGCCTCGACCGCCCCACCAGCGGCGCCTACATCCTTGATGGGCGCGATGTCAGCCAGCTCAGCAAGAACGAACTGGCCGAAGTCCGCAACCAGAAGCTTGGTTTTATCTTCCAGTCCTTCAACCTGCTGCCGCGCCTGAGCGCCCTCGCCAACGTGATGCTGCCGATGCTCTACAACCCGGTCGAAGACATCAGCGACGAAGAGTCCGAAGCCCGCGCCATCGCCTCGCTCGAATCGGTTGGGCTGGGCACGCGCCTGCACCACCGCCCCAACCAGCTTTCCGGCGGACAGCAGCAGCGTGTGGCCATCGCCCGCGCGCTGGTCAACCGCCCGCCGCTGATCCTGGCCGACGAACCCACCGGCAACCTGGATTCAAAATCCAGCGTTGAAATCATGGATATCCTGCACAAACTCCACGCCGGTGGCGCAACCATCGTCATGGTCACCCACGAACACGATATCGCCGCCCACGCCCAGCGCACCATCTGTGTGCGCGATGGCAAAATCATGAACGACGGCCATTGCGCTGAAACGAGATAACTCCGGTGTAAGAGTGACCCACCCAGGTGTAACAAGAAACATTTTTGCAAGAAACTCTGGCAAAGTAATGCGCTTTTTACCCCGAATGGGTCGCCCCTACCAGAAGGATCAACTATGAAACCACAAAAAATCCTCCGTTCTGCCTGGGAAGGGCTGATGCTCAACAAAGTCCGTTCCTTCCTGACCACCCTGGGCGTCATCATCGGCGTCGCATCCGTCATCATCATGCTGGCGGTCAGCGCTGGCACCGAAGCCGCCATCGCCAACCAGATCAACGCACTGGGCGCCAATCTCATCATCGTTTCCCCGGCCCGCGGCATCCCCGGCGCAGCGCGCACCATGCTGATCGATGACGCTTACGCCATCGCCGACCAGGTGGTGGGCATTGCTGGATTTTCCGCCGAACAGACCCCTCCGCCGCTTACCGTTAAAGCGAATGGCACCAGCCTCGACTCGATCGCCGTCATCGGCACCACCGCCGATTTCCCAACCGTGCGCGACTACGCTGTGGCCTCGGGCCGTTATTTCGACGCCAGCGAAGACGAACGCAAAGCCAAAGTGATCGTGCTCGGCGCAGGCATCGCCGCAGACCTGTTCGGCACAGATGACCCGCTCGGGCAGACCGTCACCGTTGGATCAACCAAGCTGACCGTAGTCGGAGTGATGGAAGCCAAAGGCATGGTAGCCGATGTCGATTACGATGGCCGCGTTTACCTGCCGATCAACCTCGTTTTCCAGAAATTCATGACCACCATGCCGGTTGGCGGCGACCGCGTCCGCACGATTTACGTCAAAGCCGAGAGCCAGGAAAAAATCCCCAGCATCATCACCCAGATCAACTCCATCCTGGCTGACCGGCACGATGTTGACCCGGCCAAACCCGATTTCACTGTCCAAACCCAGCAAGACATCATCGCCACCCAAGAAGCCACCACCGCGGCCTTCCGTGACCTGCTGGCCTGGGTCGCAGGCGTCTCGCTGGTCGTCGGCGGCATCGGCATCATGAACATCATGCTTGTCTCGGTCACCGAGCGCACCCGCGAAATCGGCCTGCGCCAGGCACTCGGTGCGCGCCCTGCCGATGTGCTGATGCAATTCCTGCTAGAAGCCATCATTCTCAGCCTGGCAGGCGGTTTGGTCGGCGTGGCGGTGGGCATCGGTGGTTCATACCTGTTTGGCGCGCTCGGCTCAATGCAGACCCAGATTGTGCCCGAATCGATCCCGCTGGCCTTTGGCGCCGCCGCCATCGTCGGCATCTTCTTCGGCTACTACCCGGCCACCCAGGCCGCCAAACTCGACCCGATCGTGGCCTTAAGACACGAGTAATTTGTAAGGGCGACCCATCCTGGGTGAGAAATCACCCAATTACGCCAGGGTTTCTTGCAAACAAGTACCTGGTTATGCCTGGACGGGTCACCCCTGCTCAACCATAAAATCAAAAAAGGAACCCACACTCATGAAACGCAACCTTCTCTTCATCACCCTCATTTTTGCCCTGTTCCTGACCGCCTGCGGCAGCGACTCGGCGGCCACCAGCTCCGCGCCATCAGCCAGCGCCTACGTCAGCGCCAACCTGCCGACTGATTACGAAGGCGCGACATCCGTCCGCAACCAGCTGGCCCTCGGCATCATGGCCCTCGATGGCACCGACCAGACCATCAGCGCCGAACAGGCCAAAACGTTGATCCCGCTCTGGCAGGCCCTGCGCAGCACCCAGGGCAGCGGCAGCGCCACCGAAGAAGTCTCAGCCCTGCTCAAGCAGATCGAAGATTCACTCACCCAGGAGCAGCTTTCGGCCATCGCCACGCTCAAACTGACCCAGGCCGATATGCAGAAATGGGCCAGCGCCAACGGTGTCACCATGGGCAGCGGTCAGCCCGGCTCCGGCCAGGAACTTTCACCCGAAGCCAAAGCCACACGCCAGGCCGAACAAAGCGCCAAGGGTGGCGGAGCCAGCACAGCGCTGGTTGACGGGGTGGTTAAATACCTGCAATCCATCAGCGAGTAAAACGATGAAACGTCATACCATAATATGGGTGCTTATTATCGGGTTCCTGGCTGCCTGTGCGCCTGCTGCCACCCCCATTCCCGAAACGCCTACCGCACCGACCAGCGGATTCCTGTCAACAGGCTACACCGATGCGGCGAACCTGCGCAGCCAACTGGCCTTGGGAATCCTGAGAATGGACGGGACCCCCAACGCAGTTACACCTGAACAAGCCCATATCATGATACCGCTCTGGCAAGATTTACGAAACACCCAGATGGATGACTCAGTGCTACTCCAACAAATCGAAGCCGCCCTAACAGTGGACCAGCTCACGGCCATAGCCGGGATGAAAATAACCCAAACCGATATGCAGGCCTGGGCCAACGATAACGGCATAACCATGGAAATCCGTCAAACCGGCTCTGGCAAAGGTCTTTCACCCGAAGCCAAAGCCACCCGCCATGCCCAGCAAACTGCTACTGCCGGAGAAATGAACACCACACTCGTAGATAGCATCATCAAGCATTTACAATCCATCAGCCAATAACAAAGGAGAAACCATGAAAAAAACTGCCCTGCTTATCATCTCGACACTCATTATTTCAATCATCACCGCCTGTGCACCGGCTGCACCCGCCGCCCCGGCAGTTCCCACCTCGCTTGCCAGCGAATACCTGTCGATTGAATACGCCGACGCTGCCAATCTGCGCAGCCAACTGGCCTTTGGCACCCTGCAGCTGGCCGGAACCCCCAACGCCATCAGCCCCGACCAGGCCAAAGGCCTGACCCCACTCTGGCAGGCCATCCTGACCATGTCTGGGGATAGCACCACTGCCCCCGAGGAATTAACCGCCGTACAGGATCAAATCACCTCGGCAATGACCCCCGACCAGCTCAAAGCCATTGCTGCCATGCAAATCACCAACGCCAGGCTGGGTGAATTCTACGCACAGTTTGGCATTACCCTGCCCACGCCTGTTCCTGGCGTCACCAAAGTCCCGGGCTCGGGCAGCGGCAAAACCGAAGAAGAAAAAGCTGCCGCCCAGGCTACCGCCGCCGCATCTGGTCAGACCACCGGCAGCGGCCAGGCCGCCAAAACCCTGCTCTTTGAGAAAGTCCTGGAATACCTGGCAACAGTAAAGTGATGCTCCTGACAAGACCAGCTTATGACATTCGCACTGGTAAATCGAGTTTCAGCTTTAGAGTTGCTGAAAAAACTCTCCAGAATTGGCAATAATGCTGTAAAATAGCTACTGTTCGTTTCGGAGAGATGCCAGAGTGGTTGAATGGGACGGTCTCGAAAACCGTTGTGGGCCTTGTGTCCACCGTGAGTTCGAATCTCACTCTCTCCGCCACATCAAAACAGAGCCACACCTGCATTAAACCCAAAAACGCGCCGTCGATGGCGCGTTTTTGGGTTTAATGCACCAGGAACCAACCAGAGCTGGCAAGAATGAACCCCCCGCACTACTGCCCGGCGTGGCGCGCTTCTATCTTCTGTGTCAGCAAAGCCACCAGCGATTCGCGGGAATAACGATGCTGGGGGTTATCGTTCTCATCGAGTAGTTTCTCAATCAGTGCGTGGATAACCCGGTCGCCTTCCCATCTTGTGCCCACCAGGTAGCGGAATTTGGGCTTTTGGGCAAAGAGCGCATCCAGCACAGCCTGGGTTACCACACCGGGCGGGGATGGTTTGCGGTTACCTTCAGATTCTTCATCCGTTTCAGGGGCAGGTGGAGGCGGCTGGTTAAATGACTCGAGCACGGCATCTGCTTCCGCTTTGAATGGGGGTTGGGCACGCTGGAAGCGCCGCACCATACCCGGGAAGGAATTCGCCCCGATATTGGTCACCACCCCTCCCGGCTGGACAATACTCACCTGCACGCCATAATCTGACAGTTCATCGCGCAGCGCAACAGAATAGGCTTCCAGGGCATGTTTGGTCATGGTATAGGGGCCATAATACTTTTTCGAGATCATCCCACCCTGCGAACTGATCAACACCACCCGCCCGCGCGACTCCACCAGCATAGGCAGGAAAGCATTGGTCACGCGAAATGGGCCAAAAACATTGACATTGAAAATATCCACCAGTTCTTCATCCGTCCAGGTGCTGCACAGGCCCAAATCTCCCACCCCGGCATTGTTAACCAGGCCATACAGCCCATGCCCATAACGACTGACCTGTTCCGCGGCTGCCGCCAGTTGCTGCGGATCACGCACATCCAGCCGAACAGGGATCACGTTATCGATGCGCGATAACGATTGAAGGTCAGCCTCCTTGCGGGCGGTGGCAAACACCAGCGTCCCCTGGGCGGCCAACTGATGGGTGATATCGTTGCCAATCCCGGTGCTTGCTCCGGTAACCAAAACGGGATAATTTTCCATGTTATTTCACTCCGCAGATACGGCATCCGGCATTTCATCTTCGATGTTGCGGATGTGATGGTTGGCATACACCAGGGCACTGACCAACAGGGCCGCGATGCCAGAGATGATGAGCATCAACCCAATCCCGCGTCCGGCGCCGGTTCCCAGCATTTGCCCAACCCATGAGTTCCCCAACGCCCCGCCAGGCAGCATCAGCGGCTCGAAGAACCGGTCAGCCAGCGGCCCGGCGGTCAGGAAAGCAATGGGCATCATCGACTGCGAGATGGCCGAGCGGACAGAGAACACCCGCCCCTGGACATCGCGCGCCACTTTGGTCTGGAAGATAACCTGGCTGTTGCCGGATGCCAGCGGGACAAAAAACATCAGCACAAAAGCTCCCGCGCCGATGAAGTAAGGGTCAGCTCGCCAGCCCCCGATCAGGAATCCGAGCACAGCCAGGCAAATAAACCCGATCACAGCCGGGATGCGCCGCTTGGGGCCTCCCCAACTACTCATGACCAGGCTGCCAAGCAACATGCCAACCCCCATCACGGTTTGGATTGCGCCCAAAACGCTGGCTGGAAAATTGCTCAGAACCATGGGGATGAGCAAAACCGTCGACCAGTTGAGCAGGAAGTTGACCATGGCAAAGTAAAGCAACAGCCCCAACAATCCGCTGCGCTCGCGGATATATTGCCAGCCAAAGGCGATATCCTGCCAGAGCGTGGAGTCTTGGTGCTCGGGCGCGCGCTCCGGCTGCGGGATGGAAACCAGGATCAGCGCCCCCACCGCAAAGAAAAAGGTGACAAAGTCGATCACCAGGATGCCGGTGAAACCAATCGAAACAAATAATGCGCCGGCAAGCGCCGGGGTCAGGATGGTGGTCACGCCCTGGCCCATTTGCACCAAACCATTGGCGCGGCCAAGCTGTTCCCTGGGCACGATCATCGCCATGGATGCGCTGGAGGCTGGTTCCTGGAAGGCGCTAAAGACCGAGCCGAGTAGCGAAATCAGGTAGATATTCCACAGTTGCAGGCTGTTGGTGCTCAAAAGGAGAAAAACCGCCAGGGTCAGCACAGCATTGAGCGAATCGGCCAGTATCATGATCCAGCGGCGATTGAAGCGATCAGCCACTGAACCGGCGAAGGGCAGCAGGATGATACGGGGCAGTGAACCCAATAAAACGGTGATTGCAAACGGGGTGGCCTGCCTGCTCTGGTCGTAAATCCACACCCCCAGGGCAAAACTGGTCAGCCCGGAACCAAGCATCGAAATAAGCTGGCCGGTCCAGATGATGAAGAAGGTTCTCATGTCGCGAGGGGATGTGCTGGGAATTGGGGTAGTCATGTGCCTGCCAAAAAGAATCAGGGCCAGGAGCTCAGCTGATCGTTCTTTGTGATTTATGAGATGGGGAAAATCCACTGATGCTATCGCCGGGAGGTGCTGTTAGTATACAGCAAAAAGATTTCCCAGGCTGGTTTTGAGCGTTCGTGGCAAAAACGGTGTTTTTCCCTGCGTCGAACACAGGGTTGCGCGGCTGAAACAATGGACAAAAATTGACGACAAATGTCGCACATTTCAGACAACTTCTCGAACATTTCAACACCGGCCAATCGAAATGGTGGGCGACGCTTCAAGTCCTGGCGGGGTTGTTCAGATTGCTGTTCCGCCGGTTGCGCTGAACCCTTCTTTTTCAAATCTTTAGTAAGTTATGCGCGATTGCCTTAATATAGTTGCCCAGGGACAATACCCGCGCCAAATTCTTTACAGGGTAAATCCGCAGATTTGCCATAACTGCTCAGGCATACTGCTTTGTCGCTTGATTCACCGGGACGCTACGCAGTCCCTGCCTCAATCACCAGCAGCGGTTCTGGCCAGATATTTGGACAAAACGGCAAAATCACGCTACCCATGTGTGGGCACCCTGAAATTCCACGCTTGTGCATAAGCCTGGGATGAACAATGTTACACTTAATCCAACTCTATCGAACATCATTCACAGACGAGGGAACCTGATGCCAAACTTGAGCGCCTATCTCCCCCAAGATCGACTGCGCGCATTATCACGTGGAGAGTCCCTGCCCGATCGCGCGACCGGCGCGGCTTTGTTTGCCGATATTTCTGGGTTCACACCACTGACGGCGGCCTTATCCAAAGAACTGGGACGCAAGCGCGGGGCCGAGCAGGTGCTGGATTACATCAACCCGGTTTATGAAGCCCTGATCACCGAATTGCACAGCTATGGCGGCAGTGTCATCTGTTTCTCAGGGGATGCCATCACCTGCTGGTTTGACGATGCGCCCCGCGCACTGACCTGCGCCTTTGCCATGCAGGCCGCCATGCGACAGTTCTCCACCGTCTACACCCCGGCGGGTGCTCCCGTGACGATGGGCGTTAAGGTGACTGTGGCTGCCGGGCCGATCCGCCGCTTCCTGGTGGGAAACCCGGCCATTCATGTGCTCGAAACCCTGGCCGGCTCCACACTGGAGCGGATGGCCGCAGCCGAACATCACGCCAACAAAGGCGAGGTGGTGATCGATGAGCAGACTTTCCGGCAGTTGAATGATGGGGTTTTGCATCCACTAACAGCCCTGGAATGGCGTTCTGGTGAAGACGGACAACGCTATGCCCTGCTGGGAGAATTATCCTCGCAGGCAGTACGCGCGCCCTGGCCGGCTTTCCCGGTGGATATGTTCAGCGAAACCCAGGTGCGCCCGTGGATTTTACCGGCCGTTTTTGCCCGATCAAGCTCCGGTGGGGGCCTTTTGGGCGATTTACGCCCGGTGTCATCGCTGTTCTTGAAATTTGGCGGCATCGACTACGACAACGATGAATCCGCCGGTGACAAGCTGGATGCCTACGTCAACTGGGTGCAGGCGATTGTCCACCGCTACAATGGCTCATTGCTGCAACTGACCATCGGCGACAAGGGCAGCAATATGTTCATCTGTTTTGGCGCGCCGATCACCCATGAAGATGACCCGCATCGCATCACAACGGTCGCCCTGGCGCTGCAAAATCCGCCGGGGGCGTTTGATTACATCGGAAAAGTGCAAATCGGCATTACGCGCGGCGAAGTGTGGACTGGCGCGTGCGGTGCTGCCACCCGTCATTATTACGGTGTGATGGGTAACGAGGTTAACATGGCAGCGCGCCTGATGGTGCGCGCCGCACCCGGCCAAATCCTGACCACCAGGCAGGTGGCCGATATAACGGCCGATCGCTTCCAGTTCCGGGCATTGGGTGAGATCCAGGTCAAAGGGCGGGTGGAACCGCTCGCCATCGCTGAAATTACCGGGGAAATCCATCCCGAAACTGCCACAGCGCGCGAACAAACGCTGGTTGGCCGCAAATCCGAACTCCAACAAATGGCGGCAGCTTTGTCAGAGGTTGAAGCGGGCCAGAACCGCATCATCTGCCTGGATGGCGAGGCCGGCATGGGCAAATCGCGGCTGGTGAGCGCTTTTCTCGAAGTGTTGCAGGCGCGCGGGCTGGACGCTTTTGCTGGGCTGGGGCAAAGTATTGAGCAAAATACGCCCTACCGCGCCTGGCGCGATTTGCTGGGCGCGTTTTTCGGGCTGGATGTGAGCGCGGAGGCCGCTGCCAGGCTGGATCAGGTTCAGCGGACGGTGGCGCGCCTGGTGCCAGGGCAGATTCGGCGCCTGCCCCTGCTGAACGACATCCTGCACCTGGGTTTGCCCGAAAATGAGCTGACCGCCTATCTCTCCCCCGAACTGCGCCAGCAAAGCCTGACACTGCTGGTACTGAACCTGCTGCGCGCCTCCGCCAGCCAAAAACCGCCCTGCCTGGTTTTGGAAGATGCCCAATGGCTGGATGCGCTCTCGTGGGAACTCACGCTCCAGGTGGCTCGCGGGCTGCAAGCTTCCAAACATCCCATGCTTTTGGTGCTGGTCACGCGCCCACTGGATGAGCGCGACAGCGGCGCCAATAAACTGACCGAACTGCGCAGCCTGCCCGCCACGCAAACCATCTCGCTGAAGGCGCTCAGCCCGCAAGAGATCACCGCGCTGGTGGCAGCCCACCTGGGGCTGGAGCCTGCTGCGCTGCCCGGCGAACTGGCTGAACTGGTGCGCGCCAACGCCGAAGGCAATCCATTTTTTGCGCAAGAGTTGGTGTTTGCGCTGCGCGACCAGGGCGTGCTCAAGGTAGCCGGGGGTCACTGTGAAATCCACGGCGAACTGGCCAGGCCCGGCCAGGCACTTTCAGACAATTTACAGGGCGTAATCCTGACACGCATCGACCGCCTGCCGCCCGAACGCCAGGCCGCGCTCAAAATGGCCGCCGTGATTGGCCGTTCCTTTGCATACCCCACACTCCAGCACACCTACCCCATCCCCAGTGAAACGCTGCTGAACCAGTTGGCGACCCTGGTCGAACAAGATATGCTGCTCCCACAAACGCCCCAGCCAGGTCTTTCTTACCTATTCAAACACATCATCACCCAAGAAGTCGCCTACCAGACCCTGCTGTTCGACCAGCGCAAGCGCATCCATCGCAGTGTGGCCGAGTGGTACGAAAGCACCTTTACAGGGCCGGGCGAACTGGCCGCCTACCTGCCGCTGCTGGTGCATCACTATCACCATGCCGAAGATGCGGAAAAGGAACGGCACTACGCCCGGCTGGCGGGTGACCAGGCTGTGCAGCAGGGGGATCAGGCCAACGCTGTCGCATTTTTCAGACGCGCCCTGGCGCTGACTCCCGTTACCGAGACAGATACCCGCTTCGAATTACTGCTGGCCCGCGAACAGGCCAACGACCGGCTGGGTGCCCGCCCCCAACAAGCCGAAGACCTGGCCGCCCTCGAAAAACTGACACAAGATCAGCCCCACAAACGCGCCCAGCTCTTTTTGCGGCAAGCCAACTACGCCGAAGCCACCAGCAACTTCCCGGCAGCCATCGCCGCTGCCGAACAAGCCATCGCCGCGCTCCAAACCAACCCCGCACCCGACCTGCTGGCGCGCGCCGAAACTGCCTGGGGCGAGGCGCTGCGCCTGCAAGGAGAGTATGCTGCGGCCCAAACTCATCTCGAACAGGCCGTGGCAAGGCTGCGTCCACTGGGTGCAGGCCGCTCGCTGGCAACGGCGCTGCGCAAGCTGGGCGTGGTAGCCCGCAACCGCGGCGATACCACCCTGGCAACAGCCTGCTATGCAGAATCGCTCGCACTCAGCCGGGCTGCGCACGACCCGGAAGGTGAAGCCGCCACGCTCAACAACCTGGGCGCGGCAGCCATCAAACAATCCGATTATGCCGGGGCGCAGCAACACTTCCAACCGGCGCTAAAACTGTACCAGGATTTGGGCGACCAGCGCAAAGAAGCCGGGGTTTTGAACAACCTGGCGCTCGTGGTGCAGGCCCAAAACCAGCTCGAAGCGGCGCAAGTTTACCGCCAGCAAGCCCTATCCATCTACCGTGAAATTGGCGACCGGCAGGGCCAGGCACTGGTGCTGACCAACCTGGGCAGCACATCCACGCGCCAGGGGAATTACGCCCAGGCGGGCGAATATCACCAACAGGCTTTAGAAATTCATCGGGAAATTGGAGATCGTCCGGGCGAGGCCGGTGCGCTGAACAACCTGGGGCTGGTGGCGGTTGCCCAAAATGAGCCCATCCAGGCCCAAAACTGGTTCGACCTGGCCCTGGCAATCTACCGCCAAACCGGCAACCGCCTGGGCGAGGCCAATGCGCTGAGCAACCTGGGGGCGCTATCCACCCATTTGGGTGACACAGCCGCGGCACGGGAACACTACCAGCGCGCTCTGGAGATTTACCGGGCCATCGGCAACCGTCAGCGCGAGGCAGCGATTATCAGTGCGCTGGAAAAGCTGGGGGAAGTGTAAAAAGCTAACGAGAATAATACATAACGACCATTTTCCAGCGATAGCGCAGTCATTTCGACTACCCGCTCAGCGAGGAAAATGGTCGTTTTTTATCCGAGATTTTTGTCGGGAATGGCTCAAATTGCCACAAGGATGGATTTTTCAGTCGCCGGGTCAAAATAATGCGCCTTGGCCATGTTCGCGGCGAGCGGCACTTCTTTGCCAAGATACGTGGCGGGCATACGGGTGCGCAGGGTGGCAACGTAATCCCTGGATGTCTCGTCCAAGGTGCTCAGGTAGACGGCACAGCCCGTGGAGGACGGCTCGACCACGTTGACCACGCCCTGAATCTGGTTTTCGGGGCTGACGAGGAAAGTCGCCAGGCGTGGGACGTGCAGGTCTTCGGGGCGCAGGCCCATTTTGATGCGCTTTCCGCTGTAGGGGCGCAGCGCGTCGAGGTGGGAATCGGCCAGGCGCAGGCGGAAAGCCGTTGAAACGGCAAAAAGCGCCTGGTCTTCGGCCAAAATCTCCACATCAAACAGGTTGATGCTCGGCGTGCCGATGAAATAGGCCACAAACAGGCTGTTGGGGCGCTCATACAACTCCGCGCCGCTGCCGATCTGCTCGATGCGCCCGCCATTCATCACGGCGATACGGTCACCCATTGCCATCGCTTCAGATTGGTCGTGGGTGACGTAAACGCTCGGTTTTTGTTTTTCCTTGTGCAGTGCCATGATGTCCTCGCGGGCCTGGTAGCGCAGCTGCGCATCCAGGTTGGCGAGCGGCTCATCGTACAGGTACAGGTCAGCGTCGCGCACCATGGCGCGCGAAAGCGCCACGCGCTGGCGCTCGCCGCCGCTGAGCTGGCGCGGCTTGCGCTGGAGCAAGTGTTCGATGCGGAAAATCTGGGCGGCCTTGGGGACACGCTCCTTGATCATCGCCGCTGGGGCGCCGCGTGAGCGCAGGCCGTAGGCGATGTTCTCATAGACGGTCATGTGCGGGAAAACAGCATAATCCTGGAAAACCATCGCCACGTTGCGCTCTTTGGGGCGGGTTTCGTTGACGCGTTTCTCCCCGAAGAAAATCTCACCCGAGGAAACCGGCTCCAGCCCGGCCAACATGCGCAGGGTGGTGGTTTTTCCGCAGCCCGAGGGGCCGACCAGCACCAGGAATTCGTGTTCGCCGAGAGTGAAGGAGATGTCGTTGACGGCGCGTTTGCTTTCCCCAGATTCGGGGTTGGCGAATTGCTTGACAAGGTGGGAGACGGTGATTGATGACATAGGCAGTAGAAAGTGGCAAGTGGCCCTCACCCTCCGCCCTCCCCCGGCGGGGGAGCGGACTTTCCCCCTCTCCCTTTGGGAGAGGGCAGGGGTGAGGGAGAGCGTTTAGAACAGGTCCGGCGCGCCGGGGGTGTGGAGTGCGGTTTCGCCGGTGGCGGCGAAGAAGTAAACCTGCGTCCAATCGGGTTGCAGGTGGATTTGTTTGGCAGATTCGGGGAAATCGAGCGGCACCAGCACGTTGACGGCTGTGCCGGAGATTTGCCCGCCCGCAAAGGCAGCCCGCTCGGTATAGAGTCGTTCCACGCGGGAGACAGGCATCGGAATCCCGTCACCGGGCTGGTGGCTGACCATCCAGGCTTCTGGACGCACCCCCAGGCGGACTGCCCCGGCGGGGAGTTTGTCCATTATATCGGCGGGCAGCGGCAGGGCGGTTTGTCCCAGCCAAAGAGCGGAATCGCGCACTTCGGCTGGAATCACGTTCAGGGGTGGAGTCCCGATCAGCGTTGCCACAAACAGGTTGGCGGGCGAATAATACAGTTCGTCGAACGTCCCAATCTGCTCCAGCCGCCCCAGGCGCATGACGGCGATGCGGTCGCCCATGAAAATGGCTTCCTGCTGGTCGTGGGTGACGTAAAGGGTGGTGATGCCGAATTTTTTGAGCAGTTTTTTGATTTCGGTGCGGGTGCTTTCGCGCAGTTTGGCGTCGAGGTTCGAGATGGGTTCATCCATCAGGAAGACGTTTGGCTCGCGGACGATGCAGCGGGCAATGCCGACGCGCTGTTTTTCGCCGCCGGAAAGGGTATCGACTTTGCGATCCATGAGCAGTTCGAAGCCGATGCCCATCATGTCGGCGGTTTCGCGCAGGCGGCGTTCTTTTTCTTCGGGCGTCTTTTTGCGGACTTCAAAGTAGTAGCCCAGGTTGTCTTCGCCTTCTTTGCTGGGGTAGAGGGCGTAATCCTGGAAGACCATGCCAACGCCGCGCGCCTGGGGGGCGAGTTGGGTGACATCGTAGTTGTTGTACAAGATTTTGCCCTGGTCGGCGAATTCCAGCCCGGCGATAACTTTGAGCAGGGTGCTTTTTCCGCAGCCGGAAGGGCCAACGACGCTGACTGTTTCTCCATCGGCAATGGTCAGGCTGACGTTTTCGAGGCCGCTCGGTGGCAGGCCGGCAGGCGCGCCAACGGGTGGGGTGTAGTGTTTGGTGATGTTAGTGAGGGTGACACTGGCCATAAGAGTGGTAAGTGGTAAGTGGTAAGTGGCCCTCACCCTCCGCCCTCCCCCGAGGGGGGAGAGGACTCCCTTCTCCCATTGGGAGAAGGGTTGGGGATGAGGGAAAGTTTTATTTTAAGCCCTGGATGCGAACGCCTTTGAGCAGGTATTCGCGGGCGAGGATGAAGAAGATAAAGACCGGGATGGCTTGCAGCAGGCCGAGCACCATCAGGCCGTTCCACGAAAGGCCCTGGTCGATGAGCGGTTTGAGCGCGGAGGATGCGCCGACAACGGTCATGGTGCTGGTCGTGCCAGCGTAAGAGAAAGCGTCTGAGATGCGACGGATGGCCAGGGTCAACGGGGCGATGGCGCTATCCTGGACGATGACCATCGGCCACAGGTAGCTATCCCAGACGCCGCCGAAGGTGAAATAGGTGGTGACAGAGTAGACCGGGATACTCATCGGCAGGATGATGCGGCGGAAGATGTTGAATTCCGAGCCGCCATCTACGCGGGCGGCGTTGATGATGGAGTCGGGGATGCCATCGAAAAAACCCTTGAAGAGCAGGAAGTTCCCGGCGCTGAACCCGGCGGGCAGGATGATGCCCCAGTAAGTGTTCCAGATGCGCCAGGTGGGGAAGGGAATATCGGTGCCGGGGATGTTGGGGGCGACTGGCACGGGAAAGGGAAAATTGCGGGTCAGGAGGAAGGATGGGATCAGGGTGACGATGCCTGGCAGCATGAGCGTGCCAATGAAGAAGATGAAGAGCGGGCGGGCGATGCGTCCTTTGATCAGCTTGCTGGAGGCGTAAGCTGCCAGCGATGTGACCGGGATAGACAGGAAAATCGTGCCAAAGGTCATGATCAGCGAGTTGAGGAAGTAGCGGCTGAGCGGCTGGGCCAGGACGGATTTCCCGATGTCGGAAATGTTCCAGATCAGTTTCCAGGCCACAAAGGTGGGTTCTTTGGGCCAGAGGGTGGGCGGCATGGACATCGCTTCGGCAGCAGGTTTGAGCGAGGTCGAGATCATGATGAAGAACGGGATCAGGTGCAGGATGATGCCCGTCCATAGAATCAGGCCGACAGCCCACCAGGCGAGGCGCAGGCGGGGTTGTTTGCGTCCAACAGCGGGGAAAAGGCTCATGGGAGTAACTCCGGGAGACGGTTAGCCATCATCCCCAGCCCTTCTCCCGGCGGGAGAAGGGAGTTTTGCCCCCTCTTCCTTTGGGAGAGGGTCGGGGTGAGGGTTTGTTGGTGCAATCTAAATATCAGGGTCGTCTTTATACACGGTGCGGTAAACCAGCACCATTGCCATGATGACGATAAACAGCATGACAGCCAGGGCGGTGGCATCGCCGTAGCGGCCATTGCTGAGGATATTGAACATATACATGACCACGGTGCGGCTGGCGCCGTTGGGGCCGCCGCGTGTCATCAGGTCGGGGAAGGAAAATTCCTGCATGGTGCCGATGATGGAGAACAACAGGGTCATGGAGATGATCGGGCGCAGGCGCGGCAGGGAAATTGTCCAGATTTTGCGCCAGAACCCGGCGCCTTCGATTTCAGCGGCTTCGTAATAGGATTTGGGGATGCTTTGCAGGCCGGTCATGTAGTACAGCCCGGGGCCAAACATCAGGATACCGGGGAAAACCAGCCAGAAGAGCACCCAGCGCTCGCTGCTGAGGAAAGCCTGGGGCGGCATTCCCAGAACGCCAGTGGCGATGTATTGCAAGATGCCGAACTGCTCATTATAAAGATACTGCCAGAAGATGGTGCTGGCGATGCCGCTGAGCGGCACAAACCACAGCAGCATCATCACGCGCATCAGGTTGGGCGGCATTTCCATCAGCAGGATGGCGACAAAAATAGGGATGAGAAAGGTCAGTGTGATGGAAAGCGCGGCGTAGATGAAGGTGATTTTGAACGAATCCGCCACCAGCGGGTCGGCGAAAAGCCGCTCGAAGTTGCCCAATCCCTGGAAGGTGATCGCGCCACGGATGGGGGCGTTGGTCATGCTGAGGAAGATGGCAATCAGCATGGGATACCAGCCCCAGAAGAACTGGAAGATGATGGCCGGGATGGCGAATATCCAGTACTGCCAGCGGTTGGCAGTTTTGCCGCCATCCACCGGCGGGGTGGGGGTTTCAATTGCGGGCGTGCCAATAGTCATGAGGACACCTTTGGGGTGGTTTTTGTACACAGATTAGACGGATTTCACGGATGAACACGGATAGAACCGGGAAATCCATTTTTCCGCAGTGGCACGGTAGGGGCGACCCATCCTGGCATAACAAGATGCTGTTTTGCCAGAATAGCTGACATAAATGGATACCTGTTCGCACAGGGCGGGTCGCCCTTACGCATTTTTAGCCAAAATTCGGCTTAATACGCAGGTCGTAGAACGGTTTGAAACGCTTTTCGTAAAAATCGGGGGCGTTGGCTTGCAGGTAGGCCGTCACATCGGTGTAGTATTTCTTGACACCCTCGGCGAAGGCGTTTTCATCTACGCCGGATGGGAAGGTTTTGGCCTGTTGGTTGAGGATCCCCTCCAGGGCGGCGGCATCAGTTTTGACATCGACCGCATCTTGCGAGAAAGCCCAGCGCGAGAGTTTGTCGTACCAGGGGGTATCACCAGGGCCGCGATTAACTTCGGCGGGGGTGTATTCACCGACTTCGGGCAGTTTAGGCTGGCTGAAAATGGTGTTGAGCGCGTCAGCGTAGCGCTTGCCTGCAGCGGCACTGAGCGAACCATCGATGCCGGGGATGATCTCGGAGTATTTGTTGGCAAACGGCCAGCGGATGGCGCGGATGATCTCACTGACATCTTGTTTGGCCGAGTAGATTTCTTTGGCGGTGGTGATAAAGCCGTCGCCGAGCAGCATGTAGGTGAAGAGCGAAATGGCCTTGTCGAGTTCGTCCGGTTTCAAGTCAGGGTTGAAGCCCCAGGCGCTGACGGAAAACGGCAGCTGGTAGGTGTATCCAAGCGGGCCGAGCGGCTGGCGGACAAATCCCATGAAGGCGTCGGCTTCGGTGATGGATTTTTTCATTTTGGTAGCCATATCCGAGAAGAACAGGTGGATGCCGGGCGTCATGGCTGCTTTGCCCTCGTAGAAGGCAGCGGCAAGCTGGCCATTTTGCGAGTAATCCCAGAAGTTGGGGTCGCTGTAAACGGATTTATCTTCAAAGTACATGGCGCGCCACAGGTTCACGCCCTCGATTATGTCATCTACATTGGATGTGAAATCCCAGCGCCAGTTGAAGCTGCGTCCAGGGACGGGATAGCGTGAGAGCAGCCCGTCGAAGTCGATACCGTAGGATGGCAGGATCCAGTCGAGAACATAAGCGGCCATGGCCAGGCCTTTGCGCTCGCCTTTGGTCAGTTTTAGGGCGATTTCGCGCATATCTGACCATTTCCAGGTGAGGGGCGGCTCATCGATACCAGCCTCAGAGAAATATTCGCGGTTGAAGAAAAAGCCCTCGCTGGAGACGACTTCGTAGGGGATCCCAAAGATTTTGCCATCCTGGGTTTGCCAGCGGGAGGTGCTGGCGGCCACTTTGGGATCAAGCAGGTCTTTGACGTTGTATTTGTTGAAGACTTCGGTGATATCGGCGAACAACCCTTCTGCATTGGCGGCCTGGATGCCGGGGACACTCCAGTTGCCGAGCACACCGATGGGATAGTTGAAGGGTGCGGTGCCGCCCGCCACGCCGGTGCGCAGGGCGTCGGCGCTCCAGGGGTTGAATTCGATTTGTTCGATACTTGCACCGGGGTTGGCATCCAGCCAGGCTTGCAGGGCTTTGTTGTGGCCAGCCTGGAAAGAGCCGGCGGCGGCATCGGGGAAGAAAGCGTCGGTCGGCCAGCCAGCAGTTTTCAGGGCGACGTTAACGGCATCCACCCCGGATGTGCTGTCAGGTGTCGAGGCGGTGGGTTTAACTCCACAGGAATAAAGCGCCATTGCGCCGCCACTCAGGGCTGCCAGGCGCAGGAAGTCGCGGCGACTGATGCGCCGTTGTGGGTTGGTCATTTTTGCCTCCTAATAGGCGATGTATTCGCTCTCGGATGTGCCATCGGCATACAAGCTGAGCAGGACGTAGCCGGGCGGGAAGTCGAAGTAGGGGCCCTGCCACCAGTTGCCAGAGATGGCTCCGTTGGTCAGGTATTTGACGCCATGATAGCGCAAATCTTCAACCTGGTGGGTGTGCCCGCTCAGGCAAAGTTTGACGTTGGGGTGTTTCCAAAATAGTGAGAACAGTCGCCGGGCGTCGATGTGCATCCACGCGCCGGGCATGTTCCAGTTGCCGCTGGATTCATTGTTGCCATCCAGAAGGCCGCAGGTGCCTAAAATGGGGATATGGGAGACGATACAAACCGGGGTGGCTGCGGCGGTGGTTTCAAGTTCCTTTTCGAGCCAGGTGTACTGCTCTTCGTCGAGCTTACCGGTGTAAGGGTGTTCCGATTCTGTCACTTCGCGCGGGTGAACGCTGTCGAGCACGATGAAATGCCAGCCAGACTGGTTAAAAGAATAATAGCGGTTGTCCATGCCCAGGCGCTGCATGATCAGGCCTTTGCCAAACAAGGGATCGTCTTTATACAGGTCCTGTTCTTTTTGGATCAAGCCCCAGCCCCAGACATCGTGGTTGCCGATGGCGTGGTGCACTTTGATGGGGAAATCGGGGCCAAGCACCGACTGGAAGGTGTCCCATTGTTCGTTGGCGCGCTGCGGGCTGGAAAAAAGTGAATCCATGACACAGTCACCGGCGTTGATGATGAAATCGATCGCCGGAGAGAGATTCTGGATGCTGCGCATGGCGCGCGAGAATTTTTCGCGTCCCGGCCCAGAGGGTTCGATGTGCATATCGGAGATGTGGGCAATGCGCAGTACTGGCTGGGGTGCAGCGGGGGTGGGGATTTGTGTCGGTTCAGGAACAGGGGTATCTGTTGGCGGAGGCTGGGTGACTACTGTGGCCGGTGCCGGGGTGGGGGCGCAGGCGTACAGGGCCGAGGCACCTGCGCCGAGCGCCGCCAGTTGCAGGAAATCACGCCGGGAAATGGTTTTGGACTTCATTTTTTGGCCTTTTGGGATGGACTGTCACTCGCAGGCTGGTGTAAGCCGCTTCCCCCATTTTCAAAAACTGAAAATGGGGGAAGGTTGGGATGGGATAGAAACCTTACGGCTGGAATTCGATATCGTCAACGTAGTAGGTGCCGGCCCAGAACATAGCGAACTGGATTTTGTCCACCTGGGTCAGGTCGATGTCGGTGAAGGCATCGAGATTGAGACACATCTGCACGAATTCATTTGTGACGGTCTTGGGATTTTCACCGCCGAGGGCATTGTCAGTCCAGACTTCCTGGACAGCGCCAGCCGCATCGAAGAGCTTCACGCCCACCGTATTATCGGCCTTGCCGCTATTGTTGGTGGTGGTGTCATTGACCCAGAAGCAGACTTTGGCAAACTTGCTGGCATCAAACGGGCGGGTGGAGGGGTAAGCGCCAAAGGCGTGCCATTCGCCACTGGCACTGGTGGCTTTCAGAGAAGCCTTGCCGCCGTGGAAGACGGTGGTATCGCGACTGACATCTGCCTGATAATCGGAATAGAAATTCTCACCTTCCGATTCAAAATCCTGGGCGACAGCTGCTTCGGTGGCTTTTTCGCCTGCGGGGGCGGCAGCGCCTTCAGCGGGGATGAATTCGATGTCATCGACATAGTAGGTGCCGGCCCAGAACATGGCAAACTGGATTTTATCCACCTGGGCCAGGTCGATGTCGGTGAAGGCATCGAGATTGAGACACATCTGCACGAATTCGTTGGTGACGGTCTTGGGGTTTTCGCCGCCGAGGGCATTATCGGTCCAGATTTCCTGGACAGCGCCAGCCGCATCGAAGAGCTTCACGCCCACCGTGTTATCGGCCTTG
>CAIJPN010000067.1 GCA_903822545.1 uncultured Anaerolineae bacterium | reverse complement strand
TTGTTGCTGGCTGGGACGGGGAAATCACCATAATTGGCGTTGATGAAAAATGGGAGCAATCCTGCGAAATCGCTTCTTAGTTTTTCAAGTGTTTCTGATGTGGGAAGCACGACCCATTTTTCGCGCTCGCGGACAAATTCTTCCATGGCGTGGAAATGGGTTTTGATGTAGTTGTCATTTTCGCTGGATGTGCTTTCGTAGTGCTGGGATAATAAAAGGACGCCGTTTGCCAGGTATTGCATCCGTTTTTGGATTCTCCGGCGGTGTTTGGGGGTGTTAATCCCCTCCGGGTGGAATAGTTCTAGCAGGAGATACAGCGTGTTCATCAGGCAGATTGTGTCGGCATAGTCTTTTTTCATGAACAGGAATACCAAGCGGTAAGCGAAAATTAACATCAGGTAGAAGAAAAAGACAAATAATCCACCAACTGTAAATAAGAAATCGCTGATCTGTGGAAAAGATATTTCAAGTATGGCCAGTATCAACATGCTGCCGACATACACTAAAAAGGCTGAAACACCGGCCCACAGAATCATATTCCTGAGCCGCTTGTCGTGCCAGGCCAGGATGGAGCGATTTCCTTCATTTTCAATCCCTAAAAGTTCAATTGCGAAGAAAATGGAATATTTGCCGGTCAATAATCGCCAGATGCGTCGCAGCGCCCGGAATATGCCGCTTTCTCGCAGCGGGAGATTGATCTCTCCCATGCCGGAGATGTTATCGAGCAGGTTGAATATCGATGAGATAAATCCCCAACCTTCATCGCTGAATTTGTATTGTGAAAGTTGTTCTAGCGGGTTGATCTTCATGCATGCCTCCATAGGTTGTGAACAGCTTGCAGGTCGAATGTTGCTCGAAACCAGGGTTGCAACTATGAAGGCGAAGATGTCTCCCCGGAAATTTCCCGTTTGAGCGGGTATTTAATTGGAATTTCTGGAATGATGTGTCTGAAGTGTGCTGGCGGCAGCTGTTCAAGGGTGGCACCAGGCTAATTCCCAATGAGACAAAGAGCTAAACCCTTGTGGGTAATTTGCTACACGTTGTATCTATTTTACAACTAAAATGGTGTATTCGGGTCTTATTTGGGGATGAAAAATCCCGCTGGGTGGGCGGGATTTGTTTTTTAGCGTTTGTTCTGGCGTGGGTGTGGGTGCTGGTAGCGCGGGTCGGGGCTGTGGTGCTGGAGTGGGCGTGGGCCACGCTGGGGGGGTGGGTTTGGCTGCGGCGGGGCTGCGACGGTGTAGTCAAAGCCGGGCAAGGTTTCTCGCGGCAGTTTTTGAGCCATGATTTTTTCTAGTTCGCGCACCATGTCATCGTCTTCGGGGGTGACGAGGGTGAAGGCATCGCCGGTGCGTTCGGCGCGGCCAGTGCGCCCGATGCGATGGATGTAGGCGTCGGGGGTGTCGGGCATGTCGAAGTTGATGACGTGGGAGATGGATTCCACATCCAGGCCGCGGGCGGCGATATCGGTGGCGACCATGATCTGGTAGCGGCCATCTTTGAAGCCGGCCAGGGCGTGTTGACGCTGGTTTTGCGTCCGGTCGGAGTGCAGGCTGGTGACTTTGTAGCCTTCGCGGCTGAGTTTTTGGGCCAGTGCCTGGGCACGGTGGCGTGTGCGGGCGAAGATCAGCACGGAGTTGGTGTCGGTTCGTTTGAGAATCTCAAATGTCAGGGCGGTTTTGAGATGCTTTTCGACCGGGTAAAGGGCGTGGGTAACGGTGTATGCCGGGCGGCTGAGACCGACGGCAATTCGCAGCGGTGATTTGAGTGTTTCGGCAGCCAGTCTTTCCACTTCTTCTGGGAAGGTGGCTGAGAAGAGCATGGTTTGGCGTTTGGCCGGGATGAGTTTGACGATGCGGCGCACATCGGGCAGGAAGCCCATGTCGAACATGCGGTCGGCCTCGTCGAGGACGAGGATTTCGATGCTGTTCAGGCGGGTGTAGCCTTGGGCGGCCAGGTCGAGCAGGCGGCCGGGGCAAGCCACCAGGATTTCAACCCCGCGCTGCATGGCCTGGACTTGCGGCAGGTTGCCGACGCCGCCGTAGATGGTGGCGGAGCGCAGGTTTGTCCCGGCGCTGAGGGTGCGGATGTTGTCGTTGATCTGTTCGGCGAGTTCGCGGGTGGGGGTGATGATGAGGGCGCGCGACTGGGTGCGCGGGCCGTTGAGCAGCTTATGCAAAATGGGCAGCACGAAGGTGGCAGTTTTGCCGGTGCCGGTTTGTGCGGTGGCGATCAGGTCGCGTCCGGCCAGTGCTTCGGGGATGGCTGCGGCCTGGATGGGGGTGGCTTCGCTGTATCCGGCTTGTTGGATGCCTTTAAATAGGCGCGCATCCAGTTGAAACTGGTTAAAATTCACTGTTTTTCCTTGTCTTCAGAAGTCGGGGGAAATTTGGGGGAAGACTGCTGATGTTAATATGACTGATTGTATCAGGAAACCTGAGATTTGCAGGTTTTCTATGGGTTGGGCTCTTTGGATGATGGTACAAGTGTGACCCGTTTTGCGGGTGTTTGTTCGGTCTGTTGCTCAAGGTTGGGGCAGGCTGGCGCATTTTAGCTCATTTTGCACGAGTTGCACTGCTGCGGTTTTGGCTGTATCTCCTGGCGCGCGGGTGTGGATGCGCTCCCATAATTTGCACAGGGTTGGGCGCAGGTATTCTTTGGAAAAGCGATAGGTGCTTTTGGTCAATTCCTGGGCTGAATCCCAATCCCCGGTGTGGGCAAACGCTTCTATGAAAACAAAATTCTCCAGCGGGTCGTTGGCGTGATCATTCAATTTGGAGGCTTGCTGGTAGAGCCTGACCACTTTGGGCCAATTGCCAAGCTGACGGGCCAGTTCGGCCTGGGAGAAATAGTAGCACCATCCGTGCGATAGTTCGGGGTTGTAGAATTCGGGCGGGCTGGCGGGGTTTTCGGCATGGATGAGGGTCGGGTTGCTTAAAAAGGCTGCATCACGCAGGCTGGGAGGCAGCAGCTTGTTCAGCGGGTCGATTTCGGGATCGAGGATGCGCAGGCAGCCGGGCGGGGCAAAATTCAGCACTACCATGTTGGAGGTGTTGCCAAAAAACCTGGTGGCGAGGTAGTTTTGCTCAAAAGCGATGCCGGGTTCCAGCTTCGATGCGAGCGCGCGCCCTTCCTGGGTGCGCACCGATGCAAAGTAGAGCATGTAATTCATGTTGCCAGCCTGCAGCGTTTGCTGGCGCTGGGTTTCTGCTGCCGGGGAACTTGAGAGGCCGGGTTGATCGTACATCCAGTTGAGTGGGCCGGTGAGTGAGTTGTCGCTGGAAACTTCGACGGGCAGGTCGTTGGTGATGATGGTTGTCCCTGGTTCGAGGGCAGGGATGCGCCAGGACATTTGCCAGAAGATGGATCGCTGGGTGTCCCAATCGCGGCGGTAGGTGGCGTTGGTTTGGAATTGTCTGCCTACCGAGAATCCGATCAGCAGGGCCAGCAGGGTAATTTGGGTTTTGGGGTATTTTCCTAAGAACCCTAGCAGACTGGTTATGATCAGGCTGGAGCCGAGCATGAAGGATAGGGTAAACCTGTCAGCAGAGAAGTGCAGCTGGGGCAGGGTGCGGGCGCCGACGATCCAGAAGGCTCCACCACCGAGAATCCAGGCGGAAAGGCCCAGGATGAGAAAGGGGGTGGATGGGCCTGGGGTGGTGGATGTTGTGCGGGAATGGAAGTACAGGCCTGAGATCAGGGTGGCAATGATGGCGAGGGTGAAGGCTCCGATGGCGGTATACAGGCCCAGGGTGGTCAGGTTGACCGGCTCGAAGGGGTAGAGCCAGGCATGGGGTACGGATTCCCAAAAGGCGTTGAGTATGTTCAGGAGCAGGTTCCAAATCCCCAGGAAAAAGTTGGATTTGATCTCTGTGAGTGTTTGGTAGCTGTAGCTGGCGGTCTGGTTGGTGAAGAAGAAGGCGCGCCAGAAGGTGACGGCCAGGAAAAGGGCAAAGTAGGGCAGGTAGGTGAGAAGTTTTTTTGCCTGGGCTGCCAGGGAAACGGGATTCTTTTGGGGGTGTGGCAGGTACCAAATGATGATGATGCGGAAAAATTCGAGGAAATAGAAGTATTCCATCGTCAGCAGGTTGGCGAGGGCCAGGATCAGGGCTGCGATGTGGAGTGCCCAGCTTTTGCGCTGGATGGCGATGATGGTGAGGTAGACTGAGAGCAGGAAGGCGTTGAGGATGATGTAGAAGTGGGTGTACATCAACGCGATGAAGTTCTGGCCGAGGCCGGGGTAAACGAGGAAGAGTGCGGCGGCCCATTGCGGCAGGCTTGAATCAGGCCAAAGTTGCCGGAAGAGTCTCCAAACGAGGATGGCTGTCAGCCAGCGCAGTGTCAGCATGAGAAGTTGCCAGGCCCAGGGATGCGGGCCGATGAGTGGCAGCATAACCTGGTAGATTATGCCCCAGAAGGGGCGGCTGGTGGAGAAGAGTTTGGTGAGCGCGGCAGGGCCAAGCTGGTAGTAAACCCATGTCCAGGGTAGTTCATCCCAGTAGAAGCCGCGCTCCCAGAAGAATGGGGCGTAGGCGAGGATGGCGAGGGCGAAAAGGAAAGATGATGGATGAAAGATGAAAGATGAAAGGCGGGATTTCATGGTATTGACCTGTTTGCCAGAGAATATTCCATGCGATGGCGGTGGTAACGGCCTTCTGTGAAGGTTTGGGTGATGGTGAATCCGAATTTGGTGTAGAGGCCGATAGCGGCGGGGTTGTCGGTTTCGACGCTGAGGGCGATGGATGTGTACCCGGCGGTGCGGGCGGATTCGGCAAATTTTTGGAGCAGGGCAAGGCCCAGGCCCTGTCCGCGTGACTGGAGGGCAACGCCGATGTAGGTCAGTTCGATTTGCCCGGGGCGGAGGCTGTTGGCATTGGATGCGGTCAGGATGGATTGGGTGAGCTGGATGAGGATGGATGGACGGGTGAAAGCCAGTTTGAGCATCTGGATGGAGAACCAGGTGATGGGTTGGCGCAGTTTAGCGTTGAGTGCAGCGGGGTTGGGGGAGCCGAGGCAGTAGGCTGTGATCAGTGAATCGTTATCGATGGAGGGGGCTTTGTGTTCTGTGGTTGGGTGTAAGGCAATGAAGGCGATGACGGATGGGGATTTTTGGGCGAGCTGGTAGTAGCGTAGCAGGAATGGCAAGCCCAAATCTGTCAGCAGGGTGGGCATGGTGGCAGCATGGAGGGATGCCAGGCCGGGAAGGGATGCCTGGGGGATGTCAGCAAGGGGGGTAAACGTGAAATCCATAACCGCTGTGTACATAAGGTTTTCAGGCCAGGCCGCAGATGAGATATGGCCCAGCGGCGCGGACGAGGAAGGCGGGGAGACGCTTCCAGAGCCAGATGGCGGCCTGGAATTTGGGGCTTTTTTGGTTCAGGTGGGGCAGTTGGCTACCGGGCTTGAGGGCGTACCAGTAGGCGAGTGGGGCGCGGTGGGGTTTCCACTTCATTTTGAAGGTTTCGTTGCCCGAGCCGTTGAGGCTACGACCGATGTCGAAGGTTTCGAAACCGCGCTGGCTGGCGCGTTCGATGATTTTCCAGTAGAGGAATTCCCCGGCGTAATCAGATCGGACTCGGTGCAGGATGTTGGCGTGCAGGTTGGTGAGGGTTGTTCCGTGGGCGATGAAGACGCCCGCGCCTGCGATTTTGCCATTGGGATCATATAGAACGGCAAATTCTAGGGTGTTGCCGAGTGCCTGGGCCATGGTGCGCAGGTAGGTTTTGCTGTGATAGGGTGAGCCCAATTCGTGCATGGAGAGGGCGAGCCCTTCGTAGGCATCATCCAGCAGGTCGAGGTGGCCGAATTTGACATCGAAGCCTTTTTTGAGGGATTTGCGGATGTGGTTGCGGTGGTCGGATGAGAAATTAGAGAGGAGAGATGGGAGCGGATGTGAGATGTCGAGAAGGTAAGTGCAGTAGATGGGGTTTTGTACCCAGCCGGGGGGTGGGGTGGGGTCTTCGGCGAGGAAGCGCAGGTTGGCGTAGTCTACGCCAAGGGTGGTGGCGAGCTGGCGGGCAGAATCGAGCAGCAGGTCGCGGGAATGTGTGTCAGCGTAGGCAAATCCGCCGTAGGAGCCGAAGGGGGCAGTGGTCAGGTAGTGGCCGAGGAGTGGGTGTTTGATTTCTACGAGGGAAAGTATGCCGGTGACGTTGTTTTCATCCCGGGCTTCGAGGCGGTAGGTGTGGAAGCCGTAAATGCGGTTGGAGATGCCCGTCCATGAGTCTAGTACGGTGAAGGTGGCAGGCTGTGTCAGGGTTGCGGGCCAGGTGGCGGGTTCGTTCGGTGTGAGGGTGTGGATCTGCATGGTGGGGAATGGGTAAGTCAGGAAGCGGTGGCGGCCTGGATGTATGGGTAGAGCGGGGAAACGGGGAAGTGTTTGAGCAGGTTTTTCAGGAAGTTGGATTTGTTGAGGGTGAAGGGGAAGAGCAATGGGTGCGAAGCCACGTCGCGCCCTATGCGGCGCAGGAAAGAGTCTGGGCGGATGAGTTCGTAGGGATGCAGGATGATGACCGGGCTCAGTCCGGCGCGTATTTCTCGTTCGAGGATTTTTAGGATTGCGTCTGGCATCAGGCCGATCATGAAGCTGGAGCCAAATGGGACTTCGCCGCCTGTCAGGAGTTTGACGGAGAAATCGCGCGGGGCAACAAAGTTTTTAGGATGTCCGAAGAGTGGCAGGGTGCTGACGGGCAGTTCGTGGATGTTGCCTTTGGGCAGCAGGTGACCGCTGGGGGCGTAGATGGATGAGCTGTAGGCGAAACCGGCGGTTTCGAGCATGGGGTAGGCGGCTTCGCTGATTCCAACCATGGGCGCGCGGTAGCCGAGAACGTTGTATTGGCTGCGCCATTTGTTAGATGCGGCCAGGTCGAGTTCGAGTTCGTGGGCGTCGATGAGCGGGCGATGGTATTGGCAGTGCATTCCCAGTTCGTGCCCAGCGGCAACGATTTTTTGCGGGATTTCGGGGTACCATTCTGCGATTTCTCCGACCAGGTAGATGGTGGTTTTGGCCGGGGAGAGCATTTCGAGGATGGGGTCGATTGCCCGTAGTGTGAATTCACCGTCGAGTTTGCGGCGCTGGTCAGGGTGGTAAAGGGTGTCGTAGCGGCGGGTGAGGGCGAACCAGGGTTCGTAGTCGATGCTGAGTAGGATTGCGGGGGTTGGGTGCATGGCAGGTGAATTATAAACAAGAAATGCGAGGGGTTCCGTTTTTCGCAGAACTCCTCGCACTGGCCGGGTGGGGAATGGTTTTTGCGCTAGAGATTACTCACCGCCACTATTGCAATGGGTTCACCGTAAAAAATATTAACGGCAGATAATGCGAAGTGCACAGAGATAAAAAAGTACAAAATAGGCCAGGGTTCGTTTTTCGCACCCATAAAAAAAACAACCAGCCTTCCTTGTAACATTGGAAAAGCTGGTTGCCTGGTTTGAGTTCAGCGGGATGCCAGGTTCTTACTCGTTCACAATCCACGTGCCGGTTTCGCCTTTGAGGGCGCGGCCCAGGTTTTCGGGGTTGGTGATAAGCGCCTTAGAGCCGGGCATGGCCTCAAGGAACCAGATTACGGCCTGGATTTTGGGGGCCATGCTGCCCTTGGCGAAGTGTTTGCCTTCGGCCAGATAGGCTTTTGCTTCCGCAAGTGTCATTTTGTCGAGCCATTTTTGATCGGGCTTGCCAAAGTTGATGGCGACTTTCTCCACCGCGGTGGAAATTACGAACAGGTCGGCTTTGACCTGGCGCGCGAGCAGGGATGATGCGAAATCCTTATCCACGACTGCCGCGATACCCTGGTAGTTGCCATCGCCGGGGTCTACCACAGGGATCCCACCTCCACCAACGGTGATGGTGACGATGCGTTTGGCGAGAATGGTTTCGATGGTTTCCAGCTCGACAATTTCCTTGGGCATCGGCGATGCAACGACACGCCGCCAGCCGCGTCCGGCATCTTCCACCACGCTCCAGCCTTGTTCATCGTGACGGCGTTTTGCTTCGGCTTCATCCATGAAGCTGCCAATCGGTTTGGTCGGGTTTTTGAAGGCCGGGTCGTCGCGATCTACCAGCGTTTGGGTGATGACGGTGACCACCTTTTTTTTGATGCCGCGCTGGTAGAGGATGTTTTGAAGGTTCTGCTGGATGGCGTAGCCAATTGCCCCCTGCGAATCTGCGCCACAAACATCCAGCGGGACTTCGTGCATCCCGGCAGTTTTGGCTGCGATTTCAGAGCGGCGCAGGATGTAACCAACCTGTGGGCCGTTGCCATGGCCGATGGCGACTTCCCAGCCCTGCTCGATCATATCGGCGATATGTTCGCAGGTCTTTTTGGCGGCCTGGTATTGACTCTCGACGGTGACATTTTTCTCGTCAATAATCAGCGAGTTGCCGCCGATGGCGATGACAGCGAGTTTGTGTTTGGTCATTTAGTCTCCTATAAGGTAATTGGCGATTGGTAAATGGTAAGTGGACAGCCAAAATGCGCTACCAAATACCATTCACCAATTACGATTTACCAATTACGACATCGTCAGCGCCATGACGGCTTTCTGCGCGTGCAGGCGGTTTTCGGCTTCATCGAAGACGACCGACTGCGGGCCATCGAGCACGCTGGATGTGACTTCAACGTCACGATCGGCGGGCAATGGGTGCATGTAGATGGCGCCGGGTTTGGCAACTTTCAGTTTGGCATCATCCATTAGCCAGTTTTTGTATGAATCCTGGAGTTTTTTGCCTTCAACTTTGTCGGTGGTGGTCAGCAGCGGGCCCCAGCTTTTGGCGTAGATGACATCGGCATCTTTGCAGGCTTCGGTCATGCCGTCTTTGTCGGCGATGATCTCGAAGGCGGTGCCGGCTTTGCGGGCTTCATCCTGGGCCTGGGCAACGATATCGGGCATGAGCGGGAATTCGGGCGGGTAGGCCAGGGTTACATCCATGCCAAAGCGCGGCATCTGGAGGATGAGCGACTGCGGCACGGAAATGGGCTTGAGATACGAGGCGGCATAGGCCCAGGAGACGACAATCTTCTTCTTGCGCAGGTCTTTGCCCTTCTTTTCCATGATGGTCATCAGGTCGGCCAGGCACTGGAAGGGGTGGTAGACATCGCACTGCATGTTCAGGACGGGGGCGCGGCTGGATTTGGCAACCGCGTTCAGGTAGGCGTTGCCGTCGCCATAGTCGCAGTGGCGGATGGCGATGCCGTCGAAGTAGCGGCCAAAGATTTCGCCGATCTCAACCGGGGTGTCGCCGTGCGAAATTTGGGTGGTGTTGCTGTCGATGAAGGCGCCGTGACCACCGAGTTGGGCCATGCCAGCTTCGAAAGAGCCGCGTGTGCGGGTGGATGAGAAGAAGAACAGCATGGCGAGAACCTTATCGCGCAGGTAGGGGTGCGGTTCGCCGAGTGCGCGCTTGCGCTTGAGGTCCCAGGCTACTTCGAGAACGGTTTCGACTTCTTCTTTGGTGAAGTCAAGATCGCCGATGAAATCACGGCCACGGAAATTGGTTTGCATTTTGAACTACTCCTTTTTTATTTTGGTTATCCGGTTTTCCCGTTCTCCAGTTATCTGGACAGGGGAATGGGAAAACGGGTGAACTTTTTTAGACTCGTAACGATTCGGCTGCTACAAACTTGCCGTTGTCCCAGGTCAGGCGGACGCCTTCGCAGCATTCGCAGTAATCGCCAAGGGATGTGTGGTTAAAATCTGGCAGGCAGGCGACTGCGCTGATTTCCACCACGCCGCCGTGGTTGATCACAAGCGCGGAACCATGTTCGGGTAACGATTCTGCCAGTTGGGTATAGAAAACAGCGAGGCGTCGGGCGTAGGAAAAGGTAGCGCCTCCTCGCTTGTAGGCTGTCGCATAATCGGCAAAACTGGCGGGCCAGGGACATTCCATCTCGATGCCATTTCCATAGGTGGCAAGCAGCGGATTTTGCTCATCGACCTTGAATCCCATCGCTTCGGCGGTTTGGAAGGCGCGTGGGATGGGGCTGGTGAAGACGCGGTTGAACGGGCCGATTTCAGCGCCGATCAGGCGGGCAAGCAACACACCCTGTTCAGAAAGATCCTGCCCGGGTTTGTTGCGGATGGAGTGGCGTCGGATTTCGATGGTTTTCATGAGATGTAACGCGAAATTTATTTCGCAATACGCGATTTGAATAGCGCGTTATGCGATTAGCGACGCCAGGATGGCGTAGAACTCTGTCGATTTGACCATGTCTGCCAGCGATACGCTGTCGCGGACGGTGTGGGCGGTTTCTTCATCGCCTGGGCCAAAGCCGATGGCGGCGATGCCAGCTTTGCCAGCCCAGTAGATGCCGTTGGTGGAGAAATTCCACTTGCCAGAGGGGGCATCTGGCAGGCCGATGGCGAGTCGGGCTTTTTGGCCGGCTTCTACCAGTGGGTGGCTTTCTTCGTAGGCCCAGGCGGGGAAATATTTGTCAACCGGGAAGATAAATCCGGTGTAGGATGGTTCGTCATAGAAGAGTTCTTCCACTTTGACGGAATCCTTCAATTCAGCCGGGATCAAATCTTCGACTTGTTTCTTCACTGCTTCTTTGGTTTCGCCAAAGGTCATGCGCCGGTCGATAAAAATCACGGCTTCGTCGGGGACGGCGTTGATGCTGGGGGTTTGGACGTGCATGTCACTGACGGTGATTTTGCCGTGGCCGAGGAAGGCATGGTCGCCGAGCTGTGGTTCCAGGTCGCGGATGCCCGCGATGACTGGCAGCAGTTTGTAGATGGCGTTTTCGCCGAGGTGGTTGCTGGCGGCGTGGGCGCTTTTGCCTTTGGCTGTGACTTTCATTTCCAGGCGGCCTTTGTGACCGCGATAAACGTTCATCTTGGTCGGCTCGCCGATGCAGACGAAGTCGGGGCGGATGCCGGGGTCAACTTCCACGAAGGTGTTGGGGGCGATGCCATCGCACCATTCTTCCATGTTGCCGAAGTAGTAGGCTGTCCAGCCTTCGAGCAGGCCCAGATCGCGGGCGATTGCCAGTCCGTAGACCATGCCGGGGGTGGAGTTTTTCTCGTCGCAGGCGCCGCGCGCGTAGAGGATGCCGTCTTCGACTTTGCCGATGAAGGGATCCCACTGCCACTCTGAGCGGTCGCCTACGCCGACGGTGTCGATGTGTGAATCGAATACGATGGTGCGCGGGCCGTTGCCGATGCGTCCGATGGTATTGCCCATCTTGTCGAAACGGACTTCGTCGTAGCCCAGTTTGCGCATTTCGGCCTGGATGCGCTCGCCTACCGGGCCGATCTGCGAGTCCATGCTGGGGATGGCGCAGATTTCGCGCATGAATTTGATAATGTCGTCTTTCGACGCGGCCACACGGGCCTGGATTTCGGATACTTTATTGGTCATCATATACTCCTTAAAAAGATTAACCGCTGAGAGCGCAGAACGCGCAGAGATTTTAAGCGCCCTGCTAAACAGGCTGCACTCGATCAGGAAAATTGTTTACAATCCGGCGAAGCCCATTTTTGAGCACTTTTACATTGAAGTTGATCAATAAACCGACTTTCAGCCCGGATAATTTCAAATATGACAAAAGCTGCGCTTCGTGAACAGGAGACAACGCATCTACAGATTTGAACTCGACAATCACGAGTTCATTTACTACCATATCCAATCGGTAGCCTGCATCCAATTTGACACCCTTATAAACCACGGGCAGAGGCACTTCCTGATCCACATGCAGGTTGTTCCGTGATAGTTCATGCGCTGTGCATATTCGATACGTCGACTCCAACAATCCCGGGCCAAGCGCTTTATGAACTTCAATTGCAGCTCCGATGATCCTGTCAGTCAAGCTGTTCAAATGCTCGGCTTCGTTCATGGGTTTCTCTCCGAAACTCTGCGTTCTTTGCGTGCTCAGCGGTGGATAGCTACGCCCCGCCAACCTTGCGAACGATGTGGAATTTGAAGTAGCCTGGTAAGAAATAGCTGAACGAATAATCCACCACCCGGCCGGAGGCGGTGTAAAGGCGCGCGATAAACTCCAGCAGCACATCTCCGCGTTGGACTTCGAGCATTTTGGCGACATCTGCCGCAGCGTTGGTGGCGCTGATGTCGGCGCGGGAAACCGTCAGCGGGTCACCGCGTTGGAGCAGGTAGTCGAGCACCGAACCGCTGAAGCGGCCTTTCAACTCATCGGGCAGCAGCACGTTCTCGGGGAGGATATCCACCAGGTACGCAACCGGACGCGTTTCGGTGCGCATGACACGACTGACCCGCATCAATTTCTCACCAACCGGAATCCCAAAAACCCCGGCGTATTCCGCATCTGCCGGGAACTCGGTGATGGTTGGTTGGCTGGTAGTAACATCCATGCTGAGCCGCTCGGCCAGGGTGTTGATGCTTTCCAGCACCTCCAGACCGCTTTCTAGCACCGGTACCTTACCAACCACAAAAGTGCCCGCGCCCTGCCTGCGGCGGATCAGGCCCTGGGTTTCAAAAGTGCGCATGGCCTCGCGCAGTGTGGCCCGGCTGACGCCAAGCTGCGCTGCCAGGTCTGGTTCAGATGGCAGGCGTGAATCGGCCGGGAGTTTGGCGATCAGGGCCGCAAGGTCAGCCTGCAAACGTTGGAATGGAAAATGTGGCATTTGAGCCTCCTGGCGGCTTGTTGCGCCGCCCCAAACAATTACTCAACGACGGGGACAAACTGGAACCTGGTCACATCAACCAGGCCCTTGTCTGAGATACGCAGTTCGGGGATGACCACCAGTGCCAGCAGGCTCATGGTCATGTTGGGATTATTGATATCACAGCCACAGGCTTTGAACCCGGCCAGCACGCTGGCGGCCTTTTCGGCCACGATGCTGGCATGTTCGGTAGACATCAGCCCGGCAATTTCAAGCTGCACCTGGCCGATGACTTTACCATCTTTAATCACCACCTGCCCGCCACCGATTTCCAGCAGGTAATTGGCGGCCTGGGCCATATAAGCATCGTTGGTGCCAATCACCAGCATGTTGTGGCAATCGTGCGCTACTGTAGAGGCGATCGCACATTTTTCTGTCAGCCGGAACCCACTCACCAGGCCCATCGAAACTTTGCCGGTGTTGTGGTGGCGATCGATCAGGGCAATTTTGGCCACATCTGAAAGTGGGCTGCCCTGGGGGGCGCTGCCTGGTTCGGGCAGGTGGACTTCATCATCTTCCACCGGCACTTCCATGCGCAGGCGGCGGGTGGGAGCCTGGTTTTCGATCACGCCGATCACGTTGACCGTGGCGAGCGGATCGTGGCCTTCGGCAGAAAGGCGGAAATCACGCCCTGTCAGCGGCCTCGGCAGCCGGACACTTTGCCGCACCCAGGCAGGATACGGGTACGCGGGCAAATCACGCTGCCACTTTCCATCCTGTGCGAGAATCTGGCCCCTGGCAATGACTGTTTCAGCGTGGAAATTTTCCAGGTCGCGCACCAGCAGCACATCGGCCCAACGACCAGGAGCGATCAGGCCCATTTCGCGGGATACGCCAAAGTGTTCAGCCGTGTTAATCGTCATCATCTGGATGGCCGTGACCGGCGGCAGCCCCTGCTGGATGGCATGGCGCAGTACCCGATCCATGTGACCTTCGTGGATGAGCGTTTCGGCGTGCGAATCATCGGTGCAGAGCAGGAATCGGCGCGCATCCATGCCAACTTCGGTGATGGCTTTAACCTGGGCGGCCACATCCTGCCAGGCCGAGCCATAACGCAGCATTGGTTTCATGCCTTGGCGCGCGCGCGCGATGGCATCTTCAGCGCAAGTGCCTTCGTGGTCATCTTCCGGGCCGCCCGCCACATAACCGTGGAAGGGCAGGCCGAGATCATGTGAAGCATAATGGCCGCCAATCACTTTGCCAGCATGGGTGGTGGCGTGGATTTCGGCGTGCATTTTCTCGTCGCCCATGTAGACGCCGGGGAAGTTCATCACTTCGCCCAGACCGATGATGCCCGGCCAGGTCATGGCTTCAGTCACATCTGCCGGGCCGATGGATGCACCGGGCGTTTCCAACCCAGGAGCAGATGGCACACACGATGGAACCTGCACCCAGACGTGGATCGGCTGTTTGGCAGCTTCATCCACCATCAGTTTTACGCCTTTCAGCCCGAATACGTTGGCGATTTCGTGCGGGTCGACGAACATGCCGGTGGTGCCGCGCGGGGCCACCGCGCGAACAAATTCGGTGACGGTCAACATCCCGCTTTCGACGTGCATGTGACCGTCGAGCAGGCCAGGGACGAGGTAAGCGCCATCTGCGTGGATAACCTGGGTTTGCGGGCCAATGGCGTGATCGGCATTTTCGCCAACATAGGCCACCCGCCCGGCACTGATGGCAATATCTGTTTGCGGGAGTAGTTCACCCGTTTGAACGCAAACCCACACGCCGTTTTTGATGACCATCTCGGCAGGTTTGCGCCCCATGGCGACATCTACGAGGGTTTGAGAGAGCATTTGGTCTCCAATTTTTTTTAAGACAAATTCTTGCCAGAATTTACGATTGGCAGCACAATGCCGTGCAGCAAGGCTATAATTTTATTCAGAAAGTGAGGTTTGATGACTGCCCGAACTGCAAAATACGTTTTACTTGGCATGAGTTTGGTTATGATGCTTATCGTTGGCCTTTTGATTATCCTGGGGATAACCCTGCAAATTGAAACCGGGCTGATAGCGATGATTGTGTATCCGTTTATGTTCATTTGCACAGTGACAATGGTTTTCATCACTGTGCGTTATGTCCGCTGCCCAAATTGCGGAAAAAGTCTTACTCGTGAGGGCTTTGGCAAACTGATATGCACAGCGTGTGGCGAGAAGCTATAACCACTGATTAGTTGTGGGGCCTACTGCCCGGAAACAATCGAAAACAGCAGGAAAACCATCAGGAAAAAGGGCACTGCCAGGATCCAGGCTAACATTTCTCGGCTGCGGCGCATGGCCCAGGCTGAGCAGAACAGGAAAACCGGCATTAAGAAGGCGGGTGAGCGCACCAGTGGGAATCCGCTCAAAAACCAGGAATAAGGAACAGTCAGCAGGGTTGAAGCCAGCAAAAAGCGGAAGTCGCTGCGGAATAGACCAATTGCCGCCAGGATGACGGTGATTAGAATCATGGGCCAGCCGAGAAAGAACGCTACGCTTAGTTCAAGCATCAGCCGCTCACCAGTCGTTTGGCGGCTTTGTTATGACGGGCCGCCAATTCGGTTTCGTTGATGGTGACGAGCTGGCCTGCGCGAACGACAAATTTGCCGCCCACCACGGTGTAATCCACGCGAGTTGGCTGGCAGAAGACGACGGAAGCCAGCGGGTCGTGGATCGCGCCACCAGCGTAGTCGAGGCGGTTCAGGTTGATGGCGAAAAAGTCGGCGCATTTGCCGGGTTCAAGCGAACCAATATCGGTGCGGCCCAACACTGCCGCGCCGCCGCGTGTGCCCAACCACAGGGCTTCGCGGGCCGTCATCAGCTTGCGGGATGGGTCATTGGAGAGTGAGTAGCCGGTGATGCCTTCTTTGAGACGCGAGAGGAGCATGGCCTGGCGCACTTCGGCCAGCAGGTGCGAGCCATCGTTGCTGGCTGAACCATCCACGCCCAGGCCAACGTTGACACCAGCGGCGAGGTATTCTTTGATTGGCGCGATTCCGGAGGCCAGGCGCATGTTGGATGTTGGGCAATGCGCTACGCCGCAGTGATGATGGGCGAATACGTCGATTTCGGCGGCATTGACGTAGACGGAGTGGGCGAACCAGACATCTGCGCCGACCCAATCGACTGATTGCATGTATCCCACCGGGCGGTAGCCAAACTTTTGCAGGCAGAACTGCTCTTCGTCTTCGGTTTCGGCCAGGTGGGTGTGCAGGTGGACTCCGTAGTGCCGCGCCAGTTTGGCCGATTCGCGCATCAGGTCGCCGGTGACGCTGAAGGGGGAGCAGGGGGCCAGGACAACCCGTGTCATGGCCCCCGGGTTGGGGTCGTTGTAGCGCTCGATGACGCGCTGGCAATCGGCCAGGATGTTGGATTCTGTATCGGTAACGGAATCAGGCGGAAGCCCGCCTTTGGATTCGCCCAGCGACATGGAGCCTCTCGAAGCGTGGAGTCTGACTCCAACTGAGAGTCCTGCCTGGATTTCGTCATCCAGCTTTGAACCGTTGGGGAAGAGATAGAGATGGTCTGATGCGGTGGTGCAGCCCGAAAGTGCCAGTTCGGAGAGGGCGGTCTGGGTGGATGTGAAGATGTCTTCGGGGTTCATGCGCGCCCAGATGGGGTAGAGGGTTTTGAGCCAGTTAAAAAGGTTGGCGTTTTGGGCGGCTGGGATGTTGCGGGTGAGGGTCTGGTAGAAGTGGTGGTGGGTGTTGACCAGGCCGGGGATGATGATGTGGCCGGTCAGGTCGAGAACTTCATCGGCAGTGTCTGGTAGGCTGGAAGCCTGCCCTACAGTTTCGATGAAGCCATCGCGGATAAAAAGACCACCGTCCGTAATCTCGGTCTGGTGGTCGTTCATGGTGACAATATGGGCATGTTTGATGAGGAGTGTGCTCATGTAATCCTCGGTTCTTGGGGGATCAGGTTGGTGTATAAAGTTGTCTGACAACTTCTAGTTTAGCAGAAAGGAGTAGACAAGTCAACTGGTTTGTGAGAAAAAAAGGCGTTTGCCCCTTTTTGAAAATTATAAAGTGCGGCTATAATTATTCTATGCGAGGCGACGCCTGGCGGCCTCCCTTATTTCGCCAGGCAACATCCAACAAAGGAGATTCGCAATGGGAGACAAAGGCGGCAAGAAAGAAAAAAATAAGGCTGATAAGCAGAAGCAGCAGCAGGAACAGAAGAAGAAAGAGGAGCAGAAGAAAAAACTGCCAACCAAGAAACCCGCTTAGTATTGTATAGTACCGATCCTTCTATGAGGGCAGGACATCTGGGTTCAGTGAGAATTCAGGTGTCCTTTTTTTGTGCAGGTTTGCCCCAAATTAGCAACAAAGTGTTGAATGTTGGAAACACATCCTTGCTATAATGGGCAAAGTTCTACCCGGCCTGCCCCCCTCAGGTTGGGTGGAACTATTTATATACTCTATTCTTTTGGAGGTTCTTGCTAACTTTTTATATGATTTCGCTATAATAATTTAGATGGGGATATGTTTTGCATGGCGATATTCTAAAAATACTTATTTTGGGCTCTCATGACAGCATATCCCAACTAGAAACGGAGTTTGTATTCCATGGATGACGGCCTCGATTTTACTACCTGGCTGCAAGCAGAAATGGATAAACACCAGTGGTCCCAGGCCGATTTGGCTCGTTACGCTGACCTGAGCAGGGCGGTTATTAATAAACTACTGAATGGCAGAACTTATCCTCAGCCAACCACGTTAGATGCAATTGCGCGCGCGTTAAAAATCCCAGCAGAAACGATATACCGTAGGGCAGGATTATTGCCGCGAGCTTCTGTACAGGATGCCTATACGGCAGAGCTTATTCATAAATTGAGTTTGATCAAGGATGCGCAACGGAAGGTTACCGCCCTGCGGTTGCTGGACGCACTGATCGATGAAGATGAAGCGCAAAGCCTGGGTTGACTTGTTTTGGCCTGAAATTGCTATGTTGTAAACAGCTTGCCTAGCTGCTGATACGGTGGTCAATCTCCAGGTTGGCGCCTGTCCTTGGTTATTGGCCACTATTCTTGTTGAATTGCCCTCGTCGAACCAGGCGAGGGTTTTTGTTTGCCAGTCCTTCCAATTTGAAACCATAAGCTTAAAGGAATTCGTTCAAACACTGTTTTTTGAATTTTCTTTGCGGAAGATCGATTTGCGCAACAAGCGTCCAAATTCTGTAATGCTCCTGAAAAAGAAGGTTTGGGTGCCGTTGCCTTCCAATCAATTTTGAATTTGGAATTGCTGAGACCAGGGTATTCCGCTTGTCAGAATGGATGTTTTCCTGTAAGCTATGTTTCATGGGCGTATCCTGGTTCAGTGATCCCTTTTTTGAGAAATCGTGAGAACTCCTGTGGAACAATCCTCCCCCGACACCATCATCATCGGCTCTGGCGTGGCCGGATTGAGCGCCGCCCTGCACCTGGCCGAGCGCGGGCTGAAGCCATTGCTGCTCGAAGCCGATGACAGGTTCGTGGGCGGGCGGCTGGCTGGGGGCGATGAAATCGAAGTCAAAGGTTACAAATTCAGGCTGGAGCATGGCGTGCACGGCATCTGGGGGCAATATCGCAACATCCAGGCCATGCTGGCGCGCCATAACCTGCGCCCGGTCTTCGTCCCGGCCCAGGAAGAAACCTGGGTCTACAACTACCACGGATTCATCCGCAGCGCGCCGGTTGGGCTGGCCATCCGCAAGAGCTGGTTTCCGCCGCCGCTGCACTATCTCCAACTGGTGCTCAACCCACTTTTCTTGTATATGCTTGACATCCGCGACTGGCTGAACCTGCTCAACGTGTGGGGCGGATTAATTATGGGAGTGGGAATCGACCCGTTTGGCGAAACCCAGCCTATGCGTGGGATGACGCTGGGAGATTCCACCCGGCGCTGGTCTCCGGCGCTACGGGCATTTTTCCTGGGCCTGGCGCGCAACGGACTTTCCAGCCACCCGGATGAAGTGCCGTTATCTGGGTTTTTAGCCTTCCTGCGCTTTTACACCCTGCTGCGGCGCGATGCGTGGAACTTCTCATACCTGCCAGAAGACGGCGGGACGAGTGTTTGCGAGCCACTGGCGGGGCGAATCCGCCAGTTAAACGGCGAGATCAGGCTCGGGGCGGTGGTTCGTCAGGTTGCCAGGGAGGGTGAAGGCTGGCGCGTGGCGTGGGAATCAGCCGGGGAGGTTGAATCCGCTGCTGCGGCGCAGGTCATCCTGGCAACCGATTCCAACAACGCCAAAAAAATCTTGAAAAATAGTTTTGGGGATGAAGTTGATACGTTATTTTTCCCGCGTGCGCTGGAAAATGGGATTGTGCGCATCTGGTTTGATACAAAACCCCGGCGTGGCACCGAAGCCGGTATTTTTACTGGGGATTTTTCGCTGCACAATTTTTTCTGGCTCGACCGGCTATATGCGCCTTACCGAAAATGGGCGCGCGAAACCGGAGGCGCCTGCCTGGAAGCGCACATTTATGGCCCGCCCGAGCTTTTGGCGAAGCCGGATGCGATTTTGATCGCCCAGGCGCAGAAGGAAATTCAACAAGTTTGGCCGGAACTGCGCGGGCATCGCATCGGGCAGCACTTCCAGCGCAACCCGCAGAGTCACACCCTGCCCGCTGTGGAACTGCCCGTCCTGCACCTGGGTACCGTGACGAAATGGCCCGGCTTGTTCTGCGCCGGCGATTGGGTGCGGCACACCTCGCCCGCGTTCTTCCTGGAGCGCGCCTGTGTGACCGGCATCTATGCCGCCAACGAGGTGCTGAAGGCTCGCGGGCTGGAGGAGTGGAAGCTGGTGGAATACCTGCCGCCAGAGCCATTCGTCGGTTGGATCGAAGGCTTGATGCGCCGCGGCCGGGCAAAGGCGCGCGCCAGGCGCAGGAAATGAAGTTTTTGATGAGGGATCTGATGTGCCGAGATATTCATGAAACGTGATATACCGTAGAAACATCAGGTCATCTAAGGATTCGCATGGACAAAACCTTTGAAGAACTCTTGCTAAAATATGCCCGCTCCAGCCTGCCAGAGGAGCGCGAGCAGCTGGAAGCGCAGTTGTGGAGCGAGTTTGGGCAGACCAAAGCTGTTTTTATTATGGATATGTCGGGTTTCTCGCTGCTGACGCAAAAATATGGCATCGTCCACTACCTGAGCATGGTCAAGCGCATGCAGGTGACGACCAGGCCGATCATCGAGCAGATGGGCGGCGAAGTGGTCAAGTTTGAGGCGGATAACTGTTTTGCGATGTTCGACAGTGTCAAATCGGCGGTGGAGGCGGCCATTGTGCTGAACCGGACCTTCAATGCCATGAACGAGTTTACGGACGATACGTTTGATATTCGTGTGTCCATCGGCATTGACTTTGGTAATGTGCTGCTGGTCGGTGGGCCAGATTATTTCGGCGGGCCGGTCAACCGCGCCAGCAAACTGGGCGAAGACATCGCCGGGCCAGGTGAAATCTACGTCACCGAAACCGCATTTAACCAGATTCCGTCCGAGGCTGGTTTCAGCGGTGAGCGGCTGGACCTGGATATTTCTGGCATTCGGCTGCCATCCTATATTTTGAGCTACAGCCTCGCGTGAGTCTCGATTCCCTGCTCTCCCAGTGGCGCGAAGACGACGAAACCGCGCCGAATATCGTCTCCTGGCGCAGCCTGCCCGCTCGCCCGGCAGACCTGCGCCCCATCCCGCAGGGAATGCCCTCCGCGCTGGTGAAAATGCTCCAGGCGCAGGGGATTTTCGAGTTATACAGTCACCAGGCCGAAGCCTGGAAACATGCCAAAAACGGGGAAAATGTCATTCTCGCCACCGGAACCGCTTCGGGCAAGACGCTTTCATACAACCTGCCAGTTTTCTCCGCCCTGCTGGAAGACCCCAACGCCCGCGCGCTCTATCTCTACCCGACCAAGGCGCTGGCGCAAGATCAGTTATCAGTCATCAGTGGTCAGTTATCAGTGATCAGTCAGCAGAAAGAACTGATAACTGATAACTGTTCACTGATTACTGGAATTTACGATGGCGACACCCCGGCCGGGCAGCGCAAGCCCATCCGAGAGAAGGCGCGTATCATCCTGAGCAACCCCGATATGCTGCACACCGGCATCCTGCCGCATCACACCAACTGGGCGGATTTTTTCAACCACCTGTGCTTCGTCGTCATCGATGAGTTGCATACCTACCGGGGCGTTTTCGGCTCGCATGTGGCCAACGTTTTGCGCCGATTGCGGCGCGTGGCGGCCTTTTATGGCGCCAAACCGCAGTTCATCATGGCATCCGCCACCATCGGCAACCCTGGCGAGCTGGCCGAACGCATGGTGGAAGCCCCTGTCCAGGTGATCGACACGGACGGTTCGGCCCGCGGCCCGCGCCATTTTCTCATCTATAACCCGCCAGTGACCAATGCCGCGCTGGGACTGCGCAAAAGCTCCCTGCTGGAGGCTGTACGGCTCTCGCAAGATGTGCTCAAGAAGGATGTCCAGGGTGTGGTGTTTGCCCGCTCACGGCGCAGCGTGGAGATTTTGCTGAAATATCTCACGCCCAATGCGCCCTCACCCCTAGCCCCTCCCCCGAGGGGGGATGGGAACTTGCCCCCCTCTCCCGCCGGGAGAGGGGCCGGGGGTGAGGGCGCTATTCGCGGCTACCGCTCGGGCTACCTCCCCACCCAACGGCGCGAGATCGAGCGCGGGCTGCGCGCTGGCGCGGTAAAACTGGTCGTGGCGACCACGGCCCTCGAGCTGGGAATCGATATCGGCGGGCTGGGCGCGGCTCTCCTGGTCGGCTACCCCGGAACCATTGCGTCGGCGAGACAACAGGCGGGGCGGGCCGGGCGTGGTTTATCCCCGGCCGCAGCCATTCTCATCGCATCCGCGCTTCCGCTCGACCAGTTTGTGGCCCATCATCCCGAATTCCTGTTCGAGCGTTCGCCCGAACAGGCGCTCGTCAACCCCGACCACCTGCTGATCCTGCTCAACCACCTGCGCTGCGCCATGTTCGAGCTGCCCTTTGCCCAAAACGAGGGCTTTGGCCGCCTGCCCGCCGACACCGTGACCGAATTCCTGCAATTCCTGGTCGAAAACGGCGAAGCCCACCGCTCCGCCGAAAAATTCTTCTGGATGGCCGACTCCTACCCCGCCGCAACCGTCTCACTGCGCTCGGCCTCGCCCGAAACCGTCACCCTGCAAATCACCGCCGATGAGCGCCCGGCGGCCATCGGCACAGTGGATGGGGAAAGCGCCCTATGGATGGCGCACCCCGGCGCAATCTACCTGCACGAAGCCCAATCTTATTTTGTCGAAAGTCTAGACCTGGAACAGAAAATCGCCCGGCTGAAACCCATCGAAAGCGACTATTTCACCGAGCCGCTGCACGAAACCAGCATCGAGGTGCAAACCGTCACGCAAAAAGCCGATTTTGGCGCGGGCGAAAAGGCCTTTGGCGACATCCAGGTCACGACCAAAGTGACAGGCTTCCGCAAACTGCGCTGGTACAGCCGCGAAAACCTGGGCCAGGAGCCGCTCGACCTGCCGCCTACCGACCTGCAAACCACCGGCTACTGGCTGACGCTTTCCAGCAGGGTGATCGACGCTTTGCGCGACGCCGGGGCCTGGACCAACGACCCGAACGATTACGGCCCCGAATGGCCCTCCACGCGGGATCGCGTCCGCGCCCGCGATGGCTACCGTTGCCAGGTCTGTGGCGCAGCTGAAAGTGGATCCCGCCAACACGATGTGCACCACAAAACCCCGTTTCGCAGTTTTGTGCGCAACGCCCTGCGCAATTCGGCGTCTGGAGATTCTGGAGTCCAAAGTCTCCCGACTTTGGATGCCGCCCGGGCTGCCGCCAACCGCCCCGACAATCTCGTGACCCTGTGCCGCACCTGCCACCGCAAAGTGGAGCAAAACGTCCGCATCCGCAGCGGGATGGCCGGGCTATCGTACCTGCTCGGGCAGTTGGCCCCGCTCTTCCTGATGTGCGACCCCGGCGACCTGGGCGCGCACATCGAGCCGGAAGAATCGTCGGTGTTTGAGCGACCTACGGTGGTGCTGTATGATCTTGTCCCGGCAGGAATCGGATTCAGCGAGAAACTGTTCGAGATGCACGGCGAACTGCTCCAGCGCGCCCTGGAAGTCATCCGCCAGTGCCCGTGCGAAGATGGCTGCCCGGCCTGCTCCGGCCCTGGCGGTGAAAACGGCGGCGGCGGAAAAGTCGAAACGCTGGAATTGCTCAAGGCGCTGATAAAATCTTGAAGGAGTAGTGGTTTTCACGTTTTTTGCGAAAACTTGTAAGGGCGACCCTTCAAGGCATAAATTGATGCAATTTGCAGAGAATTCCGGCGCAAAACCACGATTTTTCGCGCCGGGCGGGTCGCCCCTACCGTCATCACATCACAAACTGGAGAGCCAAAAGTATGGAACTCGACCCGAAAACCCACCAAAAATACACAAAAATCGCCACCACCGCCCTGTGGTCAACATTGGGGCTGGTGGTGGCGCTCAGCCTGCTCAACGGGCTGCTCAAAAGTGATGGATTGATCCCATTTATCAGCCTGGCCTTTGGCTTGTTCATGCTGGCAGGCAGCGCCCGGGCGGCGCTTTTTGCCAACTCACCCACGCCCGGGCGCGTTCCCATCATGCTGCGAATTGTTTACGGTTTTATGCTGGCTTTCCTGCTGTTTATCGGCGCGTTGTGGCTGGTGGTGATGTTCATTTTCAATCGTTGAAGTTTAAGAGTTTGTCAGACATATTCAGTGTAGAATAGGGGCAGAAATCCAACATTGAGCGCATTTTTATACAAAGGCAGCCTATGAAAAATTTCCGCTGGGTCGTGCTGGGGATTGTGAGTTTGCTGGCAATTGCTGGGGTTTCCTACTTTTGGGCTACCGGGCTGATGGATTCGCTGTACGCCTACCGTTCGCCTTTCCAGAACTCACCGGTTTCGGCCGGGGCGCCAATCGGTGCGCCCGCTTCCAAACAGGTGGTGATGATTTTGGTGGATGCTCTCAGGGTGGATACCGCTGCAAATGTCAATGTGATGCCTTTCCTGAACCGTTTGCGCGCTGATTGGGCCTCGGCTACCGCTCATTCTCGCACCCCATCCTACTCCTTCCAGGGCTGGACAACGCTGCTGACTGGCGGCTGGCAGGAACTCTCCGACGGCCCGGCCATGAACCCGCCCGAAGGCGAAAAAGCCTGGACGTGGACGCAGGATAACGTATTCAGTGCCATCCACAACGCCGGGATGAAAACCGCCTATTCCGGCACACACTACTTCACCCAGGTGATCCCGCTCGACAAGCTGGATGCCAGCTTTATCGTGGATACCGAGACAGTTGAAAACGATGAGCGCAGCGCTGCTGCGGCGACGGAGTTTATCAAAAGCGGTCAGTACCAGTTTGTGCTGCTGCACATAAACCAGGTGGATTGGGCCGGACACCACCAGGGCGGGGTGATCGATCCACGCTGGAACGAGGCCGCCACCCGCGCCGATAAACTGATCGAGCAGGTTGTTTCGGCGATGGCCCTGGAAACCAGTACCGTTATTGTGGTCTCGGATCACGGCCAAATCGACGCGGGCGGGCATGGCGGGCAGGATGCCATCGTACTGGTGCAACCGTTTGTCATGGCAGGTGTGGGGGTCAAACCAGGCGCTTACGGCGACATCAACCAGGCCGACGTTGCGCCCACCATCACAACCCTGCTTGGCGCCGGGGTTCCCGCCGTTTCACAGGGCCACGCCCTGACCGAAATGCTGAACCTTTCGGATGCGCAGCTTTCCAACCTGACCCTGGCCTCGATTGAACAGCAAAAAACCTTATATCAAGCCTACGCCCGCGCCATCAACATCGAGCCAGCGGGAATCCAGCCCAGCCCAGATCAATACCCCGTGACCATCTTTCAATCTGCGATGGAATCCATCAAAGCCAGACGCCTGAACAGCGAACGGCTTCCGCGCTTCCTCCTGGCCGGGATTTTCATGCTCGCCCTGGCTTTTGTCCTGCTCAAAAATCGTGGTCAAACGCTGTTATGGATACTGGCCGCCACAGCCATCTACCTGGCAGTTTTCCACCTGACCTACGGCATCATCCAGGCCCGGACGTACTCGCTCAGCTCCGTGCTCAGTTCCGGCGACATCATCCAGACTACGGCCATCGATACCGCAGTAGGCTTTCTCCTGGCCTGGCTGGTGATGTATTTCGGACTGCGGGTTTATACCCAAAAACCGCTGGCCGCCGCCAACCTCCACCTGGGATTTGCCTTCACCGCCCTGTCAATTATTGCATTGCCCGCCCTGTGGAGTTATGTTTATAATGGCGCTATCGTCACCTGGACATTGCCCGACATGGCGAGCATGTTCATGGGCTTCCTGACCATCTTGCAACTGCTGGTTTTTGCGGCACTCAGCTTGGTTTTTACCGGAATTGCATCTGCGATAAGCCGTAAAACAAGTTTATAAACTTGTTTTACGGCAACTTATGGAAGAAATCTTTTTCCGCAACCTGCCGCACATCCACCTGCCAAACGCAAGCTACTTCATCACCTTTCGGCTGGCAGATAGCCTCCCGGTGGAAATGCTGGCGAGGATGCGGGAAGAATACGAAGAGCGAGAGCGACTGCTAAAAGCCCAATTCAGCGGGCCAGCCCTGGCCGAGGAACGCTACAAGCTGCAAAAACTATTCTTCGCCAAATATGTATGATGCCGCGCTGGAAAAGGCCGAACATGGGCCAACGTGGCTGGCGGATGTTCGTTGTGCCAAAATTGTTGCAGATGAAATCCATGCCCTTGAGCCAGAGCATTACCAGCTTCATGCGTTTTGTATCATGAGCAACCATGCACATCTCTTGATTGACCAGCAAGATATTCCAGAACCGCCGCGCCCCGCATCTGGACAGCATTTTTCTGCTCTGAGCAACGCCCTGCGCCTGTTGAAAGGCCACTCTGCCAGATATTGCAACCTTGCCCTGGGCCGCGCCGGGAAATTCTGGCAAGATGAAAGTTACGATCATATAGCGTAACTTTTGTGCAAATAGTGACCGAGATAGAAAAAACGGCCTAAAAAACGAACCTTACCAATTCCATATCATTGGGTATGTTCATGGGACTTTCCTACAGGACAAGGAACATCCATGAGCGACAACGAAACCGTAC
>CAIJPN010000066.1 GCA_903822545.1 uncultured Anaerolineae bacterium | reverse complement strand
GCTCAACCGTTGGCTCAAACCATTGATCTTGCGCTGGATTTCCTCGCGAGATGGCCGGGCGTTGGCCGCCTGCAGCCAGTCGATGATCTGTTCGGCGGCGGCCTGGTTGCGGATGGATGGATCGTCGCACAGCACCCAGATACACCAATCGTAGATCAGGGCGTAGCGCCCCACGCTGCGCACGCTGAGCCGGACGCTTTCATCTTCATCTGCGCCGGGCAGGAAAACCTGTCCATCGACCATGACCTGTGCGCCCCATTGGCCGTTTTCGTTCAGGTACCAGGCATCCTTTTTTAGCCCAGATTGCTCGAAATAACGGCGAACGGCTTCGGCGCGGCTGTCGGTTTTGGCTTTCAGGGCGCGGTAGACGACCGGGTCGCGGTTGACGGCTTCTTGCAAGACGCTGTCGTGCAGTCCGCGCACCTGGCTGAAGACCAGCAGGTGCAGCGGGCTGGAGGGTTCCTTGCCGCGCGCTTCTACAAAATAGGCGGGCAGGTAGGCCGGTTCGCGGTTGAGCAGTTCGGCGCGGATTTCAGCCGGGAGGCTGTTTTTGAGTTGGGAAATGGCTGCTGGCTGCCAGGTTTTGTCGAACTGGTAGAAAGCCTGGAATGGGGTTTTCTCGGGCAGCGCTTCGAGGATGGGGACTTTGTAGTGTTCTGCCGAGAGCGGTTTGTTGCCCAGGGCGTCGAAATATAGCTCGGTGGTGGTTTTGCGCTCTTCGTAGCGGGCTTTTTCTTTAACGGAAGCCAGCCCCAGGGCGGTCAGTTCGAGGGAACCCTCCTCGCCGCGGATGTGGCCGATTCCGCGCGACAAATCCACCAGACGCCGCACAAAGTCCATTTCCAACCCGAAAAATGATGCCAGTTCCGCCACCGATGCCAGCCCGGCCTCGCCGATGCCCCGTTCCAGGTACCATTCCATTTCATCGAAGTCGCCTGTCAGGCGCTGGCGGCCATCCACGCGCACGCGCCAGAGCGGGTAGAGCACCTTGAACAGGCGCACGGGGATAAAGCCCATCTCTTGAACCATGTCGAGGGCTTTGTAGGGGTGGTAGAGCAGACTGGTGTTTGTTTGCATAAAAAGAAAACCTTAACGCAAAGACGCGAAGGCGCAAAAAACCTTAAAAACTTTGCGACATGGCGCCTTTGCGTTAAAAAATCTCAATCGAAAAGATGCGTCAGTTCACTGGACTGGAGGTAAGCCTTTGGCAGCTTGCGCACGCGCTCCACCAGGGATTGCGCCAGGCGCGCGAAGGGGGCATCGGGCGTGCTGGTGAGCGTAAGCGAGTCGCCGACCAGTACCAGCTGGCGGCGGGCGCGCGTCAGGCTGACGTTCAGGCGGCGCAGTTCGGTCAGGAAGCCGATGCGCCCATCGGCGTTGGAGCGGGTGAAGCCAAAGAGGATCACATCCTGTTCGCGGCCCTGGAACGAGTCGACCGTGGCGATGCGTGTGATCAGCGCATCTTCGCCCAGCGTGGGGTCGCGGCGGCGCAGTTCGCGGCGGATGGCTTCGGCCTGGTTCTTGTAGGGCACGATCACCCCGGCCTCGATGCCTTTTTGGGCATAGGCCAGCACCAGGTCACTGATGATGTGTGCTTCGGTCGGGTTGGAATAGCCCTGTCCATCTGTGGCACGCTGCTCAAAGTGCCGGACTTCCTTCATCGTGTCGATAAAGACCAGCGGGCTGCCAAAAAACGGGTCGGCATGTGGGATGTCTCGCCCGGTGCGGTAGTTGCCGCCGTAAAACTGGGTCGAGATAAAGTCTGCGATGGGGCGCGGCATGCGATATTGCGTATCCAGCATCACTTTGTGGCTGACGGGTGTGCCCGGGGCCTGGATCAGCCGCTCGAACAGGCTTTTTTCCAGCCATTCGCCCAGTTCTGCGTTTTCGGGCTCGCGCTCGCGGATTTTTTCGCTGATCTCCGGCTCCACCAGTGGCGGAAGCTGGAGATGGTCGCCGACCAGCACCGCCCGCCGGGCGCGCACCAGCGGCACCAGCAAATCCATCACCTGGATCTGCCCGGCTTCGTCGGCGATGACCAGGTCAAATTCCAGGTCTTCGAAGCGCGCATCGGTGGCCACGCCGATACAGGTCGCCCCGACCACGTCCGCGCTGCGGATCAGCGTGGGGTAAAGTGCCTGCGGGCGGGTCTGGATGGTTTCGCGCCACTCCGCCAGCAGTCCGCGGCGGCGCAGTTGGCGTTCATGCCGGGTGCGCAGTTCGGCGGCAAAGGCCGAAAAATCCCTCACCCCCTCCCTCTTCGGGGGAGGGGGAAACCCGGCCCCCTCTTCCCTGCCAGGGAAGGGGGCCGGGGGGTTAGGTTGTGCGATGGACTCGATTTTCTCCACCGCCCCCCGTAGCTCTTCCTTCATCATCTCCAAATGTTCTTCCGCCGCTTGCAGGCCGCGTTTGAAAGTCAGGGCCAGTTCACCCGCCGTAACAAACTGACGGTATGACTCCCAGACCCGGCGCGCATTCTCGCGCGCTTTGCGCAAATCGGCCTGAAGCTGGTTGTAGTCTGCAAAAGCGATCTGCCAGTCTTCTGCCAGGCGCGCCGCCAGCAGCACAAACAACCCGCCAAGCAGCGGGAACTTGCTCCAGCGTCCCATCCGCTCCAACTGGCGGCGCAGGGCTTCGGCGCGGCGCGCAGCCTCGGCCAGGCGCGCTTCCAACAGCCGGGCATGAGTCTCCTGCCGGGCCAGCGTGCCTTCCACGCGCATATACGCCGCCGTTTGCCAGTGCAAAAGCTCGGCGCGTTTCTCTTCCAGCGCGTTTTCAGCCGCCAGCACCGCATCCGAAAGCTGCGCAAAAGCCTCCAGCGCCTGCTGCGCATCTGGCCAGGCGGCCAGCGCAGAATCCAGCGCCGCCAGCGTGGCCTGGCTGCCCGCCAATATCGCGCCCTGCATCGCGCTGGATCGGTTATCGATCAGCAGCGGGCGCACTTCGGGTGAAACCACCTCCTCGCGCCCAATTCGCAGCGCGTGCACGCCCGCCAGCCCCTCCAGCACATTATCCACCGCCTTATTATTCTTCGAAGTGACCAGCACCTTCTTGCCCAGCGCCGCCTGCCGCGCCACAATCTCGCGGATCGTATCGGTTTTGCCCGTGCCGGGCGGCCCCAGCGCCAGCAGCAGGTCGGGCACCACCAGCGCGCGCTCGATCATCAGCTTTTGGGCCGGGTTGGGGCGCTCGCCGCTGGTAGAAATTGCCGGGCCTTGCCCTGAGCGGTCAGTCGAAGGGGCCGAATACCTGGCAAACCGGCCATCCACAATCAGCCCCAGCAGCGCCGGGTTAAGCGACTCACCGTTTTGCAGCGCCCGCACCGCCGCATGTTGGATGGCATATTGTTTGGTGGAAATTTTCGGCGTCAGCCATTGCACTTTTTGGAGAAAAGCGGCTTCTATCGGTTGGAAAAAGCGGATTTTAACCGCGCTGCTGGTGGCTTCCGTTACGACTCCATCCGCCCCGACGCCGGCTTCGCCGTACCCCACGCGCCAGTACTCCCCTACGCGGATGCCCGCCCCGCCAGCAGATAGCGCAAACCGGCCTATCGACCCCGCAAGCGCTTCCGCTGCGCGCACCGGGATTCTTTCCTGCCTGGCGGCCTGTTCCAGCTCCACCTCCTGCGCCAGGTCGATCAACGTATCGACATTGGCCAGGAAAGCCACCTGCGCCGGGGATAAACCCGCCGAAGCAGAGACCGGGGCCGGGATTTTGCCATCTGGCCCGCGCACCTGCTTCCAGGCTGAGAGCAATTCATCCACACCCGTGGGCGCAGAACCCTGGCGGTTGATCTCTACCAGGTCGGTGAAAACCTGCCAGCCCTGGGTTTCCAGCTTCAGAGCGCCGCGCGCAATCAGGTTATGGGTGCGCAGCCCCAGCGGTGAGATGCGAATCACAAACCAGGCATCCTGCTGCTGCGTCAGGGCGCAGACCAGCTCATAGCGCGGCGTGCAAAACGAAACGCGCGGATTATCCGCCTGGCGGTCATCCACCAGCGTAAAAACGCCCCGCATCGCCGCCAGGTCGGCTTCCACTTCTGCCGCGTTCTGCGGGAAAGGCAGGCCGGGATAATCCTTCTCCGCTGTTTCCAGGCAGCGCATGGTCAGGACAATTACCAGCGGGTGCGGCAGGGCACAGTTCACAAAGCCCATCAAAAACCCCCGAGCAGGGTGGAAAGTACGGAAACGGTTACCAACCCCAGCGCGAGAATCAGTAAATTGCGCAGGAGAATCTTTCGTGCAGTCTCCACCTGGGCCGTGGTTGGAATCCAGTTGGGGCGGCGCAGGCGCTGATGGTCAGGAGCAGTGGCCGGGGCCGGAACAAGTCCGTTGTTGTGGTGGTTGGTCAGATCATCCATAAGGGTTGGATTATATACGCCCGTGGCTACAAGTTGCGGTTTCTGCTGTAAATCGTTCTTCGACAATGCAAAAACCGCGTCAGCACAGGATGGGTGTGATTAAATGTCAATTAGATTATATAACATTTGTTCTATGACGTGACGGTTTAAATACCGGCTCCCTGAGAATTCCTGTGATACCAATGGTGGTGATCTTGGCTAATTCTCGAAGAATCCTAATCCATTGTCTGTGAAATCCTCCCAACTGGGGAAGATTCGTGGCAATAACAGGGGTTTACCTGAAAGGGAATATAGGTATTATCGGGTATGGTCGCTGTGGGGTAAAAATGCTATGATAGTCGAAACGCTTCTCATACTATGTGCTACCCATATTCCCCGTATGATGAGATCATGGAAATAAAAAGTTCTGCTGTAATGTTCCGTCGTTTATTTGAAGTGGTTGGTGTGGCAATTTTCTATTTCCTGGCGGCGCAGTTTGGTTTTTTTGCAGCGCTACCACCAGGGGATGTGATTGCCCTGTGGCCGCCTGCCGCGTTGTCGCTGGCTGCCATGCTGATGCTTGGTTGGCATACCGGGCCGGGGATTTTTATCGGCGCGCTGGTTGTGGCGCTGACAACCCTGAGTGGGGAAAATGCTGTGGGTGTGGCGCTGGCAATTGCCGCCGGGGTTACGTTGCAGGCAGGGGTCGGCGCCTGGTTGTTAAGGCGGTTGGTGGCTTCCATCCCACCCAAAACAACCCGTGAAACCCTGCTGGCGATTGGGGCCAGCCTGCTGGCAGCCGTTATTTCGGCCATCATTGTTCCTGCCAGCCTGAGCCTGGGTAATTTTTTGAGCTGGAATGATTTTGCGCCCCATGTTTGGGTTACCTGGGTGGGTGATGCTGCGGGAATCCTGCTGTTTGCGCCCGCCCTGGTGCTTTTGACTGCTCTGTTTTACCAGAAGAAGAATGTGGCCGAGCCTTTTTTGTGGATGCTTTCGGGCTTTATCCTTGGGCTGGCACTCATTATCTGTTTTGCTATTCAGAACGCAGAGCAGCAGCGCCTGTTGGAAAACTTGCAAAACGATACCGTCGAGACTGGCCGGGTTCTTGCAGATACCATCAATGAACACGATATGCAGGCCCTCAGCGGTATCCGCGCTTTTTTGGCTGCTGCGGGTGATGTTTCGCGCGCCCAATTTGAAACCTATACCCGGCCATTTATCACCCAATATACCAGCGCTGCCGGGTTGACCTGGGCCCCACGCATCACCCAGGCTGAACGGGCTGCGTTTGAGCTGTCCATGCAGCAAGATATGGAAGGTTTTGCCATTTTCGAGAAGGATGCCAGCGGTCAGAAAATCCCTGTGCTGGAGCGCGCGGAATACTATCCGGTGATGTTTATCGAACCATTCGACCAGAACAAATCGGTGGTGGGTTTTGATAACGGTTCCAGCCCGGCGCGCTTGGATGCGCTTTTACTGGCGCGTGATAGCGCAGACAATACCATTACCGCGCCGATCAACTTGCTGCAAGATTCACAGGAACAGGTTGGGATTCTCCTGGTGATGCCCATCTATAAAAACAACCAGCCTGTTGATACGCTGGATGCACGCCGCGCCAACCTGAAAGGTTTTGCCATCGGTTCGTTTCGGATGGATGACCTGGTGAATCACGTACTCTCGGAAAATATACGCCAGGACCTTGAGTTCTATTTTTATGATGTGGATGTGCCGGGACAGCCGGTATTCCTGGCCTTTCACCCATCCATCAGCGGGCCGCAAACCCTGGCAGTTACCGGCGCACCCTCGGTTGCGGCAATACAAACCGGTTTGTATCGCACGGCCACAATCAGCGTTGGGAACCGCCGCTGGTTGATTGTGGCGCGTCCGGGTGTTAATTATGGCTACAGCGCCACAGCCTGGATGGCCTGGCTGAGCCTGGCGTTGGGCATCCTGCTGGTGGGGCTTTTCCTGTCTTATGTTAACCGCCGGCACCTGGTTGAGTCGATCCTGACGCGTTCGGAGGAAGAGTTTCGCTCCCTGTCAGATTACGCGCTCTCCGGGATTGTGCGCATCGATACCAAAGGGCGGGTGATGTATGCCAACCTGGCGCTGGCTCGCATCTTCGGTTTTGATTCCCCAAAAAGCCTGGTAGGCCAGGATATCCGCCAATATCTGGTTGACCAGGATGAATTTTCGCGTTTAATGTCAATTTTGTTGTCGGAAAAGAAGATCGAGAACCAGGAAATCGAAGTTGTGACTGCAACCGGTGAGAGACGCCATCTCCTTTTTTCGGCTTCGTTCTATGCCGGGGTGGTGAGCGGAATGGTGATGGATGTCACCGAACGCATCCATGCAGAAAAACAGATCAGGCAGCTTTCTGGCATTGTGGCGCAGATGGCTGATAACGTGGTTATTACCGACATCTTTGGTGTGATCGAATACGTCAACCCGGCCTTTGAGCAATTAACCGGCTACAGCAGTGCTGAAGCGATTGGGAATACGCCGCGCATCTTGAAATCGGGCCAGCGTGGCCAGGAATATTATACAGACCTGTGGGAAACCATCTTGCGCGGTGAAGTTTTCCAGGATGAAATGGTCAACCGCAAAAAGAATGGTGATCTGTATTATGAAGTTAAGACCATCACTCCCATTCGCAACACCAGTGGCAAGATCACACATTTTGTTGCAACGGGAAAAGATATTACTGAGCGCAAACAAGTGGAAGAGAAACTGCGCCAGAAAGAATCGGAGTATCGCCTGATTGCTGAGAATACGGCCGATGTGATCTGGATCCTGGACCTGGAATCACAGCATTTTGTCTATGTCAGCCCATCGGTGGAGAAACTGCGCGGTTATACCCCCCAAGAAGTGCTATCGCAGACGATGTCTGATGCGCTTACGCCCGAATCGCTTGAGGCGGTGGTGAAGGAATTGCCGGCGCGGCTGGAGGCGTTTACACAACGGAAACAGGAAATTACCCGCACCGATGAGTTGGATCAATATCGCAAGGATGGTTCCATCGTTCATACCGAAGTTTCAACAACGCTGGTGGTTAATGACACCGGGAAATTGCAGGTTGTGGGCATTTCGCGTGACATTGGCGAGCGCAAGCTGGCGCGTGAAAAGATATTACGTTTGAATCGTCTTTATGCCACGCTCAGCCAGATCAACCAGACGATTGTGCGAACCGAGCGCGCTTCTACCCTGTTTGAAGAAATTTGCCGCATTGCTGTGGAATATGGCCAGTTCCGCATGGCCTGGATCGGGTTGATCGATGAAAGTTACGGGGTGGTTAAACCGGCTTATTTTTACGGGGAAGAGCTGGGTTACCTGACCAATGTCAAGATTAAATATCTCGATGAAGCGTTAGGACGCGGCCCCACGGGGACCGCCATTCGCACCGGGCGCTGTGTGATTTCACAGGATATTGCCAATGACCAGACCATGGCCCCCTGGCGCGAACCAGCCTTGCAACGCGGATATCTTTCTGCGGCGGCGGTGCCTTTCTTCCGTAACAACCAGGTGATCGGCTCGCTGACGGTTTATGCCTCGGATGCGCAGGCTTTTGATTCCGATGAAGAAGAATTGCTGGAAGAGATTGGGCACGACATTTCGTTCGCGCTTGATTTTATCGATGCCAACACCCAGCGCCAGCAGGCGGTCATCCTTCAAGAAACCGCCTATCATATTGCCGAGGCGGCCCAGTTGGCGGGGTCACTCCAGGAGTTATACCCGCAGATCCACCACCAGATTGCCAGCGTGATGAATGTCGAGAATTTCTACATTGCCCTGTATGACCAGGTCAACAACCTGCTGCAATTCCCCTACTCGGTGGATGTGATCTACCCGTTCAGGGCTCCCGTGCCGCCCGGCCAGGGTCTGGCGGCGCATGTTTTGCAAACCGGTAAACCCCTGTTTTTCCTGGGCGAGCGTGGCGCTGAAGGGATTGAAGTGATTGGGCAGGTGCCAAAAGTCTGGATGGGCGTGCCGCTGATGGTACAGGGCAAAACGATCGGCGTTATGGCTGTCCAGCATTACACAGACCCACAGGCTTATACCGAGCGTGAAATGCGCATGTTGGAGTTTGTGTCGGCCCAGGTTGCCACCGCCATCGACCGCAAGCAGGCCCACGAAACCCTGCAAAAAAGCCAGGCCAGCCTTGAAACTGCTCAAGCAATTGCCCGCCTGGGCAGTTGGGAATTGGACCTGGTTCGCGGTGCAGGTCTGTTCTGGTCGAAAGAGATGTATAGCCTGTTCAGGCAGGACCCCCGCGAAGGTGTGCCGTCATTGGATGAATTTATGAAGCTGGTACACCCCGACGATCGCCAGCAGTTGCTTGATGCCCAGCAGCGTGCCATCGAAACCGGCGCGTTGATCACCCTTGAGTATCGCGCCTATCCCGCTGGTAGTGCAATGCGCTATTTTCGGGCCAGCATCCAGGCCATTCAGGATGCCAACCAGCAACTACTCCACATGTCTGGTACCGTGTTAGACATTACCGAAAGCCGCCTGATGGAACTGGCCATCCAGGAACGGGTGAAGGAACTGACCTGCCTTTTCCACGTCAGCCGTGTGCTGGATGACCGCCAGGCAACCGTTAAAACTGTTTGCAACCGCATTGTGGAATACATCGTCCCGGCCATGCAGTTCCCGCACCTGGCCATCCCAGTACTGACATTGGATGGCACGCGCTACACGATCGACCGGTTCGATGAATCCCTGGTAAACCACCTGAGCGCCATCATCGAAGTGAACAACAAACAGCGTGGGACAATTTGCGTATTCTATATTGATGTCGATGCGCCATTCCTTATCCCCGAGGAGCAGGATATGCTCTGGAACATCGCCCGCATGCTGGGGCTGTGGGTCGAACAACGCGAGGCCGAAGTCGCGGTTCGCACTGCCCAGCATGAGCTGGAAGAACTCAATCGCGAGCTTGAAAAACGTGTGGAAGAGCGCACCGCCGAAGTGCGCCGCAGCGAAGCAACGTATCGTGCCCTGTTTGAGAATTCCAACGATGGCATATTTATCATCTCCTCTACAGGTGAAGACCTGAGCGCCAACCGCCAGGCCCTGACCATGCTGGGTTACACCCTCGAAGAATACCTGTCCCTCCCGCGTAACGCGGTTGCTACGCCCGAACAAGTTCTCGATGCTGAAGCTCGTTTTGCCGCCGTAATGCGAGGAGAATACGTGCCACTTTACGAGCGCACCCTGATCGGCAAAAATGGCAAAAGTGTCGATGTGGAAATCAATCTTTCGCCCGTGCGCGACCCATCTGGCAACATCATCATGGTGCAAAGTGTTGTGCGTGACATCTCTGAGCGCAAAAAAGCAGAAGAAGCCCTGCGCGAAAGCCGCGATAAGCTCAGCGCTGCCAACGCCGCCCTCGAAAAAGCCTCGCGCCTGAAAGATGAATTCCTGGCCAGCATGAGCCACGAACTGCGCACACCGCTGACGGGTATCCTGGGACTCTCCGAGGCGCTGCAATTGCAAACCTATGGCACCCTCACAGAAAAACAACTCAAAGCCCTCCGCAACATTGAAACCAGCGGTCGCCACCTGCTTGACCTGATCAACGATATCCTCGATCTGTCCAAGATCGAGGCCGGAAAACTGGATATGCAGTTCGAGCCATGCCAGGCCGCCGAGCTATGCCAGGCCAGCCTGCACCTGGTTAAAGGCATGGCTCATCAAAAACGCCAGAACATCGGCTTCAACATCGACCCGGCTGCCATCACCATCCGCGCCGATGCCCGCCGCTTGAAGCAAATGCTGGTTAACCTGCTCAGCAATGCGGTTAAATTCACCCCGGAAGGCGGCAAACTGGGCCTGGAAGTGATAGCCAGCGAAGCAGAAGCATCCGTCACCTTCACCGTCTGGGACAAAGGCATCGGCATCAAACAAGAAGAAATGGGCAAACTCTTCAAACCCTTTGTGCAGCTTGATAGCAGCCTGGCGCGCCAGTATTCTGGCACCGGGCTGGGGCTGTCACTGGTACAGCGCATGGCCGAATTGCACGGCGGCAGCATCAAAGTGGAAAGCGCCCCCGGCGAGGGCAGCCGCTTCAGTATCATCCTGCCCTGGCAACCCAGGATGCCCCAGCCGATATCCGAATCCGTTTCAACGGATTCCGCTACCCTGAAAAATACGCTCGTTATTGAAGATAACGACCTCGACGCCGAACAAGTCACCCGTTATCTCAACGAATTCGGCCTCCAGAATGTTGTTCACCCCACCATCCGTGGCGCGCTTGAAAAAGCCGCTTTCCTGCACCCCGGCGTAATCCTGCTCGACCTGAACCTGCCCGATGGCCCCGGTTTGGGGCTGCTGGCCTTGCTCAAATCAGACCAGCGCACCTTCAAAATACCGGTCATCATCGCATCTGTCGAAGAGCGCCGCTCCGAAGCCCAGCAAATGGGCGCAGTTGGCTACCTGGTCAAACCATTTAGCAAAGAAGACTTGCGCCAGGAGTTATCCAAGGTGGCCCCCGTCATCTCGCCCGAATCGGTGATGGTCATCAGCGCCACTGGGCTTGTTCCACTGGTCATGCTGGCTGACGATAACGAACTGATTCTCCAAACCATCTCCGATTTCCTCGAAGCCAAAGGATTCCGCGTTCTGTCCACACGCAGCGGGTTCGAACTGCTGGCGCGTGCGCCTGAATTCCACCCAGATATAATCCTGGTTGACATCCAGATGCCTGGCATGGATGGTATGGAAACCATGCGCCGCCTGCGCGCCCACAGCGATCGCCATTTGGCCCAAACGCCAATCATCGCTGTGACCGCGCTGGCCATGACCGGTGACCGCGAAAAATGCCTGGAAGCTGGCGCAAACGATTACATCAGCAAACCAATCGTACTTACGAAACTCGTTGAGCAAATCAAAAGCTTGCTCAGCAAGAGAACGCATTAACCCATTTCAGGAGAGCACCATGCAGAGATTGCCCAAGATATTAATCGTAGATGACGAGCCGATCATCCGTGACACACTCGAAAATCTGCTTTCTGCCGAAGAACTGGAACTGTATTTTGCCGAGAATGGCGAACAGGGATTGCAAATGGCCCAGGATGTGTTGCCAGACGCGATTTTGTTGGATGTGATGATGCCAGGCATGGATGGTTACGAAGTTTGCCGACATATTCGTGCCCTGCCTTTGCTGGCCGAAGTACCCATCATCATGATCACCGCCCTGGACGATCGCCAATCGCGCCTGCAAGGGCTGCGCTCCGGGGTGGATGATTTCCTGAGCAAACCTTTTGATGGGATCGAACTGCTGGCGCGCATCCAGACCATCACCCGGCTGAATCGCTACCGCCACCTGCTGGAACAACGCAACGAGCTGGAACAGCTTCACAAAGAATTGATCATCTCCTATCACCGCACCATCGAAGGCTGGTCAAACGCCCTGGACTTGCGCGACAAAGAGACCGAAGGTCACACCCTGCGCGTTACCCAAAAAAGTGTTGAATTCGCGCGCGCCCTGGGGGTTGGTGAGGCGCAACTGGAACACGTGCGCATGGGGGCGCTGCTCCACGATGTTGGTAAACTGGGCGTGCCTGATTCGGTTTTACTCAAGCCCGGAAAACTGACGGAGGAAGAATGGGTGGTAATGCGCAAACACCCTGTCTATGCTTACGAATGGCTTTCCCCTATTGATTTCCTGAAAGAAGCCATTCAAATCCCTTACTGTCACCACGAAAAATGGGATGGCAGCGGCTACCCTCGCCATTTGCGTGGCGAGGAAATCCCGCTGTACGCGCGCCTGTTTGCGATCGTGGATGTGTGGGATGCGCTCTGCTCCGACCGTCCCTATCGCGCTGCCATGCCCGAAGCCGAGGTGCTCGAATATATCCAAAAAGACGCGGGCAAACACTTCGACCCCGAGCTTGTAAAGGTTTTTATGGAACTACAGAGCAAAGGCCAGAAGAGTTAGCCGCAGACTGCCCACAACAAACCGGGCTGGCAATTTTGCCAGCCCGGTTTGTTGTAATTGACCAATTTTTACCGATTAAACCAAAGTTGCTACCGTTAAGGCTTCCGCGCTGAGCAGAGCCTCCTTCGAATGTGTTCATCGCAACAAACGCTCAGGATTGGCGATTTTTTGAAAAAAAATCGCAAAGTCGAAGCGCCAGTTATACAAGGTGGCAGTTCGCGTCGATTTAAGAAAATCCCGCCCCGCGCAGCGCAGTCTTGTTCTGAATATCGAATGGCGGTAAGATAACGCCACTCATTACCCTGCAAAGGTTGCCCCGCACTATGAAAAACAGCATTATCTTCCTTTTTTTGATCGCCCTGCTGGCACTCCTGCCAGCCTGCCAGTCTGCCCCTGCTTCTGGCGGGAAAATCTCCTTCATGGTCTTTGGCGAACCTGCCGAATTGGCCGCCTACCAAAGGTTGGTAGATACCTTCCAGCAGGAACATCCCGAAATCCAGGTGGAAGTTATCCAGGTGCCCGGGCAATCCGATTACCGCAAACGCATGGCGGCCGATATTGCTGCCGGAAGCCCGGCCGATGTGGTATTGGTCAACTACCGCCGCCAGGCCGCTTTTGCCAGCGCCGGGGCGCTTACCCCGCTGGATGACTACCTGGCCAAATCGACCACGCTCAAAGAAGCAGATTTTTATCCCCAGTCTTTTGCCGCCTTCAAATGGGATGGCAAACAGGTCTGCATCCCGCAGAATATCTCCAGCCTGGTCATCTACTATAACAAAGCACTGTTTGACCAGGCCGGGGTTGCTTACCCGGCCCCTGGCTGGACCTGGGCCGATTTTCTTTCTGCCGCCCAGGCCTTAACCAAAGACCTGAATGGGGACGGTACCAACGAGCAATTTGGGGCAGGCATTGACCCTGAACTCATCCGTATTGCGCCTTTTGTCTGGCAGGCCGGCAGTGACCTGGTGGACGATGATGCCAACCCCACCACCCTGATGCTCGACACCAGCGAAGCCCTCGATGCTGGTAAATTCTTCATGGAATTGCAAACAGCCCATCATGTTGTCCCAAATGCCGAACAGGAAGCCGCCGAAGCAAGCGAAAGCCGCTTCTTAAATGGCCGCACTGCCATGTACTTCAACAGCCGCCGGGTCGTGCCCACCATCCGCGAAGCAGCAAAATTTGACTGGGATGTTGCTGCCCTGCCACAAGAAAAAACCGCCGCCACCATCCTGCATGCCGATGGCTACTGCCTGCCAAGCGCATCTAAAAACAAAGACGCCGCCTGGGTTTTCATTGAATTCGCCAACTCAGCTGAAGGGCAAACCATCCTCGCCCAAACCGGGCGCACCGTCCCTTCGCTTATTTCCATCGCCGAATCCCCGGTCTTCCTTGATCCCAGTAACAAACCTGCCCACAGCCAGGTTTTCCTGGATGTCATCCCTACCATGCGGGTACTGCCCCTGCACCCGGCCTGGGCAGACATTGAAGATACCGCCACCCAGGAAATCACACGTGGTTTCTACGGCGAAACCGACCCCTACGACGCCATGCTGCGCGCCGTCCAACGTACCCGCGACTACTTCACCGGCAAATGATCAAAATCAGGTTGTCGAATCCACGAACATCCCCGGAGCGTTCGATACGCTCAGCCACCAATCGGAGCAACCCGTGATAAGCGCACGTCGCGCCCAAATTTTTGCCCTTTTAGCCCCCTACCTGATGGGAGCCTTCCTGCTTGTTGCGCTGCCGGCAGGTATTTCGCTCTATGTTTCCTTCACCCGCTATGATGGCGTCTCCACACCTGTATGGGTTGGGCTGCAAAACTTCCAGCTTTTGCGCATCGAACCACTCTTTTGGGTGGCGTTGATCAATTCACTCATCTACATCTCCCAGGCCGTGCTGCTGCGAACACTGGCCGCCCTCGGATTAGCCCTACTCTACAACCAGCCGCGCCGCGCCACCGGCCTGTATCGCGCCATCGCCTACCTGCCCACCGTCATCCCCGATACTGCCTATGCCCTGGTCTGGCTGTGGATTTTGAACCCGCTCTACGGTCCGCTCAACCTGGCTCTGCGCGCCTTCAACCTGCCCGCCCCCGCCTGGCTGACCGATACCCGCTGGGCTATCCCTGCCATCGTGCTCATGTCACTCTTCCAGGTTGGCGAGGGCCTGGTTATTCTGCTTGCCGGGCTGCGCCACATCCCGCGTGACCTGAAAGATTCCGCCCGGGTCGATGGAGCCAATGCCCTGCAAACCTTTAGCGCCATCACCCTGCCGCTGCTCAGCCCCTGGCTGATCCTGCTCACCGTTCGCGATGTGGTACTCTCCTTCCAAAACACCTTCACCCCGGCCTACATCATGACACGCGGCGGCCCCTACTACGCCACCTACTTCGCCCCTCTGCTCATCTACGAAACCGCCTTCGACCGCCTACGTTTTGGCCAGGGTGCAGCCATCATGCTGATAGTTTTTGCTGTCACCATTTTCCTGGTATTGGCACTCTACTTCTTCTTCGAAAGCTGGGGATTTGACGATGATTGAGCGCACCCGCCGCATTATCGCTGCCATCCCAGCGCTGCTTACCCGTCACCTGCTCCCGTTGTTATTGACGACCCTTTTCCTGCTTCCCTTATACTGGATGCTCATCTCATCCCTGCGCATGCCCGGCCAGCCTCCCGCTATAGCCTTGGAGTGGTTCCCTGCCGCACCTACGCTATCCAACTACACCCGCATCTTCCAAATACTGCCACTCTGGCATTACACCCTCAATTCAATCATCGTCTCCATCACCGGCGTTACGCTGACGTTGCTGACCGCCTCCTGGGCCGGGTTTGGCATGTCGCTGCTGGGCAAACGCGCCCGGCTGCGCCTGCTGCTACTCTCCGCCGGGCTGCAAATGATCCCCGTCACCGCCCTGTGGCTGACGAGATTCCTGCTGCTGGCCAAAATCGGCATTTCCAACTCGCACCTGGCACTCATCGCCCCCGCGTTGATGGGCTCCAGCCCGCTCTTCATCCTGCTCTTCTACTGGACTTTTCGCCGCACCAACCCGGCCATCTTTGAATCGGCCGAATTGGATGGCGCACACCTCTTCCGCATCTGGTGGAGCATTGCCCTGCCGATGGCCCGCCCGGCGCTGATGGCTGTTGGGATGCTGGCTTTCATGTTTTATTGGAATGACTTCATCAACCCGCTGCTATACCTGCGTTCCCAAACGCTTTACACCCTGCCGGTGGGTCTGCTGCACCTGCAAGAAATGGACAAAACCAACTGGCCGCTGCTGATGGCGGCCTCCGTTGTCATGACCATTCCGCCAGTATTGGTTTTCTCCGCGCTCCAGCGCACGCTTTTATGGTGGGAACTGGAATAAACGCTCACCCATATGATAAGATTCACCTATGAAAACCGTTGCCCTCTTCAAATATCGCCCTGCCATAGTGGAAACGGCTACCCAATACGTCCGTTGGGAGTATGCGCCGCCTTACCACATCTATAACTGCCTGCCGAGTTACCTGGAAGAAGAAATCACCTACCAGGTTGACCCGTATAACAACATTTACACCATCCATGACCGGGCGGGTGAGTTGGTGGGCTATTGCAGCTTTGGCGCAGATGCGCGCGTGCGCGGCGGCGATTACAGCGACGAAGCGCTCGACATCGGGCTGATGATCCACCCCGATTTAACGGGGCAGGGCCTGGGGGCGGGTTTTGTGCGCGATGTGATCCGCTTCGGCGTGGGAAAATTCCATCCGCGTTTCCTGCGCGTGACGATTGCTGCGTTTAACCAGCGTGCGCGCAAAGTTTGGGAGAAAAACGGCTTTGAAATCATCCAAACCTTTTCTGGCGAGCTAAGCGGGATGGAATTTGTGATTATGACCCGCCCGGTTAACGCGCCGAAATGAAAACATCACACGCCGGGTATTCTTTTATGGTATGATTTTGCCAACTTACAGGAAACCACTATGGATGACCGTATTACTATTATCGAAGGCCCCACCCCACTTTTTGAGCCTGTCCAGGATGGATGGGCGCTTGGGCTGAACGAAACCCGGGCATTTTCTTTTACCGCCATTACCCGGCTGCGCACTTTTAATGGCCCCGCGCTGGTGGAACGCTGCTACCGCCGCTGGCACCAGAACGAACCGATCAACCTGCACTACCGCGATGAAGTCGGGCTGGAACAAACTGCGCCCATCCTGGCAGCCCGCTCGGTGGAAACAGATGATGGCCAGATGCTCCTGCTCTGGCTGCATGTGGAACGCAACGATATGCAGCTCGAAATCGACTCTTCGGACGATGACGAAGCCGATGACGATCTCGACATAATGGAATAAAGCCAAACCGTTTGACTACGTAATGCGTAAGGCGTAATCCCCCATTACGTTTTACGCATTACGTTTTTATTTTGCCTGTTACTGGAGCCCGCCATGACCTTCCTGCGCACAGACCTGAACAACGGCGTCCTGCTGCTGACGATGGATCGCCCCAAAGCCAACGCCTTCAACCTGGAACTGATCGGCGAACTGCAAAATGCCTTCAAGCAGGCCGCCCGCGATACCCAGGCGTACATCATCGTGCTGACGGGTGCGGGGCGCGTCTTTGGCGCGGGCCAGGATATCGAAGAACTGCGCTCGGTGGGCGATGCCTCGATCCGCGAGCATTTGCAGAGAACCTACAACCCACTGGTGCTGCAAATCCGCCAGATTGAGAAGCCGGTCATTGCCGCCGTTAACGGGACGTGCGCCGGGGCCTCGCTGGGTATCGCCCTGGCCTGTGATATGCGCTTCGCGGCAGATTCGGCCAAATTTGTGGTTGGCTTCAACGGAATCGGGCTGGTGCCCGATTCGGGCGTTTCGCTGCTGCTCCCGGCGCTGATCGGGCTGGGGCGCACCATGGAATTTACCTTCAGCAACCAGCCGATTTCGGCCCAGCAAGCCCTGGATTGGGGCCTGGTCAATCGCATCCTTCCCATTGAAGCCTTGCAAACCGAAACGATGAATTTCGCCGCTGAGCTTTCCAAAGGCCCGCTGGGCGCGTTTGGGCTGTCAAAGCGTTTGTTCAATCACGCCGTCCTGCCCAACCTGGAAGAAGTGCTCGATTACGAAGGGCACATGCAAGATATCGCCGGGAAGCGCGCCGAACACAAAGAAGGCGTGGCGGCGTTCTTAGAGAAGCGCGCGCCGAAATATACGTAATTGGCGTAAGGGCGACCCTTCCAGGCATAACATGAAACATTTTTGCCGGGGAATCTGGCATAAATTGATGTGTTTTCGCGCAAGGCGGGTCGCCCCTACCCTGCAACCAGGATGTGAACCATGAACTACGAACCAGTCATCGGCCTCGAAGTCCACATTGAAATGCTGACAAAATCGAAGATGTTCTGTTCCTGCCCGGTGGTGGATTCGGTTTCCGCCGAGCCGAACAGCGCCGTCTGCCCGATCTGCGCGGGACACCCCGGCACTTTGCCCGTTTTAAACGAAACCGTGGTGGATTTCGCCCTGCGGGTGGCCACCGCGCTGGGATGCCGCATCAACCCGGTCAGCATTTTTGCCCGCAAAAATTATTTCTACCCCGACCTGCCCAAAGGCTACCAGATTTCGCAGTACGAAGAACCGCTGGCAGTGGAAGGCCAGATTTTTATCGGCGAGAAGCTCATCCGCATCCGGCGGGTGCATTTGGAAGAAGATACCGGCAAGCTGACGCACGTCGATGGTCGGGGCACGGCAGAGAGTGCCGAAAACCCGGTTGAATCCCAAAACCGCCGTGCCCCAACCGGCGGATACAGCCTCGTCGATCTGAATCGCGCCGGTGTGCCGCTGCTGGAAATCGTCACTGAGCCGGATTTTCACTCGGCGGAGGATGTGCGCGCATACGCTGAGTTGCTGCGCGCACTGGTGCGCTATCTTGGCGTGAACAGCGGCGACCTGGAAAAAGGCGTGATGCGCGTCGAACCGAATATTTCGGTGCGGCCCGTGGGCACAGAAACGCTCGGCACCAAAGTCGAGATCAAGAACCTGAACAGCTTCCGCGCGCTGGAACGCGGCGTGGCCTATGAAATCAGCCGCCAGATCCAACTCATTGAAGCGGGCGGGGCGGTGGCCCAGGAAACGGTCGGATGGGACGAGGCCAAACAGTCCACTTACAGCCAGCGCAGCAAGGAAGATGCCCACGATTACCGCTATTTCCCCGAACCGGACCTGCCTCCGCTGGTGGTGAGCGAAAGCTGGATGAACCGAGTGCGCGCCTCGCTGCCGGAACTGCCCTGGGAGCGTTACAAACGCTTCCGCGCAGATTATGGCCTCAATCACGGCGAAGCCTGGGGGCTGGTCTCGGAAAAAGCCGCCGGGGAGTACTTCCAATCGGTGCTGGGAGCAGGCGGCGGGGCGGTAAGAACCGTCTACGCCTGGGTAACGGGCGAACTGTTTTCGCTGATGAACACATCCGGGTACGGGTTCGAGTCCGGGAAGCTTCCTCCACAAGAAATGGCTGCCCTGCTCAAGCTGTTGGCCGATGGAAAGATCAATCAGAATACCGCCAAAAATGTGCTGGCCGAGATGTTTGCCAGCGGCGCGAGCGCCGAAAGTATTGTGGCTGCCCGCGGGCTGGCGCAGGTTTCAGATGCCGGTTTCATTGCGCAGATCGTGGCCGAAACGCTGCGCGAAAACCCCCACGAACTTGAAAGTTATCGCGCCGGGAAAGTGACCGTGGCGAACTTTTTATTTGGCCAGGTGATGAAAAAGGCCGCCGGGAAGGCCAACCCGCAGGTTGTGCGCGCCGAGTTGGAACGCCGTTTGAAGGAGTAACCATGCTTTATATCCGTGTATCTCACCTGTTAACACCCACAAAAACCCTGAATGACGCGGCGCTTTTGATCGATGCCGGTAAAATCAGCATGGTGGCTGAGTCTGCCAGGCTGAAACTGCCTGCCGGCACGCAGGTGATTGACGCCACTGGCCTGATCGCCGCGCCCGGTTTCATCGACTGGCAGTTGAACGGGGGTTTTGGCATGGATTTCACCGAAAACCCGGCCAGCATTTGGGATGTGGCCGCGCGGCTGCCCGAACATGGTGTAACCAGCTTCCTGCCGACCATCATCACCGCGCCGCTGGATGTGTATGCGCGCGCCCAATCTGTTTTGGGAAAGGGCGCGCCAACGGGATTTTCTGGCGCGCTGCCGCTGGGACTCCATTTCGAGGGGCCTTTCCTGAACCCTGGCAAAAAAGGCGCCCACAATCCCGCCTACTTGCGCTCCCCAGATTTGTCTGACACTGCCAGCTGGTCGCGCAAAAACCATCTCTGGCTGGTGACGTTAGCTCCAGAACTGCCCGGCGCGCTCGACCTGGTGCGCATGCTGCGGCTGCGCGAGGTGATCGTCAGCGCGGGACACAGCCTGGCCACGTATGAGCAGGCCCGCGAGGCTTTTTCTGCCGGGGTGACGTGCGCCACGCATCTTTTCAACGCCATGCCCGGGCTGGATCACCGCGCGCCGGGGTTGGCTGCCGCGCTGTTAGATGACCCGCGCCTGACGGTGGGCCTGATTCCTGATGGTATCCACGTTCATCCGGCCATGGTGCGCCTGGCCTGGAAGCTAAAAGGCGCGCGCGGCATGGCCATCGTTACCGATGCCATGATGGCCCTCGGCATGGCCCCCGGCGAATATGTGCTCGGCGACTACAAAGTCAGCGTGAACGAAACATCCGCCCGGCTGGCCGATGGCACGCTGGCGGGCAGCATCTTGCAAATGGATGTTGCTGTCCAAAACCTGGTCAAGTTCACCGGCTGCACACTGGATGAAGCCATCACATCCGCCACATACAGCGTGGCGCAAATGCTCGGCGCGCGCGGCAAAGGCCGCCTGGCCCCCGGCGCCGATGCAGATGTGGTGCTCCTGGATGAAACCGGCAAGTTGATGGCCACAATCGTGCGGGGAACCGTGGTCTATTCAAAGCTGTAGATGTTTGACTATCAAAAGCCGGTTATGTCTCATCTGTTCATCTCTGGATTAATCTTTCTCTAGCCTGAATCTGTGTAAATCTACATTGTCCTGCACACTTTTCATGATAAATTAGCATCCACCAACGAGGGCTGGCTTGCCCTCGCTGTATTTAAATCTCAGGTGAAAGTATGTTTCTTAAACGATTTCAACTCGGGCTTATCCATCTCGCTGTTGCCATGACGCTGGTACCCATTAACAGTACCCTCAACCGAGTCATGATCAAAGAGTTGGGGATTTCTGCCACGCTTGTGGCGCTATTTGCTTCACTCCCCTATATCTTCTCACCGCTCCAGGTTGCCATTGGAGCATATTCAGATCGTCACCCCATCTTTGGTTTCCGGCGCAGCCCCTACATCCTGGCCGGGCTGGTTTTGTGCGTGCTTGGCCTGGGGGTCTCGCCACAAGTGGCTTTCCTGATGGCTGAAAATCCAGCCCTGGGCCTGCTGACCGCGGCGCTGGCCTTTGGCGCATGGGGGATGGGCTACAACCTGTCCAGCGTTTCTTACCTGGCGCTGGCATCCGAACTTTCCGGTGAAAAGGGGCGCGGCACAACCATCGCTACCATGTGGTTCATGATGATCACCAGCATCATTTTCACGGCCATTGCCATTGGGCGCATGGTGGAGCCATACACGCCCGCCGCCCTGCAAAACGCCTTCTGGGTGGTTGGCCTGGCGGCGCTTGTGATCGGCCTCATCGGGTTGGTGCGGCTCGAAGCGCGCCACGGCCAGTCCTCCAGCCGTGAAGAAACCCACTCGCTGGCCGAAATGCTGGCGGTTGTTCGCAAAAGCTCCCAGGTTTCGCTATTTTTCTTCTATCTCTTGCTCTTGCTGGCTGCCATCCTCGGCCAGGACGTGCTGCTCGAACCCTTCGCAGCCGAGGCCTTTGGGCTGACCGTTACCCAAACCACGCGCATTACCTCCATTTGGGGCGGGGCGGTTTTGCTGACCATCGTCATTGCGGGGATCTTGGAAAAGCGCGTCCCCCGCAAACTGGTTGCCCAAACCGGCAATCTCGCCGCCCTGGCCGGATTCCTGACCATCCTGGCAAGCGGCTTCCTCGCTTCGAAAAGCATTTTCTACACTGGCGTTTTGCTGCTCGGCGCTGGCACCGGCCTCTCCACTGTTGCCAACCTCGCCCTGATGTTTGACCTGACCATCCCCGGTTATGCCGGGCTGTTCATTGGCGCATGGGGCGTTTCGAATGCGTTTTCGCGTCTGGTCGGCTCACTGCTGGCGGGCATCGTCCGCGATGTGGCAACCCAAATGAGCGGCGATGCTGTGCTCGGATACGGGATCGTATTCGGGCTGGAAGCTTTCATGCTGGCGTTGGCGGTATTTCTGCTGACGCGTATTGAGACATCTGCTTTTCACCGGCAGGTAGCTGCGCCATCGGTGGTGGAGCGTGTGGCACTGGTCGATTAACAGCCCCGGCCTCGTGGCGGGTGGCTGCCTGAGCTCATTGTTTACCGGCAAGGAAATTATCAGCGAGTTGGAGTTGATTTAATGGCAGAAAAGCTTCAGGGCGAGTGGTTAACCCTCAGTGACGCGGCAAACCTGATCGGGGTGCATCCATCCACCGTGCGGTTGTGGTCTGATAAGGGTTTGTTCCCTGTCCACCGCACATCTGGCGGGCACCGGCGTTTTATGCGCGGCGAGGTGGAATTGTGGATGAAAACATCCCGCGACACCCGCCAGGTGATGGAGCCTGCGCGAGCCATGCACAGCGCCATTGGACAATTGCGCATGCAGATCGCAGATGGGCGGCTGGAGGCTGAACACTGGTATCAGAAGCTCGATCAGGCCGCGCGGGCGCAGTATCGCATGAGTGGTGGAACGCTGGTGCGCGGGCTGATGACTTACCTGGCTTCGGATGCCGGTGATGGCACTGCTGAAGCCTATGCCCTGGGCTATGAGTATGCTTCGCGGGCCCAGCGGTATGGCTTGAGCAATGTGGAGGCCACCCAGGCTTTCCTGTTTTTTCGCAATACCCTGCTTGAAACGCTGGTGAATGTCTACGAAGATGCGCGTGTGCCGCCGGGGCTGGCCTGGGGGCGCATGTTGAATAAAATCCACACGTTTACCGACCAGATTTTGGTAAACCTGCTCGAAACTTTTAACCTGCTGGAGGATGCGCATTCATGACCTCGAAACCTTCTTCCCGTTTCGACCGCAACACCCTGACTGAGAAAATTGTCCCGGCCCTGCTGGGATTGCTGTTCCTGGCGCTGGTTTCTGTGCTGGTGCTGGTGGCGCTCAACTCTGCCGGCGTGACCGGCGCATAATTCCCCATAGGAGATACACTGATGACGTATTTGCCCATTTTTTCCACGCTGGTAACGTTCGCCTTCACCTTTTTTGTCTTTCGCCGCTACCTCGCGAAAGGTGGGGCGCATCTCTCGCACTGGGCTTTTGGCCTGTTGCTATATGGCCTGGGGACACTTAGCGAAATCATCCTGGCATTTTCGTTCAACGAGTGGGTGCTTAAACTCTGGTATCTGTGCGGAGCCATTCTGACGGCAGCCTGGCTTGGACAGGGCAGCATTCACCTGCTGATTCGCAAGGGTAATACCGCCAAATACCTGACTTATGGCCTGGCGGTGGTTTCGCTGCTGGCGCTGGGTCTGACCTTCACTGCGTCGCTGACCGGGGCGCAGGCCGGTTATCTTGTCTCTGTGCCGGTTTCGGAGCAATATAAAGAAATCCTGACCCGCAGTGGGCTGATGATTTTCCTGACGGTAATCTTCAACATCTATGGCACGCTCGGTTTAGTTGGCGGGGCGCTTTATTCTTCTTTCCTGTTCTGGCGCAAGCGCGTACTGATGAATCGCATGTTCGGGAATATCCTGATCGCTGCCGGGGCGCTTTTCCCGGCCACCGGCGGGACCTTCGTGCAGGCCGGCATGCTCGACTGGCTGTACATCAGCGAACTGCTTGGCGCGATCCTGATGTTCATCGGGTTTATGCTGGCAACTTCAGGGAAAGATTAACAGGATTTACCTGTTGGAAAAGAAAACCAGCCCGCAAGGGCTGGTTTTCTTTTCCAACAGGTTCCCTCTCCCTTGGGAGAGAGGGCCAGGGTGATGGTGATTACCGTTAATCCCTGAAAATACGGACGTATCTTCTGGGTTCTTTACCGTACGAGTGACTGACCAGTTCCGCATCTCGCGCCATTTCGTGCTGGATGCGGCGGATGGTTGGCCCGGCGGGTGGCATATCTACATAGCGTTCGCCATTCAGCACAGCAGATATAGCGGCCTGCATCTGGCTGCGGACTTCGTCCGAAGGGGCAGTTTCGTAGCTGGCAGCCTGGGTCTGTCCAGCCGGGCTTTGCAAGTTGAACAAATCCGCCACGAACTGGTCAATCTGGCTGACACTGTTGGCGCGCAGCACATAGATGGGCATGCCGCGCTGTTCAGCTTCCACAATAGTGGCCTGGTGGTCGCGGTAGTACGAACGCAGCGTGATGAGCGCATCAGCCTCTTCAACGGTGCGCACCACCAGGGCCGGAACACCCATCCGCTTGGCAGATTGCATCAAGCGGTTGCGCGCCACACCGTAGGGGTAGATTTTCACGGGTTTCATACCGCGCTCCAGCGCAGCTGGCGGGGTTTCGACATTCGCGCTTCGATATTCGGGGGCTGCGGCGGCCCTGCCATTTTCCATTTTGGGACTATCTATTTTTGAACTGCGGGAACGTTGGTTCCCCGCCGGGGCAACCGAGGCCTTTTCAACCCGGATCTTCCCATCGCTTTCGCGGGTGCGCACTTCGGGCAGCAGCGGGTACCCGCGCAGGAAGGCATCCACCGCCGCAGTAATATCGGGGTGGATGGCAAACTGGTCGCGGCTCAGGATTTCAATCAGCACATCAAATGTGGGCGGGGCGCGCCGTTCCAGCACCGTTTTTTGCGTGCCGCGCCGGCGGGCTTCCTCGTCAGAGAGCGTCACCGCTTCGATGCCGCCCACCAGGTCGCTCAGGGTTGGGTTTTGCAGCAGGTTGTCGAGGGTCTGGCCGTGGGCAGTACCGATGAGCTGGACTCCGCGCTCGGCGATGGTGCGGGCCGCCAGGGCTTCCAGTTCGCGCCCGATCTCGTCGATGACGATCACTTCGGGGTTGTGGTTCTCCACCGCCTCGATCATGACTTCGTGTTGGAGCGTGGGCACCTTAACCTGCATCCGGCGCGCCTTGCCAACGGCAGGATGCGGCACATCGCCATCCCCGCCGATTTCGTTGGATGTATCGACAATTACCACCCGTTTGCTTTCGGCCAGGATGCGGGCTGCTTCCCGCAGCAGGGTGGTTTTGCCCACCCCGGGGCGGCCCAAAATCAACACAGATTTGCCGCTCTCGATCATGTCCTGGATGATTTCAATCGTCCCGTAGACAGCCCGGCCCACCCGCAGCGTCAACCCGACGATGTTTCCCCGCCGGTTGCGGATAGCCGATATTCGATGCAGGGTGCGCTCGATGCCGGCGCGATTGTCAGCATCGAAATCGCCCAGGCCTTTGATAACATGCAAAAGCTCATCGGCTGTCACTTCCGCCTCGCGCAGGACGATCTCAGAATCGACAAAGCGGGCTGTTGGCACGCGCCCCAGGTCGAGGATGATTTCGAGCAGTTTTTCAGAATTATTGGCTTTGTGGACGGCATCGACAATCGTTTGGGGCAAAGCATTTAAAAGTGCGTCGAGGTCGTCGGTAATTTTTCGCTGTTGTGACATAGTGACTCGTATTCGATAATTGGTTTTTTGTTGAAGATGCGGTTTATATCATAATTCAGGCCGGGCGTGGATTAATGAGTATGCGCCGGGCCATGAACGTGAACGGCCAGCATGGTGATGTCATCGCTTTGCGGGGCCGATTGGCGAAAATCGCCGATGACCTGCTGGAAGTGACCGCAGTTGGGTGTTCCCACTGCGCTGCAAACCTGCACAAGCATCCTGCGCAGGCCCTCGTCGCCGAAATCCTGCCCCTGTTCGTTGATGGCATCCGTCACGCCATCGGTGTAAAGGAGCAGCGTGTCGCCATCCTGTAGCTGGATTTGCTGGACATCGAGTGGGATCGGGGCGAAGAGTGCCAGCGGCTGGGCCGGTTTGTTTTTCGGTTCGATCAGCGTTTGCCCATCCCGAACCAGGATCGGGGCGGGATGCCCGGCCCGGGCGTAGTCAAACTGCCGGGTTTCCAGGTTAAGCACCCCATAGACGGTGGTCACAAACATGTCCGCCGTATTCATGTCCAGCAGGACGCGGTTGACGTTGTGCAGCACTGTTCCGGGGTCTTTCGAGCGCAGCGCCTCGGCGCGCAGCAGGCTGCGCGTCAATGCCATAAAGATGGCAGCTGGCACACCTTTGTCGGTCACATCGGCAATTGCCAGGCCAACGTGTTTCCGGTCGATGGCCACAAAGTCGAAGAAATCGCCACCCACTGCCCGGGTGGGAACCATGACGGCGCTGAAGTCGAAGCCGGGGATGCGGGGCATCTGCCGGGGCAGGATGCTCTCCTGGATTTTGCGCGCCACTTCCAACTCGCGCTCCAGCTTTTCTTTTTCGATGATCTGCTCTTGGGCAGCTTTCAACTCTTCGTAGGCTTTCACCAGCTCACGGTTGATCTCTTGCAGGTCGTGGATGGCGTGGTTGTGGGCTTCGTCCAGCCGGTCGCTCAGGGCGCGCGTCATTTCATAGGCCATTTTGGGCTGGCGGGTAAGCAATCCATCAAAATCGGCGCGAGTGATCTGGATCAGGTCAGCATTGGTGCGTGAGCGGACGCTGGCGGTGCGTGTCCCGCCGGGGCGCAGCAGGCTCATTTCGCCAACATGATCGCCCATTTTGCGCGAGGCCACAACCCGTTCGTCAGACATGCCCAATTCTTTGACAATTTCCAGTTCTCCCGAAAGGACAACCAGGAAGTAATCACCGTAATCGCCCTCGCGGAAAATCAATGTCCCAGCGGGAACGTTGATCTCACTCAAACTGCCGGCCAGGTAGGTAATTTCTTCTTCTGGCAGGGCATGGAACAGCGGGATATTGCGGATGATTGCTTCTTTCATGTCTTGAGCCTTTTGTGATGGATGTTTACTGGACGCCTGTAAAAATCAGGCCATCGAGCACATCTTTAAGGATACGACGCGCATCGATCTGTTTCCCGGGGCTGAAAAGGTCTTCGTTGACATCGCTGAAGGAGAGCGGCGCTGCAAAGATTTTACCCCCATTCCCGGCAACCAGTTCGGGCCAGACTGCCCGGACTGCGTCGATATACACTGGTTGGAGTGTAACTGCCCAGGTGGCTGGTTTCTTGGCTGGGGTTTGCGTTCCGATCATGGTCACACCAACGGTGGACAGGTATTCTTCCAACTCGGGGATGTCGATGCCCGGCGGCAGGAAGATGGTGGTGACTTTGCTGCGCACAACCAGGAAGTCAGCATAGGCGCTGTATTCATTCGGTTTGGCGTCTTCGGGGATCTCCATCTCCATGGGATAGTCGGTATAAGCATCCAGGAAGGGGTTGCACAACCCGCAGTAGTATTCCTGCCCGGCACGGAAGGCTTTGCGGATGGCTTCGGTATCAGCCCCGCCTTTGCGCAGGAGCACGCCTGTGTGGTAGTCATCTGAGATCATCCCGGCGATGTACCCGGCCAGGAAGGCTTTCTGGTCGATCCTGGTGCTGTCGCTGCCCAGGGTGCTGACGTTGCCCCCGGCAGATGCCTCGGGGATGTTGACTGCCAGGAATTGGGCTTGTGGCGCGGCGGCAGCCAGCGCGGCGATGCCAGGGTCTGGTGCCAGGGCGATGACAACCTTCAAGTTGGGTTCCAGCGTCAGTTCATCCACGCTGAGTTTGTTGAGCACCTGGAAGCGCATCCCGGAGGCCTGGGCCAGGTCATAGACCATGGTTTGGTAGGCTTTAGAATCGTCCGCGTTCATATCGGCGGGAACGATGAGGATTGCAAGCGGTGGCGGCAGGGTGGGTGTGGGGCCAGCCGTCGGCTGGATGGTCGCTGTTGGGATGGGGGCGGTTGTGCCAGCTTCGGCGGCGGTGGGAGAGGCAGTCGTACCGGTACAGGCCGATAGGAGCAGGATCAATATCAGGGTCAGGAAAGCCAGTTTCAGGCGCATGGCAGGAATCTCCAGTGTGGGTTTTCATCCAAAGAAATTAATAACAGAATTGTACCTTAGAGTTAACTGCAAAAACTATTAACCGCTGTAGGACGAATCTATTGATTTCTCTTACAGCGGTTAATAGCAAAGGCGCCCATCAGGGCGCCTTTGTTTGAATGTTTGGTTCTGGCACGTTGGCCGTGCCAGGTTGGTCATTTTATCCTAGCGGCTGGCCACTTTGATGATGCGCGGGCGGGCGCTCTCGGCTTTGGGGACGCGCAGGGTCAGCACGCCGTTTTCGATGTGCGCTTCGGCGTTTTCGGCATCTAGCGCGGAAGGCAGGCGCAGGATGCGGCGGAAACTGCCAGCTGGAAGTTCGCTCAACAGGTATTCGCCTTCGTGTTGGGCATACTGGCCTTCGATGCTGATGGCGTCATCCAAAATCTGGATGTTCAGGTCTTCATCTTTGAGACCCGGGACGAGTGCGGTCATCACAAAGGCCTCGCCATCGTCATGGATGTTGAGGGGCAGGCTGTTTTCGGTTTCGCGGCGGGTGGTCCAGTGGCGGGTGTATGTGGGGGCAGAAGTGATGTAGTACATTTTTATCTCCTTTTGGTTTGTTTTTGTTGTTCAGAATTGCCCCTATCTTATTGCGCGTGTGTTAGAAAATGGAAAGAGTCCCGTTTAAATGGTGTTAGAGCAATTTATGAGTTTTGTTTAACCGGCTGGCAATAAAAAAGCCCCTCTCTGGGCGGGAGAGGGGTCTTCCAGGGTGTGCCAGGGTTATCTTTTTCCAAACCACATGCGGCTGAGAAGGTTGTCGCGGCGGATGAATTGGTGGAATAGGGCCGCTCCAACGTGCATGGCGATCACCAGGTAGAGCAGGTAAGACACCAGGTCATGCCCCATGCGCGGGGGGTAGATGTAGAAGCCTTCGGGGCCTTGTGGCAGGCTGACGGGTTGCCCTGCCAGCAGCGGCATAATCCCAGATGCAAAGGCAATCCCCAGCCCGCTGAAGCCCATCCCCAATGCGCCTGCGTAGAGCAAAACGTGTACCAATATTGCCAGCTTGTCGAGGTATGGGTTGCCGCTGGTGGCCGGGGCGGGTTGGGGTGTGGTGGCGCGGACGATGATCCGGGCGACGGTCAGCACAAGCACGATCAGGCCGAAGGTCATGTGATTGGCCAGGGGCATGAATTTTGTGGCATCGTTGGGGATGTTGATCAGCACGGCCAGGCCAAAGGCCAGGTTCATGATGATCAGCAGGGCGCTTAGCCAGTGGATGGTTACCAGGGTGGGATGATAACGTTTGGGTTGCAGCATTGTGTCTCTCCATTTTTATTTTGTTTTTCAGCACCGCAGTCCATCTTCCAGCGGGAGAGTGATTGGGGTGAGGGTGTATCGTTACGCTAAAAGTATACAGTGATGTGGGTCGCAAAACAAGACTGATGATGTCCGAATTTAGCCAATATTGATGGTTTTTCCCAGGTTGGCAGCTACCAGCGGCAGGATTTCGGCGGCGAATTGTTCGGCGGGGGCTTTTTGTTTTTCGTGGGCCCACTGGTGTGCCAGCCCGTAGATGGCCCAACTGGCTGCGGTGGCTGCCCGTTCGCGGCTGATGGTGCAGCGCTCAAGGGTATCCACCTGATCCAGCCAGTGACCGACTAACCCGTAGACTTGTTCACGGATCTGCGACTCAGCCAGTGTCTGGAACTGCTCTTCGCTGCTGTTGTGTGCGTGAATTTGGCCGACGAATTCGCACACAGTCACTACCAGCACACGCAGGTTGTCCAATGAAAAGTGGCAGGCGTTGAGCACGCGACTTTCCAATGTTTGACGAAAGGATTCGCGTATGTGGTGATCGAGCAGGGCGTATTTGTCTGGAAAGTGGGCGTAAAAAGTGGCGCGGTTGACCCCGGCGCGGGTGGTGATGTCGTTCACATTCAGGGCGGCAAAACCTTTTTCATCCAGCAGGCCGGTGAAGGCGTTCACCAGCATTTGGCGGGTGCGGCGCACGCGTGGGTCGCGTTTTTCTTCTTCGCTAGGCAACATTTTTTCTCCAGTGTAGTTTAGGCAACAGAAGTTGTTTTTTGGTGGTTGACGCGGGTATCGCAGGAATGATAAATTTGTCAACAGTTGTTGGTTAAACAACGTATGTATTAAATCTATCATATCTCACAAGGAGTGTCAACCATGTCCACCCAAGCTCAAACTACCAATCTTACCGAAACTACCCTTACACCCGATCTGACCTATGCCCGGCTTGCCAGCGATGCCCAGCTTGAACGCGCTGCTCATGCGCTCAAGCTTAATGGGTTCAATGTCTTGGTGGCCGAAAATGCCGCTGATGCGAAAGCGAAGCTGGCCGAAGTTATCCCGGCAGGCGCAGAAGTGTTTACGTCCAGCTCCACTACGTTTATCCAGTTGGGGCTGTTTGCAGAGATTGACCGCGAAGGCGGGCGCTACGATTCGGTGCGCGTCAAACTAGGTAAAATGGATCCCAAAACCCAGAACCGCGAGATGCAGAAGCTGGGCGCGACCCCCGATTATATTGTGGGCAGTGTTCATGCTGTGACCGAAACCGGCAGCCTGTTAATTGCTTCGGCCACCGGTTCGCAACTGGCCCCCTACGCCGCTTCGGCTGCCCATGTGGTCTGGATCGTTGGCACCCAGAAAATTGTCCCGAATATGGACGATGCCTTTAACCGTTTGGAGCAGTACACCTTTCCGCTCGAAGACCAGCGCGCCCAAAAGGCTTACGGTGTTCACAGCAGTATCAGCAAGGTGTTGATTTACAACAAGGAGTTTGTGCCGGGGCGCGCCACGCTGATTTTTGTTAAAGAAAATCTCGGGTTTTAATACATGCTCGCCCCGGCTCAGGGGCGGGCGATTCATCACAGGCTCCCTGATATCAGGGAGCCTGTTCATTTTCTTGCGTTCTTTGTCTTCTGGCCAAGTATAATATCCGGGTCGGCTTGACCTTATTTCCCAAGGATAACCTGAGTATGCCCACCCCACTTGTAGAATGTATCCCCAATTTTTCTGAAGCCCGCCGCCCCGAAACCGTAGATAAAATCGTCGCCGCCATCCAATCGGTCAGCGAGGTTAAACTGCTCGACCGCTCATCTGACCTTGACCATAACCGCACCGTCATCACCTTTGCCGGGAGTCCTTCCGGCGTTGAAGAAGCCGCTTTCCGCGCCATCAAAACCGCTTCCGAACTCATTGATCTTGACCATCACACTGGTGAACATCCCCGCCTGGGCGCAACGGATGTAGTGCCTTTTGTGCCGCTCTCTGGCGTCAGCATGGATGAGTGCATTGCCATCGCCAAACGCCTTGGCGCGCGTGTCGGCAGTGAAATCAACATTCCTGTTTACCTGTACGAAGCCGCTGCCACTCGCCCCGAACGCGCCAACCTTGAGAACATTCGGCGCGGGCAGTATGAAGCCTTGAAAACCGAAATGGGCGTCAACCCCGAGCGCGATCCCGATTTCGGGCCGCGCAAAGTTGGCAAGGCCGGGGCCACAGTTATCGGTGCGCGCAACCCGCTGATCGCCTTCAATACCTACCTGACCACCGACGATGTTGACATCGCCAAAAAAATCGCCAAAGCCGCGCGCCACTCTTCCGGCGGATTCCACTATGTAAAGGCTCTTGGCCTGCTGGTGGACGGCCGCGCCCAGGTTTCCATGAACCTGACCAACTTTCGAGAAACGCCCATCGCCCGCGTGGTTGAATTCATCCGTCGCGAAGCTGCCCGCTACGGCGTCGCCATCCACCACACCGAAGTGGTCGGCCTGCTGCCGCAAGAATCGCTCACCGATGCCGCCATCTGGTACACCCAGCTGGATGCCTTCGACAAGGAACAAATCCTTGAAAACCGGCTTTTCTCCTCGCCCCAGGCTGAATCGTCCAAAAACCAGCCCCGAACCTGCACCTTCATCGACGAACTGGCCGCCGCCACCCCGGCCCCCGGCGGAGGCTCCGCAGCTGCCTACAGCGCCGCCATGGGCGCGGCCCTCGTCAGCATGGTGGCCGGTCTGACCATCGGCAAAAAGAAATACGCCGAAGTCGAAGCCGAAATGCAGGCCATCCGTGTAGTAGCCGAAAAACTGCGCAAAGAACTGACCCAAACGGTGGAAGATGACGCCGCCGCCTTCGAAGCCCTGATGGGGGCCTTCAAACTGCCCAAAGACAGCCCCGCACTCGAAACCGCCCGCACCGCAGCCATCGAGATCGCCACCTTCAACGCAGCCCACATCCCCCTGCACGTTGCCACCCATGCAGCCAAAATCATCGAACTGGCCGCCTTGTGCGCCGAAAATGGCAATCTCAACGCCATCTCCGACTCGGCTTCTGGCGCAGCCATGGCTCGCGCCGGTCTCACCGCAGCCGCCCACAACGTCCGCATCAACGTCAAAAACCTGCCCAACCCCGAAGCCGGCGTGCACCTGCTCGAAGAACTTGCCAAACAGGAAGCCAAAGCCGACCTGCATGAAGCCAGATTGCGCGAAACCATGCAAAAACGCGGCGGGATTTAAACTAGCCCTAAAAATGACAGTCACGGTCAAAGTGACTGTCATTTTTTAATCCTGAAAAAATGCGTCTCATCCTCCCCCTCATCATCATCGCCGTTATCTTGACATCTTGCGTTGCCCCGGCCTCTCCCCGCGCGGCTACTACCGCCCTGCCCCCTGCCACCGTTACCGAAACTATCCCCCCCTCTGAAACACCCTCCCCAACCGCTACCACACCTACGCCAACCCCAACCCTGAGGCCATCTCCCGCCCCTTCGCCGACTGCCGAAACCTGTGCCGAATCAACCCCGCTGTGCATTACCAGCGGCCATTTCTGGTTCATCCGCCCGCTTGATCCCTCCGCCAACCTGACGGTGGATCGTACCTACCCTTACGCCACCAACCAAAACGGTGCGCGCGAAGTCCATCATGGTGTCGAATTTGCCAACGCCCAGGGCACGCCTGTCCTGGCGGCAGCCGATGGCACGGTGGTTTTCGCTGGCAACGATAAACTGACCCTGATCGCATGGGTGACGGCTTTTTATGGCAATGTGATCGTGCTGGAGCATCATCTCAACGGGCAGGTGCTGTACACGCTCTATGGGCATCTCTATAAAATCGATGTCACGGCGGGAGATACCGTCCGAGCCGGGCAAAAGATCGGCGAGGTAGGTGCCACTGGAACCGCCATTGGCAGTCACCTGCACTTTGAAGTGCGCTCTGGCATGAACAATTACAAATCCACGCGCAACCCGGAGTTATGGGTGGCACCCGTCGCGGGTACGGGAGTCGTAGCCGGGTCGGTGCGAAACGGTAACGGCGACCCAGTGAAGGCGCAGATTAACATCCAAAAGGTGGAAAACGGCCAGTTTATCCCCATCTCCCTTGGCATTGCCCAAACGTATGCGCAAGATACCATCAACAGTGATGATTTGTGGCGCGAAACCTTCACTTTTGGCGGCCTGCCGGTTGGCGAATACCGTTTGTCATTGGTTCATTATGCTGCGATTTACGAACAGGTGATAAAAATCGAAGATGGGAAGTTGACGTTGGTGCGGTTTGTTGTTAAATAAATCAACAAAGGAGAATATATGGGCTTAAAACCTGATCACTGGATTCGCAAGATGGCCTTGGAACACAAAATGATCGAACCGTATGTGGATACGCAGGAGCGCCGGGGCGTGATTTCGTATGGTGTTTCGTCTTACGGGTATGATTTGCGTGTGGCAGATGAATTCAAGATCTTTACCAATGTTTTTGGCGCGGTGGTGGACCCGAAGCATTTTGACCCCAAAAGCATGGTGGATTATGTCGGCGAAGTTTGTGTGGTGCCGCCGAACTCGTTTGCGCTGGCGCGCTCGGTGGAGTATTTCCGCATTCCGCGCGGTGTGCTGACGGTCTGCCTGGGGAAATCGACCTATGCGCGCTGCGGGATTATCGTCAATGTGACGCCCTTTGAGCCAGAGTGGGAGGGCTTTGTCACGCTCGAAATTTCGAACACTACCCCGCTCCCGGCCCGGATTTATGCCAACGAGGGCCTGGCGCAAGTGTTGTTCTTCGAGGCGGATGAGCCTTGTAATGTTTCTTACGCTGAGAAAAAGGGCAAGTATCAGAAGCAGCAGTCGATTGTGCTGCCGAAGTTGTAGCAATAAAAATCCCGGAGAGATGAAAACTCCGGGATTTTTTTATCTGCTGCCAAAGTGCAGGATGTTATTCCGTATTTTAGTCGTTGTTTACATCATCGGTTGCTTTTTTGACATTGACAAAGGGCAACACGATCAATCCGGCGATAAAGTAAAAAATCAACGAGAGAAGCCCATAGCGCAGACTGCCAAAGAGTTGGTTGGCAAGGCCAAAAATCATCGGGCCGGTCCAACTGGTGCCGCGTTCAGAAACTTCATAGAAGGAATAGAACTGCGCTTCTTTGCCTGCGGGGATCATTTGGGCAAACAGGCTGCGGCTGATGGCCTGGCTGCCGCCCATCACAATGGCGATGAACACGCCTAAAATCCAGAATTCCATTTCGCGCGTTTCAGGTTTTAGTCCCAGGTAAGTATATATAACCACCCCGGCCCAAATTACCAGGCTGATCATGATGGACATTTTTGCGCCAATCCGGTCTGCCAGCCAGCCCCATACCAGCGCTCCGCCAAAGGCCACAAATTGAACCATCAGGATGATCATGATCAGGGTTGATTGTTTCAGTTCCAGCCCACCCTGGATGAGTGGGGCTGTAGCAAAAGTGGAGGTTACTGCGATAACGGTTTGAATCCCATCGTTATACAAAAAATAGGCCAACAGGAATTTTAGGGTTTCAGGATATTTTTTGACTTCGCGCAGCGTTTCGCCCAGTTGTTTGAACCCTACGCTGGCATATGTTTCACCTGCTGGCAGTTGGCGCACGGCGTGACGTGGGCGCAGCCTGGCCCAGGTTAGCATTGAAAATCCAAGCCACCAGACGCCGGCAGATGCCAGGTTGATGCGCACAGATAAGTCTCCGGGCATGCCCAGTTTGTCGCTAAATTGATAAAGTGCCAGGTTGAGCACCAGCAGCAAGCCGCCGCCCAAGTAACCCATCGCCCATCCATAAGAAGAAACGCCATCGCGCTTATCCTCGCTGGCAATATCAGGTAGGTAGGAGTTGTAGAAAACCATTGCTGCGCCAAAGGTCAGGTTGGCGATAATGTAAAGCACCCCGCCCAGCCACCACAGGTCGCCGCTTACCATGAATAGCATGATGGTTGCCAGGGCACCAATCGTAGCGAAAAACTGCATCATAGCTTTGCGCATGTGCGAGTAGTCGGCGATTGCACCAAGAATTGGCAGGAAAAGCACTTGCATCCCTACCGAAAAGGAAATACAGTAGGGCAGGAATGAATCCGGCGCGATCGGAATACCCAGGAGGGAAACATTGGTTGTTCCCGCTGCTTCTGCGGCAGAACGCGCCAATGCTGCCACATAAGGCGCCAGGAACACCGTCCCAACCGTGGTGCTGAAGGCGCTGTTGGCCCAATCGTACATGGCCCAGCCGAAAATTTCGCGTTTATCATTGACTGCCAGTTTGTTTGGTGCAGTGTCGGCCATAATTTCTCCTGTCAAACGGGGATATAGTCTATTCTAACGATTTTCGGGAATAATGAAATACCCATTTACCAACATAACCCTCCCGATACATAATCGTTATTCGTTTGAAACGACCCTGCATCGAAATGCCATTTCTCGTCATGTTACTATTTTGACGATGACAAACAAGTTCCCTGCCCAGCCCCTTTTTCATACATCCACCGCCCAGGAATTCCTGGTAACACCAGCCAAACTGCCTGCCACGTTGCAAACCTTGCGCCAGGATATTCAGACCGGACTGGTGGAAATTTTCCTGCCGGCTCTTGAGAAGCGCTACGCCATCCTGTTTGCAGGAGGAGAACCGGTCAACATCTACTCCTTGCAGCGTCCCGTTAAACGGATTCTTCCCAACTCACGGCTAGAAAAACTGCTCCTGGGCTTCGACCCGGATGAAAAAGTGCTCCTGCGTGTGCTTTCACTCAGCCCCCAGACCATTCGCATGGTCAAAATCTGGATCGAGCAGCAGGCTGATAGGGCCTCCCAACCCCTGGCAACCATCGAGATTGAAGAACATCTCAGCAGCCTGCAAAAAAGCGGCATGGCGCTGGTCTATTACAGCTGGCCCAGCGCCGAAGCCCTGGCCCTGCTGCCCGGCAACGGTGATCCGCCGCTGCACACCTTATTCGTTTCTGGTGACCAGATGTTGCACAGCGCAGGTGGGATTATGGCCCTGCTTGGTTGGAAAGAACCAGATTGCTATGCAACCGTACTTAACAATCTGGCATCATCCCCCGCCTGGGACGAGTACCTCCTGCACCATTCCTTTGTCCTGTTCCTTACCCGCTTCCTGCCCCGGCTCGAAAATCTGGCCGGGCGCAGCCTCGTCAGCGCCATCCTGCGCGATATGAACTTCACCGCATCTGCCCACAGTTGGAACATCAGCATTACCACCAATAGTGTTACCGACCAGGCCATCTTCACATCCCCAGAAGATGCCGCAGAAGTCTACAAACGTATGATAGATTCCCCCATCCAGCGCGCAGAGTCAGCTCTTGGTGTGCAAGTTACCCAAATGCTGGAACGTGAGATTGCCGCGAGCATGAGCACCCCCGCGCGCAAACTTTTCCACCGTCACATACACCTCGAAACCCGCCTGCTCCCCGTTGAAGAAAGCCTCCCGCCCGCCTTGTCCAGCCACTTCCCTGCCCGAAAAGATGACCCGCTTCGACTCTGATGATCGACCTTCGTGGTATCATATTTCTTGATGACCACTATCCTGGGAAACGTATTTCGTGAGTACCGCCTGGTATCAGCCGGGCAATTGCAGGCCGAACTTAACATGTTCCGGCAGGATTTATCCACAGGCCTGGTCGAAATTGCCTATCCTGGTAGCGACACCTACTACATCATCTTCACCGAAGGCCGCCCTAACGAAATCTACCAGCACGGCCCGAACCGGGTGCAGCGACTGGATAGCATCAACCCGCATACTTTCTTCGCCAATAAAGGCGAAGCCAGCCTGCGGATTTGCCCGGTGCCGTTGCGTTTTTTCCGCGCCATCAAAACCATCCTGGCCTTTACAACCGACGGCGAGCAAATAGTCACCCAAACATCTGACGTAATTGCGCAACTGGCAGTGCTTCAAAAAACACCCGAACCAATCATTGTCCAGATTACCTGGCCCAGCAGCGAGGGATTCGTCTTCCTGCCCGGCAACAACTGGCCCGCCCGCGAATTTCTTTTCATCTCCGAAGGCCAGGCGCGTGACAATAACCCTGGTGTTACCATCATCTCGCGCTGGCCAGAGAGGGAATGCACCTTTCACATTTACCGCTGGAACCCCGCCATCACCATTTGGCGTGAAAACAACCTTTTTGTCGGTTTTTCCACCGTCTTTGAAAAAATCCTCGAACGATACGATGAATTGGCCGGCCGCGCCCTTGTCACCCGCCTAGAAAACGACCTGAACATCACAAGCCGCAACCTTTCCATCGAAGTGATTTTTTCTGGCAAAACCGTCGACGACCTGCAAATCTTCCCCACCGCCGCATCCGCAGTGACGGCCTATCGCAGCCTATTCAAAACCGCCTTCCTGCAAATCTCAGCAGTTGTTGGCCCGCGCCTTATGAGGGATACGCTGGAAGAATCTCTCGACCAGCTAAGCCCTCCAGTGCGGGAAATTTTGCTCGAAATGCGCATTTTCGATACGGCCATCTAACAGGTATCGCATGTCTTACCAACGCAGAATAACCATTTTTGGGCTTGCAATCTTCGTGGCAGTTGCACTGCTGACCGCATATATATTCGTTTACCAATTTGAACCGTTTCCGGCGGTTACAGACCTGCTCACCAACCTGCTCATCATCATCACCGCATCGCTGACTTTTTCCGGAACGCTTTTAATCCTGCTCCACTACCATCCAACTGACAAACCTTTCAGCATCTGGCTGCATTTTACATTTGGAGTGGGACTATGGCTGCTTGGAGAGATTGCCTGGGCCTGGTATGCTCTCAATCTCGATGCCTGGGGTCTCGAACAGGTGCCAACTCCTGGCATCCCAGACCTTTTCTACATTCTCGGCATGTTCATGTTCTCCGTTGGCCTGCGTCGCCAATACCAACTGGTCAACCGCCGTCCCCTGCCCGTCTGGATGTTTGCCGGATTCTGGCTTTTTTCTTTCCTCGCAACGGCCCTTATCCTGCTGACCTTTTCATCCTTTACCTTGGAGAATTTCACCGAATACTTCTACGCCGTTTCCGAATTTCTTATTGGCCTTTCAGCTTTATATATGCTTCTTTCCTTCAGCGGAGGAGTATTTGCCCGCCCCTGGTTGGGCATGTTCATCTTCGGCATATCGGATGCCCTCTTTGCCATCGCCAATGCCAGTGGCCTGTACGATTACTCATCCTCCAATGGCGGGAACATCCTGACGCTGGTAGTAGACCTCTCCTACCTGGTAGCCTACCTGGCCCTCGCCTTGGGTTTTTTTGCCCAACTCCTGTTGATGAAATATGGGCCAGGCGCATTTCTTAAGCCCCCAAAACAATAAATTTGTAGTAAAATCTAACGCCGTTTAGCTCAAAGAAATCATCCTGAGCGCGTGTCCATTTTCCATCATGCGATGTGGCATGATGGTTTTTCCTTTTCTGTTCACTTTTTTATGGTGTAGGAGAACTCAATGTCCTCATTTCCCCAGAAGAACTATGCCCGTATCCCGGTGGAACTTACCCTTCCCAACCTGATCGAAGTCCAGCTCGATTCCTTTGAGCGGCTCAAGCGCGAAGGGCTTGGCGATCTATTCCATGAAATTTCGCCCATCGAATCATATAACAAAGGAATGAAACTCTACTTCCCCAGCCGCGGCCCCGAGTCGCAGGAGTGGGGGTTGAAATATTGGTTTGGCGAACCAAAGCACACCATCGAAGAATGCGTTGAGCGCGACTTAACCTATTCCAGCCCGTTATACGTCTCCGTCCTGCTGGCTGGCCCGGATGTTCCGGAGCCCATCAAACAAGACATCTTCCTGGGCGATTTCCCCGAAATGACCGACAAAGGTACCTATATCATCAACGGTACCGAGCGCGTTGTTGTTTCCCAGCTCATCCGCTCCCCGGGCGTTTATTTTGAAGCCCCCACCGACCGCGCTACTGGTCGTTCGCTTGCCATGGCCAAGTTGATTCCTGATCGCGGCGCATGGATGGAATTTGAAACACGCAAAAACGATTACATCATTCTGAAATTCAACCGCAAACGCACCGTGCCGATCACCGTCTTCCTGCGTGCCCTGGCTGGTGTGGATGATGGCCTCCCCAACCCGCCCCTCAAACTTGGTTCCGATGAAGAAATCCTTTCCCTCTTCCAGGATGTCGACAACAACCCCGAGCGTATGTTCCTCCCTTCCACGCTCAAACAGGAACCAGAATGGGATACCAGCAGCAACCTCAAGGTATCTGAACAGGCCCTGATCGAATTCTTCAAACGTATGCGCCCTGGCGATCCTGCTACGCTTGACAACGCCCGCGCATTCCTGATCGAACAACTCTTCGACCAACGACATTATGACCTCGAGCGGGTTGGCCGCTACAAACTCAACCAAAAACTTGATCTGACCGTACCCATCCCGCATCGCACCATCTCCAAAATGGACATCATCCGCCTGGTGCGGCGCATGATCCAGATCAATAACGGTGTCGAGCCGCCCGATGATATTGACCACCTCGGCAATCGCCGTGTCAAAACCGTTGGCGAACTCATTCAAAACAAGCTACGCATTGGCCTGCGCCGAATGGAACGCGTTATTAAAGAACGCATGTCCATCCGCGACCAGGAGCAGCTTTCCCCGGTGACGCTGGTTAACATCCGCCCGGTGGTGGCCGCCCTGCGCGAATTCTTTGGCTCCAGCCAGCTATCCCAGTTCATGGATCAAACCAACCCATTGGCTGAATTGCGCCACAAACGCACCCTCTCGGCCCTTGGCCCTGGCGGCCTGCGCCGTGAACGCGCCGGTTTCGATGTGCGCGATGTGCACCACTCGCACTATGGCCGCATCTGCCCGATTGAAACCCCTGAAGGCCCCAACATCGGTCTGATTGGTCGCCTGGCCTCATTTGCGCGTGTCAATGAATACGGCTTCATCGAAACACCTTATCGCCGCGTTATTAAGAGCCTGCGCTCAACCGATCCAACATTGGCGGGGCGCGTCCTGCGCGAGGATATGCTCGATGGCTCAGGCGAAGTCATTGTCAAAGCCGGGGTGCGTATCAGCCCCGAGGCTGCCCAAAAGATCGCTCAGATGGAACGCGAAGTGCTGGTCGTGCCGTTCGTTTCGGAACGCATCGAGTACCTTTCCGCCGATGCCGAAGATAAATTCGTCATTGCCCAGGCCAATGCCCCGCTCAACTCACACGCCGAATTCGAAGGTGGGCGCATCTCCTGTCGCTACCACTCCGGGTTTGTATTCAACACCCCTGAAAATCTCGATTACATGGATGTGGCTCCGCACCAGGTGGTGGGTATCAGCGCCGCGTTGATCCCTTTCCTCGAACATGATGACGCCAACCGCGCCCTGATGGGTTCCAACATGCAAGCCCAGGCCGTTCCGCTTGTTCGCCCTGAAATCCCAACCGTTTCCACCGGCATGGAATACTACGCCGCGCTGGATTCTGGCCAGGTGGTCATCGCTGAAACCGATGGTGAGATTGTTTCCGTTACCGGCAAAGAAATCACCCTGCGAGACCATAAAGGCCAGATACACACTTTCACGTTGCGCAAGTACCAGCGTTCAAACCAGTCCACCTGCATCGATCAGCGTCCGGCGGTGGTCAAAGGCCAGCTCGTCAAAAAAGGCGATATCATCGCCGACTCTTCATCCACCGAAAGTGGCAAGCTTGCGCTCGGGCAGAATGTGGTCGTGGCATTCCTCTCTTGGGAAGGTGGCAACTTTGAAGATGCTATCCTGCTCTCTGAGCGGCTGGTGCAGGAAGACCGCTTCACCTCGGTTCATATCGAAAAATACGAAGTCGAAGCCCGCGATACAAAACTTGGCCCCGAAGAAATCACCCGCGACATCCCCAACGTTGGTGAAGATGCCATCAAAGACCTCGATGAAGATGGCATCATCCGCATTGGCGCCGAAGTCGGCCCGAACGATATCCTGGTTGGCAAAATCACCCCCAAAGGCGAAAAAGAACTGACCCCCGAAGAGCGCCTGCTGCGCGCCATCTTCGGCGAAAAATCTCGCGATGTGAAAGACACCTCCCTGCGCATGCCACATGGCGAACGAGGTAAAGTTGTCGATGTCAAAGTCTTCACCCGTGAAGACAGCACCGATCTGTCGGCTGGTGTCGATAAAATGGTGCGCGTCTCAGTGGCGCAGCGTCGCAAGATCACCGCTGGCGATAAAATGGCAGGCCGTCATGGTAACAAAGGTGTTGTTTCCCGCGTCGTGCCGGTGGAAGATATGCCTTTCCTGGAAGATGGCACCCCGGTTGACATCATCCTCAACCCCCTGGGCGTTCCCGGTCGTATGAACATTGGCCAGGTGTTGGAAGTCCACCTCGGATGGGCTGCCAAACGCCTTGGCTATCGCGCCGTTACCCCGGTTTTTGACGGCGCTAAAGAAGAAGAAATCGAAGCCGAACTTGCGCGCGCTTGGTTGGTGGATACGGCCTGGCAAGAAACCGTCAACACCGCCTGGGATTGGCTGGTCGAACAGGATTACGAACCCGAATCTATCCGTGACGACAACGAAGTCCGCAGCCTGTACCTGGAACAATGGCTGGGAACGCGTGGTTACGATGTTTACCGCATTGCCACCGAAGGCGACTATGCCCGCCGCGCTACCGCGCAGGAATGGTTGAAAGACCAGGGCTTTGATGCCGACAGCATCCTGGCTTTTGAAATTCCTGAACTTGATAAACGTGCTGATCAGGATGCCAATGCCATGAAAGCTTGTCTGAAACTCTGGCTTAATCGCATGGGTCATACAAATGTTTCGGATGGAGAAATGCTGCAAAAAGCGCATGAGATCATGATCGAAACGGGTATCCCCATCCCAACCTTGGGCAAGCAAGTGCTGCGCGATGGCAAGACCGGCGATCGCTATGACCAGCCCGTGACCGTAGGCGTTATGACAATCCTTAAGCTTCATCACCTGGTGGAAGACAAGGTACATGCCCGCTCTACCGGCCCATACTCGCTGGTTACCCAGCAGCCGCTGGGTGGTAAAGCCCAATTTGGCGGACAGCGCTTTGGCGAAATGGAAGTTTGGGCGTTGGAAGCCTATGGCGCCGCGTACACGCTTCAAGAAATGCTCACCGTCAAATCGGATGATGTGCAGGGGCGCGTTAATACCTATGAAGCCATTGTCAAGGGTGAACCCATCGAAGAACCAAGCATTCCGGCTTCCTTCCGTGTGTTGGTGAAGGAACTCCAGAGTCTGGGCCTGGCAGTGGAAGCTGTTGGCGATGGCGGCGATATCATCAAATTTGGCAAAGACGAGGAGAAAGTGCATCCGCCCAAGCTTGAAACCGGTTTGCTCGGTTTGGGTGCCGACTTAATGGATATGTAAACTTTTCCTTGACTCACCTATTTCGCTATGATAAAATCACCCTCCGTTGCCCAATAGGTAAGTCAGCTTATCAATGTGCAAGACAAGCGAGGCCATCTGGCAGGTAGAAGATGGCCTCACTTATTGATGTCAATTCACCGTTTTTGAACATTTGTTGTTCCCAGGAAATTTTTTTCGGAGGCGAACGTGCCCACAATTAATCAGTTGATCCGCAAAGGCCGCCAGTCCAAAAAGGTCAAGAGCAAGGCGCCCGCTCTGCAATATACGTTGAATACGTATAAGCAGCGTCGTGTTCGCCAGGCTGGTGGCGCACCGCAGAAACGCGGTGTCTGTACCGTGGTTCGTACCATGACGCCCAAAAAGCCGAACTCAGCGTTACGCAAGATTGCCCGCGTACGTCTGACCAATGGTATCGAAGTGACGGCTTATATTCCCGGCGAAGGCCACCAGCTTCAGGAACACTCTGTTGTTCTGGTTCGCGGTGGTCGTGTGAAAGACCTGCCTGGTGTACGCTATCACATCGTCCGCGGCTCCCTGGATACTACCGGCGTTGCCAAGCGCCGCCAGGGACGCTCAAAGTACGGCGCCAAGCGCCCGAAGTAAGTCATTTTGTTGACCCTGTTTTCACTGGAGAGTAAGCATGCGTAGAGGAAAGCCCGAAGAGCGACCTGTACTCCCTGACCTGCGCTTCAACAGCGTTGCGTTGCAGACTTTCATTCATCACATGATGATGCGTGGTAAGAAGAGCGTTGCGGTTCGCCTGATGTACGATACCCTGGATATTGTTCAGGAAAAAACCGGCAAGACCGGTATCGAAATGTTCGATCTGGCGATGAAAAACGTCGGCCCGATTATGGAAGTTCGCCCTCGTCGTGTGGGTGGCGCTACTTATCAAGTGCCCATGGAAGTTCCTGCTGATCGCCGCATGACCCTGGCTATTCGCTGGATTCTTAATGCTGCCCGCGCACGTTCTGGCAAGTCTTTCTCTGAAAAACTTGCTGCTGAACTGATGGATGCAGCTACCAACCAAGGCGCTGCCATTCGCAAGCGCGAAGAAGCACACAAGATGGCAGAAGCCAACCGTGCCTTCTCGCACTATCGTGTTTAGTTCTGGGTCAATTTTTTAGAGGTTCCGTTTAATGGCTCGTCAATATCCGCTTGAAAAGTACCGTAATATCGGTATCATTGCACATATAGATGCCGGTAAAACGACTACTACCGAGCGTATTCTCTTTTACACAGGCAAGACTCACCGCATTGGTTCTGTCGATGATGGAACCACTGTTACCGATTGGATGGTGCAGGAACGCGAGCGTGGGATTACCATTGTGTCCGCGGCAGTTTCTGCCGAATGGAAGGGTTATCAGATCAACGTGATCGATACCCCAGGACACATTGATTTCACCGCAGAAGTCCAGCGTTCCTTGCGTGTCCTGGATGGTGGGGTCGTTATCTTTGATGCTGTCCAGGGTGTTGAACCCCAATCTGAAACTGTTTGGCGTCAGGCAGATCGCTATAACGTCCCGCGCATTTGTTTCATTAATAAAATGGATCGTGTGGGGGCTTCGTATGAGCGCAGCCTGGATACAATCCGGCAGCGTTTGGGTGCTACCCCACTACCCATGCAACTTCCCATCGGCAGTGAAGCTGGCTTTAAGGGCGTGATAGACCTGCTCGAAATGAAAGCAATCTACTGGGATGATGAATATGGTCGCCAGATGCGCGAAGATGTCATTCCGGTGGATTTGGTTTCAGCATCAGAAGATGCCCGGCACGTTCTGGTCGAAAAAATCGCCGAGACAGATGATGATCTCACCATGAAATACCTGGAAGGTGAAGAGATCGCCGTTCCTGAGTTGAAACAGGCCCTGCGCAAGGCTGTTATTGCAGGGAAAGTTTATCCAGCTTTCTGCGGCTCTTCACTGCGCAACAAAGGCGTCCAGCCGGTTCTGGATGCGGTTATCGATTATCTTCCGTCACCGATGGAAGTTCCAGCGGTGAAAGGCTCCAATCCTGATAATCCCGAAGATTTCATCCAGCTCTCAGCTGAAGATGAAGCCCCGCTCACTGCCCTGGTTTTCAAAATCGTTACCGATCCTTATGTAGGCCGCCTGGCGTATTTCCGTGTGTATTCCGGCGTCTTGCAGCAGGGTACAATGATCAAGAATTCGACCAAGGGTAAGAAAGAACGCGTTGGTCGTCTGATTCGGATGTATGCAGATCGCCGCGAAGATATTGAAGAGGTGCGCGCCGGTGACATTGCGGCTGCGCTTGGTTTCAAAGAATCTTTTACTGGCGATACCCTTTGCGGCGAGAAAGAATTGGTTCTGGAGAGCATCTCTTTCCCCGAACCGGTCATTTCCATTGCGATCGAACCGAAATCCACATCTGACCAGGAAAAAATGGGTGAAGCCCTGCGGAAACTTTCCGAAGAAGATCCCACTTTCCGTGTCCGCTCGGATGAGAACACCGGTCAAACGGTCATTTCCGGGATGGGTGAACTCCATCTTGATATTATCGTTGACCGTCTGATGCGCGAATTCCGGGTGCAGGCCAATGTTGGCAAGCCGCGTGTTGCTTATCGTGAGTCTATCACCCGCAAAGTTGACAAGGTTGATTACAAGTATGCCAAGCAGTCTGGTGGTCGTGGTCAATACGGTCACGTAGTGATTGCTGTCGAACCCGGTGAACGTGGTTCGGGCATCGTGTTTGAAAACGCCATTATTGGCGGTTCCATCCCGAAAGAGTACATTCCGGCTGTTGAAAAAGGCATCAAAGAAGCCTCCGAAGGCGGCGTGCTGGCAGGATATCCTGTTGTGGATATGAAGATCAAGCTCTATGATGGCTCTTTCCACGAAGTTGACTCGAATGAAATGGCTTTTAAAATGGCTGCAACATTTGCATTCAAGGAAGCTGTCCAGCGTGGCGCCCCCGTCCTGCTCGAGCCGATTATGAAGGTGGAAGCAGTGGCCCCGGAAGAATATCTCGGTGATGTCATTGGGCAGATGAACAGCCGCCGCGGCATGATCCAGGGCATGGAAATCCGCCCTGGCAATGCCCAGGCAGTTAACGCGATGGTCCCGTTGGGCGAAATGTTTGGGTACGCTACCCAGCTTCGTTCGGCTACCCAGGGACGCGGCGTTTTCTCGATGGAATTCAATCATTATGCGCCCGTGAGCGAATCCGTGGTGCAGCAAATTCTCAAATCGTAATTTTTTCTCTCACCTAAACAAGGAGCGATTATCCATGGCGAAGCAGAAATTTGACCGCAGCAAGCCGCATTTGAACGTAGGGACGATGGGACACATCGACCACGGCAAAACGACGCTGACGGCCGCAATCACCAAAGTATCCCAGATGATGGGCATGGCCGAATTCAAGGCCTAT
>CAIJPN010000065.1 GCA_903822545.1 uncultured Anaerolineae bacterium | reverse complement strand
GAGAATCAAAAAGCGGCCACCGGCACAGGGGACCTTTGCATCCCAAAGGTTCTGTGGCAGTGGCCGCTTCTCAGGTAATGTCTTGCTAACGATTTTTGGCGACCGATTGGCTAACGCTTATTCAGTTGTGGGCAAATCTTATCAAAACTTCCCGCCGCTGCATAGCAAAAACGGCAAAATTGGTTGGAAGGGCTTTCGTAGCAGTACGTTATGCGCAGTAGCTTAAAACGATTTGTATGGCCTTCCATTGCGCTTTATCATTCCAGGCTGGGGTTGATGAAAGCGGCAAACTCCGCAGAAGCCTTCTGATGGGCATACAGGGGCCTTCGTACTGCTACGAAATCCCAATCCCAAATGGCTATATGAACCTGGTTCATTTCGTTGTATAGTATCTATAGGAGAAATCCCGGCCAATAAGACTGGGTTATCGACAACACCATCGCTGCGGGGGAACCAGCCCAGGGCTTTGTAATACTGTTTCGTCAGGTAGCAAATTTCACTGACCACCACCTGACCCTGGATGCAATCATGACAAATCAGTTCGAAACATCCATCCTGCGTCTCATCAATTCCAACGGGAAAACTGTTGGGACTGGTTTTCTTGTTGCCCCCGACCTGGCTGTCACCTGTGCCCACGTTGTTGTCGCGGCTGGTGCTATCGACGGCGATACCGTCCAGGTGCAGTTCACGGGACGAAGCGAAAAAATCAGCGCATTGGTCGATCCAAAATACTGGCGTGATGTAAAAAAGGGAGATGTGGCTTTCCTTCGGCTGGATGATGTTCCAGATGAAATCCACCCTTTGCCTTTGGGTCTGGCCGCCCAAAGCCAGTCGGGAGAGTCTTTTTATTCGTTTGGGTATGCCAGCGCCGCCGAAATCCAGGGGATAGGTGCCCGGGGCGAGATTATCACCTTCCTGCCTGACAAAAATTACCTGCAAATTCGCGCCCATGAAGCCGATCATGGCATCAGCGGCGGCCCGGTGTTGGATGAAAAACGGGATGTTGTGATTGGCATGATCAGCATGGGCCACACCAGTGCCAGCCGGAACGCTGAAACTACTTTTGCCATCCCTACCGAATTCCTGCTTGCCATTTGCCCTGAAATCAAGCCATCCGAAACCTGCCCTTTTATGGGCCTGGATCCGTTTACTAAAAATTCTGAGCAATATTACTTTGGGCGCAATGACCTGATACAAAAGTTTACTTCTACACTGCGCGGCGGCTGCCGTTTCCTGGCAATCTTGGGGCCATCTGGCTGTGGAAAATCTTCGCTTGTGCAGGCCAAACTCTTGCCCGACCTGGAAAAAGGCCTGTTTGCGGGTTGGAAGCAGGTGACCAAACGCCCGTCTGACAATGGTTTTGAGAACATAATCTTTGATGTATCGCTCGAAGAGAAAACGCTCCTGTATATTGACCAGTTTGAAGAACTGTTCACGGTTTGCTCCAAAACACTGTGCCAAAAAACCATCCAGACCCTGGTGGACGCCCTGGGGAACCCCAACTTCGCACTGATCATTACCCTTCGGGATGATTTCCTGAATATTTTCAATCGTGACGCCGGTACGCTGGCGCAATCTGACCATTTGAAGATAGAAAACATCCCGGGAACACTCAAACGTGAAGACTTGACTGTCATGATAAAAGGCCCTGCTGAAAAAGTCAGGCTGAAGTTGGATGATGAATTGGCCGATTTAATCATCCGGGAACTGGAGCATGCTGGCATTGTCAATAGTTCGGCGCTGCCCTTGCTGGAATTTACTTTGACGCAGCTCTGGCAGCACCGGGCCGATGGCCGCCTGACTTATGCTGCCTACCAATCTATTGGCGGGGTTACCGGCAGTCTGGCCCGTTGGGCCGATGAAACCTATACCAGCCTGGGAAAAGAGCAGCAGCAGCGCGCTGAACAGGTTCTGACTTCGCTGGTGCATCTCGGCGACCCGGAGCAGGGGCTGGCCGATACCCGCCAGAGACGCGCGCTGGATGAATCTGACGAGAACGCTCGCAGCATCATCCAGGAATTCACACGCCGCCGCTTGTTATCCACCAATGCGCAAACTGTTGAACTGATCCATGATGCTCTCATCCGCGAGTGGAATCGCCTGGGGGGGTGGATTTCAACCAACCGCAAAAACCTGCTCCTGATCCAAAAACTTCGCCAGGATGTGGATGAGTGGCATCGCACCGGGCAAAAAGATCAAACCATCCTTTATCGGGGGCAACGCCTGAACATTGCGCGGAAAATCACATCAAAAGGAATTTTCAAATCAGGATCGCTGGAAGCCAGGTTCCTGGAAGCCAGCGCCGCCAACGAGAAGCGCAGCAAACTCCGCAACCTGGCGATTGGCCTGGTGCTGGGGATTTTTGCCGCGCTCCTGGTGCTGGCAGGGCCGGTGCGCTGGGCGTATATCGAAAAATTGCGTTCCGACGCCCGGGGAAAGCCGGTTGAAATTCCCGGTGGCCCGGCTTTGCTTGGCGATAAACGGTTTGAGCCAGAGCAACCATTTCACCAGCAATTGGTAGATGTAAAGGAATTTCGCCTGGATCAAAATGAAGTTACCTACCAACGCTACAGACTCTGCCATGAAGCCAATCGATGGCAGGAAAATGGGTGCACCGACCTGCCACCAGGGAATGATTCCCTGCAGACCAGGCCGGAAATGGAACCCATCACCCATGTGACACCTGCCCAGGCAATGGCATTTTGCAAATGGGTCGGTGGAAACCTGCCATCGCAGGTGCAATGGGAACGGGCTGCGCGTGGCGCAAATGGCCGCATGTGGCCCTGGGGCAATGAAGACCCGACCCCTGAACGCGCAAACCTGGGAATGGATATGTTTCCCGATTTTGAACCTGAAGGCGTGGTGCCAGTGAATGATCCAAATTTTGTATCAGGTTCCACACCGAAGGTTGAAGGGGCCATTACGCATTTACTGGGCAACGTCGCTGAGATCACGGCAGACCCGGAAACCTGCCTTGCTACACCCTTTGACTGCCCAACAAAATGGGATGGGCAGAGTAAAGTCAACGGATTGGTGGTACATGGTATGGGTTTTGTTGACCAGGTCAGCGCCAATGACCCGAACTATTCCCTGTCTTACACAGCGCTTGCGGCTCCGGGTGAGCCTGCAGTTTATATTGGATTCCGCTGTGCTTATTCAAAACCATAGGAGGTTCCGTATGAAAAGCATCCGTTCACTCATGTTGCTTGCATGTGTGTTGATACTCCTGATAGCAGGGTGTACTACCCAACGCCCAAGCGATGGAGAATCAGTACTTCCTGAGCAAACTGAAGTTGCCCCGTTTGATCCTACCATTCCACATCTTTGCGATCCCCAGCAACCTGATCTGTCCAAATTGGAAAGCATCGAGCCAATCAATCCTGAGTATGGCGATGGAATTGTCAGCTATTTAGCGAAATATACCAACGCCAACGGACAAACTTTCCAACTGACTGCCAGTAGTTCGCCTGATCCCCAATCACCAGAAAACGACTATGCCAGGATTTTCCTGCAAAGCCTGCGGGTGTGCTTTGAAGCCTATGATCTTGGGCAGCCCTGGGTTGATGAAACTGATGACGTTAATTTGCAGGATGATGCAGATATCCGAAGAGCCAATCTTCGCGGTGAGAAAGAGGTCTGGAGTGTTGATCTTGCTATGGATTGGGATCCACAGCCTAAAGAGATGGAAACCAAAACCCAGTGGGTTATTCACTTTTACATTGATCCAACCATCAATGGCAGTGGCATAGATAATTTCCAGGCAAAATGTGCCCTTTCTGCAAAAGTTCGCCCCGATCTGACGGGTAAAAACTTGAACCCGGCCAGTGCGTCTGTCACAGCGACCTTATACCGTACTGGTCTGCCATTGGGAGATTCAACAGCCAGCCAGTCCGATTTAGCACCAAGGCCTGTCAGCGATAATCTCGGCAGGAAAGTCACATATGATGCGCGCGTCCGGGGTACCCCTGGCCAGTCGTACAACATTTACGGTTCCTGGACAAAGAATAATTCGGGTATTCAAGGGTTCCTGGCTGGCTGTCGTTAGCGATCCCAGGTTTTCAGCACACTACAACTGCTGGAAATCCTTTTGTAGACAGGGATGATAGTGCTTCTTTTGTTGCAAAGCACTATCATCCCTGTTGGTATTATGGATAGGTGGTTGAGCAGGCCCGGCGCTGGTTGAGCGCTTTCACAGGGTAGCCAGGATCACGGGAATATGCATACCAGTTAGAATGCTCGATCATCGACCACCAGGCGTCCAGGAAATTGGCATCATAAAGTAGCTCATCCGGCGGAACAACTCCATTGTTGTAATCAACCCGTTTTCGCGTATATTCAACATCTTGTTGGTGGGCCCGTAAGTCTGCGATAAAAGGCGCAGACATGATGGATCGAAAAATAAAAAATACATAGCCACTGTTCACACACGCCCCATTCTTCCCCACCGCCCGCAGCTCCACGTCCCAGGCTTCCCACTGCTCCATCCGGCTGGCCCAGAATTCCCGGAAGGTGATGCCCGGAACTCTCCGCTGGGCTTCCGCCACCTGCATCGGCTGGCCAGACTTGTACCAGAAGTAGCCCAAGATTACCAGGCTGCCTGCCACCCCGGCCAACAGGGCCAGGACAAACAATCGCTCTATCAGCTTCATCATCGTCTCGTCTCCTCGTTTGCTCGTTTTCCGGCTCGCTAGAACCGGCTGGTTTCGTATTCGGGATTATAGGACATCCG
>CAIJPN010000064.1 GCA_903822545.1 uncultured Anaerolineae bacterium | reverse complement strand
TTGTTACGACTTCGTCCCAGTCACCAGCACCACCTTCGACAGCGCCCTCCTTGCGGTTAGGCTACCGGCTTCAGGTGTTACCAGCTCCCATGACGTGACGGGCGGTGTGTACAAGGCCCGAGAACGTATTCAACGCACTATAGCTGACGCGCGTTTACTAGCAACTCCGACTTCACACAGGCGAGTTGCAGCCTGTGATCTGAACTGAGGCCGGCTTTGGGGATTGGCTCTACCTCGCGGCTTAGCAACCCATTGTACCGACCATTGTAGCGTGTGTGTAGCCCCAGACATAAAGGCCATGCTGACTTGACGTCATCCCCACCTTCCTCCGGCTTGATACCGGCGGTCCCGCGTGACACTTGTAACACGCGGCGAGGGTTGCGCTCGTTAGCGGACTTAACCGAACATCTCACGACACGAGCTGACGACAGCCATGCAGCACCTGTACAGGCTCCCTTGCGGGTCGGTCACCTTTCGGATCACTACCACCTGTATGTCAAACCTGGGTAAGGTTCTTCGTGTAGCATCGAATTAAACCACACGCTCCGCTGCTTGTGCGGGCCCCCGTCAATTCCTTTGAGTTTTAACCTTGCGGCCGTAGTTCCCAGGCGGTAGACTTATCGCGTTAGCTTCGACACCGATGGTTTTTAACCCACCGACGCCAAGTCTACATCGTTTACAGCTAGGACTACCGGGGTCTCTAATCCCGTTCGCTCCCCTAGCTTTCGCGTCTGAGCGTCAGGAACAGCCCAGAAGGCCGCCTTCGCCACTGGTGTTCCTCCCGATATCTACGCATTTCACCACTACACCGGGAATTCCACCTTCCTCTGCTGTCCTCAAGTTCGGTAGTATTGAACGACCTCTCCCAGTTGAGCCAGGAGCTTTCACATCCAACTTGCCAAACCGCCTGCACGCGCTTTACGCCCAGTAAATCCGGATAACGCTAGTCTCCTACGTTTTACCGCGGCTGCTGGCACGTAGTTAGCCGAGACTTATTCCTGAGATACTGTCCTTTCTCATCTCTCAGAAAAGTACTTTACGACCCGAAGGCCTTCATCGTACACGCGGCGTTGCTGGGTCAGGCTTTCGCCCATTGCCCAATATTCCCTACTGCTGCCACCCGTAGGTGTATGGCCCGTGTTTCAGTGCCATTGTGAGGGGCCACCCTCTCAGGCCCCTTACCCGTCGAAGCCTTGGTAGGCCGTTACCCTACCAACTAGCTGATGGGACGCAGGTCCCTCCCAAAGCGCATTACTGCTTTAGACACCGGTTTCTAAACCCGGTGGCCACATGCGGTATTAGCAATCCTTTCGGACTGTTATCCCGCACTTTGGGGCAGGTCACCAACGCGATACTCACCCGTTCGCCACTAACATGTATTACTACATATCCGTTCGACTTGCATGTATTAGGCACGCCGCCAGCGTTCATCCTGAGCCAGGATCAAACTCTCCGCAAAAAAATTTCACTCTTGCGAGTGTAAGTTACGGAGTAAAAAACGACAGGGTTCGTCGTACTTCCTATCACTTTTCAGTTGTTAAGGTTCTTTCAACCGAGCGGGCGGTATTTTACTCGCTTGCGGTTGGCCTGTCAAGGTCCCGCGAGAGACAAATTTACCGATGTCTCACTTTCTACATCGGCGCACCAGACTGCTAAACTTTTTTGCTTGCGTCTCTGGCGTTGACGTCTCTATTTGCTTGTAAGCGATCTGTCGGGATTTGACGAAATCGGTTCTGCGTGACTGGCTTGTCTATTATATTCAAGCCGCTCTTTTTGTCAAGGTTTTTGTCAAACTCGTTTTGATTTTGCAATCTGTTTGTCTGACAACTCTCTTGTTTTTCGCTCCGTTTTCAGGGGCGAGAGCGAATTATATTCATTCGCTCGTTTCTGTCAAGGGTTTTCGCAAACTTCTTTTTGGGCGCTTTTGGCGCCGCTGTTTGCGTTGTGTTCAACCCTGACAGCGAAGCCGAATTATATGCGAATGGCAGGGCGAGTCAAGGGGATTCGAGGGGTATTTAAGACTTTTTAAGGTTAAAGATTCGGGTTCTTTAAGGAAAATCGTCACAATTGCCCCTTTGGGATGGTGTAAGGCATCACTTCTGCTATACTTGGTACATATTATCCACCAGGAGCATGCCATGAGCAGCCAGAATACCCCCTATCTCAAGGATTTGTCAGGCCAGGAGCATTTGTTGGAGGGGGCTGTAACGCGCCTGGGCCGGGCGGTGGAATGTGAGATTGTGATTGTCAGCAAGAAGGCTTCACGTGAACATGCGCACATTCGCCGCGAAGGAAGGCGGGTTTTCTTGGAAGACCAGCAGAGTACGAATGGAACTTATCTTAACGGGGAGAGGGTCACGGGGAGTATACAGCTTCGAGACGGCGACCAGCTCGCAGTTGGCGAGGTGGCGTTCACTTTCCACGATCCGGATACGACCAGTCGGGAGACGCCTTTTCCCCAATTGGATGTAAATGTTGAGGCCGGGGAAGTGCGCTTAAACCGAAAACTGATCCAGCTTTCTCCCAAAGAGTTCGCGCTGCTGGCTTTTTTGAATGAGAACCGGGGCAAGGTCTGCTCGAAGGATGAGATTGGGCGGACGGTGTGGGCGGAGTACCAATCTGGGATTTTTGATTACCAGATCGAGAATCTGATCCGACGGTTGCGGACGAAGATTGAGATTGACCCAAATGCGCCTATCCTGCTGCTGACTGTGCGGGGGTTGGGGTATAAACTTGTCGGGTAGTAATAGCGTTCACCCCTGGCCTTCTCCCAGATGACGAGGGGTGGATTTACAGAAAAGTGATGCCCGTTTAACGGGAGGCCGGTGGCGGGTTGTTAGCTTCCGGTTAGGTAAAGCTAAGGCGGGGGGTGTATCATCTAATCATGAAAACCCTGGAGAGTGTCACGATGTCCCCATCTTCCTTGGAAGGAACGAATTTAGGCAAATTCCGCATTCTCGAAGCGCTTGGGCGCGGCGGGATGGCGCAGGTTTACCGGGCGTATCACCCACAATTGGACCGTTATGTGGCGGTGAAGGTGCTGCGCTCTGACCTGGTGGAGCAGGATGAGTTCCTGGCGCGCTTTCGGCGCGAGGCGCATGCGGTTTCGGGGCTGCGACATGCCAATATTGTGCAGGTTTTCGATTTTGATGTGCAGGATGACCTGTATTATATGGTGATGGAGCTGCTGGAAGGCGATACGCTGCGCGCTCGGCTGAATGATTACCGGGTGCGCGGCCAGCGCATGCCGCTGCCAGAAGTGGCGCGCATCTTGAAGGATGTGCTGGCCGGGCTGGCATACGCCCACAGCGAGGGGATTATTCACCGCGACCTTAAGCCTGCGAATATTATGCTGACCCGAAAGGGCCAGGCTGTGCTAACCGATTTTGGGATTGCGCAGATTGTGGGCAGTACGCAGTATACCGTTTCGGGCGCGCTGATGGGCACGCTGAATTATATGGCGCCGGAACAGGGATTTAAGGGACAGTGCGACCATCGCAGTGATATTTATTCGCTGGGGATTGTGCTGTATGAGATGCTGACAGGTTATACGCCATTCGATGCCGATACGCCGCTGGCGATTTTGATGAAGCACCTGAATGACCCGCTGCCGCTGCCCAGCCAGGTTGACCCGGGCATCCCGGCGGAATTGGAGACGATTGTGCTGCGCGCGCTGGCGAAGGAGCCAGATGACCGCTTCCAGAGTGCGGATGAAATGTCGGCGGCGCTGGAGCAGGTGGCCGGTTTGCTACCAGACACGACGCGGCTGACCGTTCCGCCCCCAGGTGGGCTGGGACAGGCGGTTTTTTCGGGCAGCGAGCGCGGGCGAATCACCGACCGCCGGTTTGCAGATGGCGATACGGAAGCAAACCTGCCGCGCCCGGCGGTTTCGGGGGTGATTCCTGCCGCGGTAGCTGAGTCACCGTTAAATGGGATTTTGCTCTCGCTGACAAATACGCTGGCAAAACTGCCCATCTTCAACATCAGCCCGGTTTCGGGCGTGTTCGGCGGGCTGGGACTGTTCGTGCTGATGAGCGGTTTTGCCGGGATGGCAACAGCCTTCAGCGGGCGTGATGTGATGGCGCGCGCCTGGCCGGTGGAGGTTTTCCTGACAGCCAGCTTGCTGGCGATGATCGGCTGGGGCACACTCACCCACTGGCTGATGATCCCCGGCGGGATTGTGTTCGGGAATGCGGTCATTTTCATGTATTGCACGCTGACCGGGCGCTGGGGCGATTGGATTTTCCTGTGGACATTTGAACTGCTGGTAGTGTATATCTCCATCGCGCTGCCGGTCAAACTGGGAAAAATCCCCGGGGCAAGCCCAATCTGGGCGCGCTTTTTCGGGGTGGTGACAACCCTGGCAGCGGTAACACTCTCCGTGTTGACGATCATAATCGGGACACTGGTAGCAAGGTAAAACAAAATATTCGTAAGGGCGACCCGCCCGGGCCGATCAACATGATTTTTCGCTCAATACATTTGCCAGAGAAAATGTTTTTTTAGCACTGAGCGAGTCGCCCCACACAAAACTCCAAGAAAAGAGGAAATTATGAAACCTGAACGAATTTTTGCACTCATTGCTGGCGGCACGCTGATCACAATTGGTTTTGCCAGCCTGTTCGCCAACCTTGTCCTGAAGACTGAATCCTGGCGCATCTGGCCGATTGTGGCCGTGCTGATCGGGCTGGGTCTGACCGCCCCTGGCTTTCTCGGCTTCTCCCGCCCCGGGTTTGGCGCATTTTTCATCCCCGGGATTCCAGTTTTGACAACTGGCGCCATCTTGCTGTTTGCCAGCCTGAGCAATCATTGGGGAATTTGGGCGGTGGCCTGGCCGCTGGAAGTGCTGGCGCTGGCAACCGGCTTCATCCTGGCTGGAATTTTTATGCGGGTACCCGCCCTGGCAATTCCCGCCGCGATTATCGGTATCAACGGGCTGGTGCTGGCTTTCTGCGCCCTGACCGGGATGTGGCAGGCCTGGGCCATCCTGTGGCCGGTGGAACCACTCGCTGTGGGCATCGGGCTGTTGATCCTGGGCATGTTCAATCGCTCGCCGGGCGTGAAACTGGCAGCCACCATCCTGTTCAGCGTGGCGGGTGGCGGGTTTTTCATCACATCCTTATTCAGCCGGTTCAACACCACCATCCTGCGCTTTGCGGTACCGGGGATGCTGATCATTACCGGGACGCTGATCATCATCTCGTTTTTGCTGCGCCTGCCAACAGGAGAAACTACTCCACCGGTGGAACAACCAGTTGAGGCGGAGCAAGCAGTGTAGGGGATTTTCCATAACCGGCAGTGCCTCGCACCAGACTTTTCGGAAGTTCCGAGAAACGGAATGTGATTCGGACAGAAAGCTCCCCCGGTTAGCATGGCGCGAGGCTCTCTTCCATAAAAGAAAAACTCCGGGGGTTCGCCCGGAGTTTTTCTTTTAGCCCATTTCTTGCCGCCCGGAGAGTGCCCGGAGCAAGGTGTTTTGATCAGCATATTCAAGGTCGCCGCCCACGGGAAGTCCACGCGCGAGGCGGGTGATGTGGACACCGGACGGGAGCAACTGCTGGCGTAGATAGAGCGCCGTGGCATCGCCTTCCATGCTGGGGTTGGTGGCAAGAATGATCTCCTTGGCCTGGCCCAGGGCCACACGCGCCAGCAGGGGCTTGATTTTCAGGTCATCTGGCCCAATGCCTTCAATCGGGGAGAGAACACCGTGCAGGACGTGGTATTTGCCCTTGTACGCACCAATCCGCTCGAGGGCGATCACATCCAAAGGCTCCTCGACCACGCAAATGACGGATTCGTCGCGGGCGTGGCTGTCGCAGATTTCGCAGCGTTCGCGCCCGGCCAGCATGATGTTGTAGCACTCGGGGCAAAAGGCAGTATTCTGCTTAAGGGCGATCAGGGAATCCGCGAGCTGCTGGGAAATATCTTCGGGGGCACGCAACAGGAAGAAAGCCAGCCGCGAGGCAGATTTTGGCCCAATGCCAGGCAACCGCTCGAGGGCGGTGATGAGGTTCTGGAGGGGTTCGGGGAGGAGCATGAGAGTTTTCCCGTTGTCCAGTTATTCGGTTCTCCGGTTCTCTCTTTTTAACGAGGCAACAGGAGAACCGCTAAACCGGATAACGTTAGAAAGGCAGCCCACCTGCCAGTGGGCCCATCATCTTTTCTTGCAGTTCTTTGGATTTTTCAAGCGCCATATTGACGGCGGTCAGCAGCATATCTTGCAGCATTTCGGCGTCGGTGTCTTTCAGGAATTCGGGGTCGATTTCGACGGCTGTGCATTTCTGGTCACCGGTCATGGTGATTTTGATGGCGCCGCCACCAGATGTGACGCTGACAGTCTCGCCTTTGAGTTTTTCCTGGGTTTCTTCCATCTGACGCTGGAGCTTTTGAAGCTGCGCCATCATCGGGTTGCCGCCCATTGCGGGCATTTTGCTGTTAAATCCTTTTGCCATAGTTTTATCTCCTAAGATGATGTGTTATGAAAAAAGTTGATGAGATGATGAGAACAGGAGAAACTCACCTCCCTTCAATCATCATCTTCATCAACTCGCGATATCAGTGTATATCCACAATCTCCCCGCCAAGTTGGTTGGCGGCGGCGACCATGCCATCGGGTTTGACGTGTGATGGGAGGGCGTTTTTGGAGCCGATGATAACGGCCTGGACGGGCAGGTCAACGCCGAGGGATTCGTGGAGGGCTTTGCGGGTCAGGTCCAGGCTTTCGGGGCGGTTGAATTTTTCTTGCAGGATGTCGCTGGCGAAGGCCAGTAGCAGGATGCCTTCACGGATTTCGATGGGTTTGCCGGAGTTGAGCAGGGCGGCGACGTTGGTGTCTTTGGCTTTGACGAGGCTGGAGATGTGCTTCCAGGCTTTTGTGACCTGCTCGAGTGTGACGGTGGCGACCTTCGGCTGGGATTCCGTTATTTTAGTGGGAGTCTGGCTGATGGGCGGTTGAATCCGGGTGGATTCGGCCTGGGGCGCCGGGGCTGCGGAGGTGCGGGAGGCCGCCCGAGGGGCTGAGACAACTTCCGCCTGGGCAGGCAGTTCCAAAACTTCGGCGAAGGCCAGTTCGAGGCCGAGGGAGGGCGACCAGCCTCCGCGTGGGTCGGTGGCGGCGGCGTTGAAGGCGCGCATCATGCGCAAGACTTCGCTGGATGTAAGCGCGTTTGCATGTTTGATCATCTGGGCGCGGGTGTCGGCGGGGACTTCGACCTGGTCGCCATTGCCCATCTGCACGAGCATGAGGTTGCGCAGGTAATCGACGATCTGGCGGGCCAGGGCGCGGGCGTCGGCGCCGCCATCGAGGGCGCGGTGGATTTCGTCGAGGCCGGAACCAGGCTGTTGGTCAATGACGGCCTGGACAAGGGCAATGACCGACTGGCTGGTGGCGGTGCCAAGCACGGTTTGGGCCAGTTCGAGGGTGATTTTGCCGCCGGTGGATGAAAGCTGGTCGAGCAGGGAGATGGCATCACGCATCCCGCCGGAGGACTGGCGGGAGATGGTGTTGAGGGCATCGGTGTCAGCTTCGAGGCCTTCGCTTTTGCAGATTTCGTTCAGGCGGCGAGTGATTTCGCCGAGCGGGACGCGCCGGAATTCGTGACGCTGGCAGCGCGAAAGCACCGTGGCCGGGATTTTGTGGGTTTCGGTGGTGGCAAGGATGAAGATAGCGTGCGGCGGGGGTTCTTCGAGCGTTTTGAGCAGGGCATTGAATGCGCCCGCCGAAAGCATGTGAACTTCATCGATGATGTAGACTTTGTAGGTACCTTGTGAGGGGGAAAAATTGATCTTCTCTTTTAGTTCGCGGACATCATCAACACCGTTGTTGGAGGCGGCGTCGATTTCGATCAAATCCATGAAGCGGTTTTCGTTGACGGCTTTGCAGTGGGCGCACTCGTTGCAGGGGCGGTGGGTCACATCGGGGTTGAGGCAATTGACGGCTTTCGCCAGCAGGCGCGCGGCGGTGGTTTTGCCAGTGCCGCGCGGCCCACTGAACAAATAGGCATGGGCAACGCGGTTACTCGCCACGGCGTTTTTCAACGTCTGGATGATGTGTTCCTGCGAGACAACTTCGTCCCACAGCAGCGGGCGCCATTTGCGGTAGAGAGCTTGGGTCATGGGATTATGAATTCAGGATGATGAATTATGGAAGAGGAAAGAAATCTTTCATAATTTAACTCAAGTTGCTACCTTTGGCGCAATCGCCCTCATCCCTGGCCCTTCCCCCGGCGGGGGAAGGGAATTACCCCCCTCTCCCTTTGGGAGAGGGCCGGGGTGAGGGAACTCCTTGCAAAAAGGCAGTTTGACATATC
>CAIJPN010000063.1 GCA_903822545.1 uncultured Anaerolineae bacterium | reverse complement strand
TGGGCGTAGAACAACACTTCGCGCTCGGCCACGATCAGGGCTTGCAACTCGCGGCCTTCGCGTTCACGGCCAAAGAAACGGTCGCGGTGCTGGCGTTCAAACGGACGCGGGCCAATATACGGGTTGTTTTTCATTTGACTGCCTCCCACTGTTCGCGCAGTTCGGCGATGAATTGTTCCATGCTGCCCCAGTAAACGTTGATGTCGGCTTCCAGGAAGTACTGCTGCAAGAAAGACTGGACTGCGGCTGTGTCGCCGCTGACAGAGTCAGACAGATCGAGCTGCACCGCCACATGCTTGAACTTGCGGCGCGTATCGCGGCTGGCCACCAGCCCGTGCAGCAGCACCCGGAACTCCCAGTCATACAGGCTGTAGCCCACGAACATCAGCGAAGTGCTCGAAAGCGCCTCGCGGATGAAGTTCGGGATGCGGTCGCGCTCGGAGGCGGTGCGCACCAGAAAGTTGAAGTAATCGTCTTCGGTCAGGATCAGCGAATCTTCCTGCTCGTCACTGCCAAAAAGGTGATACACCAGCGGATTCTCTGCCGAGGGCTGGTAATCCGGCCCCAGGGCAGATTCCAGCCAGTCCAACTGCTCGCCCCAGCGGCACAGTTCGCGCAGCGGTTCCGCACCGCGCGCCCGCAGCGCTTCCACCATCAGGCTGTCGGGGTTGGTGGTCATGTAGATCGGCAGGTCGAAGGCCGCCAGCACACGCTGGACGTTGTTCGGGTCGTCGGCCACCAGGTTTTGCCAGCCCACCGCCTGGATGCAGTCCGTCAGGGTGGGCACTTTGCGGGTCGGGCGCAGGGCTTCGGGCAGGCGCTGGATCAGGCCAGATTTCATGGCGTCCAGCAGCTCGGCGCGCGGGAAGGCCTCACCCTGGCTGGTGGCGAGATATTGGGCCACGCGGGCCATGTCGGTGCGGTTGGTGAAGGGGTAGCTGTGTTCTTCCGCCCAATTCGCGGCGATCTCGGCCTGGGATGGCAGCACCCGCCCAAAAGCCCTCGGCCCGATGATGGGAGTGCAGCGCTTCTGCTGTATCTGCCGCACCAGGGTGGTCCAGAACGCCCTGGGGTTTTTGTCCAAGACCTGGCCGCGCGCATCCGCCTCGGCGCTCCACAACTGCCCGGACTTGAGTCGCATAAACAGCACCGGCACAGCAGCGTCAGGGCGGGAGGCGGTCAGGAGCACGCTGCGGGCTTCGTTCAAGGCCCGATCCACGGTTCCATGCTCCGCCAGGCGCTGGTAGAAGGCCGCGCTCAGTTTGCGGGCGGTCTCCATATCGACAAAATCCTGCATCGCCACCACCGCCGGGACGCCCGCCGTCACCAGTTTAGGGGCCAGGCCCAGGAAGGCATCGGCGGTCGAGCGGGCGGCGCTCTGGCAGGCCGCCAGGAAGACCAGGCTGGGGCGCTTCTGCTGGCGGGCCAGCATCCCGATGACGGCTTCATCGTTGACGATCTGGGTCTGGCCGCCCTCGGTTTGCAGGTACAGGGCAGCCTGTCCGCGCCGGGGGCTGAAGGCGCCGTGCCCAAGATAATGCAGGATGTGGTATCCCTGACGCAGTTCTTCTTCCAGACGCTCCAGCGTAACCGGGGCTTCGAGAAAATGGATTTCGGCAGCCGCTCCCAGCCCGGAAAAGGCCGCTTCGAGCGTCTGGCGCTCCAGGATGGTATCAAGCGGGGTCAGGTTGTATTGGGATTGGATGTCTTCGGGGCTGGAAATGACGGCGAGCACGCGGATGGGGCGCTCTTCGGCTGTATTTCCCCAGGGCAGCGCCACGGGCAGGTATCGGGAGAAGGGGGTCTGGGCGGCGGCGGAAAGGGTGACGTTGTCTTCACTGAGCAGTTCCCAGGGGATGTTGTGTAGTTCGGCGGCCCCCGGGTCGATGCGCAGGCGGATGCGGCGCTGGAGGGCGCTGCCGCGCGCCTGGCTCCAGGCATTTTGCAGGGCCGGGTCAGAGAGCAGCATATCGAGCAGCTTTTTCCCGTCTGTCAGTGGGCTGCCGCTGGGCACCCAGGGGATGATCTCGCCGGGCAACTGCCCGCGCTGGAACTCCTGCTGGCCATCCAGGGTGATTTCCACCGGGTAGGCACGCTCCTGGCGGGAAAAGATACGAACTTCGAGATCTGCGTAATCTGACTTGGGGCTTGGGGGCATATTTTCCTCCATGTTTGCGATGATTGTTCTGGTTGTGAATATTGTAATTATACCCATAGATTTTTTGCCGTCGTTTTGAAGGAAAACATTTAGATTTGAAAAGCCGTATGAATTGTTGCAGACTCGTCAACAACAAGAAGATAGGTCTCGTTTTGTTTCCTGCATCTCTTCGAGGGTACACTACCGTAGACATAAATTTCGTTTCACCTACAAAAACAAGCCCCGTTCTTCGTGAGCGGGGTTTGTTTTTGTATTCATATTGACTCTTTGTTCAAATTTCGGCTCTTCCGTTTTCTATGTGATGCTGGGTAGGGGCGACCCGCCCGGCGCGAAAAATCGTAGTTTTAGGCCAGAATCCTTTGCAAAACTGCACCAATTTATGCCATGAAGGGTCGCCCTTACGAGTTTTTACACCAAAAACGGTAGAACCCAAATTTTTAACGCGACCCGCTTCCCCATACGGGGACGATGTCGCGGGTTTGGTTTGACTTTGACTAACCATCTTGACTTGCACAATCAGAGTACAGTGGTTCAGAGCCCCACATCGTCCCGATGTCCTTCGGGAGAGATTCAGAGCGCCAGAGACCAGAGTCAGTGAGAGAAGAATGGGGAGCAAACTACCACACGGAAACCGCGGTAGTCGCCGCGGCCGTCGGGGAGGTTCCAGTCGCGGTAGGCACAGCGGATGTAGACAGTAGAGTTAGCATAGGAACCGCCGCGCAGCCCTCGACCAGCATCTTTCCGGCTAATATCTTCGCGCCCATCGGCAGGGTTGTATGGATATTTTGACACATCATACCCGAAAGAGCGCGTCCACTCCCAAGTATT